>NZ_JPGL01000075.1 GCF_000732615.1 Burkholderia paludis
GGGGGCCGGGCTGTGCGGCGGCGGCGGGCTTCGCTGCGCCGGACGCGCGGCGGGCAGCCGCGCGCGCTTCGGCGGCGTCGCGTTCGCGGCGCTGACGGGCGAGCCGCAGGTCGTGGCGTTCGCGCGCGGCATCGGCCTGTTCCTGCGACCACGCGTCCCAGCCGGTGCGCTCGCCGGTCACCGGCAGCATCGCGATGCAGTCGACGGGGCAAGGCGGCACGCACAGGTCGCAGCCCGTGCACAGCGACGCGACGATCGTGTGCATCTGCTTCGGCGCGCCGACGATTGCGTCGACCGGGCACGCCTGCATGCACAGCGTGCAACCGATGCACAGGCTTTCGTCGATGAAGGCGACGGCGCGCGGATGCTCGCTGCCGTTGACGGGGTTCAGCGGAATCACCGGTTTGCCGAGCAGACCCGCGAGGCGCGCGATGCCTTCGGCGCCGCCGGGCGGGCACTGGTTGTAGTTCGCGTCGCCGGCGGCGATGGCCTCGGCGTACGGGCGGCAGCCGTTATAGCCGCACTTCGTGCATTGCGTCTGGGGAAGCAGATCTTCGATGCGATCCGCGAGTATTTTGGAATCGGTCACGGTGACTACGGGCGCGGCAGCGCCGAATGGCTCTCGGCCACGTCGGGCGCGGCCGGAAAGGTTTGCCAAAGCTCGATTATCGCCGATTTCCCGCATTGCGCTGGACGCCGTCTGTGCGCATAATCGAACCGCTTTTTTGCAGGGGCTCAGCAGGAGGGCGGCCGCCCGCGGCGCGCCCGTTCCCGGGCGGCCGGCGCCGAGGCGGTGGGGTGCCGGTCCGGATCACGCGGCTCACATAGCAAAACGCCACCATGAATCAGCCAAAAATCAAAAGAGATCCTGAAGGTACGCGGCGCCGCATCCTGATGGCGGCAGCCGAAGAGTTCGCGAGTGGAGGGCTGTTCGGCGCGCGCGTCGACCAGATCGCGCGCCGGGCCGAAACCAACGAGCGCATGCTCTATTACTATTTCGGCAGCAAGGAGCAGCTGTTCACGGCCGTGCTCGAACACGCGTTCGCCGCGCTGACCGAAGCCGAGCGCGTGCTCGACCTCGACGGCGTCGCGCCGGTCGAAGCCGTCACGCGGCTGGCCCATTTCGTTTGGGACTACTACCGCGACCACCCGGAGTTGCTCCGGCTCATCAACAACGAGAACCTGCACGAAGCGCGCTACCTGCACAAGTCGACGCGGATCCGCGAGATGATGTCGCCGATCGTCGCGAAGCTCGGCAACGTGCTGACGCGCGGCCAGAAGGCCGGCCTGTTCCGCACCGACGTCGATCCGCTGCGCTTCTACGTGACGCTGTCGGGGCTCGGCTACTACATCGTGTCGAACCGCTTCACGCTTGCCGCGACGCTCGGCCGCGACTTCACCGACGCCGACGAGCGCGCCGAGATGGTCCGGATGAACACCGAGGTGCTGCTCGCATATCTGCTGCGGCGCTGACCGGCGTCCGTTACCGGCGTGAACCGGCGGCCCGGGCGGGCGCCGGATGCAAAAACGCCGCCGTGCGCAGGCAACGGCGGCGTTTTGTCGTCGGGGCGCGCGGCGTCAGGCGGCCTTGCGCGCGCGTACGGTCTTGGCGCGGGCGCCGCTGCCGGCGCGCTTCGTGGCCGGTGCTGCCTTGGCGGGCACGGCGGCAGCCGGCGCCTTCGCGCGCGTGCGCTTCGCCGCGGCGGCCCGCGTCGTTTCGGTCGGCGCGTCGCCGGCCGCCGGCACGGCCGCGAGCGTCGCGGTGGCCGGCGCTTCCGGGCGATCCTTCGCGGCGCCGTGCTTCGGCTCCGGCTCGTGTTCGCGGATGAAGTCGCGCAGTTGCGGGTAAATGATCGTGCGCCAGCGGCGGCCCGAGAAGATCCCGTAGTGACCGCACTTCTCGGCGGTCAGGCTGCGGCGCTGGTCTTGCGGAATGCCGGTGCACAGCTCGTGCGCGACGTGCGTCTGGCCGCTGCCCGAGATGTCGTCGAGTTCGCCCTCGACCGTCATCAGCGCGGTGTGCCGGATGTCCTGCGGGCGCACGCGCTCGCCTGCGACGTCCCACGTACCCTCGGCCAGCCGGAATTCCTGGAACACGACGCGGATCGTTTCGAGGTAATACTCGGCGGCCATGTCGAGCACCGCGTTGTATTCGTCATAGAAACGGCGGTGCGCCTCGGCGTCGTCCTCGTCGCCGCGCAGCAGGCTCTGGTAGAAATCCCAGTGCGACTGGGCATGCCGCTCCGGGTTCATCGCGACGAAACCGGTGTGCTGCAGGAAGCCCGGATACACCTGGCGGCCTTCGCCCGGATAGTTCGCCGGCACCGTGTGGATCACGTTGTTCTCGAACCACGCGGTGGAGTGTTGGGTGGCGAGCGAGTTGACCGACGTCGGGCTGCGGCGTGCGTCGATCGGGCCGCCCATCATCGTCATCGTGAGCGGCGTATCCTCGCCGCGGCTCGCCATCAGCGAGATCGCCGCGAGCACCGGCACCGTCGGCTGGCACACCGAGATCACGTGCAGGTTGCGCGCGCCGATGTGGCGGATGAATTCCTGGATGTAGGCGATGTAGTCGTGCAGGTGGAACGGGCCGACCTCGACCGGCACCATCCGCGCATCGATCCAGTCGGTGATGTAGACCTTGTGATCCTGCAGCAGCGTGCGCACGGTGTCGCGCAGCAGCGTCGAGTGGTGGCCCGACAGCGGTGCGCAGACCAGCACGACCGGCTCGTCCTTCAGTTGCGTGACGGCGTCGGCGTCGTCCGAATAGCGTTTGAAACGCAGCAGCCGGCAGAACGGCTTCTCGACGATCGTCTGCTCGACGATCGGGATGTTGTGGCCGTCCTTGACGATCTGATGAATGTTGAATTCGGGCTTCTCGTAATCCTTGCCGAGCCGGTACATCAGTTCGTAGGCGGCGGCCATCCGCGTCGCGCCCGGCATCAGCGAGAACGGGCTCGACGGATTGGCGAACGATTTGGACGCGGCCTGGGCCCAGGCCGTCAGCGGGCTCAGCATGGCCCGCTGGAATTCGTGCAGTTGGTAAAGCATGCAGGCTACTCCCGCGTGGGGGACGGTGCGCAAGGGCGGCGTGGGGCGTCGCGGCGTGCCGTATGGGTCAGCGGCCGGCCATGTTGCACTGCGGCCGGACAATCGCGACGATCATATCGGACAAAGATGGGTGGTGCAATGCAACATTTCCCCGATTTTTCATCAAAGTTTTGCGATTTGACGTTCTCTGAACAACCCGGCCGCGCACGCGTTCAGCGCCCCGTGGCGACGGCCGGCGCGGGCTGGCCTGCCGCGCGCGCCATCGCGTCCTCGTGGTGCATCAGGTTCATCGCGGTATGCACGAGCGCCACGTGGGAGAACGCCTGCGGGAAGTTGCCGACCTGCCGTCCGGCCACCGGGTCGTATTCCTCGGCGAGCAGCCCGAGGTCGTTCGACAGCGCGAGCAGCCGGCTGAACAGGCGGTGCGCGTCGTCGATGCGGCCGAGCAGCGCGTAGTTGTCGACCAGCCAGAAGCTGCACGCGAGAAACGTGCCTTCGCCGGGCGGCAGGCCGTCGTCGTAATCGGTCGTGCGGTAGCGCATCACGAGCCCGTCGTGCAGCAATTCGCGCTCGATCGCATCGACCGTGCCGGCGATGCGCGGGTCTTCCGGCGGCAGGAAGCCGAGCAGCGGCATCAGCAGCACGCTCGCGTCGAGCTCGTCGCTGCCGTAGCTCTGGGCGAACGCCTGCTTGCCCTCGTGCCACGCGTTGTCGCATACGTCGGCGTGGATCCGCTCGCGCAGCGCGCGCCAGCGGTCGAGCGAGCCGGGCAGCCGGAACATCTCCGCCGACTTGATCGCACGGTCGAACGCGACCCACGCCATCACCTTCGAGAACGTGAAATGGCGGCGCCCGCCGCGCGTTTCCCAGATGCCTTCGTCGGGTTCCTGCCAGATCTTCTCGAGGTGATCGAGCAGCGCGCATTGCACGGACCAGACGGTGTCGTCGGCCTGCAGGCCGCCCACGCGCGCGAGGTGCAGCGCGGCCATCACCTCGCCGAACACGTCGAGCTGGAGCTGGTTCGCGGCGCCGTTGCCGACCCGGACCGGCTTCGAGTCCTGGTAGCCGGGCAGCCAGTCGAGCTCCATTTCCGGCAGCCGCCGTTCCCCGGCGATTCCGTACATGATCTGGATCTGCTCGGGCGACCCGGCCATCACGCGGCCGAGCCACGTGCGCCATGCGCGCGCCTCGTCGTAGTAGCCGCCGCGCATCAGCGCGAGCAGCGTGATCGTCGCGTCGCGCAGCCAGCAGTAGCGGTAGTCCCAGTTGCGGTTGCCGCCGATCTTCTCGGGCAGCGACGTGGTCGGCGCCGCGACGATGCCGCCGGTCGGCTCGTAGGCGAGCGCCTTCAGCGTGATCAGCGAGCGGCGCACGGCGGCCGCGTAGCGGCCCTGCACCTGGCAGCGGCCCGACCATTCGAGCCAGTAGTTCTCGGTGCGCGCGAGCATCGACAGCGGGTCGCGGGCCGGCGGCAGCCGCAGGTGCGACGCCGCGTAGCCGAGCGAGAACGGCACGCGCTGGTCGGCGCTCACCGTGAATTCCGCGAGCGTATGGAGGTTTTCCCCGGTGAGCGGCACCGGCGTGCGCAGCACGACGGTGTCGGGGCCCGCGATCGCCTTCATGCCGTCCTCGCGGGTCAGTCGCGTGACCCACGGGATCGAGAAACCGTAGTCGAAGCGCAGCACGAGCTCCATGCGCATCTTCATCTTGCCGTGGCGGCCGACGACGATCCGCACCAGTTCGGACCAGCCGTTGCCGGGCGGCATGAAGTCGATCACGGTGACGGCGCCGTCGGCGCTCTCGTAATCGGTTTCGAGAATCAGCGTGTCGCCGCGATAGCGGCGGGTCGTGTGCGTGACCGCGGCGTCGGCGGCCGGCGCGAGCAGCCAGCGGCCGTGCTCGGGCGTGCCGACGAGCGCCGCGAAGCAGGCGCCCGAATCGAAGCGGGGCCAGCACAGCCAGTCGACGGAGCCGTCTTTTGCGATCAGCGCGGCCGTGTGGCCGTCGCCGACGAGGGCGTAGTCTTCGATCAGGGCGGGCATGGGCAGGCGATCCTTTGGTATTCGCGTTCACGATGCGGACGGCAGCGGCCGGGCTGAGCGCGCCGGCGTCGCGCCCCGCGTATACTCGGCCGGGCGGCGGAGCGCATGAACGGCCGGCGCTTCGTCCTATCTCAACACTTGAAGCGACTCGATGCAAGGAGGATTCAATGCCCAACCGTTTACGTGAGCGTGACGCACGCGCTTCGACACGAGGGTTCCCGCTCAGGTTCGCTCACTGGATGAAAGGTTTCGCAATCGTGCTCTCCTTGTCCGCGACCCATGCAATGGCGCAGCAGCCGGCCGCGCCGGCCGACGGCGTCTACAACCTGCTCGTCGGCACCTACACGGGCGGCGGCAGCGACGGCATCTATGTTTACCGCTTCGATACGAAAACCGGCAGCGTCGCGCCCGTGTCGTCGGCGAAGACGGTGAATCCGTCGTACCTGTTGCCGAGCCGCGACGGTCGCACCGTCTACGCGGTCAACGAACTGCCCGGCGACGACGGGCCGGCGTCGCAGCGCGGCGGCATCAGCGCATTCCGCTTCGACGCGAAGACGGGCGCGCTGAGCTTCATCGACCGCGTGTCGTCGGAAGGGAACGATCCTTGCTACCTCGCACTGTCGCCGGACGGCAAGTACCTCGTGACCGCGAACTACTCGGTCGCGGCGGATCCGGGCGGCAGCTTCGCGGTGTTCCCGCTGCGTGACGACGGCGCGGTCGGCCAGGCCGTGCTGACCGTGCACCACGAAGGCACCGGGCCCGTGAAGGGCCGCCAGGACGGTGCGCACGTCCATTCGACGGTGTTTTCGCCGGACGGCCGCTACCTGTTCGTGCAGGATCTCGGCGCGGACAAGATCTACGGCTACCGCTACACGGTGGACGGCAGCCGCGGGCTGATCGGCCCGACCGACACGCGCTACACGCCGGTGAAGGCCGGTTCGGGCCCGCGTCACATGGTGTTCGGCGCCGACGGCCGGTTCGCGTACGTGACGAGCGAGCTCAACGCGTCGGTCGAGGTGTTCGGCTACCACGACGGCAGGCTGACGCCCGTCGAGACCGTGTCGATGACCGCGCCCGGTTTCAAGGGCAAGGTCGGCGGCGGCGCGATCCACCTGTCGCCGGACGGCCGCTTCCTGTACGTGAGCAACCGCGGCGATGCGAACGACCTCGTGATCTACGCGGTCGACCAGGCCGACGGCCGGCTGAAGCAAGTCGGCCGCCAGCCGAGCCTCGGCAGGACGCCGCGCGAGTTCCTGATCGATCCGACCGGCAAGTGGCTGATCGTCGGCAACCAGGACAGCGATACGTTCTACGTGTTCCGCCGCGACGTCGCGACCGGGGAGCTCGCCTCGGATCCGCGGAAGGTGGCGGTCGGCAAGCCGGTCGACTTCAAGCTGGTGCCGGTGCAGTAAACGAACGAGGGCGCTGCGGATGCAGCGCCCTTCGGGTTTCGGGGCGGCCGGTTTCCCGGTGCGCCCGTATCAACCGGCGGCGGCCGGCCGGCGTGCTCAGTCGGCCGCGGCCGGCACGAGCACCTCGCGGCTGCCGTTGATGCCCATCGGCGAGACCAGGCCGGCGGCTTCCATCTGCTCGACGAGGCGCGCGGCGCGGTTGTAGCCGATGCGCAACTGCCGCTGCACCGACGAGATCGACGCGCGCCGCGTGCGCACCACGAACGCGACGGCTTCGTCGTACAGCGGATCGGCTTCCGCGTCCGGCGCATCGCCGAACAGATCCTGCGTCGCGCCGTCGGCGGCCGGGCCGTCGAGGATCCCCTCCTCGTATTGCGGCTCGCCGAACTGCTTCAGGTACTCGACGATCCGGTGCACTTCCTCGTCGGCGACGAACGCGCCGTGCACGCGCTGCGGATAGCCGGTGCCCGGCGGCAGGAACAGCATGTCGCCCATGCCGAGCAGCGATTCGGCGCCCATCTGGTCGAGAATCGTGCGCGAATCGATCTTCGACGACACCTGGAACGCGACCCGCGTCGGGATGTTCGCCTTGATCAGGCCGGTAATCACGTCGACGGACGGACGCTGCGTCGCGAGGATCAGGTGGATGCCGGCCGCACGCGCCTTCTGCGCGAGCCGGGCGATCAGTTCCTCGATCTTCTTGCCGGCGACCATCATCAGGTCGGCCAGCTCGTCGATCACGACGACGATCAGCGGCAGCGTCGACAGCGGCTCGGGATCGTCGGGCGTCAGCGAGAACGGGTTGCCGATCTTCTTTTCCTTCGCTTCGGCGTCGCGGATCTTCTGGTTGAAGCCCGCGAGGTTGCGCACGCCGACGGCCGACATCAGCCGGTAGCGCTTCTCCATCTCGCCGACGCACCAGTTCAGCGCGTTCGCCGCGAGCTTCATGTCGGTGACGACCGGTGCGAGCAGGTGCGGAATGCCTTCGTAGACCGACAACTCCAGCATCTTCGGGTCGATCATGATGAGCCGCACGTCCTCGGGCGTCGCCTTGTACAGCAGCGACAGGATCATCGCGTTGATCGCGACCGATTTGCCCGAGCCCGTCGTACCGGCGACTAGCATGTGCGGCGCCTTCGCGAGATCGGTGACGATCGGGTGGCCCGTGATGTCCTTGCCCATCGCGATCGTCAGCTGCGAGGCCGAGTGCTGGTACTGGCGCGATTCGAGGATCTCCGACAGGCGGATCATCTGCCGCTTCGCGTTCGGCAGTTCGAGGCCCATGCAGGTCTTGCCGGGAATCGTCTCGACGACGCGGATCGACGTGAGGCCGAGGCCGCGCGACAGATCCTTCATCAGCCCGACGATCTGGCTGCCGCGCACGCCGAGCGCGGGTTCGATCTCGAAGCGGGTGATGACCGGGCCGGCCGACGCGCCGACCACCGTCACCGGCACCTTGAATTCCTGCAGCCGCTGTTCGATCACCTGCGCGGTTTGCGCGAGGTGCTCGTCGGTGATCGTTTCGACGTCGCCGGACGCGGGCTCGAGCAGGTCGAGCGTCGGCAGTTCGACGTTGAACGACGCGGGTGCGTGGAATTCGAACGCGTTCGGGCGCGGCGGGCGCGCCGGCGTATCGGGGGCGGGCTGCGGCGGGGCTTCGGCCGGCTCGGTCGGTTCGGTTGGCTCGGTCGCCGCCATGGCGGTTGCCTCGACAAGCGGAGCGACGGGAAGCGTCGGCACGACGGTGGCAGCAGGCGGCGCGGCGAGATGCGCGCCAGGGAGCGTGGCTGCCGGCTGCGGTACCGCGGCCGGCACGGCTGCCGGTGCGGCGGAAACATTCAGTACGGACCAGCCGGCCGGCGACGGGGGCGTCGTGGGCGTGGGCGAGGCGGTGAACGTCGTGGCGGCGATGGCGGCCGGCGCGGATGCGGACGGCGGGGCCTGCGTCGCGGCGGCGGCGCCGAAGGGCGGCGGGGAGCCCGCGCCCGGACGCGCCGGAGCTGCCGCCGCCGTGGCCATTGACGCAGCGGTGCCGGGCGACGTTGCCGTCATGCCGGAAGCGGCCGGCGGCACCGGCAGGCTGGCTACCGGTTGCAGTGCGGTTGCGCCGGAGGTTTCGGATGTGCCGATTGCCGTGCCGGTCGACGAGCCTGCCGGGGTGGCCGGCAGCGTCGGTGCGGGTGCGGAGGACGGAGCGGCGACCGAACCGAACGAGAACGTCACGGGGGCGGCGGCAACCGCTGCCGGCGTGGCTGCCTGGACGGGCGCCTGCGCCGGGGAGCTGGATGATGCAGCCGGCGTGGCGGTCGCTGCTGACGCGGCTGCGGGTGCAGCGGTCGTGGCGATCGGTGACGGTGCCGATACGTTGGCGGGCGAACTGCCGGTGACGCTTGCCACGCTGGCCGGCGCAGCCGCCGCGATTGTCGCGACGGTCGACGCCGATGCAGATCCGGCCAGCTGCGAGAGCGAAGCCGGCACGATGCCGGTCAAGCCGATCGGGAATGCCGGCGCGACAGGGGCAACGGTCGATGTCGAGGCAGCCGGTCGAGCAATCGCACCGGGTGCGGCGCCGGTCGCTCGATCCGGAGAAACGGCCGGCGTGACCGGCGTGCCGCTCGACGCGAAGGCAGGTGCCGGCACGTTCGAACCCTGTGCGGAGCCGCCGATCGGCGGCGTGGCGGCGGGCGAAGCGGCTTGCGCAACGGCAAATGGCTGGGCAGCGGCCGGCGATTTCGGCAATTCCGTGAAGGCCGGCGCATGAGGCGTGGCCGGTTGCGCGGTCGGTTGAATCGACGGCGTCCGTGCCCAATCCGTCGCTTGCGCGGTGCGCTGACCGATGGCCGGCGGCGGTGCTGCGCGTTCCGCCGTATCCGGCCCGGCGGTTTCCGACGTATCGGTCGATGCGGCCGGTGCCGAGGTTGCCGCAAACGGCCTGGTTTCGGCATGGGCGCGCGACGTCGTCTCGGCGGTCGACAACGACGGGAGGGCCGCGAATGGCGCGAGGCTCGCGACGGGTTTCGCGTCGACGTCGGCACCGGCGATGTCTCGCGTCGCGCCGTCCGCTGCCGCGCGATCGATTGCAGCGGCCGGTTGTGCGTCGTATGCGTCGTCGGTATCGATGGATACGGGTGGCTCGTGTGCGGCGATGTCGTGAACCGTTCCGGCCCTGGCCGGTACGGCGGCGGCATGGGCCGGCTCCGGTCCCGTCGCGGCCGTCGACGATTCGGCGACCGGCTTCCATGCGGACGCGTCGAACGCGGAAACCGGCGCGTCGGCGACGTCTTCCCACGGAGCGAGATCGATGGGCGCGCCGAACGACGGCGCGGGCGCGATGCCCGGGGCCTGCGGGGCGTTTGCGGTATCGACGTGGCGGATCTCGTCGCCGGCGCGGTGTGCAAGCGCGGCTTCGCCGGACGAGGCGGGCGTGACGGCGGCGCCGAAGGCCGGGGTACCCGGATCGGCAACCGGCGCCAGGAAATCGGGCGCGGCCGGCATGAACGCGTCGAGCACGATCGGCGCGGTGTCGTCATGCGCAGGCGTTGCGGCGTGTTCAACGGGAACATCGGCGGCATGCGCCGCGATGCCGTGAGTCGCGGTGAAGGTCGCCGCCGTAGCCGCGGTAGCTGCCGTAGCCGACGCCATTCCGGCCGCAGCCGCTGCCATGCCGCCGCCCACGGCGGCTGCCGCGGCGTGCGTTGCGTCGGTCGGGGGCGTAGTGCCGAGCGTCGCCCATTGCGCCGTGCTCGCTTCGATCGAGCGCAGCGTATCGTGCACGCTCGGCGCCGGCGTGATCGGCGCGGCGGGCTTTTCCGTCCACGCGTAGAGCGGCGCGCGCGCCGGCGTCGGCGGCGCCGGGCGGCGTCGCGCCGCGTCGGGCGTCGGGCCGGCCGTGCCGGCTCCCGCGACCGGTCGCACGGGCGGGCGGGGCGGTTGCGCAACGGCCGGCCGCGGCGTGACCGCGGCGCGCGGCGCGCTCGGCTTCGACGCGGCGCTGGCCGGACGAGCGGCGGTCGGACGCGGGCGGACCGGCTCGAACCCGACCGGCAGCGGGGCCGGATCGGGGCGCGGCACCTGCGAGTTCGCTGCCGCGCGCGCGAGGCTGGCGGTACTGCCGGTCGTCGGCGGCGGCATTGCGCTGCCGGGCGGGTTCGGTGCGGGGGCCGCCGGCATGCGCTGCGGCGCGGCCGGCTTCAGCCAGCCCGACGGCGCGACAGGTTCCGCGTGCGGGCGCGGCGGCGTCTTGCTGCGCGGCTTCGGCCGCGCCTGCGGGTCGGGTTTCCACAGCGTCGGGCGCGAATAGCGGCCGTTCTGGCGCGGCGCCATCGAATTGACGGTATGCGCGGTGGTCGGCTGTACGACGTCGTCGTCGCGATGCAGCGCGCTGCGCGGCAGGTCGGCGATTCCGCGCGCGTCGTCGTCGCCGCCGTCGCGCGACAGCTTGACGCCGAACGACGTGTCGACCCATGCGGCGAACTGCCGCCAGCCGATTCCGATCAGCCAGGGCAATCCGGCGAAGAACAGCACGACCATCGCGACCGGCGTGCCGATCGGGCCGAGCACGTGGGCGAGGCCGGCCGAGAGCGCATGGCCGAGCGCGTCCGTGTCGGGGCCCGACAGCGGGCTTGTCAGCGTGCAGCTCGCCACGAACACCGCGACGAAGCCGAGCCACAGGCGGATCGAGCCGCGGCCGGCGAGCCCGCCGCCGCCGGGCAGCATCGCCTGCACGAGACGCCAGAAGAGAAGGAGGAACCAGACGGCGGAGATGCCGAACCAGCCGAAGACTACCGTGTGCATGCTTTGAAACAGGAGTGGGGAGGGGCGCGCAAGGCGCGACCCGCCGAGTTTAACCGGCCGGCGAACAGGACTCCAACACGACGCGAATCCGCTTCACGCCGAGCGAGGCGTGAGCACGGCATACGCGCGTGGCGCGCCACGCAAAGGCGGTCGGTCGGCCTTTGCGCGCGCCGTGCATCAGGGGCGCCGGTGCGTGAAGGTCAGCGTCGCGCCGTCGGCGGTCACGATCTGCAGTTGCTGCGGCTCGCGCATCTGCACGCCGGTCTTGTCGACGTGGGCGAGCGCGTCGAGGAACGCGGGTTCGAGCTGGCCGCCGAGCGTATTCGGGCAGGCCATCCGCGTGCCGGCGAGCGGCCCGAAGCTCAGCAGGCCGTTCTTGATCGCGTAGGTGCCCATGTAGCGGTTGCAGCCGGAGAACCCGCTGGCGCGCCGGATGCCCGATTCGGTCGACAGCGCGAGCTTGATCGGCTCGCCGTTGTCGCCGTGCGGGATCGTGCGCGGCGTGCCGTCGGCGTTCAGCCAGCCGGTGAGTTCCCAGCTCGTGTCGTCGAGCAGCTGGACGGCGGCCGGGTTGAACGGGTCGGGCGCGGGGGCGGCGGAATCGGGGTGGGTCGGCATCGCGCAGGCGGCGAGAAGCGTGGCAAGCGTCAACGCGCACAGCGGCGCGCGCAACGGGCGAAGCAGGCCGGTGCGTGCGCGTGTGGCTGCGGACAGGTGGGACATGAGCCTCGTTCCTCTTCGGATTCTGATCAAGGCGTAAGAGTAACGCACCCGCCCCGCGGCAGGCGAGCCGACACTTCGCGCGTGAAAACGTTCGCGACCCGGGCGCGGGCCGGCGTCGGCGCGGCGCAACGCCCCGGATCCGTGCCGCGTCGCGTGTTAACATCGGAGCCGTTTTCGTCCTCCACCAGAAGCGGGAATTCACATGCAGATCGGTCAGCGGCTCGGTACGCCGCTTTCACCCTCGGCCACGCGCGTCATGCTGCTCGGCGCCGGCGAGCTCGGCAAGGAAGTCATCATCGCGTTGCAGCGTCTCGGCGTCGAAGTCGTGGCGGTCGACCGCTATCCGGACGCGCCGGGCCATCAGGTCGCGCATCGCGCGCACGTGATCGACATGACGGATGCCGCCGCGCTGCGGGCGATCGTCGAAGCCGAGAAGCCGCACCTGATCGTGCCCGAGATCGAGGCGATCGCGACCGACGCGCTCGCGGCGATCGAGGCGGCCGGCCTCGCCGAGGTGATTCCGACCGCGCGCGCGACGCAGCTCACGATGAACCGCGAAGGGATCCGCCGGCTCGCGGCCGAGTCGCTCGGCCTGCCGACGTCGCCGTATGCGTTCGCGGATTCGTTCGAGGCGTTCGAGGCGGCCGTCGCGAAGATCGGCATGCCGTGCGTCGTGAAACCGGTGATGTCGTCGTCGGGCAAGGGGCAATCGGTCTTGAAGACCGGGGCCGACGTGCGGCCCGCGTGGGACTACGCGATGGCGGGCGGGCGCGTGAATCACGGCCGCGTGATCGTCGAGGGCTTCATCGATTTCGACTACGAGATCACGCAGCTGACCGTGCGCGCGATCGACCCGGCGACCGGCGATACGCGCACCTATTTCTGCGAGCCGGTCGGCCACGTGCAGGTCGCGGGCGACTACGTCGAGTCGTGGCAGCCGCAGCCGATGAGCGCGGCGGCGCTGGAGAAATCGCGCGAGATCGCGCACAAGGTGACCGAGGCGCTCGGCGGGCGCGGGCTGTTCGGCGTCGAGCTGTTCGTGCGCGGCGACGACGTGTGGTTCTCCGAGGTGAGCCCGCGGCCGCACGATACGGGCCTCGTCACGCTCGCGTCGCAGCGCCAGTCGGAATTCGAGCTGCATGCGCGCGCGATTCTCGGGCTGCCGGTCGATCCGGCGCTCGGTACGCCGGCTGCGTCGGCCGTGATCTACGGCGGGCTCGACGAGCGCGGGATCGCGTTCGAAGGCGTGCGCGACGCGCTTGCGGTGCCGGGCGCCGACCTGCGCCTGTTCGGCAAGCCGGAAAGCTTCGCGAAACGGCGCATGGGCGTGGCGCTGGCGACCGGCGCGACCGTCGACGAGGCCCGCGAACGCGCGAAGCGCGCCGCCGCGGCCGTCCGGCCCGTGTCGGCCCGCTGATTGCACCAGGAGAGAACGATGGCGCCGAAGTGGTTGCGTATCGGAAAGCTGGGCGTCGCACTGGCGCTTGTCGCGAGTCTCACGGGTTGCGGCCTCGCGGCCGCGCCGTGCCGGGTCGCATCGGCCGGGCTCAAGATCGTGCCGCTCGTCGGCCATGTCGCGGCCGCGCCGACGGATGCGTGCGCGGACGTGATCGATCCCTGAGCGAGGCCCGCGCGCTCGCCCACCATGAATGGCGCGCCCCGCGAGGGCGCGCTCCCACCCGTCTCGTGAGAGGACCCGCATGATTCGCCAGACCTTCGCCGCGCTCGCGCTGGCCGGCGCCGCCGTTTCCGTCGCGCATGCCGCGCAACTGACCGTCGAGGAAATCGACGCCGATTCGCGCCAGTTCGCCGTCTACCAGTGCGCGAACCAGAAGCAGCCGGTACGCGTGTCGTACTGGCTCGCGGGCAACGGCCAGAGCTTCGCGCTCGTGCCGGTCAACGGGCGGCAGATGCTGTTCGTCGATACCGTATCGGCGTCGGGCGCACGCTACCAGGCCGGCCGCTATTCGTGGTGGACGAAGGGCAAGGAAGCGATGCTGCGCGACGAGATTGCCGACCAGAGTGCGCCGCCGCTGCTGGGCGATTGCGTGCAGGTCGACAAGAAAAAGAAGAAGGGCTGAGCGCCGGGTACGGGCGTGGGGCGTGCCGGCCGCGGTCGGTTCGTCGCCGTCTGGCGGGCCGCCGGGCTTGCCGGGCGGGGTTGCGAGCCGGCCGCCGACGATCCGGCGCGACTTCCCTGGATCAGGCCCCTGATATTATCCGCCCGCCTATCGGGGCTGCCCGATCGGGCCGCTCGGCGGTCGTACGGGCCCGCCCCGGCCGGCTGAACGAACCGCCGTCGAGGTCGTTCGTGGCGTTGTCACGGACAGATGGCCGCGCAGTGCTACAATACGGCCCTTTCCGCCGGCATTCGCGCCGAACGGAGTCCGCACGGCCTGGCGTCCAGCGTTCGCATTGAACCGGTCCCAAGCGCCAGAGCGGCGCCGCGCGGCGCGCCGCGGCTCCGTCTATTTCCGAATTGTGATGAGCGCAGGCCCGGCTGGCCTGACGCACGATGTCCCCGCCGCGCCTTTTGAGCGAAACGCCACCATGTCCGATTCTGTCGCCAAGCCCGTCGACGCAACCTTCGATCAATTCGGCCTTGCCGCCGATATCCTGAAAGCCATTGCGGAGCAGGGCTATACGACGCCGACGCCGATCCAGGCGCAGGCCATTCCGGTCGTGCTCGCCGGCCGCGACGTCATGGGCGCCGCGCAAACGGGTACCGGCAAGACCGCGAGTTTCTCGCTGCCGATCATCCAGCGCCTGCTGCCGCAGGCCAACACGAGCGCGTCGCCCGCGCGCCACCCGGTGCGCGCGCTGATCCTCACGCCGACCCGCGAACTCGCCGACCAGGTCGCCGCGAACGTGCACGCGTATGCGAAGCACACGCCGCTGCGCAGCGCGGTCGTGTTCGGCGGCGTCGACATGAACCCGCAGATGGCCGAGCTGCGACGCGGCGTCGAGATCCTGATCGCGACGCCGGGCCGCCTGCTCGACCACGTGCAGCAGAAGACGGCCAACCTCGGCCAGGTGCAGATCCTCGTGCTCGACGAGGCCGACCGGATGCTCGACATGGGCTTCCTGCCCGATCTGCAGCGCATCCTGAACCTGCTGCCCAAGGATCGCCAGACGCTGCTGTTCTCGGCCACCTTCTCGCCGGAAATCAAGAAGCTCGCGTCGACCTACCTGCGCAATCCGCAGACGATCGAGGTCGCGCGCAGCAACTCGACCAACGCGAACGTCACGCAGATCGTCTACGACGTCGCCGAAGGCGACAAGCAGGCGGCCGTCGTGCAACTGCTGCGCGATCGCGGCCTCAAGCAGGTGATCGTGTTCTGCAACAGCAAGATCGGCGCGAGCCGGCTGGCGCGCAACCTCGAGCGCGACGGCGTGGTCGCGTCGGCGATCCACGGCGACAAGACGCAGATCGAGCGGATGCAGGCGCTCGACGCGTTCAAGCGCGGCGAGATCGAGGCGCTGGTCGCGACCGACGTGGCCGCGCGCGGCCTCGACATCGCCGAGCTGCCGGCCGTGATCAACTTCGACCTGCCGTTCAGCGCCGAAGACTACGTGCACCGGATCGGCCGTACCGGCCGCGCGGGTGCGACGGGCGATGCGCTGTCGCTGTGCAGCCCGAACGAGCGCAAGCAGCTCGCCGATATCGAGAAGCTGATCAAGCGTCCGCTCGACGTGCAGACGCTCGTGCTCGACAAGCCGGCGCGTCATCGTCACGACGACCGTGGTGAGCGTGGCGACCGTGGCGACCGCAACAGCGAGCAGCGGGGCGGCGAACGTGGCGGTGAGCGCGGCGGCCGTCGCGATCGCGACGAACATCGCGGTGCGTCGGGGCGCCGCCCGGGCAGTTCCGAGCGCGGTCATCACCGCCGCCACGAGGCGCCGGTCGACGATTTCTTCCTGAAGCCGTATGAGCCGTCGGCCTCGGCGAAACAGCCGGACGACGTGCAGCCGGCGCAGCAGCCGGAGAAGAAGGGGCCGAAGCGTCAGGTCGCCGCGCTGCTCGGCGGGTTCGGGATGCCGCGCAAGCCGTCGGCATAAGCCGGGCGGAGGGAACGGTGCGGCGCGCGAGCGCCGCGGGACAAGCGGGTGCATGCGACGAGCATGTGCCCGTTTTTCATTGGGGCCGTGGCCGGCGGGCTGGGAGGGTGCTGATTGGCGCGCCGGCGGGCGATGCATCTGTCGTGCTGCCGGCTGAGATGGCCGCCCAACCGGGCGCGCCGGCCGCCGTCAGTTCGCCTGCGGCCCGAAGCGCCGCGCCCACGCGGCCGTCGCCGCCGCGTAGAACGCATCGAGTGTCGTACCGGCGAGCGCGCCGTCGGGCGCGAGGCCCAGATGTGCGGCCGCGGCCTGCAGCGCCGGCAGCGGATCGTCGCGCTCGAGCGCGGTCGCGCCCGTCTGCTTGCTGAGTTTTTCGCCGTTCGCATCGACGACGACGGGCACATGCAGGTATTGCGGGGTCGGCACACCGAGGCAGTGCTGCAGGTAGATCTGGCGCGCGGTCGAGTCGAGCAGGTCGGCGCCGCGCACGACGTGCGTGATGTGCGCCTCGGCATCGTCGACGACGACCGCGAGCTGATAGGCCCATTGCCCGTCCGCGCGCTTCAGCACGAAATCGCCGACTTCGGTCGCGAGGTTCTGCGATTGCGTGTGTTGCCAGCGATCGTCGAACGTGACGATCGCGGCGTCTCCGTCCGGCACGCGCAGCCGCCACGCGCGCGCGGGCTTGCCATGCAGGCCGGTGCGGCAGGTGCCCGGGTAGGCGAGCGTCGTGTGGCGTTCGTGCGCGGCGCTCAGCGAATCGGCGATTTCCTTGCGCGTGCAGCCGCACGGATAGACGAACCCGGCTGCGACGAGCCGTTCGAGCGCGGCCGTATAGGCCGCATCGCGCGTGCTTTGCCAGACGGGCGGTTCGTCCGGCGTCATGCCGAAATGCGCGAGCGTCGCGAGGATGCCGTCGGCCGCGCCGGGGACCGTGCGCGGGCCGTCGAGATCCTCGATGCGCACGAGCCACGCGCCGCCGTGTGCGCGCGCGTCGAGCCAGCTCGCGAGCGCGCCGACCAGCGAGCCGAAGTGCAGCGGGCCCGTGGGCGACGGCGCGAAGCGGCCGCGATAGGCGGTCATCAGGGCGCGGGGCAGCGCGCGGTTACGCGGCGCTGGCCGCCGGTGCGCAGGCCGGGCACGACTCGCCGGGCACGTAGCTCGGCGATTGCTGCGCCTCTGGCGTGACGACCGCGCGGCACGCGAAGCACGTGACGTTCTCGGTGGGCTGGAGCTGCGGATTCAGCGCGGTGCGGTAGTCGAACACGAAGCAGTCGCCGTGATAGTGCGCGCCGCCGACTTCCTCGAAGTACTTCAGGATCCCGCCTTCGAGCTGGTACACGTTCTCGATGCCGATTTCCTTCATGTGGATCGCGGCCTTCTCGCAGCGGATGCCGCCCGTGCAGAACGACACGACCGTCTTGCCCTCGAGGTCGGCGCGGTTCGCGTCGATGACTTCCGGGAATTCGCTGAACTTGTCGATCCGGTAGTCGAGCGCGTCGTCGAACGTGCCGACGTCGACCTCGAACGCATTGCGCGTGTCGAGCATCACGACCGGGCGGCCCGTGTCGTCGTGGCCGCGGTCAAGCCATGCCTTCAGCGTGCGCGCGTCGACGAACGGCGCGCGGCCGAGTTCCGGCTTGATCGCGGGCTTCTTCATCGTGATGATCTCGCGCTTCAGGCGCACGAGCATGCGGCGGAACGGCTGCGAGTCGGACAGGCTCTCCTTGAACTGCAGCGTCGCGAACTTGCCTTCGAACAGCGGATCGTGGCGAATGTACGCGATGAACGCGTCGGCGGCTTCACGCGTACCGGCGATGAACAGGTTGATGCCTTCCGGCGCGAGCAGGATCGTGCCGCGCAGGCCGAGTTCGTTGCAGCGGGCGGTGACGAGCGGGCGCCATTGCTCGGTCGCGTCGAGCGACACGAAGTGGTAGGCGGCGAGGTTGACGATGGTCATGATGGTCCGACGGGAAAACGGCCGCACGGCGGCCCGCAAAAAAGGGTGCGAAGCCGGGGCGTGGATTCGAAAAACCGTATTATCCCGCAAACCGCGCCCGGGCCGGCATCCGGCCGTTCGGCCAGTCGCGCGACTTAGGGTCGCGCGCATCGGCCGAACGGCCGGTGCGGGGATTTTTTGGGCAGCCGTCGCGGCGGGGCGGCTACAATAGCGCCCATGTCAGATCCTCGCTTCGTCCATCTCCGCGTTCACTCCGAATTCTCGATTGCCGACGGCATCGTGCGCATTGACGACATCGTCAAGGCGGCGGCCGCCGACGGTCAGGGTGCGCTCGCGCTCACCGATCTCGGCAACGCATTCGGCCTCGTCCGTTTCTACCAGGAAGCCCGCGGCAAGGGCATCAAGCCGATCGCCGGCTGCGACGTCTGGATCGCCAATCCGGACGATCGCGACAAGCCGTCGCGGCTGCTGCTGCTCGTCAAGGACAAGACCGGCTACCTGAATCTCTGCGAGCTGCTGTCGAAGGCTTGGCTCACGAACCAGTACCGCGGCCGCGCGGAACTCGACGCGAGCTGGCTCGACGGCGAGCTCGCGCAGGGGCTGCTCGCGCTGTCGGGCGCGCAGCAGGGCGACATCGGGCTCGCGCTGGCCGCCGGCAACGAAGACGCCGCGCGCCGTCACGCCGAACGCTGGGCGAAGGTGTTCCCGGGCGGCTTCTACATCGAGCTGCAGCGTTATGGCCAGCCGGGCGCCGAGGCGTACATCCAGCAGGCCGCGACGCTCGCCGCGGCGCTGAAGCTGCCGGTCGTCGCGACGCACCCGACGCAGTTCATGACCGACGACGATTTCACCGCGCATGAAGCACGCGTGTGCATTTCGGAAGGCGACATCCTCGCGAACCCGCGGCGCCAGAAGCGCTTTACGACCGACCAGTACTTCCGCACGCAGGAAGGCATGGCCGCGCTGTTCGCCGATCTGCCGTCGGCGATCGCCAACACGGTGGAGATCGCGAAGCGCTGCAACCTGAAGCTCGAGCTCGGCAAGCCGAAACTGCCGCTGTTCCCGACGCCGGACGGCATGTCGCTCGACGACTACCTGGTCCAGCTGTCGAAGGAAGGGCTCGAGACGCGGCTCGTACAGCTGTATCCGGTCGAAGCCGAACGCGACGCGCAGCGCGACACGTACTACAAGCGCCTCGAATTCGAGTGCGGGACCATCACGAAGATGGGCTTTCCCGGCTACTTCCTGATCGTCGCGGACTTCATCAACTGGGCGAAGAACAATGGCGTGCCGGTCGGCCCGGGTCGCGGCTCCGGCGCCGGTTCGCTGGTCGCGTACGCGCTCGGCATTACCGACCTCGACCCGCTGCGCTACAACCTGCTGTTCGAGCGCTTCCTGAACCCGGAACGCGTGTCGATGCCCGACTTCGACATCGACTTCTGCCAGCACGGCCGCGATCGCGTGATCCAGTACGTGAAGGAGAAATACGGCGCGGACGCCGTATCGCAGATCGCGACCTTCGGCACGATGGCCGCGAAGGCGGCCGTGCGCGACATCGGCCGCGTGCTCGATCTCGGCTACATGTTCACCGACGGCGTCGCGAAGCTGATCCCGTTCAAGCCCGGCAAGCACGTGACGATCGCCGACGCGATGAAGGAGGAGCCGCAGCTTCAGGAGCGCTACGACCACGAGGACGAAGTCCACCAGCTGCTCGATCTCGCGCAGCGCGTCGAGGGCCTCACGCGCAACGTCGGGATGCACGCGGGCGGCGTGCTGATCGCGCCCGGCAAGCTGACCGATTTCTGCCCGCTGTACACGCAGGGCGACGACGGCGGCGTCGTCAGCCAGTACGACAAGGACGACGTCGAGGCAGTCGGCCTCGTGAAGTTCGACTTTCTGGGCCTCACGACGCTGACGATCCTCGACTGGGCCGAGCGCTACATTCGCCGCCTCGATCCGTCGAAGGCCGACTGGTCGCTCGCGCAGGTGCCGCTCGACGACGCCGCATCGTTCCAGATCCTGAAGAAGGCCAACACGGTCGCGGTGTTCCAGCTGGAAAGCCGCGGGATGCAGGGCATGCTGAAGGATGCGCAGCCCGACCGCTTCGAGGACATCATCGCGCTCGTGTCGTTGTATCGTCCGGGCCCGATGGACCTGATTCCGAGCTTCTGCGCGCGGAAGCACGGCCGCGAGAAGGTCGAGTATCCGGATCCGCGCGTCGAACCCGTCCTGAAAGAGACCTACGGCATCATGGTCTATCAGGAGCAGGTGATGCAGATGGCGCAGATCATCGGCGGCTACTCGCTCGGCGGCGCGGACTTGCTGCGCCGCGCGATGGGCAAGAAGAAGCCCGAGGAGATGGTCAAGCACCGCGAGATCTTCGCCGAGGGTGCGGCGAAGAACGGCCTCACGCGCGAGAAGTCCGACGAAATCTTCGACCTGATGGAGAAGTTCGCGGGCTACGGCTTCAACAAGTCGCACGCGGCTGCCTATGCGCTGCTCGCGTACTACACCGCGTGGCTGAAGGCGCACCATCCGGCCGAATTCATGGCGGCCAACATGACGCTCGCGATGGACGACACCGACAAGGTGAAGATCCTGTTCGACGACTGCGTCGTGAACAACCTCGCCGTGCTGCCGCCGGACATCAACCAGTCGCACTACCGGTTCGAGCCCGTCGCCGAAGCCGACGGCAAGCGTTCGCGCACGATCCGCTACGGCCTCGGCGCGGTGAAGGGCAGCGGCCAGAACGCGATCGAGGAAATCCTGCGCGCCCGCGAGGAGAAGGCGTTCACCGACCTGTTCGACTTCTGCGAGCGGATCGACCGGCGTGTCGTCAACCGCCGCACGGTCGAGGCGCTGATCCGCGCCGGTGCGTTCGATTCGCTGAACACGAACCGCGCGCAGCTGATCGCGTCGGTGCCGCTCGCGATGGAAGCGGCCGACCAGGCCGAGGCGAACGCGATGCAGGCCGGCCTGTTCGACATGGGCGCCGAATCGCCGCACGCGCATGCGCTCGTCGACGAGCCGGCGTGGGACGACAAGCGCCGCCTGCAGGAAGAAAAGGGCGCGCTCGGTTTCTACCTGTCCGGCCACCTGTTCGACGCGTATCGCGACGAGGTGCGCCGCTTCGTGCGGCAGAAGGTCGGCGATCTGAAGGAGGGGCGCGACAAGCTCGTCGCCGGCATCATCGCGTCGCTGCGCACGCAGATGACCCAGCGCGGCAAGATGCTGATCGCGCTGCTCGACGACGGCTCGGGCCAGTGCGAGATCACGATCTTCAACGAGCAGTTCGAGGCGAACAAGGCGCTGTTCAAGGAAGACGAGTTGCTGATCGTGCAGGGGCAGGCCCGCAACGACGCGTTCACGGGCGGCATCCGCTTCACGGCCGACACGGTGATGGATCTCGAGCGCGCACGCAGCCGCTATGCGCAGGCCGTGCGGCTGACGATGAACGGCAATGCCGATGCGGACGCGCTGCGCCGCGTGCTCGAGCCGCACGTATCGAAGGACGATCCGGCGGCCGCGCCGGCGGTCGAAGCGCCCGCGCCGCGCGGCGGCGGTCGCGACGGCGGGCGCCGCCCGCAGGCGCCGCTGCCGAACGGGCTCGCGGTCCAGATCCACTACAGCAACGCGCGGGCACAGGGTGAAATGCGTCTCGGCGATGCGTGGCGCGTGAAGCCGAGTGATGCGCTGCTGGCCGAGCTGCGTGCGGCGTTCGACGGCAGCGCCGTCGAGATCGCGTATTGAACGGGCTGAGCATCTCGATCCGATTGCCAACGGAGACCAACGAGGCTCAGCCGATTTATGGATCAAGTTTTGGACCTGTTTCCCACCGACCGTCCTCCGCGCACGATCCTGGTCGTCTGCACGCGCCGCATTGGCGACGTGCTGCTGACGACGCCGCTCGTGCGTTCGCTGAAGGTGCGCTGGCCCGAGGCGCAGATCGACGTGCTGGTGTTCCGCGGTACCGACGGCGTGCTCGAGAACAATCCGGATGTCCGGCGGGTGATCACGGTTGCGCAACGTGCCGGTATCGGCGAGCGTTTTGCCGATGCGGCGCGGATCTGGCGTCGCTACGATCTGGCGTGCGCCGCTATCAGTTCGGATCGTGCGCGGTTCTACTGTTGGTTCGCGGGCCGCAAGCGCATCGGTCTGTTGGCGCCGGAGCGCGTCACGCGTTTCAATCGCTGGATGCTCGATCGCCATGTTGTCGACGACAGCGATCTGCACACCGTCAATAGCGGTCTGCTGTTGGCGCGCGGGCTCGGCATCGCTCCGCTCGCCGACGTGGTGCCTCCCTCCGTCGGTAGCGGCGCTGCTGCAGTCGCGCGTTTCGAGCAGCATTTCGACGGCGCCGGCGAATTGCAGGGGCGGCCGTACGTGGTGCTGCATCCATATCCGATGTACGCGTACAAGCTGTGGCATCTGGAGGGCTGGGTTGAGCTCGCTACTTGGCTGCACGGTCAGGGATTCGCGATCGCATTGAGCGGTGGACCGGCGCCGGCCGAGCGCGACTATGCGGAGCAGATCGCCGGCCGGTTGCCGGGCGTCGTGCTGAATCGGGTCGGGCAGCTGTCGTTGGCGGAAAGCGCCGAGATGATTCGCCGCGCGCGTCTGTACGTGGGCCCGGATACGAGCGCCACGCATATCGCGGCGGCCACTGGTACGCCGACGCTTGCGCTGTTCGGACCGTCCGATCCGGTGCGTTGGGGTCCGTGGCCTCACGGATGGGCCGCGGCGGTCAATCCGTGGCAACGCAAGGGGACGGCGCGGCACGGCAACGTCTATCTGCTGCAGGGCGAAGGCGGTTGCGTCCCGTGCCTTAACGAAGGGTGCGAGCAGCGCCTGGAAAGCCTGAGCGAATGCCTGACCACGCTCAGCTCGGCCCGCGTGATCCGGGCCGCAGGCGAATTATTGAACGTGCCGGTGCCCGACGCCCTGGTACGCGTCGATGTATTAGCGAGAGAGAACAAGCATGTTTAGCATTCTGATTCCGACCTGGAACAACCTGCCGTATTTGAAGCTGTGCATCGACAGCATTAGACGGCATTCGGCCTACGAGCACGAGATCGTCGTGCACGTGAACGACGGCAGTGACGGTACCCTCGACTGGGTGCGTGAGCAAGGCATCGCGCATACGTGGAGCCGAGGCAACGTCGGCGTGTGCATCGCGCTGAACGACGTGGCAAGGCTCGCGACGCGCGACTGGATCGTATTCATGAACGATGACATGTTCTGCACGCCGGGCTGGGATCTCGCGTTCGAAAACGCGCTGCGCCGACTCGACCACTCGTGCGCATACTTGTCGTCGCACCTGATCGAGCCGACGCAGACCGGGAACGATCTGGTATCGGTCGGCGCGTTCGGCACGGACCCGCAGACCTTCGACGAAGCCGGCCTGCTGGCGCATGCGAAGCAACTGAAGACCGTCGATCGTGACGGCGTCGCATCGCAGCCAACGCTCGTGAGCCGCGAACTGTGGCACCGCGTCGGCGGCTACAGCATCGAGTTCGGACCGGGTATGAGCAGCGATGACGATTTCCTGATCAAACTGTGGCTGGTCGGTTGCCGGGTGTTCCGCATTGTCGGCGAAAGCCGCATCTATCACTTCAGCTGCCGTAGTACCGGGCGTATCAAGCGCAATCGTGGCGGCCGTGAGTTCCTGATGAAGTGGGGCATCTCGCCGCGCGAATTCAAGAATAAGTACATGCGCGATGGCGCGGACAATCCGCGCGACGCGCTGCCGAACGTGCCGGTGCCCAGTCTGAAGAGCCGCCTGAAGCGTTTGATGTACGCGTTCGGTCGTTATCCGACGCTCGACCTCGAGGCCTGGGAGCCGAACCTGCCGGCGCAACTGCAGTTTCTCCCGCTCGCCGGGCACGACGCGCGGTCCGGCGAGAAGAACAACGTTTGAGCACGCGCCCGAGGCCGCTCAAACCGGCCTCAGCCATTGCGCGTAACGTTCGCGGTGCGCGGCCAGATGGGGCGGGAAACGTTCGGCATCTGGCGTTTGCGCAACGTAATGGCTGTTCGGGTTGAGCAGGTCCCGACCCGCATGGATCTGTGCGTCGATATACGCGAGATCCTTGTACTCGTCGCGCACGAACTCCTGCTCGGCGATGCTCTCCATCTTGAGCACGATTTTCTCCGGCGACAGCACCCACGTGAAATGCCAGCCGCCTGGCGTCAGGCGCTGTACTTCGAAGCGCCGGAACCATGCGCGGCGCAGCGAACGCAACGGTCCGGACGATTTGTATGAGCGCACCGCGTTGATGTTGCCGAAAAACCGTTCGACCTGATGCATTGTCGTGATCTTGGACCCGGCCCAGATCGCGGGCCGGCCATCGTCCTGCACGAGCTGATTGTTCAGAAAATAGGCATACGCATGCTGCTGAAAATCACCGCGGCGATAGCGCGGGTCGTATGCGCGAATCGTGGCCGGATACGGAATCTCGTCGAGGTCCGACACCAGGATCCAGTCGTCAGGCCGTGCGTCGTGCAGCCCGTGGATCAGGTAGTTGCGCTGATAGTTCTCATTCCTCCACGCGCTGCGCGCGCCCGGCGGGAAATGATCAACCACCAGATAGCGAATCTTGTCGCGGTATTTCGCGAATTTCTCGATGTCGAAATTCAGCGGTTTGGGATTGCCGGTTTGGGTGTAGACCGCTTCGGAAATCACGAAATAGTCGACGTGGTCCCACAGTGTCTCGAGTCGCAGCTCGAGCAGCATGTCCTCGTTGAAATAGCAGAAGCAGTCGTAAATCTTTGGGCGGGTCATATTCAGGCTTGCGGGTGATTGCCGCGATCGTCGCCGAGCAACATCATCTTCAGGTAGCGGTAGTACGAGGTCTCGGCATTCGAAACGGCCAGGATGAATCCCATCCTGCCGTCGAGGAAGCCCAGCTTGACGACATAGGTGCGGATGAAAGTCCACAGGCCGTGCAGCACCGCGCGGCGCAAACCTCCCGATTTGCCGCGTGCGACTTTCTGTGCCGCGCCATAACTCGAATAGCTGTCGATCTTGCCGAGCACCTCCGAAAGATCGCGGTACGTGTAATGCAGCAGAGGCGTCGCCAGCCGCGCGCAACGGGCGTCGTCGTTGCCGATCACGCGTTCGTGCACGAGATCGTCGGAGAAGCGCGCCCGGCCGCGCACAAACAGGCGCCGCACATAGTCGGGACTCCAGCCGCTGTGGCGAATCCAGGTTCCGCAGTAATTGGAGCGGCGCGGGAGATCGTAGAGTTCGGCACCCGGCGATTCGATGCAAGCCAGGATTTCGTCGCGTAGCTCGGGCGGAACGCGCTCGTCGGCATCGATCGAAAGCACCCATGTGCCGCGGGCCTGGTCCAGCGCGCGCTGCTTTTGAGCGCCGAAGCCGGGCCAGTCGGTTTCATGAACAATCGCGCCATATTCGCGACAGATGGTTTGCGTGCCGTCGGTGCTGCCGGAGTCGAACACGATGATTTCGTCGACCCAGGGCCGTAGCGATGCGAGACATGCGCCAATATCGCGCGCCTCGTTCTTGGTGATTACGATGGCGGTGAGTGTGGGGGCGGCTGTGCGGGCGGCGAAACGGTCGCTCATGAGATGTGATGCTCGGGTCGATGCAGGTCTGGCAGGGGGCGGCGAAACTCATGGAAGTATAGCAAGCGCGGACGTTTGCCATGCCGGCGGCAGCCCGGCTTCGGCGAAGCGCGTGGCGATCCCCGTGCCCGTCAGCGCCCGCGCGGCGCGCGGCACGTCGGGCGCGCCGCGGCGCTACGTCGCCCCGAAGTCCGTGTGCTATTCTCCGGCTGATATTTTCATGCAATAACCTTGCGATATCCGAAATCAATGAGCATGTTGTTCGATCGTTTGCGGCCTGGCGCGTGGTGCCGGAACGGGACGCAGCACGACCTCGCACCCGGTTGCCAGCGGAGCGATCTTGTGGCGGTGCTGGCGGCGGGACTGGGGGTAGCCGGATATCTCAGCTGGCGTGGCGCGACCAATACCGCGTTATTCATTCTGGTGCTGCTGGCGTTGCTGCACGGCCCTGCATGGGGGGCACAAGCGCGCGGCCAATGGCGCCGTTTCGCGCCGTTGATGATTGCGCTCGCCGCGCCGATCACGGCGGTCGCGATCGGACAGCTGCTTCGGCACGAATGGGTGCTGAAGGCGTTTGACGCGCCCATGCGAATGCTGCTCGGGATTCCGGTCCTTCTGTATTTCCATCAGCGGCGCATTGACTTTGCGCGTATCGTCGGCTACGCCGCTCCTCTCTGCCTGTTCGCGATGCTGATCGAGGTGTGGCTGAATCCGGCTGCCTCCAGGCAGTGGGGCGGGCGCTATGCGACTTATTTCGTCGACACCGATACGTTCGGTGTTTATGGGCTGGTGCTGACCGGCTTTTGCTTGTTCAGCTTGCGCGTTGCGTCGGGCGGCAGAGGCAGGATGCTGGCGGCGTGGCAGTCGCTCGGCGTGCTGGTCGGTATCGCGCTGATTATCGGTTCCGGCACTCGCACTGCATGGTATGTGATACCGGTGGTGTTTGCGCTGTGGATGTGGCTGAACCGGCGCTCCGTCAGATTGTGGTGGCTGCTGGTCTGTGTCGCAGTACTGGCCGCCGTGGTAATTCCTGATCATGAAGTCGCAGTGCGCCTGGCCAGCGGTTATGAAGAGATTCGCCAGTGGCTCACCGGTACGCAGCGCGACACGTCGGCTGGCCTGCGTCTGACCATGTGGCACATATCGTGGGAACTGTTCAAGCACAGTCCGTGGAGTGGCTACGGTGACACCGGATATCTCGCGTCTCTGGGCCAGCCGTGGATCACGTCGATCGCGCCGCCATCGCAGGCGATCGCGATCGAGCACGGCCCGCATAACGAACTGCTGGCGAACTTGCTGCGCTCCGGCGTGGCCGGCGGAGTCGCGGTCCTGTGTCAATTCCTGATTCCGCTCGTGTTCTTCGGGCGGCGGTGCCATGCCGCCGACGATGGCGTGAAGCGGGCGAGTCAGCTCGGCTTGATTTATATCGTTTGCGTGATGGTGATGAGTGCCGGTTTTGAAATGTTCACGCTGAAATACACTGCCTCGTTCTATGGCCTGGTGATTGCGTGCCTCGGCGCTCAGGTGCTGGCGAGCGAAGGCGCGGCACGACAGACAGCATCGCGCACGACCGAGGTGGCACACGGATGAACCGATATGCCAAAGTCAAGGTCATTTGCCCTGGGGGCGCGATGACGGCTGGGCCCGAGGCGCTGCATCAGCTCGTCGCCGAACTGAACCGGCTCGGCCAGCCGGCGGCGATCGTGTATAGCCCGTTCGACCGGACCTTCGAGACCCCCGAACCGTATCGCAAGTACGCGGCCCCGGTGGAGGCGTATGCGGACGAGCACGGCGAGCTGATTGTGTTTCCGGAGATCATGCCGACCGACGCGCTGCGCGTGAAGCGCGCCGACGCGGCGATCTGGTGGATGTCGCTGAACAATTACACGTGCGTGCGGTATGGAAACCCGCTGCGCGATCGCTTCCGCTATTTCAAGGCGTGGATCAAGGGCAAGCGACCGCTGGGTGGAATCGGCGCGTTGCGGCATCTGAAGCACTTTGCCCAGAGTCACCATGCGCAGACGTATCTTGCGGCACGCGGCTTTTCGGTGCTGCCGTTGACCGATTCGATTCCGGTTTACACCGCGCTCGACTATCTGGCGGCGTTGCCGCAGCGGCTAGCGGCCGCGACGCACGACGATGTGATTCTGTACAACCCGAGCAAGGGACGATCCGTCACCGAGCGTTTGATGCGCGCCTATCCGCAATGGCAGTTCAAGCCGCTGCGCGGCCTGAACCGGGAGCAGCTTGCCGACGCGTTCTGCGCGGCGAAGGTCTACATCGATTTTGGACACCATCCGGGCCGGGACCGTCTGCCGCGCGAGGCGGCCGTGCACGGCTGCTGCGTGGTGACGGCCAGGCATGGCTCGGCCGGCAATCCGGTGGATGTGCCGATTCCGGACAGGTACAAGCTGGACCCGAAGGCGAGCGGGTTCGTCGAGCAGTTCGGCCAGGTCATCGACGCGATTTTCGGCGATTTTGCGGGCTGCTCCGCCGAATTTGAGCCGTACCGACATATGATCCATCGGGAGGCGGACGTGTTCGAAGCGCAGATCCGGCGCGCGTTCGAGCTCGGGGGGCCATCCGCCTTATAATTCGCTCCATTCACGGAGCTTCCCGGGCTCTTCGTCATTTGTATCAAAGGATCGTCTTGAGCAAGCACCAATCCGGCCTCAGAAAGCCAGTCGGCGATGGGGACACACAAACCACCGCGGTCGGCAAGCGGCTGTGGGCCTACGTTCGCCCGCTGGCCGGCGTGCTGCTGCTCGGCGTGCTGGCGATGGCGGTCAGTTCGGCGACAGACGCAGGCATCCCGGCACTCCTCAAGCCGCTCCTCGATCATGGCTTCGGCAGCAACGGCAGCCGCCAGGCCATGTGGTTCGTGCCGATCGCCGTGATTGGCCTCGCGTTCGCACGCGGCGCCGCGCAGTACATGTCACAGTATCTGCTGTCGTACGTGTCGAACCGGATCCTGCTGCAGATGCGTCTCGACATGTTTGCGCGCATGGTCAACACCGGCGCATCGTTTTTTCAGCGCGAAACCGCGAGCACGGTGATCAACGCGATCGTGTTTGAGGTCAATCAGATCCTCAGCGTGCTGGTGAGCGTGATGGTCACGCTGGTGCGCGATTCGTTGACCGTGATATTTCTGCTCGGCTACCTGTTCTATCTGAACTGGCGCCTGACGCTGATCATCGCGGTGATCCTTCCAGGCATCGGCTGGCTCGTCAGCAAGATCAATCGTCGTCTGCGCCGGCTCGGCCGCGATCAGCAGATGCTGACCAACGACCTGTCGTATGTCGTCGAGGAGGCGGTGGCCGGCTATAAGGTGGTTAAGGTGTATAACGGCGAGCCGTACGAAATCTCGCGTTTCAGCGAAATGGCCAAACGGCTGCGCGGCTATGCAATGCGGCTGTCAGTGGCCGGCGGCCTTGCACAACCCCTGACACAGTTCCTTGCGTCGATCGCGCTCGCGATCGTGATCACGATCGCTGTCGTGCAATCGAAGCACGATCAAACCACGGTGGGCGGCTTCGTCGCGTTCGTCACGTCGATGCTGCTGATCATTTCGCCGCTCAAGCATCTGATCGACGTGAACCAGCCGCTGCAGCGCGCGGTGACCGCCGCCGAGCTGATCTTCGGGCTGATCGACGAGCCGGCCGAGCCGCAGGGCGGCGGCCGGCCGCTCGCGCACGCGCGCGGCGAGATCGAGTTCCGCGGCGTGACGTTCGATTACGGCGCGGCGGAGCGGCCGACGCTCGACCGGATCTCGTTCAAGGTCGCGCCGGGCGAGATGGTTGCGCTGGCGGGGCCGTCCGGCAGCGGCAAGACGACGCTCGTGAACCTGCTGCCGCGCTTTTTTGATCCGACCGACGGTTCCGTCCTGGTCGACGGCGTGCCGATCGCCGACTACGACATTCATGCGCTGCGCAGCCAGATGGCGATGGTGAGTCAGGATGTCGTGCTGTTCAACGACACGATTGCCGCCAACGTCGCGTACGGGCAGACGCCCGACCGCGCGCGCGTGCAGGCCGCGCTCGAGGCCGCGAACCTCGCCGATGCGGTTGCCGCGATGCCCGACGGGCTCGATACGCTCGTCGGTGGCAACGGGATGCGGCTGTCCGGCGGCCAGCGCCAGCGGCTCGCGATCGCGCGCGCGATCTACAAGGACGCGCCGATCCTGATTCTCGACGAGGCGACCTCGGCGCTCGATTCGGAATCGGAGCGGCACGTGCAGGCGGCACTCGAGCGGCTGATGGAAGGCCGCACGACGCTCGTGATCGCGCACCGGCTGTCGACGATCGAGCGCGCGGACCGCATTCTCGTGCTCGAGGCCGGCAAGATCGCCGAGGAGGGCAGCCACGAAGAACTGCTGCGCCACGGCGGTCTGTACGCACACCTGCACCGGATCCAGTACCAGCAGCAGACGGCGTAATGCGCGGTCACGCGGTTGCGGGATGCCGTGTGCTAGTCTTCGCCGGGTAGTCCGAGTGGTTTCGTTCGACGTGACAACACGGAGGGAAGGCACGATGAAGAAGATGCACGGGATGATGCTGGCCGCCTTGGTCGCGGCGGGTTTCGCCGCACCGGCCGCGATGGCGCAGGATCATGACAACCACTACGACCAGGGCATGCAGCACGGCCGCGGCCAGATGCGCCACGAGCCGGACGTGCCGCCGCGCTGGGCCGACCAGCCGCGTCGCGAGTGGCACCGGGGCGACCGGCTGCCGCCCGAGTTCCGCGATCGCCAGTACGTGATCGACGACTGGCGCGGCTATCACCTGAGCCCGCCGCCGCGCGGCTATCAATGGGTCGGCATCGGCGGCGATCACCTGCTGGTGCAGATCGGTTCCGGCATCGTGCTGCGGATCGGCGACTGACCTTGCCGGTCGCCCCACCCGTATCGCCACGCGGCGATGCGGGCCGGGCGATCGAACCACTGCGTCACTTCGCCGCTGCGCGGCGGAACCAGCGACGCTCGATTCCCGACATCACCCAGCACACGCCCAGCGCGCACACGGTGCCGAGCGTCACCTCGCCGAGCCGCATCAGCGGAATGTCCCACAGCGGGCCGTTGCCCGGAAACAGCAGCACGATCGTCGCGGTCACGCCGCCGAGCCGTGCCGCACTGCCCACGTTCAGACACCAGCAGCAGACGATCACGACCGCGACGGTGATCGCGTACGCGACGAGGCGATCGCCGCCGAGCGCCGCGCCGGCGAAGCCCAGCACGCCGCCGACCATCGCGCCGATGAACTGGTCGCGCGACAGCGACATCGTGTCCGAATAGTTGTGCTGCGTGACGGCGATCGCGGTGATCGCGGCCCACACGGCCTGCTCGGTGTGCAGCGCGCGCCCGATCGCGTACGCGAGGCATGCGCCGCACACGGCCTGGAGCGCCATCAGCCCGCCTTGCGCGAGCCGTTCGCTGAATGACAGCCCCTTGAACAGATCGAAGATCGACTGCTGGATCTGCTGGCGGGCTTCGTTGAGTGTCCTGATCGTATCCATCATGCGTTGGCCAAGAAACGGGTAACGGCGGCGTGCCGGCCTCAGTGCGCCTGTTCGGGCGAGGCGGCGGCTGCTTCGCCGGCGGTCGCGTCGCCGTTCCCGACGCGCGTTTCGGGCATCACGAGCCAGACCAGCAGCACCGCGAGCGCACCCGCGCCCGCGAGCCCGAAGAAGCTGACCGCGTTACCGAAGTGATCGGCGACGTAGCCCGCCGCGGCGGTGCTCAGCGTCGCGCCGATGCCGGCCGCGAGCCCGAACAGCCCGATGCACAGGTTGTAGCGGCCCTTGCCGCCCGCGACGTCGGCCGCGATCAGCGGCAGCATCACGCCGAACACGGCCGCGCTGATGCCGTCGAGCATCTGCACGGGCACGAGCAGGTACGGGCTGCTCACGCCGGCGAACAGCAGCGCGCGCACCGGCAGTGCTGAGAAGCCGAGCAGCAGGATCGGCCGGCGCCCCCAGCGCTGCGCGGAGCGGCCGACCCACGGCGACAGCATCGCGACGATCGCCTGCGGCACGATGATGCACGCGGCGATCACGAGCTGCACGTTCTCGCCCATCCCGGCCGTGACCTCGCCGGCCGCGAGGTTCAGCATCGCCGCGTTCGACAGGTGGAACAGCACGACGCACGCCGCGAAGATCAGCATCCTGCGGTCGCGCAGCAGTTCGAGCAGCGTTTCGCGCTCGCCCGCTTCGTCGTGCTCGCCGCGCTCGTCCGGCTTCGACGACTGCGGGATCACCTCGTGCGTCGGCTGGATCATCGCGAGCGCGACCAGCGCGGGCAGCGCCAGCACGGCGGTCAGCCAGAACACCGCGCGCGCGGAGAAGTATTCGCCGGTCAGCCCCATCAGGCCCGCCGCGACCGCGCTGCCGATCGACGCCCAGCGGGCGTTGCGGCCGAGCCGGTCGCCGAGGTCGGCGCGGCCGACGAGCGAGAACGAGATCGCGGCCATCGCCGGCACGAGCATGCAGCTCGCGAAGCCGTGGAACACCTCGGCGGCGATCACCGGCACGATGGTCGGGCTCGACGCGAGCAATACCGCGGACAGGATGATGGCCGCGATCGCCCACGCGGCCGCGCCCTTCTTGTTCTTCAGCGCATCGACGGCCGCGCCGCCCGGCACCTGGCTGACCATTGCGCTGATCGTGCCGATCGACAGCACCATGCCGATCTCGCCCTGGGTCCACTTGTGCGACGCGAGGTAGGACGCGATGAACGGACCGAACCCGGTTTGAACGTTTGCAACGAAGAAGTTGAGCCAGTCGAGGGACCGCAGACTGCGAACGCTGACGGAATGCTTGATCGTCATCGGGTCGCACTCGCAGACGAAGCCGGTGCCGGGGCAACGGGCGGGTAGACCGCGACGATCGGCTTGTCGGCCGCGTAGGGCGGCGACGCCTTGATCTGTGCGTCGTTCAGGTCGAGCTGCGGGTGCAGCGCCTTGTCGCGCGTGACGAAACGCAGCGCGCCCCAGCTCGCGGCGATCGAACGGCGGTCGGTATTGACGAGCCCGCCGAGGTCGAGCACGACGGCCTGCGGCTGCGACGCGCGGTCGATCAGCACGTCGACGACGCGGCCGATCTTCGTGCCGTTCGGGCGCTCGACGTCGCTGTCGAGCATCGACAGCCGCGTCGCGGGCGAGGCCGCGGCCGAACCCGACAGCGGCACGGCCTTGGGCCGCGCGGCCGGCGGCAGGTCGCCCGACGGCATGTCGAGCACGATCGGCTCCTGCTTGCCGCCCGGCGTGAAGCGGAACACGTTCCACGGGAAGATGACCTTGCGGTCGCCGACGCCCATGAAGCCCTGCAGGTTGACGACCATCTCGCGCGGCTTGCCGCTCGCGTCGGTCACCATGTCGACCGCGCGGCCGATCACCCTGCCGTTGCGGCGCGCGACTTCGCTGTCGAGCAGCGCATGGATCTGGGTCCGGTCGAGCGGGCGCGTCGCGACGAGCGGCGCGGGCGGAGGCGGCGGCGGTGTCGGCGATTCGGGGCGCTGCACGGGCTTCGGCCGCGTGACTTCGCGATGCGGCTTCTTCGGCGCTTCCGGTTCCTCCGGGTGTGTCGGCGCCGGCATGGGCGGCATCGTCAGCGGTTCGCCGGCGGTTTCCTTGACGGGCTCGACGAGCGCCTCGCTGATCGGTGCGGGCGGATTCTGGACCGGCAGCAGCCCGCAACCGGACAGCAGCGCGGCGGCGGAGAGAATCAGGACGGCCGTCGACGACGGAAACGACTTGCGGGATGCGGGAAACGGAAGTCCGCCGCTCATTGACACTCACTCCATGGGTCGGGGGCGGCCCGAGGGCACGCGGCTGGCGATGGATGGCGGGTGCGGGCGGCGCACCACGCGAGGGGAGATTTTAACGTGTCTTGCTTTCACGGCCGATTTCGATGGCTTGCCGGAGGCTGACCGTCGGGAAAAGGTAGGGATCGGCGGGGGTGGTCGCGTCGCTGTCAGGCGAGGGCGACGGGAGGCGGAAGACGGGCGGTGCACGCCGGCTCCGGCCCGCCGCCGTCATGGCGGGCAGGCGCGGGCGCTGCATGAAGCAGGGAAAAACCGGAACGTCAGGCGTCCGGGTACCACGCATCGGTGAATTCGCTGACCTTGACGTCGGTCAGTTCCGGCCGGGCGGCCAGCCAGCCGCGCACGCGTTCGCGATCGGCATCGGTCGTCGTGCCGCGCGGCGCGCCGGAAATCACGTATGCGCCGATGCCTTCGTCCGCCGATGCGACGGTCAGCAGCCCGTTCGCTTCGACGAAGTCGATGAACGCGTCGATCAACTGGCCGCGTTCGAGGTCGGACAATTCGTTGCGATAGTGCGCGGTGGCGTTGAACGCGAGTTCCTGGAATTCGCCGATGTGGAGTTTCTTGCGCTGGCGGCGGTTGTGGCCTTGGCTCATGGTGTGTCGTGAATGCGAAAAGGGTGGATGAAAAGGCGGCGGCGGGGGCCGGCGCGGCATGCGCGGGCGGCCCGGGCGCCGCATCAAAGCGCCGCGCGGCGACGCCGGCGGCGAAAAGGCGGAACGTTACATCAGCACGATATCGTACTGCTCCTGGCTCAGGTTCGACTCGACCTGCAGCGACACCGGCTTGCCGATGAAATCGATCAGCATCGCGAGGTGCTGCGATTCCTCGTCGAGGAACAGGTCGATCACCTGTTGCGCGGCGATCACGCGGAATTCGCGCGGGTTGAACTGCCGCGATTCACGCAGGATCTCGCGCAGGATGTCATAGCACACGGTGCGCGACGTCTTCACCTGGCCCTTGCCCTGGCAGGTCGGGCACGGTTCGCACAGCACGTGCGCGAGCGATTCGCGGGTGCGCTTGCGCGTCATCTCGACGAGCCCGAGCTGCGAGAAGCCGTTGACCGTCACGCGCGTACGGTCGCGCGACAGCGCCTTCTTCAGCTCGGACAGCACCGCGTCGCGATGCTCGGCGTTCTCCATGTCGATGAAGTCGATGATGATGATCCCGCCGAGGTTGCGCAGCCGCAGCTGCCGCGCGATCGTGTGCGCGGCCTCGAGGTTGGTCTTGAAGATCGTGTCGTCGAAGTTGCGCGCGCCGACGTAGCCGCCCGTGTTCACGTCGATCGTCGTCATCGCCTCGGTCTGGTCGATCATCAGGTAGCCGCCCGACTTCAGGTCGACCCGGCGCGACAGCGCGCGCTGGATTTCCGTCTCGATGTTGTACAGGTCGAACAGCGGCCGCTCGCCCGTGTAGTGGTGCAGCTTCGGGCTCACGGCCGGCGTGAACTCGGCCGCGAATTCCGCAAGGCGCTGGTAGGTTTCGCGCGAGTCGACCTGGATGCGCGTCGTGTCGTCGTTCGCGAAATCGCGCAGCACACGCTGCGCGAGATCGAGATCCTGGTACAGCAGGCTCGTTGCCGGCAGCCGCTGCGCCTGCGCGACGATCGTCGCCCACGTCTTGCGCAGGTAGGTCACGTCGCCGGCCAGCTCGTCGGACGTCGCATCCTCGGCGATCGTGCGCACGATGTAGCCGCCTTTCTCGTCCGGCGGAATCACGGCGGTCAGGCGCGCGCGCACGGCCTCGCGCTCGGCTTCGCTCTCGATCTTCTGCGAGATGCCGATGTGCGGCTCCTGCGGCAGGTAGACGAGCGTGCGGCCCGCGATGCTGACCTGCGTCGACAGCCGCGCGCCCTTCGTGCCGATCGGATCCTTGATCACCTGCACCATCAGCGTCTGGCCTTCGAACACGGTCTTCTCGATCGGCTGGTGCGGCGCGCTCGACTGCGGTTCGCCCGCGACGCGCGGTTGCCAGATGTCGGCGACGTGCAGGAAGGCCGCGCGCTCGAGGCCGATGTCGATGAACGCCGACTGCATGCCGGGCAGCACGCGCACGACCTTGCCGAGATAGATGTTGCCGACCCGCCCGCGCGACAGCGTGCGCTCGACGTGAAGCTCCTGCACCGAGCCTTGCTGGACGAGTGCGACCCGCGTTTCCTGCGGCGTGAGGTTGATCAGGATTTCTTCGTTCATGGTGGGGTTCAGAAGGCGACGCGCGCGGTGCGCAGCAGCGCCGCAGTCTCAAAAAGGGGCAGACCCATGATACCTGAATGGGAACCGTCGATTCGCTCGACGAATTCGGCCGCGCGCCCCTGGATCGCGTACGCGCCGGCCTTGCCGAACGGCTCGCCGGTTGCGACGTAGCGCGCGTATGCGTCGTGCGACGCGGCCGCGAAGCGCACCGACGAGCGCGACAGCGCGGGCGGCAGCAGTTCGCCGCTGGCGTCGATCACGGCGACGGCGGTCAGTACCGCATGTTCGCGGCCCGCGAGACGGGTCAGCATCGCGAGCGCGTCGTCGGCGTCGGCCGGCTTGCCGAGGATCGCGCCGTCGATCGTGACGGTCGTATCGGCGACCAGCACCGGCGCGGCCGGCTTGCCGCTCGCGACAAGCCGCGCCCGCGCGGCCGCAGCCTTCGCGACGGTCACGCGTCGCACGTAGGCATCGGCGGCCTCGCCGGGCAGCTCGGCTTCGAGCGCCTCGGCGTCTTCGTCGGGCCGCGGCAGCAGCAGCTCGAAACTCACGCCGATCTGCTGCAGCAGCTCCTGGCGGCGCGGGCTTTGCGAGGCGAGATAAAGGGTCGGAAAAAGCGCGGTGGGCGTGCTGGACGGCATGGTGTCGTTATCTCGGTGGGCGCGCGCGGCGCGCGTCGCGAGGACGACGCGTCATGCGCGGTGGTAGGGGTGATTCTGCGTGATGCTCCACGCCCGGTAAAGCTGTTCGGCGAGCAGCACGCGCACCATCCCGTGCGGCAGCGTCATGCTGGAGATGCGCAGCAGCACGTCGGCGCGCGCTTTCAGTTCCGGATCGAGCCCGTCGGCGCCGCCGATCACGAACGCGACGTCGCGGCCGTCCTGCTGCCAGCCGGGCAGCGCCTGCGCGAGCTGCATCGTGGTCCAGTCGCGGCCGCGCTCGTCGAGCGCGACGAGGCGCGCGCCTTTCGGCAGCGCGGCCTCGATCTTCTGCCGCTCGGCCGCCATCACGCTCTCGCCGCTGCGGCCGCCCGAACGCAGTTCGGGCTTGATCTCGCGCAACTCGATGCGCAGTTCGGGCGGCATCCGCTTCGTGTATTCGTCGAAGCCGGACGCGATCCAGCCCGGCATCTTGTGGCCGACGGCGAGGATGAAAAGCTTCATCGGGACAGCCGGGCGACTCAGCGGCGACGGGCGGCCGTCTTGCGTGCCGGGCGCGCCGGTGCGGCTTCTTCTTCCTCGTCCTCGTCGTCTTCGCTGGCCGTGGCAAAGCCGTTCGGGCCCTTGCCGCCGCCGAGCTTCATCCGCACGGGCTTGTCGCCCCAGATTTCCTCGAGGTTGTAGTACTGGCGCAGCGCCGGTTGCAGGATGTGCACGACCGCGTCGCCGCAGTCGACCAGCACCCATTCGCCGGTGTCCTCGCCTTCGGAGCTGACGATGTCGCCGCCAGCCTCCTTGACCTTGTCGCGTACGTTCGACGCGAGGGCCTTGGTCTGGCGATTGGAGGTGCCCGACGCGACGACCACGCGGTCGAACAGTTCGGTCAGGTGGCTGGTGTTGAACACCTTGATGTCTTGCGCCTTGACGTCTTCGAGGGCGTCGACGATCACGCGCTGCAGTTTGCGGATATCCATGGATTCAGGAATGGTAGAGACGATGTTGAAGAATATAGGCCCATACGGCGGCCGGCACATGCTCGGCCGATGCGTCGGGCATTTGCGCATGGCGCGCGATGCATTCGCGCAGGTGCGCGCGGATGTCGGTCGCGGCGATGTCGAAGGCGAGCGTCGTGTCGATCAGCAGGCGGCCGGCCGGCACGGCTTTCAGCACGTCGGCGCCCGCCTGCCGCACGGCGATTTCCCGTGCGACGTCCGGCGGCGCCGCGCCGAGCTCGAAGCCCGGGCGCGTCGACACGCAGACGTGCGCATGGTCGAACAACCGGCGCCAGTCGCGCCACGTGTCGAGGCGCACGAGCTGGTCGGCGCCGATCAGCAGCGACAGCGACGCGTCGGGGCCGATCCGCTCGCGCCAGCGCGCGAGCGTCTCGACCGTGTAGGTCGGGCCGGCGTGCTCGATCTCGTCGGTCGCGACGGTCACGGCCGTGCCCGGCAAGGACAGCGAGCCGGCGGCGGCGCGCGTCATCGCGAGCCGATGCTCGGCGGCCGACACGTCGCGCTTCTGGTACGGCTGCCCGGCGGGCAGCAACACGAGCTCGGTCAGGTCGAGCAGTTCGGCGAACCGGCGCGCGAGCGCCAGGTGGCCGTCGTGGATCGGGTCGAAAGTGCCGCCCAGCAGGCCGATACGACGCGGCAGCGGGGCGGGGCGGGCGATGGTGTCCAGAGACGCGTCCTTTCGTTGGGGCAGCGGGGCGCGCGGGCTCACACCCAGTCGCGCGGCACGAGGAAGTCGCTGGTCAGGCGCGCTTCGGGCGAACCCGGCTCGGGCTGCCAGTTGTAGCGCCAGTTCGCGACCGGCGGCATCGACATCAGGATCGACTCGGTCCGCCCGCCGCTCTGGAGGCCGAACAGCGTGCCGCGGTCGAACACGAGGTTGAATTCGACGTAGCGGCCGCGCCGATACGCCTGGAACTCGCGTTCGCGCTCGCCGTACGGCGTGTCGGCGCGGCGTTCGACGATCGGCAGGTAGGCCTGCAGGAACGCATCGCCGACCCGCTGCATCATGTCAAACGAGCGTTCGAAACCGGGCTCGGCGTAATCGTCGAAGAAGATCCCGCCGATGCCGCGCGTCTCGTTGCGGTGTTTCAGGAAGAAATACTCGTCGCACCACGTCTTGAAGCGCGGGTACAGCTCGGCGCCGAACGGGTCGAGCGCATCCTTGCAGGTCTGGTGGAAATGCCGCGCGTCGTCCTCGAAACCGTAAACCGGTGTCAGATCCATGCCGCCGCCGAACCAGAACACGGGATCTTCGCCCGGCTTCGTCGCGATCAGCATCCGCACGTTCATGTGGACGGTCGGGCAGTACGGATTGCGCGGGTGCAGCACCAGCGACACGCCGAGCGCCTCGAAGCCGCGGCCCGCGAGCTGCGGGCGCGCCGCGCTCGCCGACGGCGGCAGCGCGTCGCCCGCGACATCGGAAAAACCGATTCCCGCGCGCTCGAACACGCGCCCGCCTTCGAGGATGCGCGTGCAGCCGCCGCCGCGCAGGCGTTCGGCCGGCCCGCGCTGCCAGGCGTCGGTCGCGAGCGGCGTGCCGTCGAGCGCGCCGAGCGCGTCGGCGATACGTGTCTGCAGGCCCTGGAGGTACGTGCGCACGCGCGTCACGTCGTAGGTCGAATCGGTCATGTCTGAACTGGCTGCCCCCGCCCGAAGCGGGGGCCGTAAAAAAAGCATCTGCCGGGCATTCTATCGAACCCCGGCAGAGGAGGCGGCGCCTGGGTCGGGCCAGGCGTCCGGACCCGCGTCACGCGTTCTTGCGGTTGAGCGCGCGGAAACCGATGTCGCGGCGGTACTGCATGCCTTCGAAGTTGATCTGGTTGATCGTGTCGTAGGCATGCTGCTGCGCTTCGCGCACCGAATCGGCGAGGCCGACCACGCACAGGACGCGGCCGCCGGACGTCGTCAGCTTGTCGCCGTCGAGCGTCGTGCCCGCGTGGAACGTGACCGTCTGTTCGGTCTCGGCCGGGATGCCGTTGATGCGGTCGCCCTTGCGCGGCGCGTCCGGATAGCCGTGTGCGGCCAGCACGACGCCCAGCGCGGTGCGACGGTCCCAGTCGAGCTCGACCGTATCGAGCGTGCCCGCGATCGCGTGCTCGACGACCTTCGAGAAATCGCTCTTCAGGCGCGCCATGATCGGCTGCGTTTCCGGGTCGCCCATCCGGCAGTTGAACTCCAGCGTGCGCGGATGGCCTTCCTTGTCGATCATCAGGCCCGCATACAGGAAGCCCGTGAAGCGGATGCCGTCCTTCTCCATCCCGCGCACGGTCGGCATGATGATCTCGCGCATCACGCGCGCGTGCATCTGCGGCGTGACGATCGGCGCGGGCGAATATGCGCCCATGCCGCCCGTGTTCGGGCCGCGGTCCTCGTCGAGCAGGCGCTTGTGATCCTGGCTCGAAGCCAGCGCCAGCGCATGCTTGCCGTCGACCATCACGATGAAGCTGGCTTCCTCGCCGTCGAGGAATTCCTCGATCACGACGCGTGCGCCCGCATCGCCGAGCTTGTTGCCCGACAGCATCATGTCGACGGCTGCGTGCGCCTCTTCCAGCGTCATCGCGACGACGACGCCCTTGCCGGCCGCGAGGCCGTCGGCCTTCACGACGATCGGCGCACCCTTCGCGTCGATGTACGCATGCGCGGCGGCCACGTCGGAGAAGGTTTCGTACTCGGCGGTCGGGATGCCGTGGCGCTTCATGAACGCCTTCGCGAAATCCTTCGAGCTTTCGAGCTGCGCGGCTTCGCGGGTCGGGCCGAAGACCTTCAGGCCGCGTGCGCGAAACAGGTTGACGATGCCGGCCGCGAGCGGCGCTTCCGGCCCGACGAGCGTGAACGCAACGCCTTCGCGTTCCGCGAAATCGGCGAGTTCGTCGAGCGCCGTGATGTCGACGTTCTTCAGACGCTCGTCCTGCGCCGTGCCGCCATTGCCGGGCGCGACGTAGACCATCTGGACGCGCGGCGACTGCGCGAGCTTCCACGCCAGCGCATGTTCGCGGCCGCCGGAACCGACGACGAGTAGTTTCATGGGATTCCCCGCAGACTAGAAAACAGGGCGGCCGGCACGCTCAGGCGCGCCGGCCGCGGATTCGATCGGGCCGCCGCCGCAACGGGCGCACGGCGGCCGGCATCTCATTCCTCGACGATGACGGCGTTCGTATACACGTCCTGCACGTCGTCGAGGTTCTCGAGCGCGTCCAGGAGCTTCTGCATCTTCGCCGCGTCGTCGCCGGTGAACTCGACTTCGTTCTGCGGCTTCATCGTCACTTCGGCGAGCTCGGCCTTGAAGCCGGCGGTTTCGAGCGCGTCCTTCACTGCCGAGAAGGCCTGCCAGTCGCACAGCACCTCGATCGAGCCGTCGTCGTTCGTGTTCACGTCGTTCGCGCCGGCTTCGAGCGCGGCTTCCATCAGCGCGTCTTCCGACGTGCCCGGGGCGAACAGGAACTGGCCGACGTGATCGAACATGAAGGCGACCGAGCCGTCGGTGCCCATGTTGCCGCCGAACTTCGAGAACGCATGGCGGACTTCCGCGACCGTGCGGGTGCGGTTGTCGGTCAGCGTGTCGACGATGATCGCCGCGCCGCTGATGCCGTAGCCTTCGTACCGGATTTCCTCGTAGTTCGCGCCGTCCGCGCCGCCGACGCCGCGATCGATCGCGCGCTTGACGTTGTCCTTCGGCATGTTCGCGTCGGCCGCCTTGTCGACCGCGAGACGCAGGCGCGGGTTCGAGTTGACGTCGCCGCCGCCGAGGCGTGCCGCGACCTGGATTTCCTTGATCAGGCGGGTCCAGATCTTGCCGCGCTTCGCGTCGGCCGCTGCCTTCTTATGCTTGATGTTGGCCCATTTCGAATGACCAGCCATACCTTTCTCCGTGCCCGGGCGCGCAGCGCGGGCGATTGTGCCAATGTGTCGTTGAATCGGCGGCCGTGTCGGCGGGCATGAAGCCGCGGGGCCGCGTGTCGAGTGGATCGGGATTTTATCACGCGGCGACCGTCGTTTCGGGGCCGCCGCGCATGGCCGAACGGCCGGGTGGGCCGCCGCCGGGCCGGGCCGCGCGCCGCGCGGGCGCGCCGGAACTCAGTTTTTGGTGCCGAACAGGCGGTCGCCCGCGTCGCCGAGGCCCGGCACGATGTATGCGTGCTCGTTCAGGTGCGAGTCGAGCGACGCGACGAACAGTTTCACGTCCGGGTGGGCGTCCTGGAACACCTGCACGCCCTCGGGCGCGGCGACGAGGGCGACGAACATGATGTTCGCGGCCGGCACGTTGCGGCGCTTGAGCACGTCGACCGCATGGACGGCCGAATAGCCGGTCGCGACCATCGGGTCGCACAGGATGAAGATGCGGTCTTCCAGATCCGGCAGGCGCACCAGGTACTCGACCGGGCGGTGGTCGTCGGCGCGGTACACGCCGATATGGCCGACGCGCGCGGACGGAACCAGGTCGAGCAGGCCGTCCGACATCCCGATGCCTGCGCGCAGCACCGGCACGATCGCCAGTTTCTTGCCCGCGATCACCGGCGCGTCGACCTCGACCAGCGGGGTTTCGACCCGCTTGGTCGTGATCGGCAGGTTGCGGGTGATCTCGTAGCCCATCAGCAGCGTGATCTCGCGCAGCAGCTCGCGGAACGTGCGCGTCGACGTGTCCTTGTCGCGCATGTGCGTGAGCTTGTGCTGGATCAGCGGGTGATCGGTGATGAAGAGATTGGGGAAACGGCTGTCCTGTTTCATGACGGGGGTGCCTTGGCGGCAAAAGGTGATCGGGGCGGCGCGCCCGGGCCGGCCGCCGCTTATGGCCGCAATTTTACCAAGGCGCGCCGCGCGATCCGGATATTATCGACGTCTCACGACAATCCGCGCGCCGCGCGCGCCCGTTCGCCCGTCCGGCGGCGCAACGGCGCCGCGCCGGCGCGCGTCGCCACCAAGGAATCGACGATGGATCTCGGCATCGCAGGAAAGACCGCGCTCGTGTGCGCGGCAAGCAAGGGGCTCGGTCGCGGCTGCGCGGAAGCGCTGGCCGCCGAGGGCGTGAACCTCGTGATCGTCGCGCGCACGCGCGACACGCTGGAGGAAACCGCGGAGGAGATCCGCGCCGGCGCGAACGTGTCCGTCACGGCGGTCGCCTGCGACATTACGACGCCGCACGGGCGTGCGGCCGCGCTCGCCGCGTGCCCGCAGCCGGACATTCTCGTGACGAATGCCGGCGGCCCGCCGCCCGGCGATTTCCGCGACTTCTCGCACGACGACTGGATCCGCGCGCTCGAGTCGAACATGCTGACGCCGATCGAACTGATCCGCGCGACCCTCGACGGGATGATCGCGCGCGGCTTCGGCCGGGTCGTCAACATCACCAGCTCGGCCGTGAAGGCGCCGATCGACGTGCTCGCGCTGTCGAACGGCGCGCGCTCGGGGCTGACCGGTTTCGTCGCGGGGCTGTCGCGCAAGGTTGCCGGGCAGGGCGTGACGATCAACAACCTGCTGCCGGGGCTGTTCGACACCGACCGGATCGCGACGACGCTCACCGCGTCGGCGAAGGCGCAGGGCGTCACGGTCGACGAGATGCGCGCGCGGCGCACCCGGGAGATCCCGGCCGGCCGCCTCGGCACGCGCGCGGAATTCGGCGCGGCATGTGCGTTCCTGTGCAGCGTGCATGCCGGCTACATCACCGGGCAGAACTGGCTGCTCGACGGCGGCGCGTATCCGGGCACGTTCTGACGCGCACCGCCATTCACGACCACCACCGACAACGAAGGATCCGGAGATGAGCAAACCCCGCATCGCCTTGATTGCGCACGACGCGAAGAAGAACGAGATCGTCGCGCTCGCGGGCGAATACCGCGCGACGCTCGCGCAATGCCGCCTGGTCGCGACCGGCACGACGGGCGGCCGCATTGCGGCCGCGCACGGGCTCGAGGTCGAGCGCAAGCTGTCGGGGCCGCTCGGCGGCGATTTGCAGATCGGCGCGGAACTGGCCGACGGCCGCGTCGACATCGTCGTGTTCCTGCGCGATCCGATGACCGCGCAACCGCACGATCCGGACATCACCGCGCTCGTGCGCGCGTGCGACGTGCACGACGTGCCGGTTGCGACCAACGTCGCAACCGCGCGGATGCTGCTCGACGATCTGGCGCGCAACATGCAGGACGTCTGCTAGCCGGGCGGCCGGAACGGCGGCGTCAGGTCGAGGGCGACCTTGGGCGCTGACGCTGCCGTGACGAAGGGGCGCGAACGGGGGCCGCGAACGACGGCAGATCGGGTGCGGATCGTCACCGTAGCGGCCAGAACCACACCTCGGATGCCTCCCAATAGCCATCCGAACCGCAGACGGCCCGTGCGCCGTCATCCTGTTGCCCGGATAGTGGCTGAGTAGCAGGAAAAAGGCGGCTTCAACCCGGATCTCCGCCGATCAGCGACACGGATACTTGTGCCGAAGGATGCCGACGACGAGGCTCGTCGCGCTGGCCTTCAGCGCTTCTCGCGGCAGCTTGCGGAGCGTGTCGAGTACGTCCAAACCGACTTCTCCCGGCTTGATGCGCGCGTTGCCGCACCAGTCCTTGCCGGCTGTGGCGTCGGCCACGCCAGCCAGATACCCGGTCGCGGCGTGGCGCTCGGCGTCGGCGTATGGCGTGATATCGGTGCGGCTCATGCCGTCGAGCAGCCGGACGCCGTCGACGCGCGGCACCGTGGTCGCGCTTGCGACCGCGGCACTCGCCGACAACGACACGAAAACAAACATGTGCCGGAGGGAAAGGACGCCCACGGGGTGACGCTCGCAAATTCGACGGAAGCGCAAACCTGGCATGGCTCCCGTCTCGGAAATCGGTAAGGTGGCGGCGTGTTTCGGCGAACCGATCCCGGCCGGAGTCGCCGACGTCGGCGCCCGGTGTGAAGAAGTTGCGCGGGGGTTGCGTGGCGTGCGGGGATGCTCGCCGCTGATTCGCGGGACCGTCAGGCTCCGCTGTCCCCGACCGGGCGGGGTGCCGTCCGGTGCGCAGCGCATGATTGGAACGTGGCGAAGTGTTGCTGGCGCGGTTTGCGCGGGCAATGCCGGGCTGACGGGCATCGAGCGGGCCGCAGGCCCGGTCGGCGTCGCGATACCCCTGCGTCGGCAAAGGGTTTGCGGCGGCGCGCTGCGCGACGCCGCGCGTTGCGCGAGAATCGTGCGTCGCGATGCGCGCCCGCCGCCCGGTTCCCGCAAGAATCGGCCGGCCCGCCCATCGGCGATCCGGATTTTTCCTGACCGATTGACAGACGAGGAGCGAAACGATGCCGAAAGCAATCCGATACGACCAGCCGGGCGGCCCGGACGTGATGAAGTGGGTCGATGTCGAGGTCGGCGAGCCGGGCGCGGGCGAAGTCCGCATCCGGCAGCATGCGGTCGGGCTCAACTACATCGACGTGTATTTTCGTACGGGCCTCTATCCGCAGCCGCTGCCCGGCGGCCTCGGGATGGAGGCGGCGGGCGAGGTGACGGCCGTCGGCGAAGGCGTGACCGCGTTCAAGGCGGGCGACCGCGTCGCGTACGTCGGGCAGCCGCCGGGCGCCTACGCGCAGGAGCGCGTGATGCCGGCCGCGAAGCTCGTGAAGTTGCCGGACGGCATCGGCTACGACGACGCGGCGTCGGTGATGCTGCAGGGCCTGACCGCCCACTACCTGCTGCGCCGTACCTACCCGGTGAAGGCCGGCGACACGATCCTGATCCACGCGGCGGCCGGCGGCGTCGGCCTGCTCGTGTGCCAGTGGGCGAAGGCGCTCGGCGCGACCGTGATCGGCACGGTCGGCTCCGACGCGAAGGCCGAACTTGCGAAGGCGCACGGTTGCGACCACCCGATCGTCTATACGCGCGAGAACTTCACGCAGCGCGTGAAGGACATCACGAACGGCGCGGGCGTGCCGGTCGTCTACGATTCGATCGGCAAGGACACCTATGTCGGCTCGCTCGACAGCCTCGCGCCGCTCGGCTACTTCGTCAGCTTCGGCAACGCGTCGGGCCCGCTGCCGCCGATCGACTCGAAGGAATTCTCGTCGCGCGGCTCGCTGTTCTTCACGCGTCCGACGCTGTTCTCGTACATCGCGAAGCGCGCGGATCTCGAATCCGCGGCCGCCGAGCTGTTCGACGCGATCCTGTCGGGCAAGGTGAAGACCAGCATCAACCAGCGCTACCCGCTCGCGGAAGTCGGCCGCGCGCATGCCGATCTCGAGTCGCGCAACACCACCGGCTCGACGATCCTCGTTCCCTGACCCGTCCCCGCCGTGCCGGCACCCCGCCGGCACGCGTCCCCGCGGGCGGCGCCGAGGCGCCGTCCGTCCCGCCTCCCGGTTGCGCCCGTCTGCGCGTTTACGCGTTTTTTACACCGGCCCCGATACCTTTGACCCGTCCTTTACGTGCGTTCCCATAAGGTTCTAGTCGTCTGATTTCGATGACGGAGAACACAAAATGGATGGGGTTTTCATCGGCGCACTGGTGCTTTTCACCGCGCTGATCCTCGGTTTGGTTGCCGGTTGCGAGAAGCTCGTGCAATACGGTCGCGGGGGGCGAGCATGACCTGGATGCTTTGGCTGGCGGGCGCATCGACGGCCCTGCTGTTCGCGTATCTCGTGTTTGCGCTGCTGCGCGCGGAGGACATCGAATGAACGCGAACAATCTCTTGCAGACGGCGCTCTTCATCGTCGTGCTGCTGGCGGCGGCCGTGCCGGTCGCGCGCTACCTGTCGGCGGTGATGGACGGCAGCTCGCGCGTCGTGCGCGTGTTCGGGCCGCTCGAGCGCGCGCTGTACCGCATCGCCGGCGTCGACGCCGGCAGCGAGATGAACTGGAAGCAGTATGCGATCGCGACGATCGCGTTCAATGCGCTTGGCGCGCTGTTCCTCTACGGCCTGCTGCGCCTGCAGGGCTTCCTGCCCGGCAATCCGCAGCAGTTCGGCGCGATGACGGTCGACGGTGCGTTCAACACCGCCGTGAGCTTCGTCACCAATACGAACTGGCAGGACTACACGCCGGAGCAGACCGTCAGCTACCTGACGCAGATGCTCGGCCTGACCGTGCAGAACTTCCTGTCGGCGGCAACCGGCATCGTCGTCGTGATCGCGCTGATCCGCGGTTTCGCGCGCCACACGGCAGCCACCATCGGCAACTTCTGGGTCGACCTCACGCGGGTGACGATGTACGTGCTCGTGCCGATGTCGGTGCTGATCGCCGGGCTGCTGATGAGCCAGGGCGTGATCCAGAACATGAAGGCCTACGAGGACGTGCCGGTGCTGCAGGCGAGCACGTACGCGGCGCCGAAGCTCGACGCGCAGGGCAACCCGGTGAAGGACGACAAGGGTAATCCGGTCACGGTGTCGACGCCGTTGACGAAGCAGACGCTCGCAATGGGCCCGGTCGCGTCGCAGGAAGCGATCAAGATGCTCGGCACCAACGGCGGCGGCTTCTTCAATGCGAACTCCGCACACCCGTACGAGAACCCGACGCCGTTCGCGAACTTCATCCAGATCTTCGCGATCCTGATCATCCCGGCCGCGCTGTGCCTGGTGTTCGGCCGCGTGATCGGCGATCGCCGGCAGGGTATCGCGGTGCTGGCGGCGATGACGGTCGCGTTCGTGATCGCGATCGGCGTCGAGGTGAACGCCGAGCAGGGCGGCAACCCGACGCTCGCCGCGCTGCACGTCGACCAGTCGGCGAGCGCGCTGCAGCCGGGCGGCAACATGGAAGGCAAGGAAACGCGCTTCGGCATCGCGCAGACCGGCATCTTCACGGTCGCGACCACGGCCGCGTCGTGCGGGGCGGTCGACACGATGCACGATTCGCTGACGCCGCTCGGCGGCCTCGTGCCGATGCTGCTGATGCAGCTGGGCGAGGTGATTTTCGGCGGGGTCGGTTCGGGCCTGTACGGGATGCTCGTGTTCGCGCTGCTCGCGGTGTTCGTCGCCGGCCTGATGATCGGGCGCACGCCGGAATACGTCGGCAAGAAGATCGAATCGTACGAGATGAAGATGGTGTCGATCGTCGTGCTGCTCACGCCGCTGCTCGTGCTGGTCGGTACGTCGATCGCCGTGCTCGCCGATGCGGGCAAGGCCGGCATCGCGAACCCGGGCCCGCACGGCTTCTCGGAAATCCTGTACGCGTTCAGCTCGGCCGCCAACAACAACGGCAGCGCGTTCGCGGGCCTGACCGTCGGTACGCCGTTCTACAACTGGATGACCGCGATCGCGATGTGGTTCGGCCGCTTCGGCACGATCGTGCCGGTGCTGGCGATCGCCGGCTCGCTGGCCGCGAAGAAGCGCATCGCGGTGACGAGCGGCACGCTGCCGACGCATGGCCCGCTGTTCGTCGTGCTGCTGCTCGGCACCGTGCTGCTGGTGGGCGCGCTGACCTACGTGCCGGCGCTTGCGCTCGGCCCGGGCGTCGAGCACCTGATGATGTGGCTGGGCGCGTGATGCGCGTCCGCACGGCGACACATTGAAAAGACTGAAGAGATTGAAGAGATCGCAATGACTCAACATTCCGCAACACGGTCCATGTTCGACCCGGCGCTGCTGCGCCCGGCGATCGTGGATTCGTTCAAGAAACTCACGCCGCGCACGCAGTTCCGCAACCCGGTGATGTTCTGCGTGTACGTCGGCAGCATCCTGACGACGATCCTGTGGATCGCGGCGCTTTCCGGCCAGGCCGAGGCGCCGTCGGGCTTCATCCTCGCGATCGCGCTGTGGCTGTGGTTCACGGTGCTGTTCGCGAACTTCGCCGAAGCGCTCGCGGAAGGGCGCTCGAAGGCGCAGGCCGCATCGCTGCGCAGCGCGAAGAAGGACGTGACGGCGAAGAAGCTCAACGAGCCCCATCCGAAGTCGCCGATCCGCATCACGAACGCGACCGAGCTCCGCAAGGGCGACGTCGTGCTCGTCGAGGCCGGCGACGTGATCCCGGCCGACGGCGAGGTGGTCGACGGCGTCGCGTCCGTCGACGAGTCGGCGATCACCGGCGAATCCGCGCCGGTGATCCGCGAATCGGGCGGCGATTTCTCGTCGGTGACGGGCGGCACGCGCGTGCTGTCCGACTGGATCGTCGTCAAGGTCACCGCGAACCCCGGCGAGGCGTTCCTCGACCGGATGATCGCGATGGTCGAAGGCGCGAAGCGCAAGAAGACCCCGAACGAGATCGCGCTGACGATCCTGCTGGTGGCGCTGACGATCGTGATGCTGCTCGCGACCGCGACGCTGCTGCCGTTCTCGATGTTCTCGGTCGAAGCGATGAAGGCCGGCCACGTGGTGACGATCACCGCACTGGTCGCGCTGCTCGTGTGCCTGATCCCGACGACGATCGGCGGCCTGCTGTCCGCGATCGGCGTGGCCGGCATGAGCCGGATGATGCAGGCGAACGTGATCGCGACGTCGGGGCGCGCGGTGGAAGCGGCCGGCGACGTCGACGTGCTGCTGCTCGACAAGACCGGCACGATCACGCTCGGCAACCGCCAGGCATCGATGTTCGTGCCGGCGCCGGGCGTGGCCGAGGAAGCGCTGGCCGATGCTGCGCAGCTGTCGTCGCTCGCCGACGAAACGCCGGAAGGCCGCAGCATCGTCGTGCTCGCGAAGGAGCGCTTCAACATTCGCCAGCGCGACATGGCGCAGCTGCATGCGACGTTCATCGGCTTTTCCGCGCAGACGCGGATGAGCGGCGTCGATCTGCCCGGCCGCGAGATCCGCAAGGGAGCGGCCGACGCGATCCGCGGCTACGTCGAGGCGCACGGCAGCCGTTTCCCCGAGGAAGTGCGCCGCGCGGTCGACGAGGTCGCGCGCCGCGGCAGCACGCCGCTCGTCGTGGCCGACCTGCATGACGGCGCGGCGCGCGTGCTCGGCGTGATCGAGCTGAAGGACATCGTGAAGGGCGGCATCAAGGAGCGCTTCGCGGAACTGCGCAAGATGGGCATCAAG
>NZ_JPGL01000076.1 GCF_000732615.1 Burkholderia paludis
ATGCCGGGGGTGTAGTCAAACCCCGGTTCCGTCTGCGCAACATCCCCCGCCGGCACCGCCCCCCAGGGCCCCCCCGGCCCCCACGGGCCGCCCCGCCAGTACGGCCCGGGCGCGAACCACGGATCGTAGTAGACCGGCTGCGGCACCGTCACGAGATCGCTGCCGACCGCATAGGTCAGCCCGACGAGATACCGCGCCTGCTCCTGCGCCACCTGGCGGAACGCATACGTGGACAGTTCGTTCGCGACGATCGGTTCGTAGGTCGACTGCTCGATGCTGTTCTTCTGCGCATCGGTGCGCGTGAATGCGTAGGTGCGGGTCGCGTCGCTGCCGCGCCAGTCGGAGAAGGCCGTGACCTGGGTCGTCACGTAGCTCGTGCAGCCGGTCAGCAGCGCCACCCACAGCACCGCCGCCCAGCCTGCACCGCGTCGTATCCATTCGTGTTTCATGTTGATCCTCGTCGATCCGTCACCCGTTTGTCGCACCACGCGAACCGTAACGGGATGCCGATAATACGCGGACTGCCGGAACCCGCAAAAAGTTCGACCGGCACACGGCCGCCAGCCTTTGTACAATGGCCCGGTTCGCCCCGCCCGTGCCGCGGGTCCGCCCCCCCACTCCACCGATCTCGACGACCATGTCCGACAACGCCTCCTCCACCGTGATCCGCCGCGCCGACTACACGCCGCCGGCCTTCCTCATCGATTCCGTCGCGCTCGAATTCGATCTGGCGCCGGCCCGCACGGTCGTCAGGAATACGATGCGCGTGCGCCGCAATCCGGACGCCGCGCCCGCGCCGCACCTGGAACTGCTGGGCGAAGCGCTCGAATTCCTCGGCGCCCGGCTGGATGGCGCGCCGCACAGCGCCGTGCGCGCGCACGAGCACGGACTGACCGTCGAGAACGTTCCCGACGCCTTCGAGCTGACGCTCGAGAGCGCCTGCGCGCCGGACCAGAATACGACGCTGTCGGGCCTGTATGTGTCGAGCGGCAACTTCTTCACGCAGTGCGAGGCCGAAGGTTTCCGCCGCATCACCTATTTCCTCGACCGTCCGGACGTGATGGCGTCGTACACGGTGACGCTGCGCGCCGACAAGGCCGCGTACCCGGTGCTGCTGTCGAACGGCAACCTCGTCGATTCGGGCGACCTGCCCGACGGCCGCCACTTCGCGAAGTGGGAAGATCCGTTCCGCAAGCCGAGCTACCTGTTCGCGCTCGTCGCCGGCAAGCTCGTCGCGATCGAGGAAAAGATCACCACCGGCTCGGGCAAGGAAAAGCTGCTGCAGGTGTGGGTCGAACCGGCCGATCTCGACAAGACGCGTCACGCGATGGAGTCGCTGATCCACTCGATCCGCTGGGACGAGAAGCGCTTCGGCCTCGAACTCGATCTCGACCGCTTCATGATCGTCGCCGTCGGCGATTTCAACATGGGCGCGATGGAAAACAAGGGGCTCAACATCTTCAACACGAAGTACGTGCTGGCGAACCCCGAGACCGCGACCGACACCGACTTCGCGAACATCGAGTCGGTGGTCGGCCATGAATACTTCCACAACTGGACCGGCAACCGCGTCACCTGCCGCGACTGGTTCCAGCTGAGCCTGAAGGAAGGCCTGACCGTGTTCCGCGACCAGGAATTCTCGGCCGACATGGCCGCGGGCGACGACATCGAATCGGCCGCTCGCGCGGTCAAGCGCATCGAGGACGTCCGCGTGCTGCGCCAGTTGCAGTTCGCCGAGGACGCGGGCCCGATGGCGCATCCGGTGCGCCCGGAGAGCTACGTCGAGATCAACAACTTCTACACGATGACCGTCTACGAGAAGGGTTCGGAAGTCGTGCGGATGTACCAGACGCTGTTCGGCCGCGACGGCTTCCGCAAGGGCATGGACCTGTACTTCAAGCGCCACGACGGCCATGCGGTGACCTGCGACGACTTCCGGCACGCGATGGCCGACGCAAACGGGCGCGACCTCGCGCAGTTCGAGCGCTGGTACAGCCAGGCCGGCACGCCGCGCGTCTCGGTGCGCACCGCGTACGACGCCGCCGCGCGCCGCTTTACGGTCACGCTCGCGCAGGGCTACGGCGACGCGTCGCCGGCCGCGCGCGACACGCAGCAAGGGCCGCTGCTGATTCCGTTCGCGATCGGCCTGATCGGCCGCGACGGCCGCGACCTGCCGCTGCGTCTCGACGGCGAAGCCGCCGCATCGGGCACGACGCGCGTGCTCGACTTCACCGACGCCGAGCAGACCTTCACGTTCGTCGACGTGCCGGAGCGACCGCTGCCGTCGCTGCTGCGCAACTTCTCGTCGCCGGTGATCGTCGAGTACGACTACAGCGACGACGACCTCGCGTTTCTGCTCGCGCACGACAGCGATCCGTTCAACCGCTGGGAGGCCGGCCAGCGCCTCGCGACGCGCGCGCTGCTGACGCTCGCCTCCCGCGCCGCCGCGCACGAGCCGCTCACGCTCGGCGAGAATTTCGTCGCCGCGTTTCGCCGTGTGCTGACCGACGCAACGTTGTCGCCCGCGTTCCGCGAACTCGCGCTGACGCTGCCGTCGGAAACCTATCTCGCCGACCAGATGGCCGAGGCCGATCCGGCCGCCGTGCATCGCGCGCGCCTGTTCGTGCGCCGCCAGCTCGCAAGCGCGCTGCGCGCCGACTGGCTCGCCGCCTACGAGCAGCAGCAGACGCCCGGCGCCTACGAGCCGACGCCGGAGGCCTCGGGTCGCCGCGCGCTGAAGAACCTCGCGCTGGCGTATCTCGCCGAACTCGACGATCCGGCCGACGCGGTGCGCCTCGCCACCGCGCAGTACGAAACCGCGAACAACATGACCGATCGCGCGGCCGCGCTCGGCGCGCTGCTGTCCGCCGCGGCGGCCGGTGCGCCCGAGCCGGCCGAGCATGCGCTCGACGACTTCTACCGTCGCTTCGAGAAGGAGGCGCTCGTGATCGACAAGTGGTTCGCGATGCAGGCCGCACAACGCGGTACGGCCGAGCAGCCGACGCTCGCGAAGGTTCGCCGGCTGCTCGCGCACCCGGCCTTCAACCTGAAGAACCCGAACCGCGCGCGCTCGCTGATCTTCAGCTTCTGCGCAGCCAACCCCGCGCAATTCCACGCGGCGGACGGCTCCGGTTACGCGTTCTGGGCCGAGCAGGTGCTCGCGCTCGACGCGATCAACCCGCAGGTCGCCGCACGCCTCGCGCGCTCGCTCGAACTGTGGCGCCGCTTCACGCCCGCGCTGCGCGACCGGATGCGCGACGCGCTCGAGCAGGTCGCGGCCGGCGCGAAGTCGCGCGACGTGCGCGAGATCGTCGAGAAGGCGCTCGCATAACGCCGTCTCCCGCATCACGCCCGCGCAATGAAGCCGGTGCCGCCCGTCGCGGCACCGGCTTTTTCAATTGCGCGCGCGGCCGGCACCGGGCGGCATCGCGGGGTCTGACCGCGCAACCGGCCGCGGGCGCAGCGCGTCCCGGCCGTGCCGCCCGGCGGCAACCGGGCCCGCCCGGCCTCCCGGCCATGTAACCGGACGAAAAAAGGCGGCGGCACGCGGGGCGCGGCAGGTAAAATTGCGGCCATTCAAGGATTCTTTGGCCTTTCGGAGTCTGTCATGTCCATTGCCCGCCGCACCACGCTGTCGAAGTTCCTGATCGAACAGCAACGTGAGACCAACAACCTCCCCGCCGACCTGCGCCTGCTGATCGAAGTCGTCGCACGCGCGTGCAAGGCGATCAGCTACAACGTGTCGAAGGGCGCGCTCGGCGACGCGCTCGGCACCGCCGGCAGCGAAAACGTCCAGGGCGAAGTGCAGAAGAAGCTCGACATCCTGTCGAACGAAATCCTGCTCGACGCGAACGAATGGGGCGGCAACCTCGCCGCGATGGCGTCGGAAGAAATGGAAACGTTCTTCCCGATCCCCGCGAACTACCCGCGCGGCGAATACCTGCTCGTGTTCGATCCGCTCGACGGCTCGTCGAACATCGACGTGAACGTGTCGATCGGCACGATCTTCTCGGTGCTGCGCTGCCCGGACGGCAAGCAGGCAACCGAGGAATCGTTCCTGCAACCCGGCACCCAGCAGGTCGCGGCCGGCTACGCGGTGTACGGTCCGCAGACGGTGTTCGTGCTCACGACCGGCAACGGCGTGAACTGCTTCACGCTCGACCGCGAAGTCGGCTCGTGGGTGCTCACGCAGAGCAACATGCAGATCCCGGCCGATACGCGCGAATACGCGATCAACGCATCGAACGCGCGCCACTGGTACGACCCGGTCAAGCGCTACGTCGACGAGTTGAACGCCGGCAAGGAAGGCCCGCGCGGCGACAACTTCAACATGCGCTGGATCGCATCGATGGTGGCCGACGTGCACCGGATCCTGAACCGCGGCGGCATCTTCATGTACCCGGCCGACAAGCGCACGCCCGATCGTCCGGGCAAGCTGCGCCTGATGTACGAAGCGAACCCGATGTCGTTCATCGTCGAACAGGCAGGCGGCGCGGCGACCACCGGCACGCAGCGCATCCTCGACGTGCAGCCGACGGGCCTGCACCAGCGCGTCCCCGTGTTCCTCGGTTCGAAGAACGAAGTCGAGCGCGTCACCGGCTATCACGGCGAAGCAAAATAATTGCACTGCAGCACTAGACGGAGGTGCGGTACGCAAGTACAATCGCGCCTCGCGATGTGGCCCTCACCGGTCGCATCGCAGTGAAGTGAAAGCGGTAAGTCCGCCGGATCGAGGGTTTCGCGAAGCAGCAGCAGCAAGCTGAAAAAAATTTCGCAAAACCTATTGCCAAGATCTCGGATTTCACCATATAATTTCATTTCTCTGCTGCCGGTGTAGCTCAGTTGGTAGAGCAGCGCATTCGTAATGCGAAGGTCGTAGGTTCGACTCCTATCTCCGGCACCAAGATATAAAGGCCTGACAAGCATCGCTTGTCAGGCCTTTTCTCTTTTCCGACGCCGCGATCATGCGCCCGCGTCTTCCCGCACCGGTTCCGCTTGCGGGCATCCCCCGACTTACACGCCGCGCACCGCCGATTACAATCGGCCGGATTCTTCCGCCCTCTCCCCTGCATCATGCGCACTTGGCGTCTCGAGCGAGCGACGCTCACCGGGCAGCTGGACGTGGCCCGCGCAACCGGCCTCGTCGCCGCGATCGGCGGCAACGAGCCGAACGCATTCGCGGCCGAAATCCTGAAGCTGTTCGACAGCGCGCTGTCCATCACGCAATGCACGATCTTCGCGTACGAGTTCGGCAATCGCCCGCGCACGATGTCGGTCGCCGACCATCGCGGCGGCCGCTACCTGCGCGACGTCGCCGACACCTATGCACGCCATTTCTATGCGCTCGACGGCAATCAGCCGATCGTATCGACCGCGCATCGCGGCGCACGGCGTCACGACCTGCTGCTGCACCGGCAGGCAGGCGACGAGATCGGCCACGAAGCGTATCGCGCGGCGTGCTACCGCGGCCCCGACGTCTCCGACCGGCTGGCGCTGCTGACGCAGCCCGACGATACGACCTGGCTGTCGATCAACCTGTACCGCGCGCATCGCAGCGGCGCGTTCCTGCCGCGCGAAATCGCCGAGATCGAAACGCTCGCGCCGCTGATCGCACAGGCCGCGCAGCATCACTACGCGCTGGCCGGCGCGGCGCAGATCGGCATCCCGCAGCGGATGCTCGCGCGACTGCGCAATGCGTGCCCCGAGTTGTCCAAGCGGGAACTCGACGTGCTGCGCGGCGTGCTCGACGGCCGGACCGCGCACGAGATCGGCGAAACGATCGGCGTGAAGGCTTCGAGCGTCATCACCTACCAGAAGCGCGCATACCGTCGTCTCGGCATTTCGAGCCAGCGTGAACTGTTCGCACTGTGCATGCAGCCCTGAGCCCGCACGATCCGCCTTGACCCTCGCGGCCCCGCCCGCACCTCGTTCGCCGTACCCGAAATGGGGACAACGACGGCATGACCGGCTTCCATACTGCACCGACCTGCTGCACGCATCGCGCCGTCGATCCGTGCACGTCGAACCGGACCACCAGGAAGCCCACGATGGATATCGACTTCACACCCTACCCGTTCGTCGCCGAGCGCCATCCCCCGCAACGTCCTGCCTGCGACGACGGCGTCGATACGCACCGCCATCGCGTCGCGATCGTGGGCGGCGGCCCCGTGGGCCTTGCAGTCGCGCTCGGCCTTGCGAACCACGGTATCCGCAGCGTGTTGATCGAGGCCGACGACTCGGTGTGCCACGGCAGCCGCGCCATCTGCGTCTCGCGCCGCAGCCTCGAGATCGTCGAGCGGCTCGGCGCACTCGACGATTTCCTGCGCGTGGGGCTGCCGTGGACCGGCGGACGCAGCTTCTACCGTCGCGACGAGGTGCTCCATTTCACGATGCCGCAGGACGACAACCAGAAGCTGCCGCCGATGGTGAATCTCGCGCAGTACCACATCGAGCAGTTCCTGCTCGATGCCGCGCTGCGCCGCCCCGAGCTCATCGAGATCCGCTGGCAGGCGAAGGTCGTCGGCGTGACGCGGCAGCCGGACGGTGTGCGCCTCGAGGTCGACACGCCGCCGGGCGGCTACGCGCTCGAGGCCGACTGGGTCGTGGCATGCGACGGCGGACGCAGCACGCTGCGCGATGCGCTCGGCCTGTCGCTCCAGGGCACGAGCTACGAAGGCCGATACGTGATCGTCGACATCGCGCTCGAGAGCGACCGGCCGACCGAACGGCTCGCGTATTTCGATCCGTCGTCGAACCCGGGTTCGACGGTGCTCGTCCACAAGCAGCCGGGCAACGTGTGGCGGATCGACTACCAGTTGCGCGACGGCGAGGATCCCGACGCGGCCGTGCAACCCGGGAACGTGATCCCGCGCGTGCAGAGCCTGCTCGACATGATGGGCGAGCGCGGCCACTGGTCGCCGATCTGGATCACGATCTACAAGGCAAACGCGCTGACGCTGGAACGCTACCGGCACGGCCGCGTGCTGTTCTGCGGCGACGCCGCGCATCTCGTGCCGATCTTCGGCGTACGCGGGGCAAATTCAGGCATCGAAGACGCCGACAACCTTGCGTGGAAGCTCGCGTATACGATCCGCGGCCTTGCATCGGACAGCCTGCTCGACAGCTACTCGGACGAACGCGTGTTCGCCGCGCACGAGAACCTCCGCTACGGCACGAAGAGCACCGAATTCATGGCGCCGCCGTCGTTTGCCTTCGAACTGATGCGCCGGGCCGTGCTGTCGCTCGCGGTCCGGCACCCGGCGCTGCGTTCGTTGATCAATCCGCGCCAGACATCGGCCATCGCGTATGCGGCGTCGCCGCTCAACGCGGCGGAACGCGACACGTTTGCCGCCGGGCCGGCGCCCGGCACGGTGCTCGCGGAATGCCCGCTGCTGCTGCCCGCGACGCACGGCCGCGCCCCATGCCGCGGGCACCTGACCGATCTCGTCGCGCCGCGCTTCATCGCGTTCTGCTTCACCTTCGACGGCACGCCCGATCCGACGCTCGCCGATCTCGAACGGCGCCTGCAGGACGCACACATGCCGTTCGCGCTGGTCACGCTCGCCCGGCACGCGACGCCACGGCAACCTGCGTGCGACGGCCATGATGACCTGGGCAGGCTGTTCGACATGTATGGCGCGCGCGACGGCACCGTCTATCTCGTCCGTCCGGACGGCCACGTCCTCGGCCGCTGGCACGACGCACGCGCCGACGACGTGGCCGCCGCGCTCGAACGTGCGCTTCATCCGGACACGCCCACCGATCTTCAGGAGACCGCATGATGACGGATACCGAACGCGACATCCTCTACACCGACCTGTGCCGGACGATGACCCGCATCGGCGAAGCCGACGCATCGCTCTATCTGGCCCGCTTCGCGCTGCTGTCGATCGAGGCGATCGGCGATACCGCGACCGTCGTCCGGCTGATCGCCGACGCAAGCGTCGGACTGCCCGATACCGGCATGCCGGCATCGACGCACGAACGATGAAATCCGTGTCCGCCGGTCCTCGCCGGCGACACTTTCTTACAGATTCTTTTCTCCCTGAATCGACCGTGCGCGAGCCGCACCGTAGGCAGACGAATTCCCTGGAAAATCCCGTTACGGGTGCATAACATTACTTAACGATTCCGACCCGTCTATCGCGTTACATTGCGTGGGCGGCGCGGCGGGTCGCGATGCCGCCTTCATGCAGCTTGCGGCGACATAGCCGACGTCCGGTCATTTCGACACAACCCAAGGAGAGGACCACCATGACTCATGGCTTGATTATGTGGCTGATCATCGGCGCGATCGCCGGCTGGCTTGCCGGCTTGCTCGTCAAGGGCGGCGGCTTCGGGCTCATCGTCGACATCATCGTCGGGATCGTCGGCGCGGTGATCGGCGGCTGGCTCGCCGGGCTGCTCGGCATCAGCATCGGCAGCGGTTTCATCGGATCGGTGATCGTCGCGGTCGTCGGTGCAGTGATCCTGCTGTTCGTGATCCGACTATTCAAGCGAGCGGCCTGACGCGTCTCTCCACGCGCCTTCGGGCGCGTTTTCGCATCAGGCCGGCGCGCGGCCCGTTCGCCGCGCGCCGCCGACGCTTTCAGCGCCTAGCGCGCTGCAACCGGCCGTCGATCTGGCCGGCCGTCGGCAAGCGGCTGCGCACGCCGCGCGCACCGTCGCTTCCGCGCCACCCGGTGCTCGGCATCGCCCCTCCCCGTCCCGCATCGCACGCGTCGTCTGCAGCCGACGACGTTATAGCGACCATTTCAGTTCTCCATAGAACGTACGCCCCGGATACGGGTGAAACACGTAGTAACGACGGTCCGTCAGGTTGTCGATTCCGACCGATGCGCTCCAGTGACGATCGAAGCGGTAACGCGCCTTCAGGTCGACGACCGTGAACGAGCTCGTGCCGCCGTAGACGTCCGGATTCACGTCGCTGTTGTCGAGCGTGTTGAACTGGCGGCCCGAGTAGCGCACGCCGACGCTCGCAAGCCAATGCTCGTCGAAGCGATACGACGCAAGCAGGTTCGCGCGCATGCGCGGAATACGCGGAAAGCGCGAGCCGACATACGCGGGATTCGCGGCGTCGGCGAGAATCCGGACGTTGCTCGCCGACACGTTCGCGTCGATTGCGAGCCCCTTCAACCCGACGTTCTCGCCGCTGAACGCCAGTTCGACGCCGCGTACGCGCACGCGGTCGACGTTCGAGACATTGGTGACGGTCGTCGCCCCCGACACCGTCGTCTGGCTATAGATCGAATCGCGCAGGTCGCTCTGGAACACGCTGGCGCGCACGACGCCCACGCCCACGTCGCGTTCGGCCGTGAAATCCCAGTCGATCGCCTTTTCCGGCCGCAGGTTCGGGTTGTTGTTGACGATCGCGTTGTTCGAGATCGTGCCCTGGAACAGTTCGCCGACCGTCGGGAACCGCGTGCCGGTCGCAAACGACAGCCGGAAGCGCCAGACATCCGTCGCGTCCCATTGCAGCGCGGCCTTCGGCGACAGCGCGTTCGCGCCGCGATCCGCATAGCCGAGCGTGCCGGCTGCATTGCCGAGCGCGCCGCCGTACGCGTCCCAGCGTTCGTAGCGCAGCCCCAGCGTCGCGAGCCACGCCGGCGCGAAACGCCATGCGTCCTGCCCGTACAGTGCCTGCGTGCGCGTGTCGCCGCGGTAGACGCTCGCGAGCGACGTGGTCGGCCCGGCCAGCCAGTCGGCCGTGTTGTACGTGACGTTGCGCAGGAAGTAGTTGTCGTAGTGATAGCCGAACGTGAACGTGTGGCCCCTCACTTCCGGCGCCTCGGCCTTCAGGTCGAGCGTACGCCAGCCCGTGCCGTCGCCCTGGAACAGCGTGCCCGCGCCGCCCTGCACGGTCGACGCCGCACGCAGCACGTCGCGCGACACGTCGTACGCGGACACGACGCCCGACAGCCGCCACCCGGAATCGAGCCGGCCGTTCAGGCCGAGCGCATACAGCCAGTTCTCCTGGTCGCCGCGCTGCGGCGCGAATGCGTTCGGCGCGACGGTCATGTTCTGGCCGCCGATCGAGACATTGCCGCCGTAGACCGGATTGCCGGCCGCATCGCGCAGGAAGGTTTCGCCGTGCTGCCGGTAATGGTTCTCCCAATGCCCGAGCGTGAGCGTCGCGTCGACGCGGTCGGTGAACGCATAGCCCATCCGGACCGTCTCGTTGATCTGCTCGGTCCGCTCGATCGTCTGCGCGCCGACGATGGTCCGCGGCTTGCCGTTGGGCCCGATGTCGGTCACGGCGCCGGTCACGGGCACGGCGGCGCCGAGCTTCGGGTTGTACGCCGCATTGGGGCTCGCATACTGCATCGGCTGACTGTCGTTCTCGAGCCTGTCGAGCGACAGCGCGAACCAGAACCGCCCGACCCGGTTCGCGATCCGCGCGGTCTGATGATTGCCGCCGAAGCTGTCCGCGTAGCCGTAGCCGTCGTGGTAGCGCTGCGTGAAGAATTGCGTCGACAGCGACGCCTCGAGCTTTTCCGGGCGACGTGTGGTGAGCTGCACGGTCGAGCCGATGGAGTTGCCGGGATACAGCGCGGAAAAAGGGCCGTAGAGCACGTCCACGCGCGCGATGTCGTCGGGCGGGATCAGCGACCAGCGCGGCGGATACGCATAGCTCGAGCCGAGCAGGTTCGACAGCAGCACGCCGTCGGCGTAGACGAGCCCGCGCGCACTCTGCAGTTCGTTGAAGTCGCGGCCGGCAAACACGCTGTTGCGGTCGCCGATATAGCGCTTGCGGACCATCAGGTTCGGCGCGTACTTCAGCGCATCCTCGGTGGTGACGTTGGTGTGCGAATCGATTTGCTCGCGCGTCATCGATTCGACGACGGCCGGCGTAATCCGATCGACCGGCTGCCGCTGGGCCGTCACGCTGACGGCGCTCAGCGTATCGCCGGCCGGTGCCGACGGCACGGTTGCGCCCGAAGCGGCCGGCGCGGCGGCGGGACGCCCGACACCGCGGGCGGGATCGACGGCATCGTCGGTCGATGCGGCATGCGCGGCGGCAGGCCACGCGAAAGCAGCCGCGCATGCAAGCGCGAGCCGGCCGCGCGATGGCCGCGCGACGAAGGTAGACGACATGGGGAATTCCTGAAAACGTGATCGGACGCCGCCGGACACGAGCACGCGCCGCGCACGGACGGCACGGCGCGCAGCTCCTGCTGCTGCGGCACGCGCGCCACCGGGGCGCGCGGACGACTTCAATCAGACCGGAGGGTTTTCAGGCGGGGCGCGCGGCTGCGCGAGACGCATGCCCTTGCGGGGCAGATCGAGCATGGCCGGAGCGGCCGCGCGGTAGGCGAAGGCCCGTACGAAACCCGGCATCGCGGGCAGGCTCGTACCCAGCGCCACGTTTGCCGCGAAGCCCGGGCAGTACACGCAATGCGGCACGCCGGCATGGTCGGGCGACGTCGCACCGTGATCGCCGCCCGCCGGCGCGAGCACGACCTGGCGGGTGCCCGCTGCACTGCACAACTCGAGCGTGAGCGCGCCGGAGCCGGTCGACGCGACGCGCGCGTAGCCGATGACGGGCGACAGTACGTTCAGTACCAGCGCCAGCCATACGAGGCCGATCCATCGCGTCGTTCGTTTCATTGCGGTCCGGAAAAAGTGCGCGAGAGTATAACAAGCGGCCCGATTGTTGCCGATTCCGTACGCTGCACCAGTCGGCACCACCGGTCGCGCCGCAGCGCATGTGCCGTTAATACAACAGAGACAAAATCTAACGATTCGCTGCTGGCATAAATCCAAGCACGAGGTTGATAATCATTGAAATTGCTGGAGAAATGACCATGGATGAAAGACCCACTCGCATGCCCCCGCCCGAGCAAGTGATGAGCCCGGATCCGGAACCCGTCGGCGTGGAATTCCTCGCCGAATTGCCCGACCACGTGCGGGCATTCTTCGACGAACAGCACAAGCTGTACTCGCCGAAGTGAACGACTGTCCGGTTCTGTAACCGCCACGTGCCGATCATCGCCATCGTGCGGGACATCACTGCGCATCGTGCGCAATTCGCATCGCACCCGGGCCGCAACAGCCTGACGGTGCCGGATCAGCTCGCCTGCTGATTCTCCTGTCGCGACGCTACGCCGCGCGACTGTCTTCGTCTATCCTTCTGGTTTTCCATCTCCGGCTCGCCCGGCTCTCCCGATCATCCCGATGAAGCAAGCCATTCGTGCCAGCGTCGCTGTCGCCGCGCTCGGCGTCGCCCTCTTTTCGTCGCCGCGCATCGCCTGCGCGGACGGCGACGACACCGCGCTCACCAACGTCGTCGCGCTCGCATCGCAGCGCCTTGCACTCGCCGAACCGGTCGCGCGATGGAAATGGGCGAATCACAAGGCGATCGAGGATCGGCCGCGCGAAGCAGCGCTGCTCACCGTGGTCGAAAAGCGCGCGACACAGGCCGGCGTCGATCCTGCGTTCGCGCGAACCTTCTTCGAGGATCAGATCGTCGCGAGCAAGGACGTGCAGAACGCACTGTTCGCGACCTGGCGCGCAACGCGGCCGCCCGAGGGCGCGCCGCCCGATCTGGCGACCAGCACGCGCCCGGCGCTCGACCGGCTGACGCAGAAGATGATGGCGGGTCTCGCGCAAGTCGCGCCGTTGCGCGATGCGCCCGATTGCCAGGCGCGGCTCGCGCGCAGCATTGCGAACTGGAAGACCCTCACGCGTTTCGACTCGACGCAGACGCAGGCACTCGACACCGCGTTGTCACACGTCTGCTCGGCCGGCGGCGCCAGCGCGACAGGCTGACGCGGCGGGCCCGGATCGGGCCGCGGCGCTCGATCAACCCGCCTGCCCCGCGGGCAGGCTTGCGGCGAGCGGCATCAGTTGCAGGCCGCGTGCGAGATGGGTTTGCAGCAGGCGATGAGTAAAGGGTTCGAACGCGCCGTCCGTCCCGCCGGCTGCGAGTTGCACGGCGGCATCGAGCGAGTCGACCACGCCGAGATAGCGCCAGCCGTCGATCACATGAAACAGGCGGCGCTCGCCGTGGGCCTCGAACGCAACGGCGCCGTCGAACGGCCAGGGTGCACCGGCGGCACGGCCGGAATCGGCCGGGCGGCGGTTGTACGACGGCCGCAGCCTGGCGATCCATTGCGCCTCGGCAAGCATCGCCCCGAGCTCGTTGCCGGTCTCGCGCCATTCGACACGCCGCACCTGCTGCGCAAGCCGCATTTCCTTCGACGAACGGCGCTCGCCGGTCAGCAGTGCACGCAACCGCTGGCGCACGCGCACGCTGCGGCCGACATACAGCGCCTCGTCGCGCTCTCCGAACAGCGCATAGGCGCCGCACCCCGCCGGCGCGGTGTCGAGCCAGGCCTCGGTCAGATCGCCGGCCAGACGGAAGTGACGCGTCGTGCGCGCGATCTGGTCACGCAAGCGCTCGAGCGGCACGATGTCGTGCAACCGCCGCCAGAACTGCCAGAGCAGGTCGGCATCCGCCAGCGCGCGGTGTCGCGCGGCCGGCACGAGGCCATGCCGGTCGATCAGTGCATCGAGCCCGTGCCGCGACTCGCGCGGAAACAGCGCACGCGACAGCCGCACCGTACACAGCACATCGGGATTGAACGTCAGGCCGGCGCGCTCGAATTCGGCACGCAGAAAGCCGCGGTCGAAGCTCGCGTTGTGCGCGACGAACAGCTTGCCGTCGAGCCGCTCGAACAACGCCGGCGCCAGCGACGCGAACGAGGGCGCGTCGCGCACCATGTCGTCCGAAATGCCCGTCAACTGCTGGATGAACGGCGGAATCGACTGGCCCGGATTGACGAGCGTCGTCCACGTCGACACGCCGAGCGGGCCGATTTCAACCACGCCGATTTCGGTGATGCGGTGCTCGGCGAACGAACTGCCTGAGGTTTCGAGGTCGACGAAGACGAGCGGCTGCTCGCGGGCGGGATCGGACGGACAGGGGGAATCGGACATGGAAAGACAGGAAAACGATGCTTCCGTGAGTATGCACCGGCATGCACGCTCGCGGCCAGCCCGGACCGGTATGTTCTGCCCCCTGAAAGCAAAAAGCCCCCGCGATGCGGGGGCCGGACGTGATCGGCAAAGCGTGGCGCGTCAGACCGCCTGGATATTCGCTGCCTGCTTGCCTTTCGGCCCGACTTTCACGTCGAACGAAACACGCTGGTTTTCCTTCAGCGTCTTGAAGCCGTCCATCCGGATTTCGGAAAAGTGTGCAAACAAATCTTCACCGCCATTGTCCGACGTAATAAAGCCGAAACCTTTAGCATCGTTAAACCATTTCACGACACCGGTATCCATGTCTTCGTTCCCCACTCGATAAGATCAAAAAAGCTATTTTTATAGCCGTTTCCCGAAATCCCGAAACATTGCGCCAGCACCAGCACCAGCACGCCGCCCGAGGACGGAGTGCTGACTTTATAAATTGGACAATCCGGGTGCGTCAAGAAAATTTTTCACTTCCGCTTTATCAAAAAAGTGCTAATGCCACTGGAATCGGTACACCACCGGTTTTTATTAATTGATTCGCATCAAAAACCTGTCAATATTACCGGGATCGTATCGCTGATAATATCGCCAGCGAAAATCCTACCGGGGACAAATCGACCCGGTAAAACCCTCGGGTTTATTCCGGGTTGCGTAAACCCGAAGACGTTGAGATGCTGATCCAACGCCGAAAGGAAGGAGAAGGTCATGTGGCTGGACGGAATCAAGCGCTTCGCGAGCCGGCTCGGGCGCGTACGCCGCAAATCCCGCGCCCTGACCAAGCCGGCTCGCGAAACGCCGTGCGACACCGAGTTCGATACGACCTGGCACGGCGATCACTGGCAGAACCTGCTCGCATCGCCCCTGGATGCCCGTCACTACGTGATGGAAGACTGGACTTACACGCCGCCGCCGGCCGACGCGGACGAGGCCGCACCTGCGTCGAAACGCAAGCGGCGCGCTTACGCGCAATAGCGCACAACAGCACGGAACCGCAGAACAAAAAAAAAGCGCGACTGGGAAGTCGCGCCGACAAAGGTTTGGAGATCTTTTCCGTCAACGAAAAAGTCTGCTTCGGAAAGCAGAGATCGCAGTATAGCGAGAGAACATCCTTTCATTATCCATGCTCCACACAAACCTCTATTGCCGATGTGTCAATAATCGGGCTGCCGCCTCTCGCCTGCCATCCCGCACCTGTCGCGACCACGCAACGCTCATTATGCAGTCCTGATCGCTATTTTGTTTCGCTGCACCGCCGCAAACCCTTGATGGACAAGCCTCTGAGCCGATTTCTTAATCTTTGCGGATTCCAAAATATATTATTGCTTAAAGCACGACCCTGCCCCGCTTCACCCACTCCGTACACTGCAGATGGCTTTTGATAAGCGCACCGCCGCTCTGCCGGACCGGTCACAGCATCAAGCAAAAAAGGCCCGTCCGCAGCAGGTTCGATCGACATCATCCTGTTTGGAGACAGATCCATGAAAAAAACCCTGATCGTCACCGCGTTGTCGGGTGTATTCGTTACGGCAGCCCATGCCCAAAGCAGCGTGACGCTGTACGGCTTGATCGATGCAGGCATCACCTATACGAACAATCAGGGCGGCCACAGCGCCTGGCAGGAAACCAGCGGGTCGGTCAACGGCAGCCGCTGGGGCTTGCGCGGCACCGAAGATCTCGGCGGCGGCCTGAAAGCGATCTTCACGCTGGAGAATGGTTTCGGCATCAACAACGGCGCGCTGAAGCAGAGCGGCCGCGAATTCGGCCGGCAAGCGTTTGTCGGCCTCGCACAAGACACCTACGGCTCGCTGACGCTCGGCCGGCAGTACGACAGCGTCGTCGACTACCTCGGGCCGCTGTCGCTGACCGGTACGCAATACGGCGGCACGCAGTTCGCTCACCCGTTCGACAACGACAACCTGAACAACTCGTTCCGGATCAACAACGCGGTCAAGTACCAGAGCGCGAACTACGGCGGCCTCAAGTTCGGTGCGTTGTACGGGTTCTCGAATTCGACGTCGTTCGCGAACAACCGTGCGTATAGCGGCGGCGTGTCGTACAGCTACATGGGCTTCAACTTCGCCGCGGCCTACTTGCAGCTGAACAGCGACGTGAATGCGCTCGCGCAGGCGGCGACCGATCCGGGCGCGGTGACCGGCGAGTGGACGTTCGCATCGCACGTGCAGCGTACCTGGGGCGGCGGCCTGAATTACGGGTTCGGCCCCGCCACGGTCGGCTTCGTCTTCACGCAGACGCGCCTGACCGGCATCCGCGCGATCAGCGCAGGGCAGTCCGGCGTCTCCGGCGGCATCACGGGCCTCGGCGGCACCGCGCGCTTCAGCAACTACGAAATCAACGGCCGCTACGCGCTGACGCCGGCCGTGTCGCTCGCCGGCTCCTACACGTACACGCAGGGCCGCCTGGCCGGCGACAAGCCGACCTGGCACCAGTTCAACCTGCAAGCCGACTATGCGCTGTCGAAGCGCACCGACGTCTACCTGCAGGGCGAATTCCAGAAGGTCAACAGCGACGGCCTCGACCTCGGCGCCAACATCAACGGGCTGGGCGCCGCCTCATCGACCAACAAGCAGATCGCGGTCACGGCCGGCCTGCGCCATCGCTTCTGAGCGACCGGTACATTCACCGCACGCCGGACGACGAAGCGCCCCTTGCAGGGCGCTTTTCCTTTGCCGCACCCACCCGACGCCGTTCAGGCGTTGCCCGACGCCGGGTAGCGGACGTCGAGCACGTCGATCGGCTGCGGGCCTGCCGGCGTCATCAGCATGACGGTGTCGCCGATCTTCGCCTTGATCAGCGCACGCGCGACCGGCGAAATCCAGCTGACGCAACCGTGGTCGAGATCGACTTCGTCGATCCCGACGATCGTGATCGTGTGATCCTCGCCGTCCGGCGTCTCGTAATCGACCGTCGCGCCGAAAAACACCTGGTCGACATTTTCCTGCCGGCTCGCGTCGACGACCTCGGCGAGATCGAGCCGCTTCGTCAGGAAGCGGATGCGGCGATCGATCTCGCGAAGCCGCCGCTTGCCGTAGATGTAGTCGCCATTCTCCGACCGGTCGCCGTTCGACGCGGCCCACGACACGAGCCGCACCACCTCCGGACGCTCGACGTCGATCAGGTTCAGCAGTTCGTCCCGCAGCCGCTTGTGCCCGGCCGGCGTGATGTAGTTCTTCGCGCCTGCCGGGATCGCGGGCTGGGCCTGGTCGAGATCGTCGTCGCCGTCCGACTCTTTGACAAACGCCTTGTTCATGGTGCAGATTCAATACAGGGATGTTCGATGCTCCAAGGGTACACGATGGGCCCCCTGGTCAGGCTGTGTCGAACAATTCGCGAATAAGGCTTCCCTTTTCAAACAACCCTGCTATAATCCCTCTTCTGCGTGCGGCTGTAGCTCAGTTGGATAGAGTACTTGGCTACGAACCAAGGGGTCGTGGGTTCGAATCCTGCCAGCCGCGCCACTTTTTTCGAGGGCCTTCCGAATCGAAGGCCCTTTCAGTTCGAAGTAGTCGTGTTTTGTTTTGCGTGCGGCTGTAGCTCAGTTGGATAGAGTACTTGGCTACGAACCAAGGGGTCGTGGGTTCGAATCCTGCCAGCCGCGCCACTTTTTTCGAGGGCCTTCCGAATCGAAGGCCCTTTCAGTTCGAAGTAGTCGTGTTTTGTTTTGCGTGCGGCTGTAGCTCAGTTGGATAGAGTACTTGGCTACGAACCAAGGGGTCGTGGGTTCGAATCCTGCCAGCCGCGCCACTTTTTTCGAGGGCCTTCCGAATCGAAGGCCCTTTCAGTTCGAAGTAGTCGTGTTTTGTTTTGCGTGCGGCTGTAGCTCAGTTGGATAGAGTACTTGGCTACGAACCAAGGGGTCGTGGGTTCGAATCCTGCCAGCCGCGCCACCTTAAAAGGGCTTTCCTCCGGGAAAGCCCTTTTTCTTTTCCGCCTCGCTTTCCCCCTCCCCCGGCAAGATCGTGCGCGCCTTTCTCCGCAAGAACGGCCGCCGCGCCGCCCCTTCGCCGTTTCCCGCCGCACAAAGAAAAACGGCGGCCATTGGCCGCCGTCGCTCGATCATCCGCCCGCCCGGGCAGGCATCAATAATCCTGCCGCTCGCGCTCGATCCGCATGCCGCCATCGTGGCGCGCATGCGCGCCGTCGTCGGTCGAGCGCTCGCGCATGATCCGCATCACGTCCGGATTGGTTCGCACGCGCCGCATCACGTTCGCGAGATGCACTCGGTCGCTGACCTGGATCACGAAGCGCAGCACCGTCGATTCGTGCGTCAGATCCTCGTCCATCGCGATATGGACGATGTTCGCATCGGCCGACGTGATGTCCGCCGCCACGCGCGCAAAGATGCCCTTCGTGTTCTTCACGAGTGCCTTCACGGCGACATCGAACAGGCGACCCGGCTGCGGCGCCCACTCGACGTCGATCCAGCGCCCCGGATCGCGGCGATGGATACGCTGCGCCACGCGGCAATCGGTCGTATGAATCGCCATGCCCAGGCCGATCCCGATGTAGCCCATGATCGCATCGCCCGGAATCGGCCGGCAGCACGCGGACAACTGCACCGACATCCCTTCGGTGCCGGTAATCACGACCGGCGGCGCATGATGCGCGGCATGCCGCTCGGATTTCGGCAGATCGTCGTCCGCATCGCGGCCGCTCATCAGCACCTCGATGCGCTTGGCCATCACAGCGGCCACGCGACGGCCGAGGCCGATGTCCGCGAAGATTTCCTGACGGCTCTTGTTGCCCGTCCACTGCACGAGCTTTTCCCACACTTCCGGCTCGACATCGGCCAGCGCGAGGCCGTAACCCTTCAGGCTCTGGTCTACCAGCCGCTCGCCAAGCTGCACGGACTCGTTCAGCCGCATCGTCTTCAGGTAGTGGCGAATCGCCGAGCGCGCCTTGCCGGTCCGCACGAAGCCGAGCCACGCCGGGTTCGGCTTCGAATACGGCGCGGTGATCACCTCGACGATGTCGCCGCTCTTCAGCTCGGTGCGCAGCGGCAGCAATTCGTTGTTGATCTTCACGGCCACGCACTGGTTGCCGAGATCGCTGTGGATCGAATACGCGAAATCGAGCGCCGTCGCGCCGCGCGGCAGCGCCATGATCTTCGACTTCGGCGTGAACACGTAGACCGCGTCGGGGAACAGGTCGATCTTCACGTGTTCGAGGAATTCGCTCGAATCGCCGGCCTCGCTCTGGATGTCGAGCAGCGACTTCAGCCACTGGTGCGCGCGCTTCTGCACGTCGCTGAGATCCGCGCCGCCGTTCTTGTACAGCCAGTGCGCGGCAACTCCGGCCTCGGCGATCTCGTGCATCTTGCGCGTGCGCACCTGGAACTCGATCGGCGCACCGAACGGGCCGACGAGCGTCGTGTGCAGCGACTGATAGCCGTTGATCTTCGGGATCGCGATGTAGTCCTTGAACTTGCCGGGCACGGGCTTGTACAGCGCATGCAGCGCACCGATGCACGTGTAGCAGTCGAGCGGGCTGTCGACGACGACGCGGAAGCCGTACACGTCGAGCACCTGCGAGAACGACAGCTGCTTGTCGCGCATCTTCCGGTAGACGCTGTAGATGGTTTTCTCGCGGCCCGTGATCTCGGCGTCGATCTTCGCATCGGCCATCGCGCGCTGCGCGGCCTCGAGGATCTTGCTGATCACCTCGCGGCGATTGCCGCGCGCGGCCTTCACGGCCTTCTCGAGCGTCGCGTAGCGATGCGGGTTGAAATTCGCGAAGCTCATGTCCTGCAGCTCGCGATACGTGTTGTTCAACCCGAGGCGGTGCGCGATCGGCGCGTAGATATCGAGCGTTTCCCGTGCGACCCGGCGGCGCTTTTCCATCGGCACCGCGCCGAGCGTGCGCATGTTGTGCAGGCGGTCGGCGAGCTTGACGAGAATGACGCGCACGTCGCGCGCCATCGCGAGCAGCATCTTGCGGAAGTTCTCCGCCTGCGCTTCCTCGCGGCTGCGGAACTCCATCTTGTCGAGCTTCGACAGGCCGTCGACCAGTTCGGCGACCTTCGGGCCGAACCGTTCGGCCAGCTCGCTCTTGGTCACGCCCTGGTCTTCCATCACGTCGTGCAGGAGCGCAGCCATGACGGCCTGCGCGTCGAGCTTCCAGCCGGCGCAGATTTCCGCGACGGCGACAGGATGAGTGATATAGGGTTCGCCGCTCTGGCGATATTGACCGAGGTGGGCTTCGTCGCTGAAGTGGAACGCCGCCTTGACCTCTTTGATCTCTTCCGGAGGGAGGTACTCGGCAAGCGCGGCCGTCAGTTTCGCGATCGAAACGACGCCGTGCTTGCGAGGCTGCTCCGGCGTGGCGGTCGGACCGAACAGATGCCTGAAGGACTGTTCGAGGACCGCGTCGATGTACTGGCGCGCAGGCGACTGGGCCGTGGCTTCGGTGGTCGAATCCGCGGAGGCGGACGATGGGGTGGTGCTCATATTCGCCTCCAGGTCGAGTCGTTGCGCGCGTGGATTACATGGCTGGAACGGGCCGGATGCGCGTTACACCGGCACCTTCTTCAGCATCTCGACACCGACCTGACCGGCGGCGATTTCGCGCAGCGCGACGACGGTCGGCTTGTCGCGGCTTTCGATCTTCGGCGTATGGCCTTGCGCGAGCTGCCGCGCGCGATAGGTGGCGGCGAGCGCCAGTTCGAAGCGGTTCGGGATTTGCTTCAGGCAGTCTTCGACGGTAATGCGAGCCATGTTGGTAATTCCTTCTGAATATAGTCCCTATTCTACCTTATGTCCCTCGTCCCCCGCGTCATTCCGCGTGGGGCAGATGGATGCCGAGCTCGATGAACAGCTCCGTGTGTCGCGCGTACTGCGAAGCAAAGCGCAGGCGCGTGGCCGCGACGATGCATTCGAGCTCCGCGAGCGCCCGCTCGAAATTCTCGTTGATCACCACGTATTCCGCTTCCGACGCGTGCGCGATCTCGCTGCCGGCGGCCAGCAGGCGCCGCGTGATCACGTTCGGCTCGTCCTGGCCGCGCTTCTTCAGGCGCTCCTCGAGCGCGTCGAGCGACGGCGGCAGGATAAAGATGCCGACCGCGTTGCGGAACTGCTTCTTCACCTGCAACGCGCCCTGCCAGTCGATCTCGAGCAGCACGTCGTGGCCGCTCTTCATCTGCTCCTCGATCCAGACGCGCGACGTGCCGTAGTAGTTGCCGTGCACTTCCGCGCTTTCGAGGAATTCGTGCGCCGCATGGCGTGCGCGGAAATCGTCGACCGTCGTGAAGTGATAGTGCTGGCCGTCCTGTTCGCCCGGACGCGGCTTGCGCGTCGTGTACGAGATCGACAGGCAGATGTCGCTGTCCTTCGACAGCAGCGCATTCACGAGCGTCGACTTGCCGGCGCCCGACGGCGCGACGACCATGAAAAGGTTGCCGGGATAGACGCCGCCGTGCAGCGAATGCGACGCGTGGACGTCGCGGTTGGATTCCGTCATGTTGCTTTACTCCAGGTTTTGCACTTGCTCGCGCATCTGCTCGATCAGCAGCTTGAGCGCCATCGACGCGTCGGCCAGTTCCTTCGCCGCCGCCTTCGAGCCGAGCGTGTTCGCTTCGCGATTCAGTTCCTGCATCATGAAGTCGAGACGCTTGCCGACGCGGCCGCCCTTCTCGATCACATGGCGCGTTTCGTTCAGGTGCGCGGTGAGCCGCGACAGCTCTTCCGCGATGTCGATCCGGATCCCGTACATCGTCACTTCCTGACGGATGCGCTCCGCGGCTTCCTCGCGCGTCACGATCGGCGCGCTGCCTTCGGGCGCCGCGATGCCGAGCGCCTCCTGCAGCCGCTCGACGATCTTCTGCTGATGCTTCGCGATCAGCTCCGGCACGAGCGGCGTGATGCGCGCGACGATGGCTTCCATCTCGGCAACGTTCGACAGCAGCATCGTCGCCAGTTGCGCGCCTTCGCGCGAACGCACGACGACGAGCTCGCCGATCGCTTCCTTGCCGCATGCGAGCACCGCGTCGCGGATCGCTTCCGCCGACACGCCGCTCTCGGCCAGCACGCCGGGCCAGCGCAGGATCTCGCCCGCGCGCAGGCGGCCGACGCCCGGGAACGTGTCGAGCACCGAGCGCTCGAGTTCGGCAAGCTGGCCCAGCGCCGACTGGTTCAGCGCGCCCGCGCCGATGCTCTGCTCGCCGCGCTGCAGGTTGATGCGAACGTCGACCTTGCCGCGCGACAGCTTGTTCATCAGCATTTCACGCAGGGCGGGTTCGCACGCCCGCACGTCGTCCGGCATCCGGAAATTCAGGTCGAGGAAGCGCGAGTTCACGGTGCGCAGTTCGACCGACACGCTGGTGCCTCCGTTGCCGGTGGCCGTCACGAGTTCGCGCGTCGCGCTCGCGTAGCCCGTCATGCTGTAGATCATGGTTCGTCTCGCCGTCTGGGTGCCCTTGCGGGCGGGGATATGTCGAGGCGCCCGGCGCATCGGAAAGCGCGGGGCGGGAAGCGCGCATTATCCCATTTTTGCGGGCCGCCCCGCCGGGCAGGCCCGCCGTTCGGCGCTAGAATCGGGGTTTCCTCTCGTTTCGCGATTCCAACATGACGTCCTCCCTGTCCCGCCCGAGCGGCCGCCGCGCCGACGAACTGCGCAAGGTCGCCCTCACGCGCCACTACACGAAACATGCCGAAGGCTCCGTGCTGGTCGAATTCGGCGACACCAAGGTGCTCTGCACCGCGAGCGTCGCCGAGCGCGTGCCCGAGTTCCTGCGCGAGCGCGGGCAAGGCTGGCTGACCGCCGAGTACGGCATGCTGCCGCGCGCGACGCATACGCGCAGCGATCGCGAAGCCGCGCGCGGCAAGCAGACCGGCCGCACGCAGGAAATTCAGCGCCTGATCGGCCGCGCGCTGCGCGCGGTGTTCGACCTCGAGGCGCTCGGCCCGCGCACGATCCACATCGACTGCGACGTGATCCAGGCCGACGGCGGCACGCGCACGGCGAGCATCACCGGCGCATTCGTCGCCGCGCACGACGCCGTGTCGACGCTGATCGCGGCCGGCAAGCTCACGCGCTCGCCGATCACCGACCACGTCGCCGCGATCTCGGTCGGCGTGTACGAAGGCGCACCGGTGCTCGATCTCGATTACGCGGAAGATTCGCGCTGCGACACCGACATGAACGTCGTGATGACGGGCGCCGGCGGCTTCGTCGAAGTCCAGGGCACGGCGGAAGGCGCGGCGTTCTCGCGCGCCGAGATGAACGCGCTGCTCGACCTCGCGCAAGGCGGGATCGGCGCGCTCGTCCAGCTCCAGAAAGACGTGCTGGGTGCCGGACATGCCTGACGACCGCACCATCGCGCCGCTGTCGCGCATCGTTCTCGCGTCGAACAACGCCGGCAAGCTGCGCGAATTCGCCGCGCTGTTCTCGACGGTCGGCATCGAGATCGTCCCGCAGGGCGACCTGGCGGTGCCCGAGGCGGAAGAGCCGTTCGGCACGTTCATCGAGAACGCGCTGACGAAGGCGCGTCACGCGTCGCGGCTCACCGGGCTGCCGGCGATCGCCGACGATTCGGGCCTGTGCGTGCGCGTGCTGCGCGGCGCGCCGGGCGTCTATTCGGCACGCTACGCGCAGCGCGCCGGCCGCGACAAGGGCGACGCGGCGAACAACGCGTATCTCGTCGAGCAACTGCACGGCGTCGACGACCGGCGCGCATACTATTGCTGCGTGCTCGCGCTGGTGCGCCACGCGGACGACCCCGAGCCGCTGTTCGCCGAAGGACGCTGGTCGGGCGAGATCGTCGACACGCCGCGCGGCGAGCACGGATTCGGCTACGACCCGTATTTCTACCTGCCGTCGCTCGGCGCGACGGCCGCCGAACTCGAGCCGGCCGTGAAGAACACGCACAGCCATCGCGCGCTGGCGTTGAAAGCGCTGCTCGCGCGGCTCGCGGAGGAAGCATGAGCGTGCCCGATACCCGTTCGCCGCCGGAGGCCGCATGAGCCGCGCCGCGGAAACCGGCGCGCGCGTCGTCGCGACCTTCACGTCGCCCGGCCAGGTGCGGCTGACGTCGCTGCCGCCGCTCGCGCTGTACGTGCATTTTCCGTGGTGCGTTCGCAAGTGCCCGTACTGCGATTTCAACTCGCACGAATGGAAGGGTGAGCGGTTTCCGGAAACCGAGTATCTCGACGCGCTGCGCGCCGATCTCGAACAGGCGCTGCCGCTCGTGTGGGGCCGGCAGGTGCATACCGTGTTCATCGGCGGCGGCACGCCGAGCCTGCTGTCGGCGGCCGGCCTCGACCGGATGCTGTCCGACGTGCGCGCGCTGCTGCCGCTCGACGCCGATGCGGAAATCACGCTCGAGGCGAATCCGGGCACCTTCGAGGCCGCGAAGTTCGCGCAGTTCCGCGCGAGCGGCGTGAATCGGCTGTCGGTGGGCATCCAGAGCTTCAACGAGACGCACCTTAAGGCGCTCGGCCGGATACACGACACCGCGCAGGCGCGCGCGGCCGTCGAGATCGCCGCGAAGAACTTCGACAACTTCAACCTCGACCTGATGTTCGCGCTGCCGAACCAGACGCTCGACGAATGCCGCACCGACATCGAGACCGCGCTGTCTTACGCGCCGCCGCATCTGTCGCTGTATCACCTGACGCTCGAGCCGAATACGCTGTTCGCGAAATACCCGCCCGTCGTGCCCGACGACGACGCATCGGCCGACATGCAGGAATGGATCCACGCACGCACGGCCGAGGCCGGCTACGGTCGCTACGAGGTTTCCGCGTACGCGAAGCCGAATCATCAGTGCAAGCACAACCTGAACTACTGGCGCTTCGGCGACTATCTCGGGATCGGGGCGGGCGCGCATACGAAACTGTCGTTCCCGAACCGCATCCTGCGACAGGCGCGCTACAAGCATCCGGCGACCTTCATCGAGCAGGCGCTGGCCGGCACGCCCGTGCAGGAAGAGCGCGAAGTCGGCGCGCGCGACCTGCCGTTCGAGTTCATGCTGAACACGCTGCGGCTCGTCGAGGGCTTCCCCGTGCACAGCTTCGCCGAGCGCACCGGCCTGCCGATGAGCACGATCGAGCCGGCATTGCAGGAGGCGGAACGGCGCGGGCTGATCGCGCGCGATTTCGCGCAAGTCGCGCCGACGCCGCTCGGCCAGCGTTTCCTCAACGACCTGCAGGAATTGTTCCTGCGCGACGACTGAAGGTGAACATCGCGGCATTTCGGTTACAATGCCGCCTCGTGTGGAAGCGTGGCCGAGCGGTTTAAGGCACTGGTCTTGAAAACCAGCGACGGGAAACTGTCCGTGAGTTCGAATCTCACCGCTTCCGCCAGGCAGTTCGCCAAACCCCGTCCATTCGCAGAATGACGGGGTTTTTTGCTTTTCGCCGCGCCCTTCCCGCACGTTCCGACGCGTCGCGCCGGATGCCGTTACAATCCGGCGCTCCGATCCGCGAAACGGGAAACCCACGTCATGAAGCCCATCATCGTCTCGTCGCTCGCCGCCATGCTGGTGGCCGTCAGCACGCACGCGGCGGCCGACACCGCCGCCGGCAGCGACGCGCAGGCATCGTGCGCGATCGCGTACGTGACCGGCGTCGGCGGCTCGCCGCGCGGCCTGAGCGAATACCTCGCGAGCCCGGCGCCGTACAACTACCTGAAGGACAACGACCTGCAGTGCAAGGTGTCGGACGACGGACGCACGTCGAACTGCACCGGCGTGACCTACCTCCGGAACGAACAGGTCAGCGTGTACGACGATTCCGATCCCGCGACGCTGACCGTCGTGGCGCGCGTGGAACTCGACCACGGCCAGAAATACCCGGTGATCGTCGTCGTGCAGCGCAAGGACGCCCGCTGCAAGCAGTGACGCAGCCATTCGCGCGCGCGCGCCGGTCGACCCGGAACGCGGGTGCGTGCCGCGCGTCGCGCGGCACCTGAACCGCGGGCGCCGGCGGCGGTCCGCGCCTGATGCCTCCCGGCCCGGCGCACCATCACCTAGAATTCGTTCATCACGGCGACACGACCGCCGCCGCGTACTCGATGCCGCACGCGCCACCCCTGCGCGCGGCACACGGAGATCGCCATGACCGACCTGTCGACACCGACGGAACACGTCGATTACGAAGGCTTCGAGATCCATGTCGTGCCGGCCATGGCACCCGGCAACGACACGCGCTACACCTACACCGGCTACGTGTGCCATCCCGGCACGAATCCCGCACTGCCCGGCCACGCGGTACCGTTCCACGCGGACGGCGAGGAAAGCTTCGCGAGCGTCGACGAAGCCGTCCACGAAGCCGTGCACATCGGCAAGAGCATCATCGACGGCACGCACCCCGACCTGTCGGTGCTGTCGCTCGTCACGCACGGCTTCTGAACCCGGCGAACCGCAACGCCCGCGATTGCGCGGGCTTCTGCCGAGGGGATGCCGCGAGACCGCCGGGTTCGGCCGGCCGCGCGCCTGCGCCCGCTCCGCGCCTTTCAATCGTGCAACGCACCGGCCGGCATGCGCCCGCGACGCATGCCGCGCGGGCGCCGTCACATGTCGCGTCCCATCGCGATGCACGGCTCGCATGCCCGCGTCATCAGCCATCGCGACACACGGCATCGCCCGTTATGCGTTTCTCCCGATATCGGCCCGCGTCGGTACGCCTATCATTTTTCTATAGTCACTTCTGGCTAGCCTCTCATGCGCCCCCTTCCCCGTCCGTGCGTCGACCGGCTGCGTGCAGTTGCGCTGGCCGTCGTCGCCCTGCTTGCCGCGTGCACGATCACGCCGCCGCCGCCGCACGCGGTCCTGACGATCCCGTCGATCACCCGCAGCGGGAACCTCGACCAGTATCGCGTCGAAGTCGCCCGGCGCGTCGCCGAACGCAACCCGGCCGGCATGCTGCACGGCACGCCGCAGGCAATGCTCCGGTCGCTCGTCGTCGTGGCATTCACGGTCGACCGCAGCGGCCGTCTCGTCAACGCATCCGTCTACCGCAGCAACGGCGACAGCGAAGCGGAGGCGCTCGCGCTCGCGTCGCTCCGGCGCTCGGCGCCGCTGCCGCCGCCGCCGACCCGACTGCTCGACGGCAACGGCCAGATCGAGATGATGGAAGGCTGGCTCTTCAACGACGACGGCCACTTCCAGTTGCAAAGCACCGCGTCCGCGCAGGCGCAATCGATCGAATGACCGGTCGCTGCCTCGCGATTGCCGGCGTGCGGCGGCGCTGGCTATAATTTTCCGCAACCGCGCGGCCATCACGCCGCGCGCGGGTTCGCGGGCCCTACCCGGCATGCGATCCGACCATGCCGGCACCGGGCGGCGGCGACCTATCCGTCTCCATCGTCGACCGGCGGGTGACGTCCGCGCGACGGCGCGCGGCCACGCCGCCACCGCCTCATCGGCTCGGCGGCTCCAGGCAGGCTTGCGCCTGCCCGAGCGCACGCCCAGCCGACCGCCCAACGATAAAACGGAGACATTCATGTCCGCATCCCCCCCGGCCGTTGCACACGCAACCGGTTCGGCCGGCGCCGTCAGCCACCGCCGCATCGTGTTCGCCAGCTTCATCGGCACCGCGATCGAGTTCTACGATTTCTACGTGTACGCAACGGCCGCCGCGCTCGTCATCGGCCCCGTCTTCTTCCCGCACGGCTCCGCGACCGCCCAGGCGCTGTCCGCATTCGTCACGTTCGGCATCGCATTCATCGCCCGCCCGATCGGCTCGTTCCTGTTCGGGCACTTCGGCGACCGCATCGGCCGCAAGTCGACGCTCGTCGCGTCGCTGCTGGTGATGGGCGTGTCGACCACCGCGATCGGCCTCGTGCCCGGTTACGACGCGATCGGCACGCTCGCCCCGGTGCTGCTGTGCGTGCTGCGCTTCGGCCAGGGGATCGGCCTCGGCGGCGAATGGGGCGGCGCGGCGCTGCTCGCGACCGAGCACGCGCCGCAGGGCAAGCGCGGCTGGTTCGGGATGTTCCCGCAGCTCGGGCCGTCGGTCGGCTTCCTGATGTCGAACGGCCTGTTCTTCGCGCTCGCGCTGTCGCTGTCCGACGAGCAGTTCCGCGGCTGGGGCTGGCGCATCCCGTTCCTGGTCAGCGCGGTGCTCGTCGCGCTCGGCCTGTACGTGCGGCTCAAGATCACCGAAACGCCCGCGTTCCAGGCCACGCTCGACCGCAACGAGCGCGTGCGCGTGCCGGTCGCCACGCTCGTCACGCAGCACTGGCGGCCGACACTGCTCGGTGCGCTCGCGATGGTCGTCTGTTACACGCTGTTCTATATCTCGACGGTGTTTTCGCTGTCGTACGGCGTGTCGACGCTGCATATCCCGCGCCAGAGCTTCCTCGGCCTGCTGTGCCTGGCGGTCGTGTTCATGGGGCTCGCGACGCCGCTGTCCGCGTGGGCGTCGGACCGCTTCGGCCGCAAGCCGGTGCTCGTCGCGGGCGGGATCGCCGCACTGCTGTCGGGGTTCGCGATGGAACCGTTGCTCGGCAGCGGCTCGATGCCGCTCGTCGCGCTGTTCCTGACGATCGAGCTGTTTCTGATGGGCGTGACGTTCGCGCCGATGGGCGCGCTGCTGCCGGAACTGTTCCCGACCCCCGTCCGCTATACGGGCGCGGGGGTCTCGTACAACCTCGGCGGGATTCTCGGCGCGTCGATCGCGCCCTATATCGCGCAACTGCTGGCCGCGCACGGCGGGCTGTCATGGGTTGGCGGCTATGTCTCGGTCGCGGCGGCGATCAGCCTGATCGGCGTGCTGCTGATGCGCGAAACGCGCGACGCATCGCTCGTCTGAGCCCCCGGGGCGACCCGGGTTGTGCGGCGGCAGGCGTTGCCTATACTCGATCCTGGGCGCGCCGTCGCGCGCCCAGCGATCCCGCCCCGAAAGGAGCCGCCGCCATGAACATCCGCCTCGGCAACGCCGATCTCGTCCTGATCCTCGCGCTCGCGCTGGGCGGCGCGCTACTGCTCGCGCTGCGCTTCCGGCCGAAGACCTGGCGCGGCCTCGTGTTCGAGGCCCTGCTGGCGAACCTGGCGGCCATCGCCGCCGTCGTCACGGTCGAGGCGCTGCTCGCCTGAGCGGCTCCGCGCCGTCAGGCAATCATCCGCGCCGGCTGCGCGCCATAGGCCGGGCCGACCGCGTCGATCGCGTCCAGCGCCTGCCGGACCGACGGCATCGCGCCCGGTTCGCCGATCGACAGCGCGTTCGGCGCGCCGCCGATTCCGCAATGATGACGCGACGTCGCGACAAAGATCATCACGGTCGGCCGTTGCAGCGCACGCGCCATGTGCACGAACCCCGTATCGACGCCCACCACGAGCGCGGCCCGGCCGAGCGCCGCGCCAAGTTCACGGACGGTCATCGCCGGCAGCACGACCGCTCCCGGCGCGCGCGCCGCGATGTCCTGCGCATCGTCATGCTCGGCCGCCGATCCCCACGGCAGCAGCACGCGCACGCCGCGCATCATCATCTGCGTGGCGAGCATGGCCCAGTGGTCGGCCGGCCATTTCTTGTCGGGATTGGACGTCGCATGGAACAGCAGCATGAACGGCGCGCTGTCGGCCACGGCCGCGGGCAGGTTCACGCCCTGCGGCGGGACGATGCCGTACGCGGCAGCGCCCGCAGGGACGTAGCCGAGCGCCTCGCCGGCGCTCACGCGCATCCCGTGCCAGGCGTCGCAGTCCGGACGCGGGCCGAAACGATGCGAATACGCGAAGCGTGCGCCCGCTTCGCCGAGATCCCGCGTCTGGTAGCCGACGCGACGCGCCGCGCGCGCCAGCACCGAAATGATGGCGCTCTTGTAGACGCCGTGCAGGTCGATCACCGCGTCGTAACGGTGCGCGCGCAGCTCACCGATCGACGCCGAGATCGCCTTCAGGTCGCCGGCATTGCGCAGCTTCTTGAAGCGGCGCAACGGCGCGCACAGCACGGCGGCCACGCCCGGATGCCAGCGCACGACCTCCGCGCACGATTCATCCACCGCCCAGTCGACCGTTACGCCAGGGAACGCGCGGTGCAGATCCGCAACAACGGGCAACGTCTGAACGACATCGCCTAGCGACGTCACTTTCACGATAAGGATACGTTTCACGATATGTGGGTAAAGGCTGGCCGATTTGACATGCTAACGATGTTGTCATGCGCAGACATTACGAGAAAATTACCTTTGCAACAAAGTGCGTCTCCTTTCAGGAAGATTCTCGATTCCCGCACCCATCCGGTTCTTTTTATAATCCGGTCTTTGCCCTCCGGCCCGCGTCGATGCCACGCCACGACATTCCTGCCCTGTTTCCCGCGCTCACCCGCCGCTCGCTGCGCATCTGGCGCCAGTACGGCGTTTTCTGGCTCGGTGCGATCGTCGTCGGCCTCGCCGCGGTGCTCTACGCGCGGCTGATCGACTGGGGCTACGAGACCTTCCGCACGATGCGCGAGCACGCCGCCTGGCTGCCGCTGCTGCTGACGCCGGCGATCGCGGCCGCATCGGTATGGATCACGCGCCGCTTCTTCCGCGGCGCCGAGGGCAGCGGCATCCCGCAGGTGATCGCGACGCTGCATGCGCGCCCGAGCGCGTTCGGCGCGCGGCTGCTGACGCTGCGCATCCTGTTCGGCAAGGTGCTGGTGTCGTTCCTCGGCATCCTGGGCGGCTTCACGATCGGCCGCGAAGGGCCGACCGTGCAGGTCGGCGCGGCGCTGATGTTCAACCTGCGGCGCTTCTACCCGCGTTCGAACGCGCAGATCGAGCGCCAGCTGGTGCTGGCGGGCGCGGCGGCCGGGCTGTCGGCCGCGTTCAACACGCCGCTCGCCGGGATCGTGTTCGCGATCGAGGAACTGACGCGCAGCTTCTCGGCACGCGCGAGCGGCGTGCTGATCACGGCGATCATCCTCGCCGGCGTCGTCGCGCTCGGCCTGAACGGCAACTACACGTATTTCGGTACGATCGATGCCGGCCCCCATTTTCCGAAAATGCTGGCGATTGCCGTGCTCGTCACCGCGATCGTGACGGGGATCGCGGGCGGCCTGTTCTGCTGGCTGCTGCTCAATACCGGACGCTGGCTGCCCGCGCAACTGCTGGGCCTGTATCGCGAGCGGCCGATCACGTTCGCCGCACTGTGCGGCTTCGCGATCGCCGTCGTCGGCCTCGTCTCGGGCGGCACGACGTTCGGCAGCGGTTATGCCGAGGCGCGCGGCCTGCTCGACGGCAGCCAGCATCTTTCGGTGTTTTACCCCTTCCTGAAGATGGTGTCGATGGTCGCGTCGTACCTGCCGGGCATCCCGGGCGGGATCTTCGCGCCGTCGCTGTCGATCGGCGCCGGATTCGGCAACCTGCTGCACGTCGTGTTCAGCAACATGAGCCTGCCGATGCTGATCGCCCTTGCGATGGTCGGCTATCTGGCGGCCGTCACGCAGTCGCCGATCACGTCGTTCGTGATCGTGATGGAGATGATCAACGGTCACGCGCTCGTGATTTCGCTGATGGCCACCGCGCTGGTGTCGAGCCGCGTGTCGCGCTTCTTCGCGCCGCCGCTCTACGAAACGCTCGCCCTGCGCTATCTCGCGCCGCCCGTCGCGGCCGCGGAACCGGCCGCGGCAGGCGCCGCGGGCACATCGACGGCGGCGACCGGCGTCACCGAGCCGCAGGATGCGACCGCCGCGCCCGCCGATCCGCTCGACACGCTGCGCGACGAAGACGGCGGCGCGCCGTCCTCCGCCGCGCCGGTCGCAAGCACGCCGCACGCGGCGGCCCCGTCCGGCGTCGAGCCGGCTGCGTCCGCCGCGAATGGCCCGGCGCAGCCCGGCCCGCGCGACGCTCAGTAGATCACGACGGGCGCCGGATGGTAGTAGGCCGGCCGCGCCGGTACGACGATGCACCCGGCCAGCGTGATCGCGACGAGCGCGATGGCGATTACGGTTTTTTTCATCGCGTGCCTCGATCATGCCCAGTGGCCACGGGTCCAGAACCAGTTCGGACCGCGCTGGTCCCAGTGGCCGGGCACCCAATGCATGCCGACGCGCTCGGCTTCCCAGTGGCCGCCGATCCACACGTAGCGGCCATGATCCCAGTGCCAGTGGCCGCGCTCCCACACGTAACCGACCCGTGCGGCCGGAACGACTTCATAGCGCACGGGCGGCGGCGCGTTCGGCGCGACGACGACGACTTCCTCGGTGCGCATGGCGACCGGCTCTGCGACGACCATGCGGCCCGGCTGCGCGATCACGGGCGCGCCGACAATGATTTCCTCCGCATGCGCGGCAAACGGCGCGACGACGGCTGACAGGCCCGCTGCGAACAGGGCGAGCGAAACGATACGACGTTGAACGGTAGAGACAGCCATCACATCCTCCTGGTTGAACAAGTTACGCGAGCGTATTCGTTCAATGCGGGAGGACCGGATTCGGCCGACAGGCGCCGTGTTACGGGATGGCCGAAAGTGCAACAGGGCGTAAGACGCGCACGGCGGCACCGGCCGCCGTGCGGAGGGACACCTGCAAGGGTCAGACTTGCGGGATCTCGATCTTCACTTCGAGGACTTCGAGATCGTCCTGGCGCTCGAGGCTGACGCGAATGTCGTCGTTCGAAATCTGGACATACTTCGAGATGACCGCGACGAGTTCCTTCTGCAACGCGGGCAGGTAATCGGCCGGCGGCCGGCCGCCGACCCGTTCGTGCGCGATGATGAGCTGCAGGCGCTCCTTCGCGACCGATGCGGACTTCTTCTTCTCGCCGAGGAGAAACGAAAGGATGGACATGAGCGGCCTCCGTTACTTGCTGCCGAAGAGGCGCTGCAGCAGGCCCGGCTTCTGGTAGTCGGTGAAGCGCAGCGGCTTGTCTTCGCCGAGGAAGCGGGCAACGACGTCCTTGTACGCTTCCGCGACGTCGGTGCCGTCGATATGCACGGCCGGCAGGCCCTGGTTCGATGCGTGCAGCACGGCTTCCGACTCGGGCACCACGCCGATCAGCTTGATGCGCAGGATCTCGCTGATGTCCTCGAGCGACAGCATCTCGCCTTCGCTCACGCGCTTCGGGCTGTAACGCGTGATCAGCAGGTGCTCCTTGATCGGATCCTTGCCTTCGGTCCCACGCTTCGTCTTCGACGACAGAATGCCGAGGATGCGGTCCGAGTCGCGCACCGACGACACTTCCGGGTTCGTGACGATCAGCGCTTCATCGGCGAAGTACATCGCGTGCAGCGCGCCGGCCTCGATCCCGGCCGGCGAATCGCAGACGATGAATTCGAAGTCCATCGCGGCGAGATCGTTCAGCACCTTCTCGACGCCTTCGCGCGTCAGCGCATCCTTGTCGCGCGTCTGCGACGCCGGCAGGATGAACAGGTTCTCGCACTTCTTGTCCTTGATCAGCGCCTGGTTCAGGTTCGCTTCGCCCTGGATCACGTTCACGAGGTCGTACACCACGCGACGCTCGCAGCCCATGATGAGATCGAGGTTGCGCAGGCCGACGTCGAAGTCGATCACGGCCGTCTTGTGGCCGCGCAGCGCGAGACCGGACGCAAAGCTCGCGCTCGTCGTCGTCTTGCCCACGCCGCCCTTGCCCGAGGTCACCACGATGATTTTTGCCATTTACCCAATACCCTGTGTTCGTCAATGAGAGCCGATCGATCCGGAGCGTGCCGCGTAGGTCACGTCAGGCGCAGCGGTTCGATCATCAGTTTTTCCTCTTCGAGCCGGATCTGCACCGATTTGCCCAGTACGTCGGCGGGCAGCGGGTTCTCGGTCGTTCGATAGATACCCGCGATCGAAATCAGTTCCGGTTCGAGACACGTGCAGAAAATGCGCGCGTCGTGATTGCCGTGCACACCCGCGAGCGCGCGGCCGCGCAACGGCGCGTAGATGTGGATATTGCCTTCCGCGATGATCTCCGCGCCGTGACTGACCGGCGCGAGCACCACGAGGTCTCCTTTCGCGTAAATCTGCTGCCCCGAACGCAACGGCCGGTCGATCACGAGCGTCTGGCCGCCCGCCTGCGACACGGCCGGCGCGGGCTCCGGCGCCGGTTCGGCTGCCGGAGCGGCGACGGCGGCTTCCGCGGCAGGCGCCGGTTCCGCGTCGTCGGCCAGCTTCGCGGCCGGGGCGCGGCGATCGCGCGCCTCGAGCAACGGCAGGCCGGCGTCCCCCGCCCAGCCCTGCGTTGCCAGCGCCACGACGCCCACCGGGCGCATCCGCACGTCGCTCAACATCTGGCGGATGTCCGCCAGCGCGACGCGTTCGCCGTCCGCCAGGCGGCGAACGTCGATCGCGACGACATCGTCGGCGAAAAACTCGGGAGTCGCTTCGAAGCGCTTGACCAGTTCGGCACGCAACGCATCGAGATCGGTCGTCTTCACGGTGAACAGCAACGTATCGACCGATCCGCTGCGCAGCTCGAAGAATGGCGATTTTTTAAGCGACATGGACACTCTGCAAAAATTTTTTGCGTATTTTACAGGCGTCCACGCGTGCGGCCATTATTTTTGGGAAGCCGGGTTGCGGCGGCCCGGGCGGGGCCGCAACCGGCAGGCGGGCGGGCGACCGGACCTTGGTCGCGCCGCACGGCCCGCATCCTGACCTTGCGTCAGTGCTTCACCTGCGACACGTACAGCGATTTCATCGCGCCGGGCATCCGCGCGATCGGCGCGTGTTCGCCGGTATTGCCGAAACCCGCGCGTTCGTAGAAGCGGATCGCGTTGCGGTTCGCATCGGCGATCCATGCGTAGACGTCCTCGGCGCCGCGCTCGGCGAGCCATGCGGTGGCCGTCTCCAGCAGCAGCACGCCGCCACGCAGATGGCGCACCGCGTGCGCGACCCACAGCTCGCTCACGAACGCGCGCCGCTCCGGCGTGTTGTCGAAGTACGCGCCGATCATGCCGGCCGGATGGCCTTCGGTGTACAGCAGGAAAGTCGTCGATTCGTCAGACATGGCGCGCTGCGCGGCGATCGCCGACGCTGCGTCCGTTTCGACGTTCAGCAATTCGGCCTCCGGCGCTTCGCCGGGCGCGTAGGGCTCGCGCAGCGACGCGGCGCGGAGTTCGCGATACACGCTACCCTGGTCGGCAACGATACGACGAACGGTCAAGGTCGAACTCATGCAGGCACAGCCCCCTTCGGACAGCAAGCTACTAGCTTCAACCGAAAGCGGGGCATGAGTCAAATCGTTATTTTCAAATGACGGCGAGAATCGAAAGGCAGCAGCGCCGCCGGCAGCCGGGTACGCCGGTTCATGTGCGAGTGCAGCATCGCCGGATCGGCGCACGCCGTCGGACGACGGCGACGGTGCTGCCGTCCGGGCCGCGGCGCCGCACGCCTTGCGACGCGCGGCCGTCGCGCTTCGGGCCCGACCCATTTCACCGCGAAAACCGTCATGACAGGTAAAACGGACGAGCCTGTCGGCCCGCCTCGCGGGTGCCTGTTCCGTCAAGCATATTGCGATGCAACATTTGTTGCAGACACGCCAACCCATTGTCCGCACGCATCGCCGCCGGCCATCCGTCTGACGAACCCGCTGCCGGGCCGGGTCGATCCGGCGCGTCCCGCATGTTTCAATCGGCGCGCGCCGGCCCTTCCCGGCCCGCGCCCCACGCGCCCCGGCGTTTGGAGCCGCGCGCCTAGCGCCGGGGTTTGGCAAGCGCGCGCATGGATCGTATAACAGGCAGAACCGGGGGAAGATCCGGTGCCGCCGCGCACGTCGCGGTCCCGCGAGCATACGAACAACCGTACATGCGGCCGCCCTCGGGCCGGCCGACAGGAGGGAGACAATGGCAACGACCGACGGATCGGCCTCGGGCTGGTCGGATGGCAAGCGTTACCTGTGGCTGCTCGGCGCGCTGACGATCACGCTGCCGATCCTCGCCGCCCAGCTCGCGCTGTCGACGGGCCTGCACGTGTTCTGGTGGTTCGGCCCGCTGTTCGCGTTCGGCGTGATCCCGATCCTCGATACGCTGATCGGCGACGATCGCGACAATCCGCCCGAGACCGTCGTCCCGCACCTCGAGCGGGAGCGCTATTACCGGCTCATCGTCTATCTCGCGACCTTCGTCGAATACGTCGCGTTCTTCGTGTGCGTCTGGATCGTCGGCACGCATGCGCTCGCATGGTACGACTACGTCGGCTTCGCGCTGTCGCTCGGCGCCGCGACCGGCATTTCGATCAACACCGCACACGAACTCGGGCACAAGACCGACCGCTTCGAGCGCTGGCTCGCGAAGATCACGCTCGCGCCGGTCGCGTATGGCCACTTCTACGTCGAACACAACCGCGGCCACCACGTGCGCGTCGCGACGGCCGAGGATCCGGCGAGCGCGCGCTACGGCGAATCGTTCTGGGCCTTCCTGCCGCGCACCGTGACCGGCAGCATCCGCTCGGCGTGGCGGCTCGAAAAGGCACGCCTCGAACGGCTCGGGCATTCGCCCTGGACCTGGCGCAACGAAGTGCTGCACGCCTGGGCAATGACCGTCGTCGTATGGGGCATCGCGATCGCGATGGCCGGCAAGGTCGTGATCCCGTTCCTCGTGATCCAGGCCGTCTACGGCGCGTCGCTGCTCGAGGTCGTGAACTACGTCGAGCATTACGGCCTCGGCCGCCGCAAGCTGCCGAGCGGCCGCTACGAACGCTGCACGCCGCAGCATTCGTGGAACAGCAATCACGTCGTCACCAATCTGTTCCTGTACCAGCTGCAGCGGCACGCCGACCATCATGCGAATCCGACGCGCTCGTACCAGGCGCTGCGCCACTTCGACGATTCGCCGCAACTGCCGGCCGGCTACGCGACGATGATCCTGTTCGCGTACGTGCCGCCGCTCTGGTACCGCGTGATGAATCCGCGCGTGGTCGCCCACTACGGCGGCGACATGGCGCAATCGAACATCAAGCCGTCGATCCGCGCCAAAGTGCTCGCTCAGTATCCGGCCGCGGCCTGATCGCGGGGAACCGGCCGGCAAGGGCCGGCCCCGGCGAGTCGCCGGATGTCGGCGTCGTCGCCGCGCCCTGCGCCACCGAAGTCCGGCGCGCCGGGCACGGCCGTTACGCCGCTTCCGGCAGCCTGAACACGGCCACCGCGTGCCGCAGCGCGCTCGCCTGCTCGGCCAGTGCCTGCGTCGCGGCGGATGCCTGTTCGACGAGCGCCGCGTTGCGCTGCGTCGCTTCGTCCATCTGCGTCACAGCAATGTTCACCTGCTGGATGCCGCCGCTCTGCTCCTGCGACGCGGACGAGATCTCGCCGACGATCGTCGTGACCCGCTGCACCGCGCTCACGATCTCGTGAATCGACGCGCCCGCGCGGCCGATCAGCACGGCGCCTTCGTCGACCCGGCGCGTCGATTGCTCGATGAGCCCCTTGATCTCCTTCGCGGCGGCGGCGCTGCGCTGCGCGAGCGTGCGGACTTCCGCCGCGACGACCGCGAAGCCGCGCCCCTGTTCGCCCGCACGGGCCGCCTCGACCGCCGCGTTCAATGCGAGGATGTTGGTCTGGAACGCGATGCCGTCGATCACCGAGATGATCTCGCCGACCTTCGCCGAGCTGTCCGCGATGCCGGTCATCGTGCCGACGGCGTCCGTCATCACGCCGCCGCCTGCCGACGCGATGCTGGACGCGTCGTGCGCAAGTTGCGCCGCGTGCTGCGCGTGCTCGGCCGACTGGCGCACGCTGCCCGTAAGTTCGGTCATGCTGGCGGCCGTTTCCTCGAGCGACGCGGCCTGCGCCTCGGTACGCGCCGACAGGTCGTAATTGCCCGACGCGATCTGCGCGCTCGCCGTCGCGACGGCTTCGGCGTGCGTACGCACCTCGAGCACCACCCCCGACAGGCTCGCCTGCATCGCCTGCAGCGCGCGCAGCAGGTCGGCGATCTCGTCACGGCCGCTCGCATCGACGCGACGCGTCAGGTCGCCGCCGGCGACGGCTTGCGCGCAGGCCACCGCACGGTCGAGCGGCCGCAGGATCGCACGGCTGAACAGGAATGCACCGACCATCGCGACGGCCAGCACGATCAGCATCAGCACGAGGCTCGCGGCGGTGGCGTGCTGCGCGTCGCGGCTCGCCTGCGCCGACACCGTGGCGCTCTCGTCGGCGATCGATTTCGCGGCCCGCTCCAGCAGGGCCGCCGGTTCGCGGTCGACGCCCGCCACGGCGGCATCGCCGGCCGACATCTCGAAGCCGGCGGCCTTGAATGCGTCGAAGCCGCGCCGGTACCCCTCGCCCATCTCCGTGTGCGCGCGCATGAACTGCTCGACGAGCGAGCGGCTCTCGCCCTGCGGCAACTGGTGCACGAGCTGCGCGGCGAGCGCATCGACCGTACGCTCGCGCGTCTGGAACGCCTGCCAGTACTGGTCGAGCTTCCCGGGCTGCTTGCCGCGCAACAGCGTGTCCTTCCATTCCTGCACCTGCAGCTTGAACTGCACGAGCGTGGCCGACACGAGCCGCTCGTCGCCGACATTCGTCTGCACGTCTTCGGCGAACGTATCGATCGAACGGTTGAGTATGTGGATACCGTACAGCGCGCCACAGAACATCAGCAACAGCGCGACGGCGAATGCGAGGGGAATCTTGTAGCTCAGCTTCATGGGACCTTGAATCGACGGGAAACGATGCGGCCGGGCAAGGGCGCCCGCCGCCGCTCCGTGTTAACGGCGCGGAAAACGCAGGCTTAAAACTGAGGAAAGCGGTGAAAGCCGGACGCCGCGCGTGCGCTTCAGCGCGTGGCGCGCTCAGGTCGAATGCGTCGCGCGGGGCGCCGTTGTCGCGGCAACCCGCGAGCCCGCCATCCGGCGGCGCACGGCGACGATCGACAGCACGCCGAAGACGATCCCGGCGAGCACATCGGCAAGATAATGGCCGCCCTGCGTCGGCGACGACGCGATCATCACGGCATTCAGCGCGAGCGCGGCGGGAAACACGTAGCGGACGTGCCGTACCGCGTACGCGAGCAACAGCGCCAGCATCACGTGGAACGACGGCATCGACACGAGCCCCTGCGAGTCGGACAGGCTGAAGCGCCGAAGCTGCCCGCTGCGCAGCAGGTCGTAGTGAGACACGGTCGACGCCGTGCCCGGATCGGCGATGCCGAAATGGACGAATGCGCTTCGCGCCGGGAACGGCGTCGAGACGAGCACGGCGACGAGCAGCGCGAATGCGAACAGCGCCATGAATTCGGCGAGGTCGTCGTAGCGCCGCGTGATCGCGAGGATGAACGGAACGGCCACCAGTTGCACGATGCTGCTGCGATACGCCACCGCCAGCACGCGCTGCAGTCCGGCATGCGCGCCCAGCCAGCCATACAGGTCGGGCCAGTGAAAGCCGAGCAGCGCATCGAAGCGGACGAGATCGGCGTCGATCGACGGCGGCGCGAGCGCCACGCACCGATAGTCGAGCAGCACGACCGCCTGGCTGAAGGCGGCGATCGTCACGATACAGAGCAGGGCCAGCGCCGCTTCGCGCCATCGCCACGCATGGGCGCGCTTGCAATGGCGCGGCGTGCGCGACAGCACGATCAATGCCGTCGCAACCGCGATGGCCGCGCATCCTGCCAGCCCCGCGAAAATCGCCGCGTCGCCCAACGCCAGCGCGATGCCGACGCCCTGCGCGCCGCGAATGCCCGCGACGGCAATGACGACGGTCAGCAGCGCAATGCCCGTCAGGACTTTCGGCACTCGGTTCGTCATCGGATCGCGGGGTTCGCCGCGCGGCGCGGCTGCATCGAGGACGCGGCACGATCATGCCGCGCGGTTGGCCGTCATCGTACCAGCCCGATCCGGATGTGCCGACGGCGCGGATGTTGCCGCCGCAACGGTTTGCGACACATGCGCGGCGCAAGCCCAAAACGAAAAACCCCTTGATCCTTCCGGATCAAGGGGCTTCGTATTTTGGCGGAGAGGGTGGGATTCGAACCCACGGTACGGGGAAACCGTACGCCTGATTTCGAGTCAGGTACATTCGACCACTCTGCCACCTCTCCTTCCTTACTGCATTTCGCGGTTGGTCGTTTCCGCGAAAGAAAAGATTATAAGACGATCTCTTCTGAACTGACAAGCCCTTTTTGCAAATTATTTTGCGAGGGCTTCGGCCGCCTGCATCACGATGCCCGTACCGGCGCGTCGATCCGCTCGATACCGCCCATGTACGGACGCAGCACTTCCGGCACCGTGACCGAACCGTCGGCGTTCTGGTAGTTCTCCAGCACCGCGACGAGCGTGCGGCCGACCGCGAGGCCCGACCCGTTCAGCGTATGCACGAGCTCGGGCTTGCCCTGCGCGTTGCGGAAACGCGCCTGCATCCGGCGCGCCTGGAACGACTCGGTATTCGAGCAGCTCGAGATCTCGCGATAGGTGTTCTGCGCGGGCAGCCACACCTCGAGGTCGAACGTCTTCGCGGCCGAGAAGCCCATGTCGCCCGTGCACAGCGTGATCACGCGGTACGGCAGGCCGAGCTTCTGCAGGATCGCTTCCGCATGACCGACCATTTCGTCGAGCGCCGCATACGACGTTTCCGGCGCGACGACCTGCACCATCTCGACCTTGTCGAACTGGTGCTGGCGGATCATCCCGCGCGTGTCGCGGCCGTACGAGCCGGCTTCCGAACGGAAGCACGGCGAATGCGCGGTCAGCTTGATCGGCAGCGCGGACGCGTCGACGATCGACTCGCGCACGGTGTTGGTCAGCGAGATCTCGGACGTCGAGATCAGGTATTGCGTGACCGTGTTCTCTTCGCCGCCCTTCTCGACGCGGAACATGTCGTCCGCGAACTTCGGCAACTGGCCCGTGCCGTACAGGATCTCGGGGTTCACGATGTACGGCGTATACGCTTCCGTGTAGCCGTGCTGCTGCGTGTGCGTGTCGATCATGAACTGCGCGAGTGCGCGGTGCAGCCGCGCGATCGGGCCGCGCAGCATCGTGAAGCGCGCGCCAGCGAGCTTCGCGCCCGTCTCGAAATCGAGGCCGAGCGGCGTGCCGACGTCGACGTGATCCTTCACCTCGAAATCGAACGTGCGCGGCGTGCCCCAGCGGCGCGCCTCGACGTTGCCGGCTTCGTCCTTGCCGACCGGCACGCTTTCGTGCGCGACGTTCGGCATGCCCAGCATCAGGTCGGACAGGCGCGCCTGGATGTCGCCGAGCTTGGCTTCCGACGCCTTCATTTCGTCGCCGATGCCGCCGACCTCGGCCATCACGGCCGACGCGTCCTCGCCCTTCCCCTTCATCACGCCGATCTGCTTCGACAGGCTGTTGCGGCGCGCCTGGAGCTCTTCGGTGCGGGTCTGGATCGCGCGGCGTTCCGCTTCGAGGGCGGAGAACGCGGCGACGTCGAGGGTGTAGCCGCGATCGGCGAGGCGCTGGGCGACGCCGTCGAGGTCTTTGCGCAGCAACTGGATGTCGAGCATGGGAGGACTTGGAAAATCGTTGTGTAAGACGGGAATTCTAACGCACCGCGGGGCCGCCACGGCACCGGACGAACGGACAATGCCGTAAACGGGCGATGACCGGGGTAAGGCGACCATGGCAGTATCGCATTGCCGGTTCGCGTGCGGCGCCCGCACAGCGCGCGGCGTCGCAACATCGCGGATCGCAAGACGCCCGCGTCCGCCGCCGGCGCGTCAACCGAAGCCCCCGCCAACCGCCAACCGAGGAAACCGATGGCCATCGAACTGGACAAGGACGTGCGCGACCGCGCGATCGCGTCGCTGCAACGCTATTTCACGGAAAACATGGACGAGCCGATCGGCAACATCCAGGCCGGCGCGCTGCTGCACTTCTTCGTCGAGGAAATCGCGCCCGTGATCTACAACCTCGCGATCGCCGACGCGCAGCAGAGCCTGCACGCCCGCGTCACCGAACTCGACATCGAATGCCACCAGGAGCCGTTCGGCTACTGGAAGAAGCAGCCGGCCCGCAAGCGCTGACGCGTTCGCGGCGGCGCCGGCCGAACCGGGCCGCGCCTCGCGGTCAGTCCTTCTTGCCGGCCTCGCGGTCGAGCTCGCGCAGCCACGCGAGCTTGTCGGCGATCTTCGATTCGAGCCCGCGCGGCACCGGCTGGTACCAGCGCGGCTCGCGCATTCCGTCCGGCAGGTACGTCTCGCCGGCCGCATATGCATTCGGCTCGTCGTGCGCGTATCGGTACGCGTGGCCGTAGCCCAGCTCCTTCATCAGCTTGGTCGGCGCGTTGCGCAGGTGCACCGGCACCTCGCGCGACTTGTCCTGCTTCACGAACGCCATCGCCTGGTTGAACGCGTTGTAGCCTGCGTTGCTCTTGGCCGCGCACGCGAGATAGATCACCGCCTGCCCGAGCGCGAGCTCGCCTTCCGGCGAGCCGAGCCGCTCGTAGGTTTCGGCCGCGTCGTTCGCCACCTGCAGCGCGCGCGGATCGGCAAGGCCGATGTCCTCCCACGCCATCCGCACGATCCGCCGCGCGAGATACTTCGGATCCGCGCCGCCGTCGATCATCCGGCAGAACCAGTACAGCGCGCCGTCCGGGCTCGAGCCGCGCACCGACTTGTGCAGCGCTGAAATCTGGTCGTAGAAGTTGTCGCCGCCCTTGTCGAAGCGCCGCGCGTTGAGCGTCATCGCGCTGCTGACGAATTCCGCATCGATCGTCGCGACGCCGGCAGACGCCGCCGCCGTCTGCGCCTGTTCGAGCAGGTTCAGGAAGCGCCGTGCGTCGCCGTCCGCGTAGCCGACCAGCGTATCGACCGCCTTGTCGTCGAACGCCAGGCCGTCGAGCGCGATTGCCTGCGCGCGCTTCAGCAACTGGCGCATCTCGTCGTCGTCCAGCGACTTCAGCACGTAGACCTGCGCACGCGACAGCAACGCCGAGTTGACCTCGAAGCTCGGGTTCTCGGTGGTCGCACCGATGAAGGTGACGAGCCCGGACTCGACGAACGGCAGCAACGCATCCTGCTGCCCCTTGTTGAAGCGGTGGATCTCGTCGACGAACAGGATCGTGTGGCGGCCGGTGCGGTTCAGCGTCTCCTTCGCCTGCTCCATCGACTCGCGGATGTCCTTCACCCCGCCGAGCACCGCCGACAGCGCGATGAACTCGCAGTCGAACGCAAGCGCGGTGAGCCGCGCGAGCGTCGTCTTGCCGACGCCGGGCGGCCCCCACAGGATCATCGAATGCGGCTTGCCCGATTCGAACGCAAGCCGCAGCGGCTTGCCTTCGCCCAGCAAATGCGTCTGGCCGATCACCTCGGCGAGCGTCTTCGGCCGCAGCGCCTCGGCGAGCGGCCGGCGCGGCTCGACTTGAAACAGGTCGGACATGAACCCTCGCTCCACATCAAACGGTAGCGGCCGAACGCGGCCGCCTGACCCGACATTATGACAGCCGGGCGACAGCGCCGCCGCGCATGGCGGCCACGGAGCCGGCGCCCGGTGCCTGGTGCCCGCGCCTGGTGCCCGCGCCCCAAAACAACACGGGCCTGCCGTCGCCGGCAGGCCCGTTGCGGAAGAACGGCGCGCGGCGCCGGTCAGCCGGTGATCACGTCCGCACCCTTCGGCACGACGAACTTGAAGGTATCGCCCTTCAGCGGCGGATTCGTCTGGATGTTCGTGAACGTCAGCAGCGTGACGTTACCGAACACGTCGTGCAACTCCATCGCGGCGAGCGTGCCGTTCCGGAAGCCGATGCCGATCCGCTGGAACTGCGTGTCCTGCGCCTTCGGCAACATCTCGAGCCACTCGATGCCACCCTTCTCGCCGGCGTCGCGCAGCGTGTAGTTCTTGTCGAGATCGTTGCTGCCGAACAGGATCGCGGCAGGGCTCGCGCCCAGCGCGCCGTTCAGCTTGCGCTCGGTGACCTGGTTCAGGTCGCGGTCGTACACGTAGAGCTTGTCGCCGTCGGCCTGCAGCACCTGCTGGTACGGCTTCTGGTACGTCCAGATGAACTTGCCCGGACGCGAGAACACGAACGTGCCGCTCGAGTTGTCGGAGGGCTTCGGCATCGCCTGCACGGCGCTCGCGCCCTTCGCCGGCGCCTTGACGATCTGCTGCGTGAAGTCGCCCTTCGCCGAACGCACCTGCGACACGAAGGCCTTCAGTTGCTCGGTGCCGCCCGCGAACGCGTGCGTCGCCGCGAGCATCAGCGATGCGCCGGCAAGCGCCGCGCCGAGCCAGCGCCGCGTCGAACGAAGAGACAGTGCGAACGAATGTTGCTGCATATTGCGGTTTTCTCCCTGGGTGGCCGGCGCGGCGAACGCCGCGGACTCATTCCGCGTCGCGCGCCGGCACAAGAATTTCGCGGTTGCCGCTCGACGACATCGCCGACACGAGCCCCGATTGCTCCATCTGCTCGAGCAGCCGCGCCGCGCGGTTGTAGCCGATCCGCAAATGGCGCTGCACGAGCGAGATCGACGCGCGGCGGTTCTTGATGACGATCTCGACCGCCTGGTCGTACAGCGGATCAGACTCGTCGCCGCCTTCGCCGGTTCCCGCACCGGCCGAGCCCTCGTCGCCGTCGGCGGTGCCGCCTTCGAGCAGGCCCTCGACGTAGTTCGGCTCGCCGTGCTCCTTGAGCTTGTCGACGACGCGGTGCACTTCGTCGTCGGCGACGTACGCGCCGTGCACGCGCACGGGCAGCCCGGTGCCGGGCGCCAGGTACAGCATGTCGCCCATCCCGAGCAGCGATTCGGCGCCCATCTGGTCGAGAATCGTGCGCGAGTCGATCTTCGACGACACCTGGAACGCGATCCGGGTAGGCACGTTCGCCTTGATCAGGCCGGTGATCACGTCGACGGACGGACGCTGCGTCGCGAGGATCAGGTGGATGCCGGCCGCGCGCGCCTTCTGCGCGATCCGCGCGATCAGCTCCTCGACCTTCTTGCCGACGACCATCATCAGGTCGGCCAGCTCGTCGATCACGACCACGATGTTCGGCAGGCGGCCGAGCGGCTCGGGATCTTCCGGCGTCAGGCTGAACGGGTTCGGAATCTTCTCCTCGCGCTTCGCCGCCTCGTCGATCTTGTTGTTGTAGCCCGCGAGGTTGCGCACGCCGAGCTTGCTCATCAGCTTGTAGCGGCGCTCCATCTCCGCGACCGTCCAGTTCAGCGCGTGGCCGGCCTGGCGCATGTCGGTGACGACCGGGCACAGCAGGTGCGGAATGCCTTCGTAGACGCTCATCTCGAGCATCTTGGGATCGATCAGGATCAGGCGCACCTGCTCGGCGGTCGCCTTGTACAGCAGCGACAGGATCATCGCGTTGATCCCGACCGACTTGCCCGAACCGGTCGTGCCGGCAACCAGCAGGTGCGGCATCTTGGCGAGATCCGCGCACACGGGCTTGCCGCCGATGTCCTTGCCGAGGCTCAGCGTCAGCGCCGACGAAGCGGCCGCGTACACCTCGGAACCGATGATCTCGGACAGGTGCACCGTCTGGCGGCGCTGGTTCGGCAGCTCGAGCGCCATGTAGTTCTTGCCGGGGATCGTCTCGACGACGCGGATCGACACGAGCGACAGCGAGCGCGCCAGATCCTTCGCGAGATTGACGATCTGGCTGCCCTTCACGCCGGTGGCCGGCTCGATCTCGTAACGCGTGACGACCGGGCCCGGATACGCGGCGACGACGCTCGCCTCGACGCCGAAGTCCTTCAGCTTCTTCTCGATCAGGCGCGACGTGAATTCGAGCGTGTCGGCGGAAATCGCCTCCTGCGCCTTCGGCGCGGGATCGAGCAGCGACACCGGCGGCAGCGTCGAGTCGCCCGGCAGGTCGGTGAACAGCGGGACCTGCCGCTCGCGCTCGACGCGCTCGGACTTCGCCGGCGTGACGACCGGCGGCACGATCGTCACGGGCTCGTGATCCTCGATGCGCACGCGCTCCTCCTCGACCTTGCCTTCGCGGCGCACGGCCGCGGCCTCGCCGAGCTTGCGGTCGCGCTCGGCCTCGCGGCGCAGCTTCGCGACGTTGACGGCGGACAGGATCGCGCCGCCGACGCGCTCGGCGACCGACAGCCACGAGAAGCGGAAATACAGCGACAGGCCGATCGCGAGCGCGATCAGCAGCAGCAGCGTGCCGCCCGTGAAACCGAACGCATGCGACATCGCGGCGGCAACGGCCTCGCCGACGACGCCGCCCGGCGCCCGCGGCAACTGCACCTTCAGCGACCACATGCGCAGCGCCTCGATGCCGTCGCACGCCAGCACGACGAGCACGAACGAGAAAATCTCGGTGAGCCAGCCGATCGGCCGCTCGGGTTCGTCCGCGACCGCTTCGTGGCGCGTGATGCGGCGGTAGTTGACCGCGATGCGCCGCGCGAGCGGCACGATCAGCCAGTACGCCGACAACCCGAACAGCAGCAGGATGATGTCGGCCGTCCAGGCGCCGACGCGGCCGGCCCAGTTCGAAATGTGGTCCACCTGGGCGGCGTGCGTCCAGCTCGGATCGCGCCGGCTGTAGCTCAGCAGGGCCATCACCAGAAATGCGCAGAGCGCGACCTGGAGAATCCAGCGGATCTCCGTGAGGAGCTTCGACATCCGGTGCGGCAACGCCTGTGCCTGGGCGGAATAAGGAGCTTTTGCCATGAATCCGTATAAAGAGGACGGGCCGTGCGCCCGCCTGTCGTTCGATCGCGCTTATTGTAAACGCTGCACCGGGGCCCCAAGTGTAAATGACGGTTACATGACGGGGCCGGGATACGGCCGCCGCCTCGAACCCGCGCCGCGCCCCCCGCGGCAACAC
>NZ_JPGL01000077.1 GCF_000732615.1 Burkholderia paludis
CTATAGCCCTGGTCGAGCACCAGACACGCGGCTTGCTGTTTGAACTCCGGGGAAAACGTACGACGTCGCTTGGTCATTAGACACCTCTTCATGGCGAGCATTCTCGCCTAAATCAGTGTCCGGGTTCATTAGACCACTACAAACATCCCGATCGGACCAGGGATTGTCGCGAGCATGTTCAGAGAGAAATGGGACGATAAGGCCGTGTGGATCTGCTTGATCGAGCCGGCGACGGGCGTTCCGGTGCACACCACGGTACCGCTCTCGGAACTCGACCAATTCCTACTGACCCTGATGGGGCGGTACGCCCCCGAAACAATTCTGATGTGAGGCCGTCGTGAGCCGACAATCTTATTCGATGGACAATGATCCTTTTCTGCTGGTGTCGGCGGTTCTCGAAGCGATTTGCAGTGCGCTGACCGACGAGCAAAGGCACATAGTTGCTTCTGACCTGAGGGATCTAGCGGAGCGCGCGAACGAAGGTGCCGAAAATGCGGAGCAGCAACGATTTGCACTAGACGTCGCATCTCTTGCTGCGCTCGCGGAGTTTGGTCCGGATGCTGCATCCGAAACCCTTGAAGCGGGACAGCCACGCTGATTGGCGCAATACAGCGAACCGATGGCCGCCCGCGGAAATCCACCTCCCTCATATGCGGAGGATTTTGTCACGACGACTGCGTACAACGAGCATTCGCCGGTGACTGACACGTAAAGATGGCTCTTATAGCGCCCAAATGGCGTCCGTTAAGCGAGCCGCGCATCGCCCGCAATGCGAGAAAGAGCGTTCTGAGGGAAAGTGCGGGTCCTGGTCAGCCATGCGCGCTCTGGTATGAGGCAACTAGGCTAAGCTATGTAGGATTTCATCAGTACGACGCCTCTCCAAGCAGGGATCACATGTACATCAACCGAATAGACTTGCAGAACTTCCGTACCTTTCGAAGAACAAGCGTACAGTTCTTGCATGGCGATCGGGACTTCGGTCAGCTCGAACTTCCGGAGCCACGGATCAAGAATGTCAACCTGCTGCTTGGCAACAACGGGGCAGGCAAGACCACGCTCCTGAAAGCCATTGCGCTGGCATGTCTGGGCCCCTCTGTAGGGAAGTCCGGTATCTATCCCTACCGACTAGTACGACAAGAACCTCGCAACCGTCCGCCACTCAGGCCGACCGCGTCGGCGAGTTCGGTACATTCCCATAGCGTCAGGCGTTTAGACGTATCGGAGGCAGTGATCCAAGCCACCTTCACGCCTCACGATCAGGATCGTGTACCTGAGGGAACGTTTCAACTCGCATCTGAAGTGCGGTTGAGGCGATTCGGCGACTTCGAAGAGATGGACTGGTCGCACGATCAGTATGAGGCATGGGAACCCATTTTCAGCACGGAAACCGATGCGCTTTTCTTTGTCGGCTACGGCGCTACCCGGCGAGTCGAACAGAAGGAGCGGTACGATCCTGGCAGTCGCAAGAGACACTCGTTTGCACGCGCGCTTCGCGTGCAAAGCCTTTTCGAGGACTCTTACTCCTTGGTTCCGCTGAATAGTTGGCTACCTGAGTACCAGCATAGAAAAGATCCTCGGCGATTCCGGGAAGTCGTCAAACTGCTAAACAACCTCGTCGGCAAGGGGCACTACTGGCTCACCGGCGAGATGGAGGGCGGCGAGTATTTATTCGAGCGCCGAGGCTTGCGCGTCCCCTTTCCTGCGCTTTCCGACGGCTATCGGGCCTTTCTGAGTTGGGTTGGGGATCTGTTGTATCACGTCGTCACGACCTGTCCGGAGGACAAGAAGCTGGTCGATAACCGCGGCATCGTGATGGTCGACGAGATCGATCTACATTTGCACCCGGAGTGGCAAATGCATGTGCTTCCTAGGCTTGCCAATGCATTGCCGAAGATTCAGTTCATCGTGACCTCCCATAGTCCCTTAATCGTCGGATCGCTTGAGTGGATGAACATCGTGACAATGCAGCCGGCAATTGGCCAAGCAAGTCGGGCCAAGCGCATTCCGCAACCGGTACACGGCTTAGACGCCGACCAGGTTCTACTCACCGAATTCTTCGGGCTTCAGTCGACTCGGGCAGAGGGACGGAAGAGAAGGATCAAGTCCCTAAGCCTCCGCGCGAGCAAGGGTGACCCGATTGCCGCAAGGCAACTCCTAGAAGAGATGTCTCGTGGCGGAGAGCAAGACGAATGATTGGCTACAAGATTACCTATAAGGATTTGGAGACACTCATTGAAGCCAAGGTGCCGGGATGGGTGGCGCGAGCAAAGAAGCGCACCGCCAACTTCCGCGCCGCAGGGAAATACGACGAGGTAAGTAGTATTTGGTCGGAGGTGAAGAGTGTCTATATGCGCCTCCAGGGCGAGTCTAAGTGCATTTACTGCGAGCGCAAGCTGGAGAGCGAAGAATACGGACTGATCGAACAGGACGTCGAGCATTTTCGGCCCAAGGGAAGCGTGCGTCGTTGGAAGCTGTCGGCAAGGCTCGTCGCCGAGGGCGTGACGATCACCGATCCTGGTGCTAGCGCACCTGGGTACCACCTATTGCCCTATCATCTTTTCAACTACAGTGCTTCCTGCAAGCCCTGCAACAGCACTCTCAAGAGTGATTGCTTTCCCATCGCGGGTACCTACAAGTTCGCTGGTAGTAATCCGACGAAGCTCGCATCCGAACAACCACTGCTAATCTATCCTCTCGGTGACTTCGATGCTGATCCCGAAGCTCTAATCAAATTTCAGGGCGTGTCGCCGCAGCCTGTGGACGCCAACGGGCATAATCGACATCGCGCATTAGTCACGATTGAATTCTTCGACCTCGCAGATCCGATAAAGCGGAAAAACCTTTTCCGAGAGCGTGCGCAGGTCATCACCGCGCTATGGCCCCAACTCGAAGCAGTGTCTAGGAACCCAGGCGACGCACTGGCGTCAGACCTTGTCGCCGATTATCAATCCGATAAGGCCCCACACACGAATTGTGCTCGATCATTCGCCACGCTCTACCATCAGGACCGGCCTGAGGCAGAAAGGCTGTATCGGGCTGCTGCAACGTTCATTAGGTCGTCCTCGTAGCGATCTTTACTTGGCAAAGGTATGCCCATCGATGCGCCAAGCGTTACACAGGCTAGCGCTTCAAATCTATGCCGTGTTGTCGAGGGCTAGTCGATTTCTCGGTACGTCCTCGTGTCCGTTCAGCGTTGGCCTCAGACGGTTCGTTCGTCTATGTGCGTCTGGGGGAACGACATAGCTAACTGATTCACGCCACGCTGTATCGAAACTACAACGCGCAATTTCGTCGTCGGTCGCGACATCACTTTGCGAATCGGCGAGCAAAGCGATGCGCATCCTGAAGTGCTACGTGCGTCACTCTGTAGACTCGACCGCCATTCTCCAGCGCAGGACAGGAGACGATGAAAAACTGTTGCCAAGTAGAACGAGCGTGGCTAATCTTGCTTCACACCCCGCCTGGGTAAGGCATCGACCGAAGTGCGCCGAAACTGATCGGCAATTGTTTTGAAAGCCCGCTCTGCGGGCACGGTGACTTGATCACCGAATTAACTGAGTAGGGCCCACGCCCAAAATCCGTTCATCGTTTCCTGATGGGCTCGTGACTGCTTCGCCGATAGGTGAAGCCCTCCATCGCCTTTTGCTTCCTGCGAAAGGCGCGATGTGCAATCCCCGTATGCCGCTCCCGCGGCAATCAATCCGTGACGTGCGCTCCCCAGCGCTAACGCCGTGTCTTGCTGCGTCCGTCTCAGTCGTCCTCGTGACGACTGGCGGCGCGCTCGGCCTCGGCGTCTGGAATCTCGTGTCGACTCGCTCGGCACGCATCAATTCGCGCGGTCGGGGCATTGGCGCCCCCGATCGGTCGCAAAGCCAAAACACGGATCAAACGGGGGAAGCGTCCTCCCGCCGCGTGCCGACCCTCATCGGGTTGATGCGCGCCGGGCTGCGCCGGCTTGCTGGCGTAGAACGCTCCCAATCTCACCAGGCCGAGGCTCGTGCCCCCGTTTGTTGTCTCCCAGCTGCGTTTTCGCGGCTCCGTCCAGCGGACAGGGAGGCAACTGGGGTCGAGCCTCACGTCATGGATTCGGGGTACGCATGTCGCACAAATCTCTCACGGCTGACCTGTGCCGTGCTGCGCGCGGGGCGCGTGGCAAACAGGCAAACTCGACCTCCAGCGGTCGGGAGACGTCGCTCGCGCGTTTCGCGCGGTTCCTGTGGGATATGGGCTTTCAGGTTCACACGACCGGTCAGCTCAAAGAGAAGCATCTGATCGCCTGGTCAAACGACATGAGGGCGCGAGGGTGCTCGAAGCGGACGGCCGTCAACAACATGACGCACGTCCGAACGGCGCTCGAAGGGATCGGGCGCCGGCCGTTTGCCGACAAGATGAGCAATGCGGCGCTCGGTCTGTCGGGCGCGAGCCGGGCCGGCACGAAGCGGCCGATGATGCGAGACGAGATGGAGCCGTACCGCGCCGCCGTTGCTGCGATCGACCCGGGTATTGCGGTTGTGCTTGAGCTGCAGCTCGAACTCGGGCTGCGAGCGAGGGAGGCGGTTCAAAGCATCAAATCTCTGGCTGATTGGCGGCGCGCGCTTGCGAGCCCGATCGGGGATGGCTTCGTGACCATCATCCACGGGACGAAGGGCGGCAAGACGCGTCGGAGCCCGCCATTGGATCGACAGCGCGCCGCCGAGCTGGTGGAGCGAGCCATTGGACTGTCGAACGAGTACGGCGGAAAGCTGGTGCGCAAGCCGGATCTGAAACGAGCGATGGAGCGTTACCACTACGTCGTGCGCAAGGTTGGCATGACCGATGAGCGCGCGCCGCATAGCCTTCGGTACGCGTATGCGACCGAACATCTGGAGCGGCAGAAGGCTGCCGGCGTATCGCGCCGGGAGGCGGCCGCCGGCGTGTCAACATGGCTTGGCCACGGAGACGGGCGAGGGACGTGGGTGGAGCGCGTCTATGGGCGCGAGGCGCTTGCCGGTGCGGAGGCACGTCATGCATAAGCACGTGGCCACGTTGCCGCTCAATGGCATCTCACGATGGAGTCAGATTGCCCCGTTCGTTGGGGTATCACGGGAGACATGGAGGAAGCGCTACCTCGAGGGCCGCGCACCGCAGCCGATTCAGCTGACCCAGCGCTGCACCGTCTGGCGGAATGAGGAGGTGCACCGCTGGCTGGCGGATCCAGTTGGCTATCGGGTTTGAACATGAACAGCCCGTGTCGATGCTTGCCAGCCTGCGTGGTCGCGGCAATAAATCGAATGGAGTCGACATGTTCACGACGGCAGCGCTGAAGACGGTCCACGGTGCGCCATGCCATTCCACTTTTCGTCGTGCATTTCTCCCTGCTATGCGATTCGCCGGCCCGCCCGGCGACGGAAACCTACGGGAGAACGTTTGGTATGTGTTTGCTTTGGAAATGGACCATCTGGCTTGCAGTCCTCGCCCTGCTCATTTGGCCGACACCGGTCTCGTGACAGATTTTGCAACCTAATCCCGCCCGGATGGGCGGGATATTGGAGGGCATTGGGCAACGGTCTGCGAGGAGCGAGTCCTAGGTACGTAAGAGCTGCTTTCCGGCATCAAGAAACATGCGGCATTTGTTGCCTAACTCCCTGGCCTTTGCGTTCAGCGTCTTAGCATCTTCTGCATGTCTGCGCCGGGTATCGTCGTCGTAATAGACCCTCTCGGCTCTGGGTCTAGTCGTCAGCTCGTCACCCTCCCGGACGGTCAGTTCTGCAATGGCATTCATGAATTCCCCGGTCAATACAAGGACGGTCTGAAATTGCGTGTTCAGAGCCTTTTCGTGGAATACGAAGGTGCGCGTGTCTTGGTACTCGTAGCGGAGCTCATACAAGGGTGTGTAGAACTCGTTGCGGCGTACGCCGGCAAGAAAATCTTGTTCCAAGAGGGCGTTGACGACAGCGTGGGACAGGTGAGAGGTGATTTTCTTGAACTCATCTAAATCTGCTGTACGTAGCTGCTCGCGCCGGTCGTATTTTTCCTTGACCCGCAGTGCAAGGAAGGCACCGATGCCTGACGTGACGATGGTGATGAGCCCGGTCAAGCCTTTATCGAGGATTATGGATAGCGCCATGGTGGTCTTGTTGAAGTTCAACCTGCGGTTATTGAAATAATCTGCGCGCCCGCTTTGAGCCAGTCAGGATAGTAGGCCCGCCACTGCATCATTTTGCAACGCGGGGGAGATGGGCAGTGCGGTTGTACATGCGCTCGATCGGGGCTTTCACGGCGTGCGCGAACCGGGCTCCCACGATCGACGCGGAACGCATCAGGCCCTGAGTCACTCGAAACGAGAGAATCCAAGGGCGTAATATCGCTCGAAGTCTTGTTCGGCGAATCTTGATCGCTGTGCGATTTTGAGTTCGTCAAAGAACCTGGGCGCGTCCAGTAATTCGATTGCCATTCCCCGGGCGCTCGCGAGGGCACTTACTTCGGTGCCGCCCGGTTGGAATCTAGACGTCGTGACAAACACGCCCTTGGTGAAGCCGCCAATGAAAAGGGCGCCGGTCAACGACCGTATCTGCTCCGCAGAAATGGCGTTTTTGTATCGTTTCACCTGTACGCCAACCGTCTCCCCGGGGCGTTCGAGAATGACATCAATGCCGCCGTCGCCCGAGTAGCTAGTAACCCGGGCGTGGAACCCGCGATCGCGAAAGACGCTCGCAACAGTCTCCTCGAAGAGCCGGGGATGCAGTTCGAATCGCTTTTTGTACCTGAGTGCGAGAAAGTCGCGGACGTCCTGCAGCGGTTGCTCGATATTGGTCAGATCCAGCTCTCTGAGGCTTCCAGCTATTCCGATAATCTGGGAAAAGCGGTGCACACCGTCATCTAGGATGTCTTCGGGGTGCGGTTCCCAATGTATCGTCGGCTCGATATCTTGTTCCTCGACACTGACCACCCACCATCCGCAACTGAGACAGACAGCGGGGGCGACCGCGACTTCAACGTTTTCCTCGTCGAAGTTTCTGTATTTCGATGGCAGTTGCTGCAGGGGGGATCGGCAAAAGAGGCATGTCGAGCATTGCGACACGGCGCGGCCGAGGTCCCATGAAAAGTCGTGGTAGTCCCAAATTGACATTTGCGTGACCAATGGCCCGAGTGCGGTTAATGGATTGGTCCTCACCGCCCGCGCGGGGCAGATTGGAGCCGATGTTAGCCCCTCGAAAAGCCCATCGGGATCACGGCTGCGCCGGCCTCAAGGGCATCCAGGTGGTCCGCCCAATGTTGCATCATCTTCCGGCGCTCGGGCAGGAATTCAGCGTGCACGTATGCTGCGGTTACTTGATTGCGTTCCGCGTGCGCGAGTTGGCGGTCGACGACATCACGGCTATAACCGAGTTCGCGAAGCACGGTCGCAGCCAGACCGCGGAACCCGTGGCCGGTCATTCGTGACTTGTACCCCATGCGATAGAGAGCATAGAGCATTGTGTTGTTCGAGATGTGGCTTCGGCCCTGGACGCTATAGAAGACGTGCCGGTGGCTGCCGTTGAGCTCGCGCAACGCGGCCAGTGCGTCAAGCGCTTGGCGCGATAGCGGGACGATGTGCGGATCACGCATCTTCATTCGCTCGGGCGGAATCCGCCATTCGGCGGCGCGTTCGTCAAACTCGTCCCACTCGGCATTGATCATCTCGGTTGTCCGAGTGAACGTCAGAGCCATGAAGCGGAGCGCCAGCCGTGTGACGAGATCGCCCTGGTACGCGGCGATGTCTCGCATGAGCTGCGGGATTTCGACGGACTTGACCCGTGCCATGTGCTGGACGCCGGCCCCTTTCTTGAGAACTGTCTCGGCGTCGATGTCCGCAGCCGGATTGCGGGGGCATCTCCCGGTCATGATTCCGTACTGGAACACTGCCCGTGAGCGCTGGAGGATTCGCTTGGCCGTCTCGCGCACGCCGCGGGATTCGACAGCCCTCAGGATCTCCAGCATGTCGGGGGCCTCGATATCTCGGATCGGACGATGGCCGATTCGGGGGAAAACATCGACCTCCAGCGAGTTGATCACCTTGCCAGCGTAGACTTCGGTCCAGCCATCCTTCTGGGCCGCAAACCACTCGCGCGCGACAGCCTCAAACGTCGACGCTGCCTCGATCGCCCGGGTGCGTTTGACTTCTCTCTTCTGCTCGGTCGGATCGGTGCCGGCGGCGAGTTGCTTCCGCGCATTGAGGCAGGCTTGTCGAGCCTCGGCCAGTGTCACCTCTGGATAGACGCCAAAGGCGGCGCGCTTCTCTTTGCCGTCGAATCGATACTTCATCCGCCAGTAGCGCGACCCATTCGGCATTACCTCTAGATATAGCCCCTTGCCGTCCGCCAGGCGATACGGCTTCTCGGCCGGCTTGGCCTTGCGGATCTGCATCTCGGTCAGCGGGGTAGCGCGCTTCGGCATGGCGTGGGGGCATCGAGTTTGGAGGCATGGAGGCATGTCCCAAAAGATGCCCCCAAGTTAGGTTGCTTGTACTGGGCAACCTTGGGCAATGATGGCAGCAAAAGTCCAGGCAGCACAAGGATGTGCGCGACTTTTTGGGCAAACTTGGGAGAGGATGGGAACCAGGATGGTCCCCCCGACAGGAATCGAACCTGTATCTAGCGCTTAGGAGGCGCTTGTTCTATCCATTGAACTACGGGGAGAGCCGTGTCCGGGCGCTCGCGCGACAAACGCGAACCGGACGGCGATGTGGACAGCGCGCAGAGTATAACAAACGCGTGGCGCATCGGCGGGCGGAATCCGCACCGCCGTGCATATCGTGCGATCGACGGCAGTCCGCCGCGATCGGAAAATCAGAAATCGACGACGACGAAATCTTCCTTGCCCACGTCGCACAGCGGGCAGCGCCAGTCGGCGGGAATGTCCGCGAACCGGGTGCCGGGCGCGATGCCTTCGTCGGGCAGCCCTTCCGCTTCGTTGTAGACCCACCCGCAAATCAGGCAGACCCAGCTCTGGTATTCGGTTACTTCGCTCATGTGGCGCTCGGGAGAATGATGGAAACTCGGTGATGCCGCCCGCGGCCTGTCCGGCGGACGAAAGGCGCAATGGTACCGGAATTTCGCCGAACGCCTACGTAACGTCGTTTTAAACGTGCGCATCGCGAACAACGAGCGCCATCGCGCCCGGCGGGCATGCAGTGTATGCTTCGTGAGCCTGTCAATCTGAAGGAGGAAACGATGCTCAACAAAAAGTGGATCGCGGGTGTGGCCTGTGTCGCGGCGCTGGCCATGTCGACGGTGGCGCACGCCGAAGCGCGCGTGTTCTTCGTCGAACCGCAGGACGGCGCGACGGTTTCGAGCCCGGTGCACGTGAAGTTCGGTCTGGAAGGCATGGCACTCAAGCCGGCCGGCGACATGACGCCGGATACGGGGCACCATCATCTGCTGATCGACAGCCAGCCGGTGCCGAAGGGCGTCGTGATCCCGGCCACCGATCATTCGCTGCACTTCGGCAAGGCCCAGACCGAAACCGACGTGACGCTGCCGCCGGGCCAGCATACGCTGACGCTGCAGTTCGGCGACGGCGCGCACCGTTCGTACGGTCCGGAAATGAGCTCGACGATCACGATCAACGTGAAGTAATCGCACGCGGCAATCGCGCGTGCCGCGTGCGGGCGCCCGAGGCGCCCGGCGCGGGATCGCCGGTCGGCTGGCCGCGCGCGTCCGGCCGGCGTCAGCCGTTTCGCCGCAGGAACCGCTGCCCGAAGCCGCGTACATCCGCTGCGCCCTCGCACGCACCGACGCGGTGACGGACGCCGCCGGCACGCCCTCCAGGGCGCGATCCGGCCCGTTTGCCGCACTAGGCCGTTCAGCCATGCCGGTCCCGATGTCCGCGCCCGGTACAATGGGCGCTTCCGATTTCTCTCTTCGCCGTCTCCCCATGTCGCTCTATTCCATCACCGGCGCGCAACTCGCGTTCGGTCACGTCGCGTTGCTCGATCACGCGGATTTCTCGCTGGAAGCCGGCGAGCGCGTCGGCCTGATCGGCCGCAACGGCGCGGGCAAGTCGTCGCTGCTGAAGATCGTCGCCGGGCTCGCGAAGCCCGACGACGGGCTGGTTACGCGCCAGCAGGAACTCGTGACCGTCTATGTGCCGCAGGAGCCCGAATTCGAGCCGGGCGCGACGGTGTTCGATGCAGTCGCGTCGGGGCTCGCGCACACGCGCGAACTGCTCGAAGAATACGATTCGATCGCGCACCGTCTCGCGGATATCCCCGAAGGCGCCGAACACGATGCGCTGCTCGCGCGGATGAACACACTGCAGTCGTCGCTCGACGCGCACGACGCGTGGAGCTGGCGCACGCGCGTATCGATGACGCTTGCGCAGATCGGCCTGGCGGACGTCGATGCGCCCGTCGATGCCTTGTCGGGCGGGATGCAGAAGCGTGTCGCGCTGGCGCGCGCGCTGGTGTTGCAGCCCGACGTGCTGCTGCTCGACGAACCGACCAACCACCTCGACTTCGACGGCATCCGCTGGCTGGAAGAACTGCTGGTTGCGCAGCGCGCGGGCCTGCTGTTCATCACGCACGATCGCGCGTTCCTCGATCGCGTCGCGACGCGCATCGTCGACCTCGATCGCGGTCGGCTGCTGTCGTACCCGGGCAATTTCTCCGCGTACCAGACGCGCAAGGCGCAGCAGCTCGAAATCGAGCGCGTGGAAAACGAGAAGTTCGACAAGCTGCTCGCGCAGGAAGAAGTGTGGATCCGCAAGGGGGTCGAAGCGCGCCGCACGCGCAGCGTCGGCCGCATCGCGCGGCTCGTGCAGATGCGCAATGAGCGCGCGGAGCGCCGCAACACGCTGGGCAACGTGAAGCTGGATGTCGCGCAGGGCGAGAAGTCCGGCAAGATCGTCGCGGAGCTGACCGACGTGACGAAGCGCTACGGCGGCCGCACGGTTGTCGATCGCTTCTCGACGACGGTGATGCGCGGCGACAAGATCGGCTTCATCGGCCCGAACGGCGCCGGCAAGACGACGCTGCTCAAGCTGATTCTCGGCGAACTGAAGCCCGACGAAGGCACGGTGCGCATCGGCACCAACCTGCAGGTCGCCTATTTCGACCAGATGCGCGCGCAGCTCGACCAGGAAAAGAGCCTCGCGGATACGATCAGCCCCGGCAGCGAATGGGTCGAGATCGGCGGCGTGCGCAAGCATGTGATGAGCTACCTCGGCGATTTCCTGTTCGCGCCGGAACGCGCGCGTTCGCCGGTGAAGTCGCTGTCGGGCGGCGAGCGCAACCGGCTGCTGCTCGCGCGCCTGTTCGCGCGGCCGGCCAACGTGCTGGTGCTCGACGAACCGACCAACGACCTCGACATCCAGACGCTCGAACTGCTCGAGGAACTGCTGGCCGACTACGACGGCACGGTGCTGCTCGTCAGTCACGATCGCGCGTTCCTCGACAACGTCGTGACGTCGGTGATCGCCGCCGAGGGCGACGGCAAGTGGCGCGAATATGTCGGCGGCTTCAGCGACTGGCAGATCCAGAGCGCGCGCGCGGATCAGCTCGCACAGCAGGAAGCCGCGAAGCGCGCGGTCAGCGAGGCGGCACCCGTCAAGGAAGAGCCGGCGAAAAGCGCTGCGGGCCGCAACGCGCAACGCACGGTGAAGCTGTCGTTCAACGAGCAGCGCGAGCTCGATTCGCTGCCGGAGAAGATCGCCGCGCTCGAAGAGGAGCAGAAAACCATCAACGCCCGGCTCGAAGACGGGTCGATCTTTGCTAAGGACCCGCAGGAGGGGACGCGCCTGACCGAACGGTTCGCGGCGATCGACGACGAATTGCTCGCCGCGCTCGAACGGTGGGAAACGCTCGAGGCGAAGCGTAAGCCGGCGTAATGCACAGGGCGCGCAATCCCGCGATTGGCGCGCCACGCGGAACCAGTAAAATACCGCGCGTCCCGGGCAGCGCAGCGCATGCTGCGCGCCCGCTTTCGGAGCAGTCCAAGCACACCGTTGTTTCGATTCGCTTTTTTACGGAACTCAACGTTTTGTCCACGACGTTATCCACACGAGGTGTGGACAATGTCCCGATGAATGACGAAATTCAGCGCCTATGTCAACGAAGAAACCCAGCGCGGCCTATAGCGAAGCATCGATCAAGGTGCTCAAGGGTCTCGAGCCGGTCAAGCAGCGGCCCGGCATGTACACCCGTACCGAGAATCCGCTGCACATCATCCAGGAAGTCATCGACAACGCGTCCGACGAGGCGCTCGGCGGCTACGGCAAGCAGATCACGGTGACGCTGCATGCAGATCAGTCGGTCTCGGTCGAGGACGACGGCCGCGGCATCCCGTTCGGCATGCACCCCGAGGAAGGCGTGCCGGTGGTCGAGATCGTGTTCACGCGCCTGCATGCGGGCGGCAAGTTCGACAAGGCCGCCGGCGGCGCCTATACGTTCTCCGGCGGCCTGCACGGCGTCGGCGTGTCGGTGACGAACGCACTCGCGACGCGTCTCGACGTGACGGTCTGGCGCGACGGCAAGATCGCGGCGCTCGGCTTCGCCGACGGCGATGTCGTGAAGCCGCTGGCGACGCAGGGCGCGGGCCGCGGCGAGAAGAAGTCGGGTACGCGCGTGCAGGTGTGGCCGAATCCGAAGTACTTCGATTCGCCGAACCTGCCGCTCGGCGAGCTGCAGCGCCTGCTGCGCTCGAAGGCCGTGCTGCTGCCGGGCGTCGAGGTCGTGCTCGTCAACGAGAAGACGGGCGAGCGCCAGGCCTGGAAATACGAAGACGGCCTGCGCGGCTACCTGCTCGACGAAATGAACGGCAGCGAGCTGCTGATTCCGCTGTTCGAAGGCGAGCGTTTCGCCGATTCGCGCTCGGGCGACGACACCTTCGCCGAAGGCGAGGGCGCGTCGTGGGTCGTCGCATGGAGCGAGGAAGGCTCGCTCGTGCGGGAATCGTACGTGAACCTGATCCCGACGCCCGCCGGCGGCACGCACGAGTCGGGGCTGCGCGACGGCCTGTACCAGGCCGTGAAGAGCTTCGTCGAACTGCACAACCTGCAGCCGAAGGGCGTGAAGCTGCTCGCGGAAGACGTGTTCGCCCGCGTGTCGTTCGTGCTGTCCGCGAAGGTGCTCGATCCGCAGTTCCAGGGGCAGATCAAGGAGCGCCTGAACAGCCGCGACGCGGTGAAGCTGGTGTCGTCGTTCTCGCGGCCCGCGCTCGAGCTGTGGCTGAACCAGCACGTCGAGCACGGCAAGAAGCTCGCCGAGCTCGTGATCAAGCAGGCGCAGGCGCGCACGCGCGCGGGCCAGAAGGTCGAGAAGCGCAAGAGCTCGGGCGTCGCGGTGCTGCCCGGCAAGCTGACCGACTGCGAGACGGAAGATATCGCGCGCAACGAACTGTTCCTCGTCGAGGGCGATTCGGCGGGCGGCTCCGCGAAGATGGGCCGCGACAAGGAATACCAGGCGATCCTGCCGCTGCGCGGCAAGGTGCTGAACACGTGGGAAACCGAGCGCGACCGCCTGTTCGCGAACAACGAGGTGCACGACATCTCGGTGGCGATCGGCGTCGATCCGCACAGCCCCGATGAAAGCGTCGACCTGTCGAACCTCCGCTACGGCAAGATCTGCATCCTGTCGGACGCGGACGTCGACGGTTCGCACATCCAGGTGCTGCTGCTCACGCTGTTCTTCAAGCATTTCCCGCAACTGATCGAGCGCGGCCACGTGTGTGTCGCGCGGCCGCCGCTGTTTCGCGTCGACGCGCCGGCGCGCGGCAAGAAGGCCGCGCAGAAGCTCTATGCGCTCGACGACGGCGAACTGGAAGCAATCCTCGACAAGCTGCGCAAGGACGGCGTGCGCGAGACCCAATGGAGCATCAGCCGCTTCAAGGGTCTGGGCGAAATGAGCGCCGAGCAGCTGTGGGACACGACGATGAACCCCGACACGCGCCGCCTGATGCCGGTGAAGCTCGGCGAGCTCGATTACGAGGCGACCGTCGCGCGCATGACGATGCTGATGGGCAAGGGCGAGGCAGCCGCGCGACGCGGCTGGCTCGAGGAAAAGGGCAACGACGTCGAAGCGGACATCTAAGCCGAGCACCTGCGCGGCCGGGCATGACGCCCGGCCCGGCCTTACGCCACTTACGAATACGGAATTCAGATGGACGACAACACTTCCGATCTCTTTGCGGGCCCCGACGCGCCCGAGAGCGACGCGCTGACGCTCGGCAACTACGCGGAGCAGGCGTATCTCAGCTACGCGGTCAGCGTCGTGAAGAGCCGCGCGCTGCCCGACGTGTGCGACGGCCAGAAGCCGGTGCAGCGCCGGATTCTCTTCGCGATGAACGAAATGGGCCTCGGCCCGGACGCGAAGCCGGTGAAGTCGGCGCGCGTGGTCGGCGACGTGCTCGGTAAATACCACCCGCACGGCGACCAGTCGGCGTACGACGCGCTGGTGCGTCTCGCGCAGGATTTCTCGCTGCGCTACCCGCTGATCGACGGGCAGGGCAACTTCGGCTCGCGCGACGGCGATGGCGCGGCGGCGATGCGGTACACCGAAGCGCGCCTCACGCCGATCGCGAAGCTGCTGCTCGACGAGATCGACCAGGGCACGGTCGATTTCATGCCGAACTACGACGGCTCGTTCGAGGAGCCGAAGACGCTGCCGAGCCGCATGCCGTTCGTGCTGCTGAACGGCGCGTCGGGCATTGCGGTCGGCCTCGCCACCGAAATCCCGTCGCACAACCTGCGCGAAGTCGCGGCTGCGGCGGTCTCGCTGATCCGCAATCCGAAGCTTTCGCACGCGGAGCTGATGAACCTGATCCCCGGCCCGGATTTCCCGGGCGGCGGCCAGATCATCTCGAGCGACACGGAAATCGCGGCGGCCTACGAAACGGGCCGCGGCAGCCTGAAGGTGCGCGCGCGCTGGAAGATCGAGGATCTCGCGCGCGGCCAGTGGCAACTCGTCGTCACCGAGCTGCCGCCGAGCACGTCGGGCCAGAAGGTGCTCGAGGAAATCGAGGAACTGACGAACCCGAAGCTCAAGCTCGGCAAGAAGACGCTGACGCCCGAGCAGCTCAACACGAAGAAGGCGATGCTCGACCTGCTCGACGCGGTGCGCGACGAGTCGGGCAAGGAAGCGGCGGTGCGGCTCGTGTTCGAGCCGAAGTCGCGCACGATCGACCAGACGGAATTCGTGAACACGCTGCTCGCGTACACGAGCCTCGAATCGAACGCGACGCTGAACCTCGTGATGATCGGCGCCGACGGCCGGCCGGGCCAGAAGGGCCTGCTGACGATCCTCGACGAATGGGTGAAGTTCCGCCAGCTGACGATGACGCGCCGTTGCCGCCATCGTCTCGCGAAGGTCGACGACCGCATCCACATCCTCGAAGGGCGGATGATCGTCTTCCTGAACATCGACGAGGTGATCCGCATCATCCGCGAGTCGGACGAGCCGAAGGCCGCGCTGATGAGCGCGTTCGGCCTCACCGACCGGCAGGCGGAAGACATTCTCGAAATCCGGCTGCGTCAGCTCGCGCGGCTCGAGAAGATCAAGATCGAGAAGGAACTCGAAGCGCTGCGCGACGAGAAGGCGAAGCTCGAGGACCTGCTCGCGAACGAAAGCGCGATGAAGCGGCTGATGATCAAGGAGATCGAGGCCGACGCGAAGCAGTACGGCGACGATCGCCGCACGCTGATCCAGCAGGAAAAGCGCGCGACCTTCGAGGCGAAGGTGGTTGACGAGCCGGTGACGGTCGTCGTGTCGCAGAAGGGCTGGGTGCGTGCGCTGAAGGGCCACGGGCTCGATCCGGCAGGCTTCTCGTTCAAGGCCGGCGACAGCCTGTACGCGGCGTTCCAGTGCCGCACGCCGGACCGCCTGATCGCCTGGGGCAGCAGCGGCCGCGTATATTCGGTCGACGTGTCGGTGCTGCCGGGCGGGCGCGGCGACGGCGTGCCGGTTACGTCGCTGATCGAGCTCGAATCGGGCTCGCACCTGATGCACTACTACGCGGCGCCGGCCGACCAGCAACTGCTACTCGCGTCGAGCAACGGTTTCGGCTTCCTCGCGAAGGTTGGCGACATGGTCAGCCGCGTGAAGGCCGGCAAGGCGTTCATGACGATCGACGCGGGTGCGTCGCCGCTCGCGCCGATGCCGGTGCTGCCGAACGCGACGCAGGTCGCGTGCCTGTCGAGCGGCGGCCGGCTGCTGGTGTTCGGGATGGACGAGATGAAGACGCTGTCCGGCGGCGGCCGCGGTGTGATCCTGATGGCGCTCGACGACAAGGAGACGCTCGTGCAGGCGCTCGCGATCGATCCGGCGGGCGTGGTGCTGATCGGCACTGGCCGAGGCGGCAAGGCGCAGGACGAGACGCTGTCGTATGCGGGGCTTGCGCCGCACGTCGGCAAGCGCGCCCGCAAGGGCCGCACGCCGGAGACGAAGCTGAAGGTCGTCAACGAACTGCGTCCGCTGCTCGGCTGACATCCGGCGCGATCGAAGGCCGCACTCCCGCTTCGGCGGAAGTGCGGCCTTTTCGTTTCTTCGGGGCGGGAGATTCGGGTAAGCAAGCGTGGCGCTGTCACGCGAAACTTGCAAAATAGTGTGAAATCGCGCCTGGGGTCTGAACCGCGCGGCAGCCGGCCGGTCGAACGTCGCTCGATGCCGCGTGCGACGCGGCCGTTCGCCGTATCCAACCCATCTCAGGATTGTCGTCATGTCCCATGCTGTCGCCGTCGCGTTGTTTCTTCATCTGCTGGCCGTTGCCGTGTGGGTGGGCGGGATGGTCTTCGCGAACTTCTGCCTGCGTCCGGCGCTGTCGGATCTGTCGCCGCAGCTTCGGCTGCCGTTGATCGAAGGCGTGTTCGGCCGGTTCTTCAACTGGGTATCGGGCGCCGTGATCGTGATCCTGCTGTCGGGCGGCTTCCTGCTGATGGAATTCGGCGGCGCGCACGCGACGTGGTCGCTGCACGCGATGGCCGGGCTCGGCGTCGTGATGATGCTGATCTTCGGGCACATCCGCTTCGCGCTGTTCCCGCGTATCCGCCGGGCGGTGCAGGCGCAGAAGTGGCCGGACGGCGCGCGCGCGGTGAACGCCGTGCGCCTGCTCGTTGTCGTCAACCTCGTGCTCGGGGTCGTCACGATCGGCGCGGCCGTGCTGTCGCGCGGCTTCTGATTGCCCGGCGGCGGCGCCCGTCGTCGCATCGGCAAGGGCCGCTAAGCGGCCAGCATCGCGTCGAGCAGCCATGAGCCGGCCGGGCCGAGCGGCCGGTTGCGCGACCATACCGCATCGACCCGCACGCGGCGCGGCCAGCCGCGCGCACGCAGTTCGCACAGGCGATCTTGCGCGAAGTGGTCGACCATCCAGCGCGGCAGCTCGGCCCAGCCGAATCCCAGCACGGCCATCTCCAGCAGCATCAGGTAGCTCGGCGCCAGCCAGCGCTGCGTGCCGACGACGATCCGGTCGCCGGCGCCGCGGCCCTCCGTTTTCACATACGTATTGAGGCGCAGTTCGCGCACGTCGCGCAATGCGGCGTGCGGCACTTCGGCGTCGCCGTACGCGGCGAGCGCGTGCGTGCGTCCGACGAACAGCCCGATCTCCGATTCCTCCGCGATCGTCGCCGCGCCGATATCGGCGGGGTAGGCCGCCCGCGCGGCCATCAGCCCGAGCTGCGCGCGCCCCTGCTGGATCAGGTCGAGCACGTCCTCGTGTTCGGCAATCTGGCATTCGAGCTCAAGCGCCGGAAAGCGCCGCTCGAGCGCCATCATGGTTTCCTCGTAATGCTTCGACTGGTACGTGTCGGACACGACGAGCGTCAGCCGCGCTTCCTCGCCGCGCGCGAGCCGCGCGGCCGTGCGGTCGATCGCCGCGCCCGCCTCGAGCGCGCGCTGGACCTGCGGCAGCAGCGCGCGCCCGGCGTCGGTCAGCGTCGGCGCGCGGGTCGAGCGGTCGAACAACTGCACGCCGAGATCGATCTCGAGGTTCGCGATCGCTTCCGACACGGTCGACTGACGCTTGCCGAGCTTGCGCGCGGCGGCTGTGAACGAACCGAGCAGCGCGGCTTCGGCGAATGCGAGCAGGGCTTCGGGGGCGTGGCGCATGCGATGCTCCGGACAGTGTAATATCGGTAAAACCGATGATATCAAACTGGATTCATACGGTTGTGCCGATCAAAATGGCCGACATGAACGAAGCACACGAATCGGAGGGAATCATGAAACAGGTCAACAAAACGGTGACGGAACGGCTGCTGCATGCGCTGACGTTCGAACTGGTCGCGATCGCGCTCTGCGCGCCGATCGGCGCGTGGCTGCTCGACATGCCGGTGTCGCACGTCGGCGTGCTGACGGTGATGGTGTCGCTGATCGCAATGGCGTGGAACATGGCGTTCAACACGCTGTTCGATCGCTTCGAGCGTCGTGCGGGGCTGACGCGCACGCTGGGCATGCGGATCGCGCATGCGGTCGTCTTCGAGCTCGGCCTCGTCGCGATGGTGGTGCCGCTTGCCGCGTGGTGGTTGAACGTGAGCCTGGTCGAAGCGCTGCTGCTCGACCTCGGCATCGTGCTGTTCTTCCTGCCTTACACGTTCGGCTTCAACCTTGCGTACGATGCGCTGCGCGCCCGCTGGATCGCGCGCCGGGTCGCAATGCAGGCGGGCTGAGGAAGAGGCGGCCGCCGCCGGTCAGCGCGCGGCGGCCCACAGCCACACGCCGCACACGATCGCGACCGCGCCGTAGACGGCATAGACGGGCACCTTGAAGCGCGCGAAACACAGCGTCGCGAAGGCGCCCGTCAGCCAGTAGACGGCGTCGGCCGGTTCGCGATGCAGGATCCTCACGACGGCGACGACGAGAAAGCCGGTCGTCGCCGCGCGCAGCAGGCGCATCCCGTGCTCGAAGCGCGAATGGCGCTTGAGCCGGAACAGGTGGGTCTGCGCGAACACGACGAGGCAGCCCGACGGGATGAACAGCGCGGCCGTCGCGAGCAGCGCGCCGACCCAGCCGTCGGTCAGGTAGCCGAGGAACGGTACGACGTTCAGCAGCGGCCCCGGCGCCACGGGCGACAGCGCGAATGCGAGGGTGAAGTCGCGATCGGAGATGCCGGTTGCCGGCGAGACGAACAGCGTCTTCAGCACGGGCAGCGCGGAAAAGCCGCCGCCGAACAGCGTCATGCCGGCGCCTGCGAGGCGCGGCCACAGCAGCGCCGCCTGGTAATCGCCGGACAGCGGAACCGCGAACAGCGTGACGAGCACGCCGAGCAGCACGAGCAGATTGCGGTCGCGGTGCGACAGCGTGAAATCGACCGCGTCGCGTTGCGGCGGCCCCGTCAGCCAGCCTGCTGCAAACGCAGCGAAGAGAATCCCGACGAACGCGGCGGGACTATGCGCGAAAGCGAGCAGAATCGTCGACAGCGCGGCGATCAGTTGCTCGAGCCGTGTGCGCGCGAGCGAGCGCAGCTGCTTGACCCACGTGACGCCGATCAGCGCGGCGAGCACCATCCCGAAGTGATTGATCAGCATCGGCGCGGCCAGCGAGCGCACGAACGGCGTGCGATAGAAGACCGCGAACAGCGTCATCAGTATGGAGAACGGCAGAACGCTCGCGATGCCGGCGACCCACGCACCGGCGCGGCCGTGCAGTATTCGTCCGACCTGTATCGCGACATTGCAGCCCACGGGGCCCGGCACGAGCCAGGCGAGCGCGACGAGATCGCCGAACACGCTCGGCTCGATGCGCCGCAGCCGCTCCACGTAGTGGCGTTCGAGCTGCGCCATCATCGAGAGCCCGCCCCACGACACCGCGGAAATGCTGGCCACGACCTTGAACAGGTCCCACAGGGACGCCTGTGCCTGCTCGACCTCGGCGGTCGCATCGATTTCGGCGGTCGTCATGATGGTGAGGTTGGCGCGGGGCCAGATCTCTCGCAGATAGCGGCGCCGGCGGCCCGCCGACACCCTGGGCCTCCCGATTGTCCACCGCGCCCCATGGCGCTGCCATGCGCGAAAACGCTAGGTCATGAACTAAACGATCGGATCGGAAAACGAAACAATTGCGGCGGCGCGCAACGCCCGCCGCGGACGTGTTGCGCTCACGCGCCGGTGCTGCCCGTCGCGCGGTGCGCGATCACGTTCGGCGGGGCGCCGCGTACGCCGAAGCGCGCGATCAGTGCGGGAATCGCGTCGGCGGGCACCGGTCGCGAGAACAGGAAGCCTTGCGCCTCGATCTCTCCGAGCGCGGCGAGCCACGTGATCTGTTCCTCGGTTTCCGTGCCTTCGACGACGACGGTCAGCCCGAGCGAGCGCGCGAGATGCACGATCGACGACACCATCACGCACACGCTGCGATCGTTCGGAATCGCCTGCACGAACGAGCGGTCGACCTTCAGCGTATCGACGGAGAAGCGGTGCAGGTACGACAGCGACGAATAGCCGGTGCCGAAATCGTCGAGCGCGATCCGGATGCCGAGCTTCTTCAGCGCGACGATTTTCTCGGACACGAGCTCCGGGTACTCCATCATCGCGGTTTCGGTGATCTCGAGTTCGAGCCGGCTCGCGTCGATGCCGGTGTCCTGCAGCGTGCGCGAGATCGTCTCGATCAGGTCGCCGCGCCAGAACTGCACGGGCGAGATGTTGATCGCAAGCGTCAGCGCGTCGTGGCCCTCGTCGCGCCAGCGTGCGATCTGCTCGCACGCGGTGCGGATCACGAAATCGCCGATCGGCACGATCAGGCCGGTCGATTCGGCGATCGAAATGAATTCGTTCGCGGAGATGATCCCGTGCTCGGGGTGATCCCAGCGCGCGAGCGCCTCGAAGCCGGTGATGGTGCGGTGCGTGAGGTCGATCTTCGGCTGGTACGCGAGGAACAGTTGCCCTTCCGCGAGCGCGACGCGCAATTGCTGTTCCCAGCGCATCAGGTGGTCGGCCCGGTGCGACAGGTGCGGCGCATAGAACTGGTAGCAGTTCTTGCCGGCGTCCTTCGCGCTGTACATCGCGAGGTCGGCCTTCTTCAGCAGGTCGATCTCGCTTTCGTTCGCGACGGTGTGCAGCGCGATGCCGATGCTCGCATGCAGGACGAACGAGCTGCCGCGCACGTCGAACGGTTCGCCGAACATCCGTATGATCGCTTCGGCGAGCCGTACCGCGCGGCGCTCGACGTCGTCGCCCTTCATCACGACGACGAACTCGTCGCCGCCGATGCGCGCGAGCGAGCCTTCGTCGCCGACCGCATCGGACAGGCGCGACGCGGTCATCTGCAGCACGATGTCGCCGGCGTTGTGGCCGAGCGTGTCGTTGACGGTCTTGAAGTTGTCGAGGTCGATGAACAGCAGCCCGAGCCGCGACAGGCTCGCCGGCATCGACACGTCGTTGCGCAGCCCGCGCAGCGTCGCATAGCGGTTCGCGAGGCCGGTGAGCAGGTCGTATTCGGCGAGCTGGGTCATCTCGCGCTCGCGGCCGAGCAGCTTGCCGATCAGGCCCGTCGCGACGCCGAAGAACGCGAGCATCGCCAGCGTGATGAAGCTCGTCATCAGCAGGTAGACGTTGCGCGTATGGTAGTAGTCCGCAAATTCTTCCGTCTGCGACAGCCCGACCATCACCGCGAGCGGGTAGCCGTCGAGGTGGCGGTACGACACGATGCGCGTGAGGCCGTCGATCGGGTCGATGATCGTGCCCGTCACGCGTTCGGCGATCGGGTACACGCCGGACGCCGAAAACGCGCCCGGCGCGTTGCTGAGCGAACCCGTGCGCCGCGCGAGCACGGCGCCGGTGTCGGACACGACCGCGATCACGCCTTCCTTGCCGATCGCCGCGTTGTTGTAGAAGTCGTTCGTGAAATAGCTCGGGTCTTCCGACACGACGACGATGCCCGCGAAGCTGCCGTCCGGGTTGTTCAGGCGCCGCGTCATCTGCAGCGTCCAGTGGCTCGACACGCGGCCGAGCACCGGCTTGCTGATGAAAAGCCGGTCGTCGTTGTTGGCGAGGTGGACCTTGAAGTGCTCGCGATCGGACAGGTTGATCGGCTGCGGATGGAGCTCGGCCGTGTTCGCGAACAGGATGCCCTTCGCGTTGACGAGCGACACCTGGATCAGCGTGTCGCTGGGCACCACGCCTTTCTCGACGGCGCCCGCGAGATTGAAGTGCGCGGGCGACTTCTCGAATTCGAACTTGACGAAGCGGGTGATCTGGTCGACCTGGTGGATCGCCTTGACCGTATGCTGCTCGAGCGCGGACGACAGGATCGCCGCGGAGGCCGCCGCTTCCTTGTAGGCGCTGTCCTTTTCCACCGACAGGCGCGCGATGATCACGGCCCACAGCAGCGCGAGCGCCAGCATCCCGAGTAGCGGGATCGCGAATAGCGCACGCCGGCGCGACTTGCGCGGCGTGCGCAGCGGTCGGGGCGGCGGCGTGTGGTTGGACCGGGCGGAGCTCATTGAAACGGGCGGCGTCCTGCTCGCGTGCGCCATCCGTCGGGATGGCCTGCTAGGGTAGGGGTTGTCCCGACGTCTGTTCGTTCGCGGGACGCGCAACCATGGACAGACCTCCGAAACAACGGATTAGGCCCGATATTACTGGCTGGCGCGCTTTTGCGATAGTTGGGCAAATCGGGGGGGCGCCGGCGGGGCCGGCGCCATCGCACATCGCGAAATGTCAGGCAGGCGCCCGGAACGTGCCGTCGACGACCGTGACGGTCTGGCCGCCGATCCACGTCGTGCCGTCTTCGTCGTAGCTGACGAAGATGCGGCCGTCGCGGCTGATCGCCGTGCCCTGGCGGGCCGTATACGACTGGCCGGGGCGGCGCCCCTGGCGCGTCAGCAGCCCGGCCACGGCGGCGTTCGCGCTGCCGGTGACGGGATCCTCGCCGAAGCCGAAGTTGCCGCCCGTCATCAGGCAGCGGATTTCGAACGTCGCGGGACCGCCTTCGGCGTGCGGCGCATAGGCCGCGAGGCCGTCCATGCCGTAGCGGCGCGTGATCGCCTCCAGCGCGGCCGGGTCAGGCGACAGGCCGATGCACGCGTCGGCCGACTTCAGCCGCACGACCAGCCACGGCGCGCCGTTGTCCACCGCGCACGGCTCGGCGTCGAAGTCGATCGCATCGCTGCGCAACGCGGCCGCCAGCGCCGCGTAGTCCGATCGCTCGAGCGGCGTGACGCGTGCCGGCGGCGTGGCGAACGCCCAGCCGTCGGCCTGCTCGCGCAGCGTCACCAGCCCGACCCCGCACTGCTGGATCAGCCGGCCCGGCGTGCGCGGCCGCGCGCCGCTTTCGAGGAACGCATGCGCGGTGCCGAGCGTCGGGTGGCCGGCGAACGGCAGTTCGCCGGCCGGCGTGAGGATCCGTACGCGGTAGTCGGCTTCCGGATCGGTCGGCGTGCAGACGAACGTCGTTTCCGACAGGTTCGTCCAGCGGGCGATCTCGAGCATCTCGTCGTCGCCGAGCGAATCGGCGTCGAATATCACGGCGAGCGGATTGCCCTTGAACGGCACCGACGTAAACACGTCGACCTGCTTGAAGCGGACCAGGCGGCTGGACATCACGGAGGGCCCGTTACGCAACTTCGGCGATCAGCTCGATCTCGACGCACGCGCCGAGCGGGATCTGCGCGACACCGAATGCCGAGCGTGCGTGCTTGCCGGCGTCGCCGAACACTTCCGCGATCAGCTCCGACGCGCCGTTCGTCACGAGGTGCTGTTCGGTGAAGTCGAGCGTCGAGTTGACGAGGCTCATCAGCTTGACGATGCGCGTGACCTTGTTCAGGTCGCCCGTATGCGCGTGCAGCGTCGCGAGCAGGTCGATCGCGATCGAGCGTGCGGCCGCCTTGCCGTCTTCCGTCTGCAGATCCGCGCCGAGCTTGCCGGCCCAGACCTTGCCGTCCTTCTTCGCGATGTGGCCCGACAGGTAGACCGTGTTGCCGCTTTGCGCGCTCATCACGTAGGCGGCGGCCGGTGCGCCGGCGGTCGGGAGCTCGATGCCGAGCGACTTCAGCTTGTCGTAGACGTTAGCCATGTATTCGGTTCCTCGTAGAGAGTCGTGACAGGAAAAAGGGGATCAGAGGCGCTCGCGCAGCAGCTTGCCGAGGCGCGCCACGCCTTCCTCGATCTTCTCGGGCGGCACCGTCACGAACGACAGGCGCAGCGTGTTCTGCTGGGCGTTGTCCGCGAAGAACGGCGCGCCCGGCACGAAGGCGACATGGTTGTCGACGGCCGCGGCGAGCAGCTTCATGCTGTCGATTTGCGCGGGCAGGTTCACCCAGATGAACATCCCGCCTTCCGGGCGGTTCCAGGTGACGCCTTCCGGCATGTGGCGTTCGAGCGCGCCGAGCATCGCGTCGCACTGCGCGCTGTACAGCTCGCGGATCGTCGGGATGTGCTCGTCGAGGAAGCCGTCCTTGATCACTTCGTGCGCGATGCGCTGCGTGAGCGTCGGCGTGTGCAGGTCGGTGGCCTGCTTGGCCTGCACGAGCTTGAAGTGGAGTTCCTCGGGCGCGATGATGTAGCCGATCCGCAGGCCCGGCGCGAGCACCTTCGAGAACGTGCCGAGGTGCACGATGTGGTCGGGCGCCATCGACAGCATCGTCGGCAGCGGCTCGCCGCGGTAGTTCAGCGCGCCGTACGGATCGTCCTCCAGCACCGGGAACGGGCTCGACTGCGCGAACGCGGCGAGCGCGCGGCGGCGCTCGACGGGCAGGCGGCGGCCGGTCGGGTTCTGGAAGTTCGGCTGCGCGTACAGCAGGCGCGCGCCTTGCGTGAGTTCGGGCGTGAGGCCGTCCGGCAGCAGGCCCTGCTCGTCGGTCGGCACCTGCACGTAGCGCGGCTCGTACAGCGAGAACGATTGCAGCGCGCCGAGGTAGGTCGGGGTCTCGACGAGGACCGGGCTGCCCGGATCGACGAGCGCCTTGCCGAGCAGGTCGAGCGCCTGCTGCGAGCCGGTCGTGATCAGCACCTGCGACACGCGCACGCTGTAGCGCTCGGCGATCCATTCGCGCAGCGGCAGGTAGCCTTCGGTCGCGCTGTACTGGAGCGCGGCGGCCGGCGCGTCGCGCAGCACGCGGTCGGCGGCGGCGCGCATGCGCTCGGCCGGGAACGTCGCGGGGGCGGGCAGGCCGCCGGCGAACGAGATGACCTCGGGGCGCTCCGTGACCTTCAGGATCTCGCGGATCGCAGAGCTCGTCAGCTTGCGGGCGCGTTCGGAAAGTTGCCAGTGCGGCGGGTGCAGGTCGCTCGGATTCATAGTCTCCTCGTTCGGGTATCGTGGTCAGTCAAGAAAGGTCGTTCGGGCGGACTGCTTCGACGCTGCCGGGTGGGCAAGCGCGAGCGCGGTCGAGCCTTCGCGGCCGGGTGGGCAAAACCGTTCAGGCAAAGCAGCCATTATGGCGCACCTGTTCAGCCGGCGCGAGCCGGGCGCGCGGCAGTGGCGACTGCCGCGCGGCGCCCGAGCATCACGGTGGCGATCACGGCGATCGCGAACAGCCACGTGGACGACGTGACCGTTTCGCCGAACAGCAGCGCGGAAAAGGCGATCGTGAAGAAAATCTGCAGCAATTGCACCTGGCCGACGCGGGCGGTGCCGCCCATCGCGAGCCCCGCATACCACGCGAAAAAGCCGATGAATTGCGAAAAGAGGGTCACGTAGCCGAACGCGAGCCACGTGCGCGGCGCGAGCGGGCCCGGATGCATGACGTGCTGCTGCCACGCAAGCCAGCCCACCGGCAGCACGAGGAACGGCGCGGACACGACGAGCGCCCAGCAGATCACCTGCCAGCCGCCGATCTGGCGCGCGAGGCGGGCGCCTTCCGCATAGCCGAGCGCGCCGATGCCGACCGCGACGAGCATCAGCGCGTCGCCGGCCTGCACGGTGCCGCCGCCGTCGCGCAGCGCGAACGCGATCACCAGCGCGCTGCCGGCCACCGCGCTGATCCAGAACGCCCTCGATGGCCGCTCGTGCGACAGCCACGCCGCGTACAGCGCGACGAACAGCGGCTGCAGCCCGTTGACGACCGCGCCGTGCGCGGCCGGCACGGTTTTCATCGACCAGGCGGAGAAGACGGGATACGCAATGATCACGCCGGCCGACGTGATCGCGAGGCTTTTCAGTTGCGCGCGGGTCGGCGGCCGCTCGCGGCGCCACCACAGCAGCAGCGCGGCCGGCACCGAGGCGGCGAGCGCGCGGCCGAGCCCGTTGAGCAGCGGATTGAGTTCGGACACGACGATGCGCGTCATCGGCAGCGTCAGGCTGAAGATCATCACGCCGATCAGGCCGAGCAGCATGCCGCGTGTTTCGCGTGAATTCATGTCGTGGGCGTCTCCGTATTGGCCGTTCTTATCGTCGGGGCGGCGGGCCGCTCAGCGCAACGTGCGCGCGCCCTGCGGCGTGTCGAATTCGGCGACGAGCACGGGCGGGCCGTCGGCGGATTCGAGATCGAGCAGGTGGGCGGCGCCGAGCCAGTCGAGCTGTTCGCGGACGAGGTCCGCCTGCGGATGGGCGCCCTTGAGCGTTTTCAGCGCGACGCCGTCGTGCGGCAGCGCGTCGGCCGGGTGGCGCGGGCCGTCCCACTGGATCAGCGACGGCACGAGGCCGTCGCCGGCTCCCTGCCATGCGGGGAACGCGCCGTCGTCGGGCACCGACAGGCCCCAGCCCAGCTCGCCGCGCCGCATCGCGACGATGGGCGGGATGCGGGCCGGATACTGGCTCTGCCACAGCGCCAGCTGGCGCGGGCGGTCGACGCGGGCGACCCAGTGCGCGAGAAACGGGCCCTGCGCGAGTCGCGCGTGCATCGCAGGATCGTCGAGGCCGAACAGCCGCGCGCGCGGCGGCGCGTCGTCCGGCGCGGGCGCGTCGGGGTCGATCGCGATCACTTCGAGGTAGAGCCCGCCCCATATGCCGAACAGCGCATTGTGGGTCCGCATCAGCGGATGCCGGCCGCCGCCGGCCGGCTCGATGCCGAGCGCGCCGGCGACATGGCGTACACCGTCGTCGAGCGTGCGCGCGGCGATCACGAGATGGTCGAGGGTCAGGGAGCGGGCTGGCATGAACGTCGGTCGGGAAGCGAAAGTGTCATGGTGGGCGGGTGACGCGCCGGTTGGCTGCCGGGCCGGCCGGCGTACCGGCCGTGACCCTGGCGGGCGAACGCGGCGCCCGATGCGGCGGGCCGGAACGGCGGCCGCACGGTCGCCATTTCGGTCAACTGTAATCGTCGATACCGGCACAGTAACGGTACAATCGACGCGATAGCCTTCGGTACAGTTGTGTTGGAGCCGCCGCTCATGTCCACCGTCCCACTCGCCCAGATTCCCGCGCCGCACGATACGGCCACGCTCACGCTCGTCGACCAGCTCGTCCAGTGGGCGCGGCGGCGCATCGACGAACGCGTGTTCCGTCCCGGCATGCGGATGCCGTCGATCCGCAAGCTCGCGCTCGACAAGAGCGTGTCGCGCTTCACCGTCGTCGAGGCGTACGAGCGCCTCGTCGCGCAGGGCTACCTCGATTCGCGGCGCGGCTCGGGTTTCTACGTACGCGAGCGCACGGCCGGCCCGCAGCCGACCGACAACGTGGCGCGCGTGGCCGAGGCCGCGCCCGTGCACAACACGATCGACGTCGTCTGGCTGCTGCGCAACATGCTGCATACCGTCAGCCCGGAAAAGGGGCCCGGTCTCGGCTACCTGCCGGGCCGCTGGCTCGATGGCGAACTGATCACCGGCGCGCTGCGCGCGCTTGGGCGCCAGGCCGGCGCGCAGATGCTCGGCTTCGGCACCGCGCAGGGCTTCCTGCCGCTGCGCCAGCAACTGCAGACGCGCCTCGCCGAAGTCGAGATCGGCGCGAAGCCCGAGCAGATCGTGCTGGTATCGGGCATCACGCAGGCGATCGACCTGATCTCGCGGATCTACGTGCAGCCGGGCGACGCGGTGATCGTCGGCGATCCGGCGTGGTTCCAGATGTTCGGCCGCTTTGCCGCGCAGGGCGCGCAACTCGTCGGGATGCCGTACACGCCGGACGGCCCCGATCTCGACGCGCTCGAAACGCTCGTGCAGATGTGGCGGCCGAAGATGCTCGTGATCAACTCGGTGCTGCAGAACCCGACCGGCACGTCGCTGTCGGCGGCGCAGGCGTTCCGGATCCTGAAGCTCGCCGAGGCATACGACTTCCTCGTCGTCGAGGACGACGTGTACGGCGACCTGTGTCCGCCGAGCTATGCGGCCACGCGCCTCGCGAGCCTCGACCAGTTGAAGCGCGTGATCTACCTCGGCAGCTATTCGAAGACGCTGGCCGCCAACCTGCGGGTCGGCTATGTCGCGTGCGCGCCGGAGATCGCGAAGGCGGTCACCGACCAGAAGATGCTGGTCGGGATGACGACGCCCGAGCTCAACGAGCGCGTGCTCTACAAGATCCTGACCGAGGGGCATTACCGGCGCCACGTCGAGCGGCTGCGCGCGCGGCTCGACGGCGTGCGCGACAAGACCGCGCGGATGCTCGAGCGCACGGGGCTCAGGCTCTTCACGATGCCGGCGGCCGGGATGTTCCTGTGGGCCGACACGGGCGTCGATTCGGATGCGCTCGCGGCGGTCGCGCACGAGGCCGGCTTCCTGCTCACCCCCGGCAGCCTGTTCTCGCCGCAGCAATCGCCGTCCACGTGGATGCGCTTCAACGTCGCGAATTGCGGCGATCCGGCGCTGCCGGGCCTGCTGTCGCGCTATATCGACTCGGCCATGCGGCGCGCGTCGTGACGCGGCGCGGCGCGCCGGCCCTTGAAATCGCGCGCGCGGTCCCCAGATACGCGCGCAAACCGCTTGCGCCAGGCGGTCGTCCTTCGCCGGGCCGGCATCGCCCGGCGGGCGCCTGCGCCACACCCTTCAAGTTCAAGTAAGAGGAAACAGCATCCATGGCACACGAAACGATGAGCTTTCAGGCAGAGGTCAAGCAACTCCTCCACCTGATGATTCATTCGCTCTACAGCAACAAGGAAATCTTCCTGCGCGAACTGGTGTCGAACGCGTCCGACGCGGCCGACAAGCTGCGTTTCGAAGGGCTCGCCGACAACGCGCTGTACGAGAACGATCCGAACGTGCGCATCCGCATCGCCTACGACAAGGCTGCGCGCACGATCACGATCGACGACAACGGCATCGGCATGAGCCGCGACGAGGCGATCGCGAACCTCGGCACGATCGCGCGTTCGGGCACCAAGGAATTCTTCACGAAGCTGTCCGGCGACCAGCAGAAGGATGCGGCGCTGATCGGCCAGTTCGGCGTCGGTTTCTACTCGGGCTTCATCGTCGCGGACCGGATCACGGTCGAGACGCGCCGCGCGGGCCTGCCGGCGAGCGAGGCCGTGCGCTGGGAAAGCGCGGGCGAGGGCGATTTCACGATCGACGCGATCGAGCGCACGCAGCGCGGCACGACGATCACGCTGCACCTGCGCGAAGGCGAGGACGAGCTGCTGTCGTCGCACCGCCTGAAGTCGATCATCCAGAAGTACTCCGACCACATCGCGCTGCCGATCCTGATGCAGAAGGAAGAATGGGATCAGGAAAAGGGCGAGATGGTCCTGAAGGACGAGGACGAGACGGTCAACCAGGCGAGCGCGCTGTGGACGCGTTCGAAGAGCGATGTCACCGACGAGCAGTACACCCAGTTCTACCAGCACATCGCGCACGACCACCAGGATCCGCTGACGTGGACGCACAACCGCGTCGAGGGTCGCAGCGAGTACACGCAGCTGCTGTTCGTGCCGGCGCACGCGCCGTTCGACCTGTGGAACCGCGACTACCGCGGCGGCCTGAAGCTGTACGTGAAGCGCGTGTTCATCATGGACGACGCCGAGCAGTTGCTGCCGCAATACCTGCGTTTCGTGAAGGGCGTGGTCGATTCGGCGGACCTGCCGCTGAACGTGTCGCGTGAAATCCTGCAGGAAAGCCGCGACGTGAAGGCGATCCGCGAAGGCGTGACGAAGCGCGCGCTGTCGATGCTCGAGGAACTCGCGAACGCGGAAGAGGATGCCGGCAAGGAGAAGTACAAGACCTTCTGGGGCGCGTTCGGCCAGGTGCTGAAGGAAGGCCTCGGCGAGGATCACGCGAACCGCGAGCGTATCGCGAAGCTGCTGCGCTTCGCGTCGACGCACGGCGATACCGACGTGCAGGACGTGTCGCTCGCCGACTACGTGTCGCGCATGAAGCCCGAGCAGAGCAAGATCTACTACGTGACGGCCGATGCATGGCAGGCCGCGAAGAACAGCCCGCATCTCGAGGTGTTCCGCAAGAAGGGCGTCGAGGTGCTGCTGCTGACCGATCGCGTCGACGAATGGATGCTGTCGTTCCTGCAGGAATTCGACGGCAAGCCGCTCGCGAGCGTGGCGCGCGGCGACCTCGACCTCGGCGAGCTGAATGACGAGGAAAAGAAGGCGCAGGAACAGGCGGGCGAGGCGATCAAGCCCGTCGTCGAGAAGATGAAGGAAGCGCTCGGCGACAAGGTGAAGGAGGTGCGCGTGACGTTCCGCCTGACCGATTCGCCGTCGTGCCTCGTCGCGGACGACAACGACATGAGCGGCTACCTGCAGCGGATGCTGAAGGCGGCCGGCCAGAACGCGCCGGCGATGCAGCCGATCCTCGAGATCAATCCGGAACACGCGCTCGTGAAGCAGTTGAACGCCGACAGCGCCGATTTCGGCGACTGGTGCCACCTGCTGTTCGACCAGGCGCTGCTGGCGGAAGGCGGCACGCTCGACGATCCGGCGAGCTTCGTGAAGCGGACCAACGCGCTGCTGCTGTCGCGGGCCGCGTGAACGCGCGCATGCGCTTCGACGGCGGGCAGGCCGGCTGGCGCGAGACGCCGCGGCCGGGCTGCACGCTCGACCAGCGCGACTGGCTGACGCGCGGCGGATCGCTGACCGCGCATCTCGCGCGGCTTGGCCGCGTGAACGTGCGGGTGACGCGCGAGGCCGTCGACTGCCCGTGGTTCGACGAGCCGGACGCGCTTGCCTGTGCGCCGCGCGCGCCGATGTGGGTGCGCGAGGTGATCCTGTCGGTTGACGGCACGCCGTACGTGGCCGCGCACAGCATCGCGCCGCTTGCCGCCAGCAAGGGCGTGTGGCAGGCGATGCGGCGGCTGCGCACGCGGCCGCTCGCGGAGCTGCTGTACAGCGATCCGCAGGTCGAGCGCTCGGCGCTCGTCAGCCGGCGCGTGATTGCCGGGCATCCGCTGTATGCGCTGGCGAGCCATGCGCTCGGCGCGGGCGTGCGCGCGCCGCATGCATTCGCCGCGCGGCGCTCGGTGTTCCAGCGTCACGGCAAGCCGCTGATGGTGACCGAATGCATGCTGCCGGCGCTGTGGCGTCATCTCGACGCGCACGGCGACGGGCCCCGATCCGTCGGGCCGCGTGGAGACGCATGATGCTGCAGGGGTTTCCGCCGGTCGTCGGGCCGGATACGCACACGATGATACTCGGCAGTTTTCCGGGCGAGGCGTCGCTCGACGCCGCGCAGTATTACGCGCATCCGCGCAACCAGTTCTGGCGGCTGCTCGGGGCGGTGCTCGGCGAGCACGGGTTGCACGAGCTGGCATACGACGCGCGGCTCGCACGCGTGCTCGCGCACGGCATCGGCATCTGGGACGTGCTCGCCGCGTGCCATCGCGAGGGCAGCCTCGATTCGGCGATTCGCAACGCGGCGCCGAACGATTTCGATTCGTTGAGGGAACATGCGCCGTTGCTGAAGCGCGTGTGCTTCAACGGCAAGACGGCCGGGCGGTTCGCCGACGTGATCGGCCGAGCCGGGTACGACACGCTCGTGCTGCCTTCGTCGAGCCCGGCGAATGCGATGCTGTCGTTCGAGCAGAAGCTCGCGCAGTGGCGGGGGATTGGCGGCTGACGTCGGCAAAAGTGCCGTGAACGGTGGGCATCGCGCCCGACGCTCGATCGTCCTTGCGCCATCTTCATCTGGGCGGCTCGCCCTTGATCCGGCGCACCGTAGTCGGTGGTGCGATCCAGCCCTGCCATGCGATCGGCAAGCCTCATCCCGATCCCGAGCGTTTCGCCGTCGTGCAAGACACGCTCGGTGGCAGAAGCAGTTCTTGCTCGACGTCGATCGATGGAGCGGTGACGGCTTTCAGGTAACTTCCCCCGACACGGTTGAGACGCATTGTCGACCGAGCTAACCGTTTTCGTGCACTGACCGAGCGACAGCGTATGACGGTGGATCTGTCCCTGGCGTTCCGCACGCCCCACCAATGCTATCCTCTCGTCCGCTTATCCAGCATCACCCAGCGAGATTCACACATGACCCGACTGATCAAGCGCGCGTCCGCCGAGGCGCGCGCGTTCAAGCAAGGCAAGCCGTCCTCCTACAACGGCTCCGAAAAACTCCAGCCGCCGCGCGTGAAGCGCCGCCCGGACATCGACGAACACGACGACGTGCCGGTGCTCGAAGCGCCGCGCAAGCCGCGCTTCGCGCCCGTCACGTTCTCGGAAGAGGGCGGCGTGCGCTTCCTGCACTTCGGCACCGAATGGGTGCAGGGCGCGATGCGGATTTCGAAGCCGCTGCATATCGAGCTCGAATACGCGCAGCAGATGATGGCGTGGCTGCTGTTCCTCGAAACGCCCGAGCGGATCGTCCAGCTCGGGCTCGGCACCGGCGCGCTGACCAAGTTCTCGCATCGCTTCCTGCCGAATGCGAAGGTCGAGGCCGTCGAGCTGAATCCGGCCGTGATCGTCGCCGCGCGCACGATGTTCGCGCTGCCGCCTGACGACGCGCGTCTCGCCGTGCACGAAGCCGACGCATGGGATTTCGTCAACGATCCGGCCAACCGCGGCACGACGGGCGCGATCCAGATCGACCTGTACGACGCGACCGCACGCGGCCCCGTGCTCGACAGCGTCGCGTTCTACCGCGCGGTGCGCGGCTGCCTCGCCGACGCGGGCATCGCGACGATCAACCTGTTCGGCGATCACCCGAGCTTCGTACGCAACATGAAGCACCTGAACGCGGCATTCGATCACCGCGTGATCGCGCTGCCGGAAGTGCACGACGGCAACCGGATCGCGGTCGCCTTCTCGGGCCCCGCGCTCGACGTGCCGTTCGCGCAGCTCGATGCGCGTGCGAAGCTGATCGAGGACACGCTGAAGCTGCCCGCCCGCAAGTGGGTGAAAGCCTTGAAAGAAACGACCGGCGCGCGCGACGCCTCGTTCGCGATCTGACGCTTCATGCGCCGGCGGCATGCCGGTGCAACCACGCGACAAGGGGCGGATCACCTCGGGTTCGCCCCCGCTTGACCGCGTGCTCGCGGCTCCTATACTGGCGCGAAGCCAGGGGAGCCGCAGCCTACCCGTTTTGCGCTCCTCTCGGCGCCGTACCCGCTCAACAAGATCGATAACCGGGAAAGATGAGGAGACGTCATGGCTCACGATGCCGACGCCAACCGGGCCGCGAAGCGCTGGCTCTGGCTGCTGGTCCTGCCGCTGATTGCGATGGTCTGGGTGCCGTCGTACAGCAGGATCGAACCGCAGTTGTTCGGTTTTCCGTTTTTCTACTGGTACCAGCTGCTTTGGGTCTTCATTAGCGCGGTGATCACCGCGTTCGTCTATTTCAAGACGAGAAATGCGTGGAAGGCGAGCGGCCCGCAGGGAGGTGCGCGATGAATCTCGGCGCAACCTTCGTCTTCGTCCTGCTTTTCATCGGCGTCACCATCATCGGTTTCCTGGCCGCGAACTGGCGGCGCGGCGATCTCGCCCACCTCGACGAATGGGGCCTCGGCGGACGCCGCTTCGGCACGATCGTCACGTGGTTCCTGCTCGGCGGCGATCTCTATACGGCATACACGTTCGTCGCGGTGCCCGCGCTCGTGTTCGGCGCCGGCGCGATGGGCTTCTTCGCGCTGCCGTACACGATCCTGATCTATCCGTTCGCGTTCGTCGTGTTCCCGAAACTGTGGAGCATCGCGAAGCGGCACCGCTACGTGACGGCCGCCGATTTCGTCAATGCACGCTACGGCAGCCGGATGCTCGCGCTGGCGATCGCGGTGACGGGCATCGTCGCGACGATGCCGTACATCGCGCTGCAACTGGTCGGCATCGAAGTGGTGATCGGCGCGCTCGGCTTCGACACGACCGGCTTCGTCGGCGATCTGCCGCTGATCATCGCGTTCGCGATCCTCGCCGCCTACACGTATACGTCGGGGCTGCGCGCGCCCGCGATGATCGCGATCGTGAAGGACATCCTGATCTACGTCACGATCGCCGCGGCAGTCATCGTGATTCCCGCGAAGCTCGGCGGTTTCGGACACATCTTCGCGAGCGTGCCGCCCGCGAAGCTGCTGCTGAAGGCGCCGGATGCGGCGAGCCTGAACGGCTACAGCGCGTACGCGACGCTCGCGATCGGTTCGGCGCTCGCGCTGTTCCTGTATCCGCACTCGGTCACGGCGATCCTGTCGTCGTCGTCGGGCAACTCGATCCGCCGCAACATGGCGATGCTGCCCGCGTACTCGTTCGTGCTCGGCCTGCTCGCGCTGCTCGGCTACATGGCGCTCGCATCGGGCGTGAAGGACATGCCGCAGTACGCGCCGTACTTCAAGGCGTTCGGCCCGAACTTCGCGGTGCCCGCGCTGTTCCTCGAGTATTTCCCGTCATGGTTCGTCGGCGTCGCGTTCGCGGCGATCGGCATCGGCGCGCTGGTGCCGGCGGCCATCATGTCGATCGCGGCCGCGAACCTGTACACGCGCAACATCCACCGCGAGTTCGTGAACCGCGACATGTCGCACGAACAGGAAACGCACGTCGCGAAGCTCGTGTCGCTGATCGTGAAGGTCGGCGCGGTCGCGTTCATCCTCGGGCTGCCGCTGACCTACGCGATCCAGCTGCAGCTGCTCGGCGGCATCTGGATCATCCAGACGCTGCCGGCGATCGTGCTCGGCCTGTATACGCGCATGCTTGATCACCGCGGCCTGCTGGCCGGCTGGGCGGCAGGCATCGTGTGCGGAACGTGGATGGCGGTCTCGCTGAAGCTCGCGAGCTCGATCTTCACGATCCACCTGTTCGGCCTCGCGATTCCCGGCTATGCGGCCGTGTGGTCGCTGATCGTGAACCTGGTGGTGTCGGTGGTGGTGAGCGTGCTGGTGCGTGCGATGGGCATGGCGCATGCGGAGGATCGCACGCGGCCGGAGGATTATCTCGACGTCGTCGAGGGCTGATTCCCCCACCTGCTGTTGCAGTTTCGACACGACGCCCGCGACGCAAGTCGCGGGCGTTTTGCATGGGGCGCTGCGAATGCCCCGTGTGGCCGTGCATCCTTTTGCGCCGATCTCCAAGCGATTCTAGGGCGTCCGAGCCGTGGCGAAAATCGGTGCAAGACCGATTGGGAGGCGCGTGGCCCGCTTGCCAATAATGCGTCCCGCCCGGCTGAACCGGGTGATTCGATCTCCACACGATCCGACTATATGAGGGACGCAATGACGAAGATTTGGGTTCTGGTATTGGGCATGTGCTGCGTGGCGCTGGCCGGCTGCGTCAACGCGTACTACCGGTGAGGCGCGCCATGAGAGTCCTGCTGATGTGGGCGCTCGTCGCGCCGATCCTGCTCGCCGGTTGCGCGAACATGTACTACCGTTGACGGCGGGCCGCGATGAAAACGATATTGTCGGCCGCCATGCTGTGTGCGGCGCTTGCCGGCTGCATTTCGGTGTACGGCCCCGGGCAGCGCTACGCGGCGCGCGATGCGCCGGCTGAAAAACACGGCGAGGCCGACGGTGCGGCCGACTCGTCCGGCAGTGACGCCGCATCGCGCATCGTGATCGGCAATCGCAAGTATGACGAAGTGTGGGCGACGGTTGCGCAGTTCTACGCGGACCACAAGCTGGCGGTGCGCGTCAGCGATCGCGATGCGGGGCTCGTCGCCGCCGCGTATGCAGATTATCCGAACGCGGACAACTTTCTGGATTGTTCCGGGCTGAAGCAGACGTCGAACGTGACGCACACGCTGAAGGTCGTCACGCGCATCGACGAAGCGACGCAAGGCGTAACCGTGTCGATCGACGTCGCGGGCATGGCCGGCGTGGTAGCGGCCGGCAAGCAGAAGGGCGCGCGTGTCGCGTGCCGCTCGAACGGCACGCTCGAGCAGGCGCTGGCGGAGGTGTTGCGCAAGTGACGAGCTCGCCCGGACGCCGCGGTTGCGCGCGGTCCGGGCGGCCGACGCGTGCGTTACTGGCCCGCGCGTTTCGCGAGGTCGTCGCGCTGCGACAGATCCTCGACGTTGACCATCCAGTGCACGCCGAAACGATCCTTTGCCATCCCGAAGCCGAGCGCCCAGAACGTCTTGCAGAACGGCATCGTCACTTCGCCGCCGTCGGCGAGCGCGTTGAACAGCTTCCGGGCTTCCTCGACCGTCGCCGGGTTCAGCGACAGCGAATAGCCGGCGTGCATGCCGCCGCCGGGCTGGCTGCAATCACCGTCCGAGCACATGATCATCGAGTCGCCGATCGTGAAGCTCGCGTGCATCACCTTGTCGGCCATCTCCGGCGTCATCGGGTAGTCGGGGTTCGGCGGCGCGTCCTTGAAGTGCATCTTGAACATCGTCTTCGCACCGAGCGCCTTTTCGTAGAACTGAAGGGCTTCGTCGGCACGACCGTAGAACGTCAGGTACGGTTGAACTTGCATCGTTGTCTCCTGTGATGGGCCGGCCCGCGCATCCGCGCGGGTGCGGCATCGTGCAAGACTGACTGGGGAAGGGCGCATCGGGAAGCGGCCGTCGCACCCGTGACGTGGATTGTAGTGCGCGTGCTTGACGATGGAATGAAAAATAAAAACGGCCGCGAACCTGACGTTCGCGGCCGTGTGCGCCGTGCTTGCCGACGGCTGTTGTCAGCGTTGCCGACAGCCGGCGACGCTTATCGCGGCTCAGCGCAGCGAGTCGATCAGCTTCTCGAGCTTCACCGCATCGGCGGCGAATACGCGGATGCCTTCCGCGAGCTTTTCGGTTGCCATCGCGTCGTCGTTCAACTGGAAGCGGAACGCTGCCTCGTCGATCGCGACGCGCGCGGCGGGCTGGTCCTGCAGCGCTTCCGGCGACAGCTTGCGCGTGACGGTCTCGTTGCTGTCCTGCAGCTTCTGCAGCAAGTCGGGACTGATCGTCAGCAGGTCGCAGCCGGCCAGCTCGGTGATCTGGCTGGTCGTGCGGAAGCTCGCGCCCATCACTTCGGTGTTGTAGCCGAACGTCTTGTAGTACGTGTAGATACGGCGCACCGATTGCACGCCCGGATCGTTCGCGCCGCCGTCCTTCTCTTCATTCCACGCTGCGCCGGCCTGCTTCTTGTACCAGTCGTAGATGCGGCCGACGAACGGCGAGATCAGTTGCGCGCCGGCTTCCGCGCACGCGGCGGCCTGCACGAGCGAGAAAAGCAGGGTCATGTTGCACTTGATCCCGTCCTTCTGCAGCACTTCGGCCGCGCGGATGCCTTCCCAGGTCGACGCGAGCTTGATCAGGATGCGTTCGCGGCCGATGCCGGCTGCTTCGTACAGCTTGATGAGCTCGCGGCCCTTGTCGATCGAGCGTTGCGTGTCGAACGACAGGCGCGCATCGACCTCGGTCGACACGCGGCCCGGGATCAGCTTCAGGATCTCGGTGCCGAATGCGATCAGCAGGCGGTCGATGATGAAATCGGTGCTTTCGGTGCGGTGATCGCGGACGGTCTTCTCGAGGATCGGCTTGTACGCATCCTTCTGGACGGCCTTGAGGATCAGCGACGGGTTCGTGGTCGCGTCCCGCGGCTGGTATTGCGCGAGCTGCTGGAAATCGCCCGTGTCGGCGACGACGGTCGTGTACTGCTTCAGCTGGTCGAGTGCGGTAGTCATGGCGATTCGGAAGAAGGGCGCAAGGCGCCGGGTTCTCACGGGCCGCGCGAGCGCGGCGGCGAAGCGAAGCGGCGCCGGGCGCCGCCTCCGATCCGCTATTCTAGGCCCGATTCGTGTCGGACACGTTCTGGCGTGTCCGTTGGCCGCGGCGCCGGGCGCCGCGCCGCGTCACGCGGGGCGGCGCGCGTTCAGGATCACCTGCGTGACGATCCCCGCGACGAGTCCCCAGAATGCCGAGCCGATCGACAGCAGCGTGAGGCCCGACGCGGTGACCATGAACGTGACGAGCGCGGCTTCGCGCTGCTTCACGTCCTGCATCGCGTTCGCGAGCCCGCTCATGATCGAGCCGAACAGCGCGAGCGCGGCGACGGAGACGACGAGCGCCTTCGGCAACGCGGCGAACAGCGCGGCGATCGTCGCGCCGAAGATCCCCGCGATCAGGTAGAACGTGCCGCACCACACGGCGGCCGTATAGCGCTTCGCGCGATCCTCGTGCGCTTCCGGGCCGGTGCAGATCGCGGCCGTGATCGCCGCGAGGTTCACGCCGTGCGAGCCGAACGGCGCGAGCAGCAGCGACGCGAGGCCGGTGGTCGCGATCAGCGGCGACGACGGCGTCTGATAGCCGTCCGCGCGCAGCACGGCGATGCCCGGCACGTTCTGCGACGCCATCGCGACGACGAACAGCGGAATCCCGATGCTGACGATCGACGCGAACGAGAACGCGGGCATCGTGAACACGGGCTTCGCGAGCGCGATGCGAAAGCCGCTGAAGTCGAGCAGGCCGAGGCCGCCGGCCACCGCCGTGCCGACGACCAGCGTCGTCACGATCGCATAGCGCGGCGCGAGCCGCTTGACGATCAGGTACGTGAAGAACATCGCGAGCACGAGCGCGGTCTGGAACTGCGCGGCGCGGAAGATCTCGATGCCGATCTCGAACAGGATGCCCGCGAGCAGCGCGGCGGCGATGCCGGCCGGAATCTTGCGCATCAGCGTGTCGAACAGCCCGCTCACACCGATGGCCGTCAGCAGCACCGCACAGACGACGAACGCACCGATCGCCTCGGGGTAGGGCACGCCGGGCAGCGATGCGATCAGGAGCGCGGCGCCGGGCGTCGACCACGCAACGACGACGGGCGCGCGAAAGCGCAGCGACAGGCCGATCGTCGTCAGCGCCATGCCGATCGACAGCGCCCAGATCCATGACGAGATCTGCGCATCGGTGAGGTGGGCGGCGCGGCCGGCCTGGAACATCAGCACGAGCGAGCTCGTGTAGCCCGTCATCATCGCGACGAAGCCGGCGACGAGTGCCGAGACGGAGGTGTCGGCGAAAAAGCGGCGGCCGCCGGCACGGCTGGCGCTCGCGGTGGGCGAGGGGTTCATGCTGTCTCCGGGGGAGGCCGCTCGGACGCGGCCTTCGTGTCTTGGTGGTGGGGCGTTACTTGCTGAGGGCGCGCATCGCGGTTTCGAGGCCCGCGAGCGTGAGCGGGTACATGCGATGGCCGAGCAGGTCGCGGATCACCGCGACCGACTGCCGGTATTCCCATAGCCGCTCGGGCTCGGGATTCAGCCATGCATGATGCGGGAACTGGTCGGCGAGCCGGCGCAGCCACACCGCGCCGGCTTCGGGGTTGTTGTATTCGACCGAGCCGCCGGGCTGCAGCACCTCGTACGGGCTCATCGTCGCGTCGCCGACGAAGATCAGCTTGTAGTCGGGCGTGAACTTGTGCAGCACGTCCCACGTCGCGGTGCGCTCCGAGTGGCGGCGGCGGTTGTTCTTCCACAGGTGGTCGTACACGCAGTTGTGGAAGTAGAAGAATTCCAGGTGCTTGAATTCGGCCTTCGCGGCCGAGAACAGCTCCTCGGTGCGCTTGATGTGGTCGTCCATCGAGCCGCCCACGTCGAGCAGCATCAGCACCTTCACGTTGTTGTGGCGCTCGGGCACCATCCGGAGATCGAGCCAGCCCGCGTTCGCGGCCGTGCTGCGGATCGTGCCGGGCAGGTCGAGTTCCTCGGCCGCGCCTTCGCGCGCGAAGCGGCGCAGCCGCCGCAGCGCGACCTTGATGTTGCGCGTGCCGATCTCGACGGAATCGTCGTAGTCGCGGTACGCGCGCGCTTCCCACACCTTCACCGCGGTGCGGTTGCCGTTCGACGGGCCGCCGATGCGCACGCCTTCCGGGTTGAAGCCGCCGTGCCCGAACGGCGACGTGCCGCCGGTGCCGATCCACTTGTTGCCGCCCTCGTGGCGTTCCTTCTGCTCGTCGAGCAGTTGCTTCAGGCGCTCCATCAGCTTGTCGAGGCCGCCCATCGCTTCGATCTGCGCCTTTTCCTCCGGCGACAGTTCGCGTTCGAGGCGCTTCTCGAGCCAGTCGAGCGGGATGTCGAACGCCTCGGAGGGCAGCGTGGATACGCCGTGGAAATACGCGCCGAACGCCTGGTCGAACTTGTCGAAGTACTGCTCGTCCTTGACGAGCGTCATCCGGGCGAGGAAGTAGAACGCATCGATCGACGGCGAAATCAGCCCGGCCTTCAGCGATTCGAGCAGCGTCAGGTATTCCTTCACCGAGACGGGCAGCTTGGCTGCGCGCAGCGCGTAGAAGAAATTGAGCAGCATGGCCGGGCCTTCGCGGGTTGAGGGGGTTACCGGTTGTGCCGGTTCATGTAGACGAGGCGCTCGAGCAGGCTCAGGTCCTGCTCGTTCTTCAGCAGCGCGCCCGCGAGCGGCGGCACGATCTGCTTCGCGTCCGCGCCGCGCAGCGCGTCGGCCGGGATGTTCTCGGCGAGCAGCAGCTTCAGCCAGTCGAGCAGTTCGGACGTCGACGGCTTCTTCTTCAGGCCCGACACGCCGCGCAATTCGAAGAAACTCTCGAGCGCCGCGCGCAGCAGTTCCTCGCGGATGTCCGGGAAGTGAACCGCGACGATCTTCTGCATCGTCGACGGATCGGGAAACTGGATGTAGTGGAAGAAGCAGCGGCGCAGGAATGCGTCGGGCAGCTCCTTCTCGTTGTTCGACGTGATGATGACGAGCGGGCGGTGCTTCGCGCGAACCGTTTCGCGCGTCTCGTACACGTGGAATTCCATCCGGTCGAGCTCGCGCAGCAGGTCGTTCGGGAATTCGATGTCGGCCTTGTCGATCTCGTCGATCAGCAGCACGCTCGGGTGCTCGGCGTCGAACGCCTGCCACAGCACGCCCTTCACGATGTAGTTCGAGATATCCTTCACGCGTTCGTCGCCGAGCTGCGAATCGCGCAGCCGCGAGACGGCGTCGTATTCGTACAGGCCCTGCTGCGCCTTCGTCGTCGACTTGATGTGCCACTGCAGCAGCGGCATGTCGAGCGCGGCGGCGACTTCCTCGGCGAGCATGGTCTTGCCGGTGCCGGGCTCGCCCTTGATCAGCAGCGGGCGTTGCAGCGTCAGCGCGGCATTGACCGCGAGCTTCAGATCGTCGGTGGCGACGTAGTGCGAGGACCCTTCGAAACGCATGGCGGCGCTCTTCTCAATCGGGGAAAAAAACCCAGTATAAGTCAGAAGGGCTGTCCGGTTGGGCCGCGCCCGCGTATCGTTGCAGGGCTGTGGCGGGGCGAGCGGGGGTGCCTTATGGACGCGTTCCCCGTCGGCGCGGTACAATCTGGCCGTTTTTTTTGGCCTGCGTGGCGACCTGACAAGCAAAACGGCGCGGGCCGTTGCCGCTATGGCGCCAGTTTCCCCTCAAGCTAGGTTACAAGAGCTATGAACAAATTCGTCGGCAAACACGTCGTTGTCGCAGCGCTCGTGGCGCTCGCGGGCAGCGCGCAGGCGGCCGGTGTGGTCGGCAACCCGAAGGACGGGGCGAGCAAGGCCGCCATGTGCATCGGTTGCCACGGCATCCAGGACTACCGCGCGGCGTACCCGGAGGTCTACCGGGTGCCTGTCCTCGGCGGCCAGAACCAGCAATACCTCGAGAACGCGCTGAAGGCCTACCGCAAGAAGGATCGTCACTTCCCGTCGATGAATGCGATCGCCGGCTCGCTGACGGATCAGGACATCGCGGATCTGGCGGCCTACTACGCCGCCCAGAAGGCCGACTCGAAGGACAACCCCTACAAGTAAGCGCGCGCCGCCGATCTCTCCGGCGGGACAGGAGCATTCATGAACAACGCATTCAAGACGGCGGCGGCTGCACTGGTGGCCGGCCTCGCGATCGGGTCCGCGCATGCGGCAGATACCGTGAAGGGCAAGGAACTGGTCGAGTCGCACAACTGCGCGGCCTGCCACGGCGCGCAGATGAACAAGCCGATCAACGCGGAATACCCGCGCCTCGCCGGCCAGCACGCCGACTATCTGGTGTGGGCGATGCGCCAGTACCAGATGGGCCTGACGAATCCGCTGCTCGGCCGCAACAACGCGATCATGCAGGCGCAGGTGCAGAGCCTGTCGGTCAGCGACATGAAGGACATCGCGGCCTACATCGAGTCGCTGAAAGAAACCGATCTCGTATTCAAGAAGTAAGCGCGGCGGGCCCGAACGGCTCGCGCGGCAGGAAAGCGTACCCCGCCTCGTCGGGGTATTTTTTTGTCCGCGGCCCGGCGCCCGGGCCGCGCTGCTCAGTCGCGCGACGCGCGGCGCAGGATGCGCTGCAGGTACGCGTCGGTATCGGGCGGCGTGTTCGTGCGCTGGGCTTCCCAGATCGTCTCGCCGAGGCATTCCATGATCGCGTGCTGCGCGTCGTGGGTCGAGTCGAGCTTCGCCGCGAGCTTGTCGTGCGCGGCGCGGATGCCGGGCGGCTGGTCGATCGACAGTTGCTCGCTGATCGCGAGGTGCATCGACAGGTGCAGGAACGGGTTCGTGCGACCTTCCTCGGGCGTGTACTCGCGCGCGGCGGCCCCGCCGGCGTCGGCGAGTTCGTCGTGGTATTCGGGATGCTCGACGATCCAGTCGGCCGCCATCGCTTCCAGCGGCGTCAGGATCTCGCCGGCGCGCTGCTTGCGCCAGGTCTCGGTGAAAAAGCGACGCACTTCGTCGCGGCTTGGATTGAACATGGTGGGGAAACGTCGTGATTCGGACGGCGTCGTGCCGCGTCGGGCATTGTACGCCGGGTCGGCGGACGGCGCTGGCGGCCGGCGGGAGCGGCCGCGCGGCGGCGGTGGCGGTGGCGGTGGCAGCTGTGGCAGCTGTGGCAGAGGTCGCGGAGGTCGCGGAGGTCGCAGAGGTCGCAGAGGTCGCAGAGGTCGCAGAGGTCGCCCGCGCGGTGCCGGTGCGCGGCGCCGGCTCGCCGCCGGGGCGGCGCGCTTGGCTCGCCACCGCCGCGCCGTTACACTCGATCGATTTTCCCGCCGCCAAGTCGATCGCACCCGTCCCGTCATGACCGCCGCCGCCCGTCCTTCGTCCGCCGCCCTGCAGGGCACGTTCTACGTCGCGCTGTCCGCCGCCGCATTCGGCGCGATGGCGATTTTCGGGCGCTATGCGTATGCGGCCGGCGTCGACGTGCTCGGACTGCTGATCGTGCGCTTCGCGATCGGCGGCGCGGTGCTCGCCGCGATCGCGCGGCACCGCCGCGTTGCGTGGCCGCGCGGGCGTGCGCTCGCGCCCATCGTGGCGATGGGCGCGCTCGGCTACGTCGGCCAGTCGTTCTGTTACTTCAGCGCGCTGCAGCATGCGCAGGCGAGTCTCGTCGCGCTGCTGCTGTACCTGTATCCGGCCTTCGTCACGCTGCTGGCCGCATGGTGGCTCGGCGAGCGCCTCACGCGCGCGAAAGCCTTCGCGCTCGTGCTGTGCGTCGCGGGTTCGGCGCTGATGGTCGGCGGCGGGCATGGCGAACCGCTCGGGATCGCGCTCGCGCTGGCCTCCGCGGTGATCTATTCGCTGTACATCGTCGGCGGCACGAAGGCGACGCGCGGCGTCGATCCGCTCGCGACCACCGCGATCATCTGCCTGTCGTCGACCGTGACGCTCGCGGCGATCGCCGTCGTGCGGACCGTGGCGTTCGGCGCACCGCCGCGCTGGCCCGCGACGGCCGACGGCTGGGCGTCGATGCTGGCGATCGCGCTCGTCTCGACGGTCGCGGCGATGCTCGCGTTCTTCGCCGGGCTCGAGCGGCTGGGGGCTGCGCGTACGTCGATGCTGTCGACGCTCGAGCCGGTCGTGACGGTGGCGCTCGCGGCGCTATTGTTCGGCGAAGCACTGTCGCCGCTGCAGTGGGCGGGCGGCGTCGCGATCCTCGCGGCCGTGCTGGCGCTGGTCCGGGCGGGCGGTGCGGCCGCCGACGATGCGACCGCGACATCCAGCGCGTAGCCGGGAAGGGGAAGGGGGAGCGGGCGTCGCGATGGCGCCCGCGGGGCCGGTTGCGCCGGAACGAATCGAGCGGCCGGCACGGTGCGCCGCTGTCGTGCCCGGCGTTTACTCGTTGGGCGGCGGCGTCTTCGGCCTGAACTCGCACAGCGGCTCGATCGCGCAGTGCCAGCATTCGGGCTTGCGGGCCTTGCACACGTAGCGTCCGTGCAGGATCAGCCAGTGATGCGCATCCTGCAGGAATTCCTTCGGCGTGAACTTCTCGAGCGCCGCCTCGACGGCGCGCACGTCCTTGCCCGGCGCGAGCCCCGTGCGGTTCGCGACACGAAAGATATGCGTGTCGACCGCGATCGTCGGCTGGCCGAACGCGGTGTTCAGCACGACGTTCGCCGTCTTGCGGCCGACGCCCGGCAGGCTTTCGAGCGCCTCGCGATCGGACGGCACCTCGCCGTCGTAGCGATCGAGCAGGATGTGGCACGTCGCGACCACGTTCTTCGCCTTGGTCCGGTAGAGGCCGATGGTCTTGATGTACCCGGCGACGCCTTCCTCGCCGAGCGCGACGATTTGTCGCGGGGTGTTCGCGACCGGAAACATCTTCCGCATCGCCTTGTTGACCGATACGTCGGTTGCTTGCGCGGACAGCATCACGGCGATCAGCAGCTCGAACGGCGTCGTGTATTCGAGCTCGGTGGTCGGATGCGGATTGAGGCTCTGCAGCGTTTCGTAGATCGCGCGTCGTTTGCTGGCGTTCATGGAGCGTTCTGGTCGGGCGGCGCGGACCGGCCGCCGGGGTCGTCGTTGCCGGCGTCGTGCTCGTCGCCTGGCGTCGCGGCTTCGGCGTCGCGCAGCGCCTGCTGTTCGGCGAGCCGCTTGCGGCGGGCCTCGGCCGCATCGATCTGTGCCTGGACGGCGGCGCTCACGCCTTCGGTGTTCTTCGGCCCGGCGTCTTGCCCGGCCAGTTCTTCCTTCTTCTTGCGCGCCCGTTCGAGCGCGGCGGCGATGATCGCGCGTTTCTTCGCTTCGGCGTCGTCAGCGGCCGGTGCGGGGGGCGGCGTGTCGGGCTGGGGGCCGGGC
>NZ_JPGL01000078.1 GCF_000732615.1 Burkholderia paludis
CTGACCATCTCGTGCAGCAGCGTCACCAGGATCCGGCAGCCCGACGCGCCGATCGGGTGACCGATCGCGATCGCCCCGCCGTTCACGTTCACCTTCGACGTGTCCCAGCCCATCTGCTTGTGCACCGCCAGCGCCTGCGCCGCGAATGCCTCGTTGATCTCCATCAGGTCCAGGTCGCCCGGCGTCCAGCCCGCGCGCTCCAGGCATCGCCGCGACGCCGGCACCGGGCCCATCCCCATCACGCTCGGATCCACGCCCGCGTTCGCGTACGCCTTGATCTTCGCCAGCGGCGTCAGCCCGAGAGCCGCCGCCTTCTGCGCCGACATCACCAGCACCGCCGCCGCGCCGTCGTTCAGCCCCGACGCATTCGCCGCCGTCACCGAGCCGTCCTTCGAGAACGCCGGCTTCAGCCCCGCCAGCGACTCCGCCGTCACGCCGTGACGCACGAACTCGTCGGTCGCGAACTGCAGCGGCTCGCCCTTGCGCTGCGGGATCGACACCGGCACGATCTCCGCGTCGAAGCGGCCGGCCTTCTGCGCGGCTTCCGCCTTGTTCTGCGACAGCGCCGCGAACGCGTCCTGCTCCTCGCGCGTGATCCCGTACTCCTTCGCCACGTTCTCCGCCGTGACGCCCATGTGGTACTGGTTGTACACGTCCCACAGGCCGTCGACGATCATCGAGTCGACCAGCTTCGCGTCGCCCATCCGGAACCCGTCGCGCGAGCCCGGCAGCACGTGCGGCGCGGCGCTCATGTTCTCCTGCCCGCCCGCAATCACGATCTCCGCGTCGCCCGCGACGATCGCGTTCGCCGCCAGCATCACGGCCTTCAGGCCCGAGCCGCACACCTTGTTGATCGTCATGCCCGGCACCGCCGTCGGCAGCCCGGCCTTGATCAGCGACTGCCGCGCCGGGTTCTGCCCGGAACCGGCCGTCAGCACCTGCCCCAGAATCACTTCGCTGACCTGCTCGGGCTTCACGCCCGCGCGCTCCAGCACCGCGCGAATCACCGTCGCGCCCAGCTCCGGCGCCGCAATCTTCGCAAGCGAGCCGCCGAATTTGCCGACCGCGGTCCGCGCGGCCGATACGATCACTACGTCCGTCATTTCCCTTTCCTCCAGGCCCGCACGACACGGCGCATCGTTACCGGCCCTGTTAAAAAAACTGCGGTGCGCCGGACAGCGTGCGCCGCTGCCCGGTTTTCGTCAATCGCGCTGCAACACGTAGCGTCCCGGCGCCGGCTCGATCGCCGGAAACTGCGCGGAGCCGGGCCCGGCGGGCGGCGCCACCTTGCGGCCGCCGTACTGGTCGAGCCACTCGACCCAGGTCGTCCACCAGCTTCCCGGCTGCTCCGTCGCACCGGCGAACCAGTCGTCCGCCGATTCGGGCAGATCGGTGTCGTTGACCCAGAAGCTGCGCTTCTTCTTCGCCGGCGGATTGATCACGCCCGCGATGTGCCCCGACGCGCCGAGCACGAACTTCAACGGGCCCGACAGGATCGACGTCGACGCATAGGCCGTCTGCCACGGCACGATGTGATCCTCGCGCGAGCCGTAAATGAAGGTCGGCACGTCGATCAGCGACAGGTCGACCGGCTCGCCGCACACGGTCAGCGCGCCCGGCTCGCGCAGCTTGTTCTCGAGATAGGTATGGCGCAGGTACCACGCGTACATCGGGCCCGGCAGGCTCGTCGAGTCGCTGTTCCAGTACAGCAGGTCGAACGGCGCCGGCGTACGGCCCTTCAGGTAGTTGTCGACGACATAGTTCCACACGAGGTCGTTCGGCCGCAGGAACGAGAACGTGTTCGCGAACTCGACGCCGCGCATCAGCCCCGGCTGCGCGCCGCTCTTGCCGCCGATGGTCTGCTCGCGCATCTGCACGTGCGTCTCGTCGACGAACACGTCGAGAATGCCCGTGTCGGCGAAGTCGAGCATCGCGGTGAGCAGCGTCATCGATGCGGCCGGATGTTCGCCACGCGCGGCAAGCACCGCAAGCGCGGTCGCGAGCATCGTGCCGCCGACGCAGAAGCCGAGCGTGTTGATCTGCTCGCGGCCGCTGACCTGCTGCACGGCGTCGATCGCCGCGAGCAGCCCTTCGTTCATGTAGTCGTCCCACGTCTTGTGCGCGACCGAGGCGTCCGCATTGCGCCACGACACCAGGAACACCTGATGACCGTTCGACAGCGCGTGCGCGACGAGCGAATTCTCGGGCTGCAGGTCGAGGATGTAGAACTTGTTGATGCACGGCGGGACGATCAGCAGCGGCCGCTCGAACACCGGGTCCGTTTTCGGCGTGTACTGGATCAGCTGGATCAGGTCGTTCTCGTAGACGACCGCGCCTTCGGTACACCCGAGGTTCTTGCCGACCACGAACTGCGTTTCGTCGGTCTGCGAAATCTTGCCGCGCTGCAAGTCGCCGAGCAGGTTCATCATCCCCTGCCGCAGGCTTTCGCCCTGCGTCTCGAGAATCGATTTCTGCGCGTCGGGATTGAGTGCGAGGAAGTTGCTCGGCGCGGTGGCCGCCGTCCATTGCTGGACCGTGAAACGGATGCGTTCGCGCGTCTTGGGGTCGGTCTGAAGCGCGTCGGCCAGCTCCTGCAGGTACCGCGCGTTGAGCAGGTACCAGGCGGCCGCGAACGCGTGGGCGGGCGACGCCTTCCACGCATCGCCGCTGAAGCGGCGGTCCTTCAGCTCCGGGGCCTCGAGCTTCGCGGCAGCCGCCTGCTGCATCAGCGTCATGCAGTCGCGTGCGTAACCGGCCTGCAGCGTCTGCAGCCGCTCGGGCGGAATCGCGGCGGCCGGCAGCTTCAGCCCGGCGAACGGCGACGCCATCGCGCCGAGATCGGGCATCGACGGCACCTGAAACGGAAACGATGTCGGGAACTGGAATGTCGCGAACGGGTTCACGGTGGCCGACGCGGTCGCGGCGCGCGCCGGATCCGCAAAACCGCGCCACGCGTTCAACCACGATTCGAACATCTGCTGCATCGGCTGGGCGGCCGGGTCGAAACCGATACTGCCCGTGGGAGTGCCCGCCTGCGCGGACGTCGACGATTTTTTCGATGCTGTCATTACCTGCCTTACCGGTGATTCGTGAGCGTCTATCGTGAAATCCTGCTCGCGCGCGGCGTGCCGGCTGCGAGCCGGGCCGTCATGCTCTGGAGAGGCGTCTCCAGATTCTGCCGCAGTGCGGTATTTTTATCATTATCGTTTTCCCCATGTGAAGCGCCATATCAAACCGCAGAACATTTCCGCACGGAGATAATCCTCGCGAAACAGACGGGACAAGGGTTCCGGCGAAACATAAAACATTTTGATTGACTTGACTTCGCGATTTTCCATTCAGTCGCGCATGCCGCGCGGCATGCGCGCCTCAATATCGAGATAAGGTGATTTTGCGACGCAATAAAACGTCGTGCGCATGCGCATCATCGTCAATCGGCCAGCCAGATCGCCGCCGCCATGCGGCCCGTCACGCGGTCGCGCCGGTACGAATAGAAGCGCGCCTGCCCGGCGACCGTGCAGGCCGTCCCGCCGCTCACGCGCACGACGCCCGCACGCGCGAGACGCAGGCGCGCGAGCGCGGGGAGATCCGCGAGAAACTTGCCCGGCGCGCCGTCGATCGCGACGAATGCAAGCCGGGTTTCATCATGCTCCGACTGCGGGGCCGTGTCGAGGAACGCGTCGCGCACGTCGGCGCCGACCTCGAACGCCTGCGGACCGATCGCCGGCCCGAGGTACGCGTGAAGCGCGTCCGTCGCGCCGCCCGCGAGCGCCGCGACACGCGCCGCGGCCTGCTCGACGATGCCGGCCGCGAGCCCGCGCCAGCCCGCATGCGCGGCGCCGACCGCCCGCCCTTGCGTGTCGCACAGCAGCACGGGCAGGCAATCCGCGACCATCACGACGCAGACGGCGCCCTCCCGGTCGGTGACGCTCGCATCGGCCTGCACCGGCGCCGCGGCGGCGGGCGCCGCCGCGATCACCTCGTCCGCGCGCACGATCCGCACGCCGTGCACCTGGTCGAGCCAGGCGGCGCTCGACTGGCCCGTCAGCGCGAGCAGGCGCGCGCGATTCTCGGCGACATGGGCGGGATCGTCACCGGTGTGCAGGCCGAGATTCATCCCGCCCGGCCGCGCCCCGCCATCCTGCCAGCGCCCATACGGGCCTTCGCTCACGCCGCCGTCGCGCGTCGTGATCAGCGCGCGCACGCGCGGCGACACCTGCCAGTCGGGCTGCACGCAGTCCTGCCACGCCAACGGCGTCAGGTTCGTCATCGGCACTCACTCCTCCTCATCGTCGTCCGGGTACGGCGCATCGTCGTGATACTCGCCGCCGAAATCGTCATCGTCGTAGACACCGTCGTCGTCGTCGAATTCCTCGTCGCCTTCTCCGAACCCGAGTGCCGCGATGAGCGCATTCATGTCGTCCGGCAGCGGGCAGCGCCATTGCATCGCCTTGCCCGTGACGGGGTGCACGAGACCGAGCCGCCATGCATGCAGCGCCTGCCGCGCGAAACCGCCCGGCAGCGGCGCGACCGAGCGCTTGCCGCGCGCGCGCCCGTACACGGGGTCGCCGAGCAGCGGATGCCCGGCGTGCGCGCAGTGCACCCGAATCTGGTGCGTGCGGCCGGTTTCGAGGTCGCACTGGATCGCCGAAACCGGCTGACGTTGCCACAGGCATGTGTCAACCGTACGGAAATGCGTGCGCGCGGGCTTGCCAGACGCGCCCGTGACGACGGCCATGCGCGTGCGTTCGCGCGGATCGCGGCCGATCGGCGCGTCGATCGTGCCTTCCTCGGGCATCGTGCCCCACACGAGCGCGAAATAACGGCGCTTCACCGTGCGGGCCTGCAACTGGCGCACGAGATCCGTCTGCGCGGCCAGCGTGCGCGCCACCACCATCAGGCCGGAGGTTTCCTTGTCGAGCCGGTGGACGATCCCCGCGCGCGGCAGGCCGGCCGCCGCGTCGCCGTAGCGATGCAGGAGCCCGTTGAGGATCGTGCCGCTCCAGTTGCCGGCGGCCGGATGCACCACGAGGCCGGCCGGCTTGTTGATGACGACCAGCGCATCGTCCTCGTAGATCACGTCGAGCGGCACCGGCTCAGGCGTGAACGCGAGCTGCTCGGGGAGCAGATCGGGCACGAGCTCGATCTTCGCGCCGAGCGGCACCGGCTGGCGGATCTTCGCCGGCGCGCCGTCGACGAGCACGCGCTGCGCCTCGATCCAGCTTTGCAGGCGGCTGCGCGAGAATTCGGGGAACAGCTGGGCGAGCGCCTTGTCGAGGCGCTCGCCCGCGAGCGACAGCGGCACTTCGACGACGCGCGGCGCGTCATCGCCGGCCGCGGACGGCACGACGGGCGCCTGCATTGCGTCGCCGGTCAGATCATCATCGAGGGAATCCCCCGACGCAGCGTCGGCGGGCCGATCGCTTGGGCTATAATCTTCGCGATTTGGTGTGCCCGGCTGGGCATTCTGCGAACTTGAACGGGTCATTTAGACTGGGTCACCGAGACTTGAAGCTAGGACATGCGAGCATGATGAATTCGACCAAACGCACGGCCAGAACCGTCGCCGCCCGGGCTGCGGCGGTAGCGGCCGCGGCCCTCATCGCCGGCTGCCACGGCTTGCCGCAGAAGCAGGACGAGACGGCTACCTGGTCGAACAACAAATTATACTCAGAGGCCCAGGACGCACTGTCCGGCGGCGACTGGGGCAAGTGCGCGAAATACTTCGAATCGCTGCAAGGCCGCGATCCGTTCGGTCACTTCGCGCAACAGGCGCAGATCAACGTCGCGTACTGCAACTGGAAGGACAACGAAGCGGCCGCCGCCGACCAGGCCGTCGATCGCTTCATCCAGCTCCACCCGGATCATCCGGATATCCCGTACGCGTACTACCTGAAGGGGATGATCCACTTCAACGACGATCTCGGCCTGTTCGGGCGCTTCTCCGGCCAGGACATGAGCGAGCGCGATCCGCAGGCACTGCGCGAATCGTACGATGCGTTCAAGGTCGTCGTCGACCGCTTCCCGAAGAGCAAGTATGCGCCCGACGCCGCCGCACGGATGCGCTACATCGTCAACGCGCTCGCATCGCACGAAGTGCACGCGGCCGACTACTATTACCGGCGCGGCGCGTACGTCGCGGCCATCAACCGCGCGCAGCTGGCGATCAAGGATTACAAGGGCGCACCGGCGATCGAGGACGCGCTGCACATCATGATCCTGTCGTACGGGAAGCTGAACCAGCCGCAACTCGCCGAGGACACGAAGCGCGTGCTCGCGGGCACGTTCCCGGACAGCCCCTACGTCACGGGCCACTCGCGCCCCGGCACCAAGAAGTCGTGGTGGCAGTTCTGACGCAAGAACCGCGCGGCGCCCGCCGCACGAACGAAAAACCCGGCCATCGAGCCGGGTTTTTTGTTGGCGCCGCATTCGGGCGGCGCCGGTGCGATCGCGCGACGATTGCCGCGCGCCGTCACACGCGCTTTGCCGATCGGTGCTCGTCGAAGAAATCCTGGACGACCGCGATTTCGCGGGTACGCTTGAACGGCGGCAGGCTCTGCCAGATCCGGCGCCCATAGGGCTTGTCGACCAGCCGCGTGTCGCAGATCATCAGCACGCCGCGATCCGTCTCCGCGCGGATCAACCGGCCCGCGCCCTGCTTCAGCGTGATCACGGCCTGCGGCAACTGGTGCACGGCGAACGGGCTCAGCCCCTTCTTGGTCAGCGCATCGAGCCGCGCGGCCAGCACCGGATCGTCCGGCGGCGCGAACGGCAGCTTGTCGATCACGACGAGCGACAGCGCGTCACCGCGCACGTCGACGCCTTCCCAGAAACTCTGGCTGCCGACCAGGATCGCATTCCCGTATGCACGGAAGCGATCGAGCAGTTCGGTGCGGCTCGCATCGCCCTGCACGAGCAGCGGCGTGTTCCAGCCGCGCGACTCGATCACGTCGCGCAGCTTCGATGCGATCCGGTCGACCGCGCGCAGCGTCGTGCACAGCATGAACACGCCGCCGCCGGACGCCTCGATCGCCGGCAGCGCCGCCTCGAAGACGGCATCGGTAAACGCCGGCGAAGACGGTTGCGGCAGGTTGCGCGGCACGTACAGCAGCCCCTGCGACTGGTAGTCGAACGGGCTCGCGAGCGTCATCGAGCGACGCGAGCTGAGCCCCATCTGCGCGGCATAGTGCGTGAAATCGCCGCGCACCGACAACGTCGCCGACGTGAACACCCACGCACGCGGCACGCCCGCCCGCTGCTTGGCGAAGATCGGCGCGACCGACAGCGGCGTTTCGTGCAGCTGCACGGTATGCGCGAACACCTCGACCCAGCGCACCTTTTCATTCGGGTCGCCGTCGGTCGCGGCCTTGTCGCCGGCCGCCGCCGCATCGGCCTTGGCGGCCGCATCCGCCGCGCCGGGCGCGACCCAGCCGGCCAACAGGTCCTGCAGCTCACGCGCGCGCCGCAGGCATGCGCCGAGCGATTCCGCCCGTTCGGCCTGGCTCGCGAGCGCCGATGCCAGCGCATCCAGCGCCACCTCGAGCGCATCGAGCGCGCCGAACATCGGGTGATCGTCGCCGAGCTGCGCGAGCGACATGCGGACGATCTGGTCGTTCGCGAACGCGAGGCGCAAGTCGCGCGCCGCGCGCTCGAGATCGCCGCCGAGCTTGACCCACTCGACCGCGTCGCGTGCTTGGCTCAGGCCTTCGGCCACCGTGTCGCGCGCGAGTTCGAGAATCTGTGTCGTCGACAGCGTCTCGCCGAAGAACAGCGTCGCGGTTTCCGGCAACTGGTGCGCTTCGTCGAAGATGACCGTGTTCGCGTTCGGCAGCAGCTCGGCCATCCCGGTGTCGCGCAGCATGATGTCCGCGAAGAACAGGTGATGGTTGACGACGACGACGTCGGCCTGCTGCGCCTCGCGCCGCGCCTGCATCACGAAACAGTCCTTGTAGTGCGGGCATTCCTGGCCGAGACAGTTGTCGCGCGTCGACGTGACCATCGACCACACGGGCGCGGTTTCCGGCACGCTTGCGAGCTCGGCCTTGTCGCCGCTCTTCGTGATCTTCGCGAAGCGGACGATTTCCTGCAGATAGGCGGTGTCCTGCCGTGACGGCAGCCGGCCGTTGTCGGCCGTGCGTTGCAGATAGTAGTGGCACAGGTAGTTGGCGCGCCCCTTCAGCATCGCGACCGACACCGGCACCGCGAGCGCGTTGCGCACGGTCGGAATGTCGCGCTGGAACAACTGATCCTGCAGGTGCTTCGTGCCGGTCGACACGATCACCTTGCCGCCCCACAGCATCGCGGGCACGAGATACGCATAGGTCTTGCCGGTACCCGTGCCGGCCTCGACGATCAGCGTGTTGTCGCCGGCATCGCCGTCGGGCCCGGCCGCCGCGGCGTCCGCCGCCGGTTCGGCCGTCTTGTCGCCGTCGCCGAGGCGTCGCGCCGGCCGCTTGCGGGTTTCGAAGATCTCGGGTTCGGGCATCCGGCGGGCGGACGCCTCCATCGCGGACGCGACGGCACGCGCCATCTCGATCTGCGACGTACGCGGCCGATAGCCGTCGAGCGCACGCGCCAGCAATCCGCCTTCGCCGAAGATCGTGTCGAGTTCGTCGACGCGCTTGCGGCTCAGCTCGAAGGTGCCTTCGCGCGCACGAACGCGCCCGGCGGACGATTCGTCGCGCCGGGCATCGGGGGTGGCTTCAAGCGGTGAATTCAAGGCAAGCGTTCCTGTGTCCAGCGCCCGGGCGGCGCCGGCGCTTGCCAGGCCGCGCTCAGGCGCGCTTATCCGGTTCCAGCTGCGATTGCAGCAAAATGATTTTGTCCTTGGCCGCCAGCTTTTCCTTCTTCAGCCGGTGCAGCGTGATGTCGTCGATGTCGGAGTGTCCTTCCTTCAGCTCGATCTCCCGAGCGAGCTGCTGGTGCTGCTCCTGCAATGCAGCCAAACGGTTGTGCAATTCCTGCTGCTGTTCCGTGTGACGGTTTTGCATATTTGCCTCCTCATCGAAGCAGCGCGACGACTGGCGTGCCGACGCGCCCGGGACTGATCCCGATCAATCCAACACGTTACTGCCCCTGCTGTTGCTGCTGCTTGGCCTTCTCGGCCGCTTCCTGCTGACGCCGCTCGACATCGGCCTTGTGCTCCGAGGCCGCCTTCTGCTTCTGCTCGTAGCGCGTGGCGTTATCCGCCCGCTCCTGCGCCTTCTGCGCCGCCTGCTGGTGCGCCTCGTCGAGCTTGTGCTGGAAATCGGCCTGCTTCTGGTCGTACGCCTGCTTGCTCGCTGCGCGCTGCGGCCCTTCCGCGCCGCGCTGCGCCTGCTTCAATGCATTCTGCTCCTGCTTGTCGCGGAACGCAGCCGCGTTTGCCGCCTCGTTCGCCGCGCGCTGCGGCGCATCCGCCGCATCCTGCGCCTGCTTCAGCGCCTGCTGCTGGTCGCGCTGCTGGGCGTGGATCGCCCGCTGCTCGTCGTTGAGCGCGAGCTGCTCCTGACGGATGCTCGCCCGCTCGTCGCGCATCTGGTCGCGCGCCTTGTCGAGACAGTGATTGACGAAGAACTTGCTGTAGCAATCGTGCTCGGCCACCGCATAACGATAATCGTTTTCCGCGGAGCGTTGATTGAGCACTTTTTGACGGGCATCAAAATCCGGTGCAGCCGAGGCTGCCGCGGGCGCGGCTGCGACGGCGCCCGGCACGGCTGCGCCCGATGCCTGCGCGAACGCGTCGGACGGCCCGGTGGACAAAGCGGCGGCGAGCGCTGCGCCGAGCGCGACGAGAGAAAGGCGGGAAGTTGGCAACGTCGTAGGAAAGCTGCGGGACATGTGTCAAATTCTATCACCCCCGGCTGGACGCTCCGCCATTTATGGCAAAATGCCCCGCTTCACTCACCCGCGGCATCTGGCCCGTCGGGCCCGCCACGCAGCCCGCCGCTCCGGGCCTGCCGGCCCGCGCCGCGATTTCAGCAGGCAGATCATCCACGACATGACGGAAACCGTAGCACTCAAGATCGTACAGCGCATCGCCACCGAACTGTCCGTCCAGCCGCGCCAGGTCGCGGCGGCAGTGCAACTCCTCGACGAAGGCTCGACCGTTCCGTTCATTGCCCGGTACCGCAAGGAAGTGACCGGCAACCTGGACGACACGCAGTTGCGCCAGCTCGAGGAACGCCTCCTGTATCTGCGCGAACTCGAGGACCGCCGCGCGACGATCCTGTCGAGCATCGACGAACAGGGCAAGCTGACCGACGAACTGCGCGCCGCGATCGACGCGGCCGACAGCAAGCAGGTGCTCGAAGACCTTTATCTGCCGTACAAGCCGAAGCGCCGCACGCGGGCGCAGATCGCCCGCGAAGCCGGCCTCGAGCCGCTCGCGCAGGCGCTGCTCGCGAACCCGCTGCTCGATCCGCAAGCCGAGGCGGCCGCGTACGTCGACGCCGACAAGGGCGTCGCCGACGTGAAGGCCGCGCTCGACGGCGCACGCGACATCCTGTCCGAACAGTTCGGCGAGACGGCCGAGCTGCTCGGCAAGCTGCGCGACTACCTGCACGCTCAAGGCGTCGTGTCGTCGGCCGTCGTCGAAGGCAAGGAAAACGAGGAAGGCGAGAAATTCCGCGACTATTACGACTACGCGGAAACGATCAAGACCGTGCCGTCGCACCGCGCGCTCGCACTGTTCCGCGGCCGCAACGCGGGCGTGCTGACTATCAAGCTCGGCCTCGGCGAGGAACTGGACGCGCAGGTGCCGCATCCGGGCGAGGCGATGATCGCGCGCCATTTCGGCATCGCGAACCAGAACCGTCCGGCCGACAAGTGGCTGTCCGACGTCTGCCGCTGGTGCTGGCGCGTGAAGGTGCAGCCGCACATCGAGAACGAGCTGCTCACGCAATTACGCGAAACGGCCGAAACGGAAGCGATCCGCGTGTTCGCGCGCAACCTGAACGACCTGCTGCTGGCGGCGCCGGCCGGCCCGAAGGCCGTGATCGGCCTCGATCCCGGCCTGCGCACGGGCGTGAAGGTCGCGGTTGTCGACCGCACCGGCAAGGTGCTCGCGACCGACACGATCTACCCGCACGAGCCGCGTCGCGACTGGGACGGCTCGATCGCGAAACTCGCGCGCATCGCCGCGCAGACGCAGGCCGAACTGATCAGTATCGGCAACGGCACCGCATCGCGCGAAACCGACAAGCTCGCGAGCGAACTGATCGCGAAGCATCCGGAGCTGCGCCTGCAGAAGATCGTCGTGTCGGAAGCCGGCGCATCGGTCTACTCGGCGTCCGAGCTCGCGGCGAAGGAATTCCCTGAACTCGACGTGTCGCTGCGCGGCGCCGTGTCGATCGCGCGCCGCCTGCAGGATCCGCTCGCCGAGCTCGTGAAGATCGAGCCGAAGGCGATCGGCGTCGGCCAGTACCAGCACGACGTGAACCAGCGCGAACTCGCCCGCTCGCTCGACGCCGTCGTCGAGGATTGCGTGAACGCGGTCGGCGTCGACGCGAACACCGCATCGGCCGCCTTGCTCGCGCGCGTGTCGGGCCTGAACGCGACGCTCGCACGCAACATCGTCGACTACCGCGACGCGAACGGCCCGTTCCCGTCGCGCGAACACCTGCGCAAGGTGCCGCGCCTCGGCGACAAGACCTTCGAACAGGCCGCCGGCTTCCTCCGCATCAACGGCGGCGAGAATCCGCTCGACCGCTCGTCGGTGCACCCGGAAGCCTATCCGGTCGTCGAACGGATGCTCGCGAGGATCAGCAAGCGCATCGACGACGTGCTCGGCAACCGCGAAGCGCTGTCGGGCCTGTCGCCGACGGAATTTGTCGACGAACGTTTCGGCCTGCCGACCGTGCGCGACATCCTCGCCGAACTGGAGAAGCCGGGTCGCGATCCGCGCCCCGAATTCAAGACCGCGACGTTCCGCGAAGGCGTCGAGAAGGTATCGGACCTCGTGCCGGGCATGACCCTCGAAGGCGTCGTGACGAACGTGGCCGCGTTCGGTGCGTTCGTGGACATCGGCGTCCATCAGGATGGCCTCGTGCACGTGTCCGCGATGTCGACGAAGTTCATCAAGGATCCGCACGAAGTCGTGAAAGCCGGCCAGGTCGTCAAGGTGAAGGTGCTCGACGTCGACGTGAAGCGCCAGCGCATCGCGCTGACGATGCGCCTCGACGACGAGGCCGCGGCGCCCGGCCTCTCGTCGCGCGGCGGCCAGGATCGCGGCAACGCGGGGCGCGGCGCCGCGCGCCCGCAGCGCTCGCGCGAGCCGGAGCCGGCCGGCGCGATGGCCGCGGCATTCGCGAAGCTGAAGCGCTGAGCACGCGAAAGCCGCCGACAGACAGGAAAGCCCGCCGAAAGGCGGGCTTTTTCGTTGCGGCGACGCCTCCGCCCGGCGCCCGGCGCCGACTGCATGCTCGCCGCCCGGTTGGCGGTGCCGCGGGTCAATCGCCGTCACTCCGATTGACTAAGCGAATAATCGCGATTTCGTCATTCCTTTTCTTGACGCGTTAAAACCGGCACATAAAATAAATTTTCGGGCGACCTTCCAAGCGTTTCGAATACGGACAGCAATCCTGCGCATCATTGCAGTTCCGTAAAGGGCCGCCCGGGTTGCCTGCGCGCCATCGAACCGCACAGGCATCCAGCCTTTCCGTTTCCTTATTTGCGATTTACTGCCGACCGCCGTCGTCCTGAAACCGGCCCACCCGCATTTCGAGCGCCGATAACGAAAGATCAATCGGGGAATCATGAAAACGGACGCCCTGAAAATCGAACTCGCCGCATTGCGTATCCCTGTTTTCGACGTGCCGTGGGCCGGTGCCTGTTCGCCGCACGCGCAACGGATCGAGACGCGCATGCTCGAATGGGCCGACGACCACGGCCTGCTCGTCAACGACATGTACCGCAAGCGCGTGATGCGGACACGCTACGGCTGGCTCGCCGCACGCTGCTACCCGAACGCCGACCCCGCGCTGCTGCAGGTGATCGCCGACTATTTCGTCTGGTATTTCCTCACCGACGACCTGTTCATCGACCGCGTCGAGACACTCGGCCCCGGCACGCTCACCCACCTCGTCGCGATCGTCGACGTACTCGACTACGACCAGACGGCGCGGCAACCGGTCTATGGCGAGCGCGCATGGCTCGACGTCTGCCGGCGCCTGCGGGCCCGGCTGTCGGCCGAGCACTTCGCGCGCTTCGCCCAGGGCATGCGCCTGTGGGCGACCACGGCCGGACTGCAGATTCTCAATCACATTCACGCGGAATCGGTCGGCATACCGCAGTACGAAACGATCCGGCGCCACACGAGCGGCATGAATCCGTGCCTCGCACTCGCGGACACCGCGAATTGCGGCGCGGTGCCGCCCGATACGTTTCATCGCCCGGACGTGCAGGAGCTGTGCCGGCATGCAAACCATATCGTCTGCTGGAGCAACGACATCCAGAGCCTCGGTATCGAGGCGCGCCAGCCGGGGCAATTCCGCAACATGGTGCTGATCCGCAGGCTGGAGGGCCATACGCTGCAGGAGGGCGTCGACTATACGGCCGCTCGCGTACGCGACGAGATCGGCGAATTCGTGCGCTGCGCGGATGCGCTGTCGCAACACGCCGACACGCGCGTACGCGGCCTCGTCGACGGCTGCCGGTACTGGATACGCGGTTATCTGGATTGGGTCGCGCGGGATACGCAGCGCTATGCGGCCGCGTACGCTGACGACGCGGACGATCGAGGACTGATCGCGCCGTCGGGGAGCGTGGCGCGCGACTGAGTCGCCCGCGCGCCACGCCCGGGATCAGATCTCGATCTTCGTGCCGAGTTCGACGACCCGGTTCGCCGGAATCGAGAAGAAATCGGTCGGCTTCGCAGCGTTCTGGTGCATCCATGCGAACACGCGCTCGCGCCAGATCGACATGCCGGGCAGGTGCGTCGGCACGACCGTTTCGCGCGCGAGGAAGAACGACGTATCCATCAGTTCGAACGTCATGTCGTGCGAGCGGCCGAATTCCTCAAGCACGGCCTTCACGTCCGGCGTCTCGTTGAAGCCGTATTCGGCCTTGACGATGTAAAGCCCGCCGCCCGCATCGCGCGAGGTCTGGCGCTTGTCGTCGCGCACATAGGGAATGTCGCGCGTGACGAACGTCAGGAAAATGGTCCGCTCGTGCAGCACCTTGTTGTGCTTCAGGTTGTGCAGCAGGCTCACCGGTACGAGCTTGTCGTTGCCGGTCAGATAGATCGCGGTGCCCGACACGCGATGTGGCGGATGCGCGAGCAGGCCCTGCAGGAACGGCTCGAGCGGAATCCCGTCGGCCGCCGTGCGTTCCTTGACGATGTGACGCCCCTTGTACCAGGTCATCAGCAGGAAGAACAGCAGCGCACCGATGCCGAGCGGCAGCCAGCCGCCCTGCGCGACCTTCAGCAGGTTCGCCCCGAAGAAGCCGAGATCGACCGCGAGGAACACGGCGATGATCGCGCCCACCAGCAGGCGGTTCCAGTTCCACACCTTCACCATCACGACCGCCGCCAGCACGGTCGTGATCACCATCGTCGCCGTCACCGCGATGCCGTACGCGGCCGCGAGGTTGTCCGAGCTCTTGAAGCCGACCACGATGCAGAGGATCACGAACAGCAGCAGCCAGTTCACGACCGGCACGTAGATCTGGCCGATCGCGAGCTCCGACGTATGCAGCACCTTCATGCGCGGCACATACCCGAGCTGGATGGCCTGCGACGTCAGCGAATACGCGCCCGAGATCACCGCCTGCGACGCGATCACGGTCGCGACCGTCGACAGCACGACGAGCGGCAGCAGCCCCCAGTCCGGCGCGAGCAGGAAGAACGGGTTCTCGATCGCCTTCGGATTCTGGATCAGCAGCGCGCCCTGGCCGAAGTAGTTCAGCACCAGCGACGGCATCACGAGCCCGTATGCGGCGAGCCGGATCGGCTTCGCGCCGAAGTGGCCCATGTCCGCATAGAGCGCTTCCGCGCCCGTCAGCACCAGCACGACCGAGCCGAGCACGACGTAGGCCTGCAGCACGTGCTCCGACATGAACGACGCGGCGTAATACGGGTTGATCGCGGCGATGATGCCCGGCACGCGCGCGATGTGGTACACGCCGAGCGCGGCGATCACGATGAACCACAGCACCATGATCGGGCCGAACAGCTTGCCGACCAGCGCGGTGCCGTGCCGCTGGATCCAGAACAGCGCGATCAGGATCACGATCGTGATCGGCATCACGAGGTGGGACAGGTGAGGCGTCGCGATCTCGAGGCCTTCGACGGCCGACATCACCGAGATCGCCGGCGTGATCACCGCGTCCCCGTAGAACATGCAGGCGCCGAAGATCCCGAGCGCCATCAGCGCCCCCGCGACGCGGCTCTTCGAGTCGAGCGGCCGCAACGACAGCGCCATCAGCGCGAGCACGCCGCCTTCGCCGTTGTTGTCCGCCCGCATCACGAACAGCAGGTACTTGATGCCGACCACCAGGATGATCGCCCAGAACAACAGCGAGATCACGCCGAGAATCGAACCTTCGGTGAGCGGAATGCCGTGTGAGGGGCTGAACGCCTCCTTCAGCGAATAGAGCGGGCTGGTGCCGATGTCGCCGAACACGACGCCGATGGCTGCTATCGCTAGCGCCCGCATCGAGTGCTGTTGCGTCGAATGCGGCGCGTGTGCGGCGTCGGTCGCTTGGATCGTGTCGTTCATAGAAGCGTAATAATCGGGTCCGGGTCGGACAAAACGAGCGCTATTCTACTCGCGCCCCCGTGAAACACCGCCCTGCGCTGTTGCCGTGGAACCACGCGATCCACGCTGCGCATGCAATCGGGCGCGAGCTGTGGCAGGGCTGCCATCATAGCCGGGGCGCCGCCGTCTGCCTATCGGATCCACGGCACTCCAAATGAAAAACGGCGCCGCAAGCGGCGCCGTTCCGGGCATGTCTTCGATCCGGCCGGACGCTTAAGCGCCCGAACCGTCGCGCTGCGCGCGACCGCGCTTGATCCATGCCTCCAGATTGTGCGGACGCACCGTGTCCCACTCCTCGAACGGCTGATGAATCCACGGATTCGTCGGCAGATACTGGGTGTGATAGTCGGGCTTGACCTTCGAGCACCCCTTGTACCAGAGCACCGCCGAACGCACGGCCGTCACGGCCGGATAGCGCTCCTTCAGATGCTCCTGCACACGCGCGAGCGTGACGCCCGAATCGACGAGATCGTCGACCAGCAGCACGTTGCCGCCCAGGTTGCCGCGCGTCATCGTGATGTACTGCGCGATGTCGAGATCGCCCTGCTCCGTGCCGGCCGCTTCGCGGTACGAACTCGTCGCGAGGATCGCCAGCGGCACGTCGTAGATACGCGACAGTTGATCGCCGACACGCAAGCCGCCGCGCGCGAGGCACAGGATCTGGTCGAACTTCCAGCCCGATGCATGCACCTGGAGCGCGAGCAGTTCGATCAGACGGTGATACTCGTCCCAGCCTACCCACAGATTCTTGTCGTCGTTGCGCGGATCGGTCATCAAGTCTGCCGCCGTCATCGTGATTTGCTGCGTCATCTGGGGTTACACCTTGAACGGATGGCGGAGCAGGATCGTCTCGTCGCGGTCCGGGCCCGTCGACACCATGTCTACCGGCACGCCAGCCACTTCCTGAACGCGGGTCAGGTAAGCCTGCGCGTTCGCGGGCAGTGCTTCCCACGTCTTGATGCCGACCGTGCTTTCCTTCCAGCCGACGAACGTTTCGTATACCGGCTCGCAACGGGCCACGTCGGCCGCACCGCGCGGCAGGATGTCCGCATCCTTGCCGTCGATCTTGTAGCCGACGCACAGCTTGACTTCATCGAGGCCGTCGAGCACGTCGAGCTTCGTCATGCACAGGCCCGACACGCCGTTGATCTGGATCGAGCGGCGCAGCGCGGCCGCGTCGAGCCAGCCGGTGCGGCGCGGACGGCCGGTGACCGAGCCGAATTCCTTGCCGACGTTGGCGAGCGTGACGCCGACCTGGTCCTGACGTTGCGGATTGTCCGCATCGTACAGTTCGCTCGGGAACGGGCCCGAGCCGACGCGCGTGCAATACGCCTTCGTGATCCCGAGGATGTAGTTGAGCTTCTGCGGACCGACGCCCGCGCCGGCCGACGCCGCGCCAGCAACGCAGTTGCTCGACGTGACGAACGGATAGGTGCCGTGATCGATGTCGAGCAGCGTGCCCTGCGCGCCTTCGAACAGCAGGTTCTGGCCCGCATTGTTCGCGTCGTACAGGCGGCGCGACACGTCGGCCACCATCGGCTTCAGGCGGTCGGCATAGCCGAGCATCGTGTCGAGCGTGGCCTGGAAATCGACGGCCGTGCCGCCCAGGTACTGGGTCAGCACGAAGTTGTGGAAATCGAGGTTTTCGCGCAGGCGGTCGGCGAAGGTCTTCGCGTCGAACAGGTCCTGCACGCGCAGCGCGCGGCGGCCAACCTTGTCTTCGTACGCGGGGCCGATGCCGCGGCCCGTCGTGCCGATCTTGCCCGCGCCCTTGCGCGCTTCGCGCGCCTGGTCGATCGCGATGTGATACGGCAGGATCAGCGTCGTCGCTTCGGAAATAAACAGGCGGTCGCGTACGTTCACGCCGGCCTCTTCCAGCTCGCCGATTTCCTTGAACAGTGCTTCGGGGGACAGGACGACGCCGTTGCCGATGTAGCAGGCGACGCCTTCACGCATGATGCCCGACGGAATGAGGCGCAAGATCGTTTTCTTGCCGCCGATGATGAGGGTGTGGCCGGCGTTGTGACCGCCCTGGAAACGCACGACGCCCTGAGCGTGGTCCGTCAGCCAGTCGACGATCTTGCCCTTGCCTTCATCACCCCATTGCGTTCCCACGACGACGACGTTGCGCCCGGGAGTCACGTTCACTGCGCTGGCAGACATGTTGATTCGTTAGCTGGTTAAAAACGTATTCTACCTATGTTCGCGGGCGATTCCGAATTTTTCCGTTTCGCTTCAACGATATGCACGCCGAAGCACACGCCGCGAACGCCTGTTTATCGGGGTTCGACCACCCATGTGCCCTGACGCTCGACGAGCGAACGGTCGCATGCGAATTCGTCGAGCACGTGGTCATGGCCGGGCAGCGCCTGAATCACGACTTCGCCCGCATCGCGCAGCGCCGCAACGGCCGCGCTCAGCGCGTCGTCCTGCGCCCACGGCGCGAGAATCGCCGTGCCGCGCGCCTCGACCGGCGAAATCCGCGCGAGTTCGCGCAGGTCGAGCGAGAAGCCCGTGGCCGGACGGGCCCGGCCGTAGGCCTGACCGACGTGGTCGTAACGGCCGCCGCGCGCGATCGCGTTCGGCACGCCGTCGATGTAGGCGCTGAACATCGCGCCGCTGTGATACGCGTAGCCGCGCAAATCGCCGAGATCGATCGCGACCTCGACACCCTTCGCCTGCGCGGCGAGTTGCGCCAGATCGTCGAGCGCCCGCGTGATTTCGGGCAGCACCGGCAACCGCGCACGCGCCTCGGCGAGCACGCTCGCGTCGCCGTAGAGATGCGGCAGCGCGCGCAGCGCGGCGCGCGTGTCGGCGCCGAGATCGTCGGTGAGTTCGTTCAGCAGCGGCACGTCCTTGCCTGACAGCGCGTCGTACAGCGACTCGCCGCGCTCGGCGGCCTGTGCGTCGCGCCCCAGCAGCGCCGCCAGCACGCCCGCATGCCCGAGGTCGAGACGGACGTTCGACAGGCCCGCGAGATGCAGCGCATCGAGCATCAGCTGCTGGATCTCGAGATCGGCTTCCAGCCCGGCATGCCCGTAGATTTCGGCGCCGATCTGGATCTGCTCGCGCGTCGCGTGCAGCCCGCGCGGGCGCGTATGCATCACGTGGCCCGCGTAGCAGAGCCGCGTCACGCCCTGGCGGTTCAACAGGTGCGCGTCGATTCGCGCGACCTGCGGCGTGATGTCCGCGCGCAGGCCCAGCGTACGCCCCGACAACTGGTCGACCAGCTTGAAGGTGCGCAGGCGCAGATCGGCGCCGCCGCTAGTCAGCAGCGACTCGAGATACTCGAGCAGCGGCGGCATCACCATTTCGTAGCCGTACGAACGGAAGCGGTCGAGCAGCCTGCGGCGCAGCTCCTCGATCTTGCGCGCTTCCGACGGCAGTACGTCGGCGATATTCTCGGGAAGTAACCAGGTCGACATCGGTACGGTCCTACGACGGGAAACGGCGCGCGACACGCGCGCCGCGATGTGAATCGGAAATTCTGGATCGGGCGGACAAACGGCGGGTGCGCCGTCTGGATCGAGCCCCAGGTCAGGTGGCGAGCAGCAGCAGCACGAGCCCGAGCACCATCACGATCAGCCCGCCGATCCGGATATGATGCGGCGGCCGCTCGGCTATTCTACGAAACGTGTCGCGCCAGGCGACGGGAAACACGAAGGGGAATGCACCCTCGATGATCAGCATCAGCGCTACTGCGAGCAACAACGAGCCAGCCAGGTCCATGCGAGCGACGGCGCCGCTCGACGCGGCGCCCCAAGGTCAATGTTTGCGGGGAGCAGGCGCCGCCGGTGCGGCACCGCCCGTCGGGCTGCGCATGAAGCGGAAGAACTCGCTGTCGGGGTCGACGACGATGATGTCGTTGCGCTTGAACGTGTTCCGGTAGGCCTGCAGGCTCGCGTAGAACTGATAGAACTGCGGATCGCGGCCGAACGCATCGGCGGCGATCGTCGCGGCCTTGGCGTCGCCCTCGCCCTTGATCGTCTGCGCGGACTTGTACGCGTTCGCGAGCACGGCCTGCTGTTCGCGCTCGGCGTCGGCCTTGATCTGCTCGACGTCGGCATCGCCTTGCGCACGCTCCTGCGCCGCCTGATCGCGCAGCGCGCCGATCATCCGCTGGTAGACGGCGTCCGTCTGCGCGGCCGGCAGATCGACCCGCGTCAGCTGGACGTCGACCACGTCGACGCCGAAACCGGACGCCTTCGCCTTCACGTCGTCGCGGGCCGCATCGGCGATCGCACGCTGGCCGCCGAGAGCGTCGTCGAGCGCGCGCGCGCCGAACGCATCGCCGAGCGCACTCTTCAGCGCGCCAGCCAGGCGATCGGTGGCAGCCGCCGGATCGCCGCCCGTCGCCGTGAAATACTTCACCGGATCGCTGATCCGGTACTTCACCGCGTAGGCAACGAGCAGGTCGTGCTTGTCCTGCGTGGCCAGTTGCAGCGGATCGGACGACTCGAGCGATTGCAGGCGCGTGTCGATCAGCGTGGCCGTCTGCAGCGGCGGCGGCAGTTTGAAATGAATGCCGGGGCCTGCCAGCTCGGGCTGCGCGCCGTCGCGCCCCGACAGCACGGCCGTATGGCGCGGATCGACGGTGATGATCGTCGAGGACGCCGCGAAAGCGACGATCACGATTGCGACGACGAGCGCAATGATTCGGTTCATGTTCTGCGCTCCCCGTTACTTCAGATCGTCTTCACGCGACCGGCTGCGAAACCCGTCGCGCGATCGCAGCATGTCATTGCCCGATGCCGCCGCGGCCGACGCCGCACTCGCGGGAGCGGCTGCGGCCGGCGCGACGGCCGCCGGTGCCGACGCCGCATCGGGCGCGGACGCGCCGGGAGACGCCGCGGCACTTTGTCGCCCCTGCTCGACGAGCTTGTCGAGCGGCAGATACACGACGCTGTTACCGCCCTTGTTGCCGACGAACACCTTCGTCGCGTTCGAATAGATTTCCTGCATCGTCTCGAGGTACATCCGCTCGCGGATCACCGCCGGCGCCTTCGAGTACTGCGCGTAGACCTGCTTGAAGCGGTCGGCATCGCCCTCGGCTTCCGTGACCACGCGATCGGCATAGGCCTTCGCTTCGTCGACGAGCTTCGCGGCATCGCCCTGCGCCTTCGGCAGCAGGTCGTTCGCGTACGCCTGCGCGGCGCGCTTCGCGGCCTCGCGCTCGTCGCGCGCCTTCGCAACCTCGCCGTAGGCGGCCTGGGTCTGCTCGGGCGCCGCCACGCTCTGCATCGTGACGGCCGTCACCTCGAGCCCCGACTGGTAGCGATCCAGATCGCGCTGGATCGCGGCGGAAAGCTGCCCGCGCAGTGCGTCGCGGTCCTGGTTCAGCACGTCGGCCGCGCTGCGCGTACCGACGATCGCACGCACCGCCGCCTGGGCGGCCTGCGAGACGCTGCGCTCGGGATCGACGCTACGGAACAGGTAGTCGGTCGCGGACCGGATCCGGTACTGGACGATGAAGCGCACATCCACGATATCCGCATCGCGCGTCAGCATCGCCGCTTCCTTCACGTTCGCGAGGCGCACGACGTTGTTGCGGCCGATCTCGATCGAGCGGACCTGCGACGTGTCGACGATCTCGTGCGACGCGAACGGATACGGCGCGCGCCAGTGGACACCCTGGCCGACCGTGCCCGACAGCTTGCCGAGCTGCAGCACGACGCCGGTCTGGCCGTCCTGCACGACGAACAGCCCGCTGCCCGCGTAGACCGCGACCAGCACGCCGATCACGATGCCGACGCCGACCCGCGCCGCGCGCCCGTTGTCGGGACGGAAGCCGTTGCCGCCCTTGCCGCCGAAAAGGCCATTCAGGCGCCGGTTGAAATTGCGCCACATCTCGTCGAGATCGGGCGGACCATCGCCGTCGCCGCCTTGCGGACGTTTCGATTCGTTCGCACGGGGACGGGATCCGTCTTTGCCATTGCCTTCGCCGCGTCCCCAACGGGGATCATTGATCGACAGCAAGGCGCGCATCCGCCGCCAGGTACTCCGCTCGTTGTATTCGTTCACCAGAGTTTGTTCACCAGATTAGACGCCGGCGAACCGGCCGGGACCGGTTAGCGCCCGTGTTCGGAAATCGTGTGGTCTTCGTGTGGTTCAGCGGGTACGCCGTCGAGCGCGCCGTCGTCGGACGACGTCGCGCCGGAAAGGTGTTCCGCGGAGGCGATTTCGGCGATGGCGGCACGCAACGCGTCAAGACCCTGACCGGTGCGCGCGCTCAAAAAGACGCGCGAAATATTACCATACTCGTCCCGCTCGACCGCGTCGCCGCGGGCCGCCAGTTCGGGCACGGCGTCGATCTTGTTGAATACCAGCACCTGCCGGATGGTGTCCGCGCCGATCTCGTGCAACACGCCGTTGACCTGCTCGATCTGCTCGAGCCTGACCGCGCTCGACGCATCGACCACGTGCAGCAGCAGATCCGCGTGGATCGTTTCCTCGAGGGTCGCGCGAAACGCGGCGACGAGCTGGTGAGGCAACTCGCGGATGAACCCCACGGTATCCGACACGACGATCTGGCCGACCTCGTCGCCGAGGTACACGCGCCGCGACGTCGTATCGAGCGTTGCGAACAGCTGGTCGGCCGCGTAGGCCTGCGCTTTCGTCAGCGCATTGAACAGCGTCGACTTGCCCGCGTTCGTATAGCCGACGAGCGACACCGACATCGTGCCGCTGCGCGCGCGCTGCCGGCGCTGCGTGCTGTGTTGCCGGCGCAGCCGGTCGAGCCGCGACTTCAGCATCTTGATGCGCTCGCCGATCAGCCGGCGGTCGGTTTCGAGCTGGGTTTCGCCGGGGCCGCGCAGGCCGATACCGCCCTTTTGCCGTTCGAGGTGGGTCCACGCGCGAATGAGCCGCGTCGACAGGTATTGCAGCTGCGCGAGCTCGACCTGCAGCTTGCCTTCGTGGCTGCGGGCGCGCTGCGCGAAGATGTCGAGGATGAGGCTCGTACGATCGATCACGCGCCTGTTAAGTGCCTGCTCCAGATTGCGTTGCTGGGCCGGCGCCAGTGCGTGGTTGAAAATGACGATTTCGACGTTGTGCGCGTCGCAGGCAAGCCGTAGTTCCTCGGCTTTGCCACTGCCGATGAACATCTTGGCATCGGGACTGGAGCGACGACCCGTGAGGGTGACGGCGGGACGGGCCCCCGCGCTGGAGGCGAGAAGACTGAGTTCTTCAAGACTGGCTTCGAAATCGGTCTTGCCGAAATCGATGCCGACGAGCGCTGCGTTGATCAAATTATCGGGTGTCAAGATAAGGCGGCTGGCATCGGTCGCTCGCGGCGACCGGATGCCGGCCGCTGCAATGGGTTAGGACGAGGCTTCCGCGTCCGGGTGGAAATTCACCGGGCGCGCCGGCACGACCGTCGAGATGGCGTGCTTGTAGACCATCTGGGTCACCGTATTACGGAGCAACACGACGTACTGGTCGAACGATTCAATGTTCCCTTGAAGCTTGATGCCGTTGACGAGGTAGATCGAAACGGGAACGTGCTCTTTGCGCAGTGCGTTCAAAAACGGGTCTTGTAACAATTGCCCTTTGTTGCTCATGGCGTACTCCATCTTTTTTTGCAGGTTGATCTGGATTGGCGGCGAAGAAAAAGAGATCCGGCGCCAATCGCTACACTATAGCCGATTTTGCCTGCCCCGCCCGGCACGCAGGCCTTGCGGCCTATACGTTGCGGGGCGCGTGCGGCAGGCGCGTCAGCCCTTGTCCGCGTACGGGTTGTTCGACGAACGGAACTCTATGCGCAATGGAGTCCCGGTCAGCGAGAAAGTTTCGCGGAACCGGTTTTCCAGGTAGCGCTTGTACGTTTCCGTCACGGCGTCGAGTGCGTTGCCGTGGATGACGATGATCGGCGGATTCTGGCCGCCCTGGTGCGCATAGCGCAGCTTCGGACGCACCGGGCCGCGACGGCGCGGCTGCTGGAACTCGACGGCCTCGATCAGCGCGCGCGTGAGCTTCGGCGTCGGCAGCTTCGTCATCGCCGCCGCGTAGGCGTCGTCGACCGAGCGCATCAGCGCGCCGATGCCCGTTTTCTTCGCGGCCGAGATGAAGTGCGATTTCGCGAAGTCGAGGAACTTCAGCTTGCGGGTCAAATCTGCTTTCGCGCGATCGCGCGCATGCTCGTCGAGCCCGTCCCACTTGTTGACGCCGATCACGAGCGCGCGGCCCTGCTCGACGACGAAGCCAGCGATGTGCGCGTCCTGGTCGGAAATATCCTGCTGCGCATCCAGCAGCAGAATGACGACGTTCGCGTCGGAGATCGACTGCAGCGTCTTCACGACCGAGAACTTCTCGATCGCCTCGAACACCTTGCCGCGACGCCGCAGGCCGGCCGTGTCGATCAGCGTGTATTTCTTGCCGTTACGCTCGAAGTCGACGTAGATCGAATCGCGCGTCGTGCCGGGCATGTCGAACGCGATCACGCGATCCTCGCCGATCAGCGCGTTCACGAGCGTCGACTTGCCGACGTTCGGGCGGCCGACGATCGCGATCTTGATGCCGCGCGACGGGTCGTTCTCGTCCTCTTCCTCGGGACGATCCGCGTAGGCCACCGCCAGCGCCTCGTTGATCATGTCGGTCACGCCGTCGCCGTGCGCGGCCGAGATCGCGCGCGGGTCGCCGAGGCCGAGCTCGTAGAAGTCGGCCGCGACCGACGTGTACTTCATCCCCTCGGCCTTGTTGACGACGAGGAAGATCGGCCGGCCGGTCTTGCGCAGGTAGTCGGCGATCGACTTGTCCTGCGGGGCGAGCCCGTTGCGGCCGTCGACGATGAACACGACGATGTCGGCTTCCTCGACCGCCTGTCGCGTCTGGCGCGCCATCTCGTGCAGGATGCCGTCCTTCGCGACGGGCTCGAAGCCGCCGGTATCGACGACCAGGTACGGGCGCTCGCCGACGCGCCCCTCGCCGTAATGGCGATCGCGCGTCAGGCCCGGCAAGTCGGCGACCAGCGCATCGCGCGAGCGCGTGAGCCGGTTGAACAGCGTGGATTTCCCCACATTGGGGCGCCCAACGAGGGCAATGACCGGTTTCATCTGTGTTTTCTACGGTGATGCGCAGCAGCGGGAGGCCCGCTGCTGCGGGCGGCTGCGCTGAATGAAAATATCACGAATTCGCGCCGCGCCGGATGCGCGCGCCGGGCGCGCGTTGCGCGCCGTCGTCTTTCGTCTCGAACTGCCTTTCAAATACCGAGCGGCCGGGGACACCGGCCGCCTTCATGTCGCACGGCCCGCACGCGCGGGACCCGCCCGCCGTGCCGCAGCCGCGCATGTTTCCTGCGCGTCAGCGCGGACGGAATCCGTACAGGCCGCCGTCCTTCGTCTGCACGACGAGCGTATTGCCCGCCAGGACCGGCGCCGCCGTGATCGCGCTGCCGTCGGTCGTCATCCGTGCGATGAAGCTGCCGTCTTCGCGCGACAGGAAGTGCACGAAGCCCTTGTAATCGCCCATCACGACCGCATGCCCGAGCAGGTACGGCACGCTGACGTCACGACTCTTCAGCTTGTCGTTGCGCCACAGCTGGTTGCCCGACGCGGCGTCGTACGCCGTGATGACCGACCAGTCGTCGCCGCCGGCGACCACCGAATCGTCCTGTGCGAGGCCGCTACGGCTCGAGAACGACTTTTCCCACAGCGGGCGGCCCGAATTCGCGTCGAAGCAGCCGAGTTGCCCCTGGAACGTCACCGCGCAGGTTTCCGCGCCCACGAGGGTCGGCGGGCCGCTGACGTCGTTGATGCGCTCGACCTCGGTCACGCCCTTCGGGAACGACACCGGCGTCTGCCAGAACGGCTCGCCCGTCTGCACGTTGATCGCGACGAGGCCGCCGCCCGGGAAGCCCGCCAGCACCGCCGCGTCGCCCGCGAACGTCATGCCGGCCGACACGCGCAGGTTCAACGGCACCGCGCGGTTGCGGTAGTTCCACTTCTGCTCGCCCGTCTGCGCATTGAACGCGATCACCTGGCCGTCGATCGTACGCACGACCACGAGGCCGTTGCCGACGAGCGGCGGCGAGAAGATCTCGCCCTGCACGCTGGTCTTCCAGAGCTGCTTGCCGTCCGGGCCCAGCACGAATACGCCACCCTTCAGCGCGCCGACCGCGGTGAGGTTGCCGTCGCTGCCGACACCGGCCGACAGGTCGGAATCGAGCTTCGAGCGCCAGACCGTCTGGCCCGTCTTCGCGTCGATCTTCTCGACCGAACCGTTTTCGCCCGCCGCATAGACGGCGTCGCCCACGGCCACCGGCGAGAACAGGTAGCGTCCGCCCTTGCCGACACTCGCCTTCCAGACCTGTTGCACGTCCATCACGGGCTTGAACTCGGTGAGCGGCGTCGGCACGCGGCGCGCATCCTTCGACGACGAGCAGGCCGCCAATGCCAGGACAGCCGCCGCGCAGGCAACGGGCACAGCGTAACGTTTCAGCAAATTCATCGGTTAGCGAAGCAGAGTTAAGAGGTTGAGGGGGCCGGGATTCAGCCGCCGAGCGCGTCCAGCTTGAACTGCACGAGCTGGCGCGCGGACTGGTCGTCCTTCGACAGGCCGTCGAGCGCGAGCTTGTAAGCGGCGCGTGCATCGTCGGTCTTGCCTTGCGCGGCCAGCAGATCGCCGCGGCGATCGGCCACGAGGCCCTTGAATGCGTCGAGCGGCGTACCGGACAGCAGCGCGAGGCCCGCATCGTACGCCTTCTCGTCGAGCAGCAGCGACGCGAGACGCAGCTTCGCGATCTGCTTGTACTCGTCATCCTTGGCGTGATCGACGGCCCATTGCAGCTGCGCCTTCGCGCCGGCCGTGTCGCCGGCCGCGTACAGCGTCTTCGCGGCCGCGAGCGCGCTCATCTGCGCATACGGCGTGCTGCCGAACTTGTCTTCCATGTCGCCGGCCGCGCGAGCGATCGTGACCTTGTCGTTCGCGGCGGCGGCCTTCTGGACCTGCTCGTACAGCCCGGATGCCTCGGCGGCCTGACGGCGCTGCCAGTAGTTCCAGCCGTTGAAACCGGCCGCGACGACCAGCGCCGCGAGCACGATCCACGTGGTGAGGTTGCCCCAGCGGGCCCACCATGCCTTGAGACTTTCAATCGATTCTTGTTCGTCGTGATAACTCATCGGCGAGCGATTCCTTCCTGTTCAGGCGTTTCTTGTCGAGCGGATGTCAGCGCGATCAGTCGTCGCCGTCTTCGGCGGATGCAACCATCGCATTGATTAGGAATTCGGTCAAGCTTTCGACCGGTACGGTCTGCTGAACGTTCTTTTCCCCGTCGTCGCCCGTCCCGCGCAGCGCTTTCACGCCCACCGTGCCGTTCGCGATCTCTTCTTCGCCGAAGATCACCGCGAACGCGGCGCCGCTCGCATCGGCCCGCTTCATCTGCGACTTGAAGCTCGCCGTCGCGCCGTCGGCGCTGCAGTGGAAGATCACGTCGAGGCCCGTGTCGCGCAGGCGCTCGGCCGCGATGAACGCCTGCTCTCGCGCGGTCTCGCCCTGGTGCACGACGTATACGTCCACGCCTTCCTGCTCGGGCGCGAGATCCTCTTCCTTCAGGAGTTCGAGGATGCGCTCGATGCCCATCGCCCAGCCGCATGCGGCGGTCGGCTTGCCGCCGAGCTGCTCGATCAGCGGGTCGTAGCGGCCGCCGGCCGCGACCGTGCCTTGCGCGCCGAGCTTGTCGGTCACCCACTCGAACACGGTCAGGTTGTAATAGTCGAGGCCGCGCACGAGACGCGGGTTGATCTTGAACGGAATGTTGTTCGCGAGCAGCAGGCGTTGCAGCCCTTCGAAGTGCGCGCGCGATTCGTCGCCGAGGAAGTCGATCAGCTTCGGCGCGTTCTGCGCGATTTCCTGCAGCGCGGGATTCTTCGTGTCGAGCACGCGCAGCGGGTTCGTATACAGGCGGCGCTTCGCATCCTCGTCGAGCACGTCGGCGAACTGTTCGAGATACTTGATCAGTTCGACGCGGTGCGCGGCACGTTCCTCGGCAAGGCCGAGCGAATTGATCTCGAGCTTGATGCCGGTCAGGCCGAGGTCGTCCCACAGGCGCTGGCACATCATGATGATCTCGGCATCCGCATCGGGACCCGCGAAGCCGAGCGCCTCGACGCCGACCTGGTGGAACTGGCGGTAGCGGCCGCGCTGCGGACGCTCGTGACGGAACATCGGGCCGATGTACCACAGGCGCTTCGGGCCGTCGTACAGCATGTTGTGCTCGATCGACGCACGCACGACGGCCGCGGTGTTCTCCGGACGCATCGTCAGGTGCTCACCGTTCAGCGCGTCGGTGAAGCTGTACATCTCTTTCTCGACGATGTCGGTGACTTCGCCGATGCCGCGCGTGAACAGCTGCGTGTGCTCGACGATCGGCGTACGGATGTTCTGGTAGCCGTATGCGCGCAGCAGCGATTTCACGGTGGCTTCGAAGAACTCCCAGAGGCCGGCATCCTGCGGGAGGATGTCGTTCATGCCCTTGACGCCGGTGAGCTTCTCGATCTTGCGTTTCTGTTCAGTCATCGTGTGTGTGGACGAATTAGTTCGCAGCCGCTTCCGCGCGGCCATAGTTGCGTACGACGTAGTCGCTGACGATCTGCTGGAATTCCTCGGCGATCCGCTCGCCGCGCAGCGTCTTGACCTTCTCGCCGTCGATGAAGACGGGGGCAGCCGGGTTCTCGCCCGAGCCCGGCAGGCTGATGCCGATGTTCGCGTGCTTCGATTCGCCCGGGCCGTTGACGATGCAGCCCATCACCGCGACGTTCATCGTCTCGACGCCCGGATATTCCTTGCGCCAGACCGGCATCTGCTCGCGCAGGTAGGTCTGGATCTGCATCGCCAGTTCCTGGAACAGCGTGCTCGTCGTACGGCCGCAGCCCGGGCACGCGATCACCATCGGCGCGAACGAGCGCAGGCCCATCGTCTGGAGGATTTCCTGGCCGACGATCACTTCGCCGGTGCGCGACGCGCCCGGTTCCGGCGTCAGCGAAATGCGGATCGTGTCGCCGATCCCTTCCTGCAGCAGCACGCCGAGCGCGGCCGTCGAGGCGACGATGCCCTTCGAGCCCATGCCGGCCTCGGTCAGCCCGAGGTGCAGCGCGAAACCGCAGCGGCGGCTGAGTTCGCGGTACACGGCGATCAGGTCCTGCACGCCGCTGACCTTGCACGACAGCACGATGCGGTCACGGCCGAGACCCAGTTCGACCGCCCGTTCGGCCGAGCCGATCGCCGACTGGATCAGCGCCTCGTACATCACGCTCTGTGCGTCCCACGGCTGCGCACGCGCGCCGTTCTCGTCCATCATGCGTGCGAGCAGGTCCTGGTCGAGGCTGCCCCAGTTCACGCCGATCCGCACCGGCTTGTCGTACCTGGCAGCGGCCTCGATCATCTGCGCGAACTGCGTGTCGCGCTTCGCGCCCTGGCCGACGTTGCCGGGATTGATCCGGTATTTCGACAGCGACTCCGCGCAACCCGGGTAGTCGCGCAGCAGCAGGTGGCCGTTGTAGTGGAAATCGCCGACGAGCGGCACGGTCACTCCCATCCGGTCGAGCTGCTCGCGGATCGCCGGCACGGCGGCCGCTGCCTCGGGCGTGTTCACCGTGATGCGCACCAGTTCGGAGCCCGCGTTCGCGAGTTCCTTGATCTGGATTGCCGTGCCGATCGCGTCGGCCGTATCGGTATTCGTCATCGACTGCACGCGCACCGGCGCGTCGCCGCCGATCGTCACGAGCTGCCCGCCCCAGCGGACATTCACCGCATGCGATACGCGGCGCGGCTGATGCCCGCCGAACACCGGCTCGGTTGAACAAATCTGACTGCTGCGTGGGGATTGAGCTTCGGATTGCATCGATAGATCCATTTACGCGGAATACGCCGCTACGCGGCGCATGAATTGAAAAAGCGCCGTGTCGTCGCGGCCTGCCGTTATCGACGACAGGCCTTCGCCATGGCGCTTGACGTCAGGGCAACGTGAACCGCGCCACGTTACCCCGCGCTGCCGAATATTTTGCCGGATCGACAGGTTTCCCGTCGAACGCAACCGCGTCGAGGCCTGCCTTGTTGCCGATCGTGACCTTGAACGGCCCTTCGCCGGCAACCTGCTTCGTCTCGCCGGCCTTCACCAGCGACGAGAACAGCTCCTTGCCGTTCTTGTCGCGCACGCTGAACCAGCAATCCTGCTTGACCTTCAGCTCGACCACCGACTGGCCCGCCGCCACCGCGACGCTCGCCGGCTCGGCCGGAGCGGCGGCACTCGCCGCCGTCGTTGCCACGAGAGGCTGCGATGCAGCAGCCGGCGCGACCGGAGCCGCCGGCGCCGGAACGGCCGATGCGACCACCGGAGCAGGCGCTACGGACGCAGCAACCGGGGCCGGAACCTCACTGGCAACCACGGCCGACGCGCCGTTCGAGGCTGCCTCGTCACCGGACGAAGCGGCCGCCACCGGCGCGCTCGCGGCCGACGCATGTTCCGCGTCGCCGCCCCTGAAACGCGCGAGCAGGCCCGACGAATCGCCGCCAGTGTGCCACATCAGTACGGCAACCACCGCGACGACGACGATCGCCGTGCCCCACAGCCACGGATGGTGCCGCGACGAGCCGCCCAGCGGAATCGACACGCGGCCGCGCGGCAGATCCGTCCCCGACGACGCAGGCATCGACAGGTCGACCTCCGGCACCCCGCGCTCGCGGCGCAACGCCTGCGCGAACGGTTCCGGATCGACGCCGAGCATCTTCGCGTAGCTGCGCACCACGCCGAGCGCGAAGGTCACGCCGGGCAAATGGCTGATGTCGCCGGCCTCGAGCGCCCGAAGCTTCTGCGGTGCGACCTTGAGTCGCGCCGACACGTCGTCGACCGTCCAGCCCTTCGTCTCCCGAAGCTGCGCCAGCCGGCTGCCGACCGCCGCCAGCGATTCCAGTCCCGCCGGTGCCGGCTTCGCGGCATTCGTCTCTGCGCCGTTAGACGGCTGCGGCTCACTCATCCTTGTCCTCGCGTCGATTCTTCTTGCTGGCGGCCGCCGCCGGCTCCCGCCGGCCAGCACCCGCAACTGTCCATACCATGCGCGACGCCGAGGCGCCGCGACCGATCGCTATTCGCGTGTTGTACCGCCAAAAGGTTCGAACCTCCGAGGCCGGACGCACCCGGCGCGCCCCGGCCAGGCACCCCGTCAAACGGCTCGAACTTCGATGATTTTCCCTGCTGCGCCCGTCCGTTCCGCGAGGCGCGTGCGATCCTTCACCGCGCCGGCCAGCTGGCCGCACGCGGCATCGATATCGTCGCCGCGCGTCTTGCGCACGGTCGTGACGACACCCGCGTCGATGAGGACCTGTGCGAAGCGCTTGATCTGCTCCGGCTTCGAGCGGATGAGGCCCGACTCCGGAAACGGATTGAACGGGATCAGGTTGAACTTGCACGGCACGTCGCGCGTGACGGCCAGCAGTTCTCGCGCATGCGCTTCGGTGTCGTTGACGCCGTCCAGCATGCAGTATTCGAACGTAATGAAGTCGCGCGGCGCGACCGTCAGGTAACGCTGGCATGCCGCCATCAGCTCGCGCAGCGGATACTTCTTGTTGAGCGGCACCAGCTCGTCGCGCAGCGCATCGTTCGGCGCGTGCAGCGAAACGGCCAGCGCAACCGGCAACTCGGCGCCGAGGCGGTCCATCATCGGCACCACGCCCGACGTCGACAGCGTGACGCGGCGGCGCGACAGGCCGTACGCGTTGTCGTCCAGCATCAGCCGCATCGCGGGCACGACCGCGCTGTAATTCAGCAGCGGCTCGCCCATGCCCATCATCACCACGTTGGTGACGACCCGTTCGGCCTTGCCGTTGGGGCCGGGCGCGCGACCCAGCGACGCGCGCAACGCAAATTCGGCCATCCGCAGCTGGCCGATGATTTCGGCTGTCGACAGGTTGCGGGAAAAACCCTGCTTGCCCGTCGAACAGAAGCGGCAGTTGACCGCGCACCCCGCCTGCGACGACACGCACAGCGTGCCGCGCGTCTCTTCCGGGATGAACACGGTTTCGACCGCATTGCCGTTTCCGACGTCGATCAGCCACTTGCGCGTGCCGTCGGCGGAAACGTGATCGCTGGCGATCTCGGGCATTCCGATCGAGGCGCGGCCCTTGAGTTTTTCCCTCAAGGACTTCGCGAGATCGGTCATGCCGTCGAAATCGCCGGCGTTGTACTGGTGGATCCAGCGCTGCAACTGCTTGGCGCGGAACGGCTTCTCGCCGAGGCTGCCGCAGTACGCGACAAGACCCTCGGCATCGAAGTCGAGAAGATTGACGGAAGTTTCGCTCGTCATGATGTGCTGCCTTGCCGCTTGCGCTGAATCCTGCCTACCTGCTGTCAGCCAGGGCTTAACGCGAGTAAACGTTCATTTCCGGGAAGAAGAACGCGACTTCGACCGCCGCGGTTTCCGCTGCGTCCGAGCCGTGCACCGCGTTCGCGTCGATGCTGTCGGCGAAATCGGCACGGATCGTGCCCTTTTCCGCCTTCTTCGGATCCGTTGCGCCCATCAGGTCGCGGTTCTTCAGGATCGCGCCTTCGCCTTCCAGAACCTGGATCATCACCGGGCCGGAGATCATGAAATCGACGAGATCCTTGAAGAACGGACGTGCTGCGTGAACCGCGTAGAACTTCTCTGCGTCGGCACGCGACAGGTGCGCCATGCGCGATGCGATGATCTTCAGGCCGGCGCCTTCGAAACGGCTGTAGATCTGGCCGATCACGTTCTTTGCCACCGCATCCGGCTTGATGATCGACAGGGTGCGCTCGATTGCCATAAAAACTCCAAAAAATTAAGAAGTTACAGGTTCAAATGAATCCGCTATTGTAGCACGATCCCGTGTATCATTGCGATTGAACCCTTACACGCATGAAAGGTTCAGAATCCATATGTTTTTGCGTCGTCCGGCCATTGAAACCTCCCGGCGCGGAACGTATCTTAGCCATAGCTGCTCCGGTTTGCTGCGCCGCACACCGCGTGTGCCGAACCGGCCCCGGACGCCCATGCGTTCAATGTTAGGAGAAACCATGAACGACTATCCGTACAATTTCGGCCGCGGCGGTTCCGTCAGCACCGCCGAGGTTCGCAACCGCGTGCTGCGGAACACGTACTGGCTGCTCGCGCTGTCGATGGTGCCGACCGTGCTGGGCGCCTGGGTCGGCGTCGCGACGGGCTTCTCGCTGTTCGCGGCCACCAGCCCGATGATGAGCCTGCTCGCGTTCTTCGCGATCGCATTCGGTTTCATGTTCGCCATCGAGCGGACCAAGAACAGCGCGGCCGGCGTGTTCGTGCTGCTCGGCTTCACGTTCTTCATGGGCCTGATGCTGTCGCGCCTGCTGAGCTTCATCCTCGGCCTCTCGAACGGCCCGTCGCTGATCATGCTCGCGTTCGGCGGCACCGGCATCATCTTCGCCGCGATGGCGACGATCGCCACCGTCAGCAAGCGCGACTTCTCGGGGCTCGGCAAATGGCTGTTCATGGGCGTGATCGTGATCCTGCTGGCCTCGGTCGCGAACATCTTCCTGCAGCTCCCGGCGCTGATGCTCACCGTCTCCGTGCTCGCGATCGCGATCTTCTCCGCGTACATGCTGTTCGACGTCCAGCGCGTCGTGAACGGCGGCGAGACGAACTACATCTCGGCGACGCTCGCGATCTACCTCGACCTGTACAACGTGTTCACGAACCTGCTCGCGCTGCTCGGCATCTTCGGCGGCAACCGCAACTGACGCGCACCCCGCCCCATGAAAAAACCGGCCCTCGGGCCGGTTTTTTTACGTCCGCCGCATCGCTCAATCGCGCTCGAACAGCGCAATCGATTCGACATGCGATGTATTCGGGAACATGTTCACGACCCCGGCGCCCTTCAGGCGGTAGCCGGCCTCGTGCACGAGCAGGCCCGCGTCGCGCGCCAGCGTCGACGGGTTGCACGACACGTATACGATGCGCTTCGGCAACGGGCCCTCGCCGCTCTGCGCGATCTCGGCCAGCGCCTTCGATACCGCCAGCGCCCCCTCGCGCGGCGGGTCGATCAGGAACTTGTCGAATGCGCCCAGCGCGCGGATGTCGTCGCCCGTCACTTCGAACAGGTTCCGGCATGCGAACGTCGTGTGGCCGTCGACGCCGTTCTCTCGCGCGTTCGCCAGCGCGCGCGTCGTCAGCGTCTCGCTGCCCTCGATGCCCATCACCTCGCGCGACAGCCGCGCGAGCGGCAGCGTGAAGTTGCCGATCCCGCAGAACAGGTCGAGCACGCGATCGTCGCGCGACGGCGCGAGCAGGCGCAGTGCCCGGCCCACCAGCACGCGATTGATCTGATGATTGACCTGCGTGAAGTCGGTTGGCTTGAACGGCATGCGGATGCCGAACTCCGGCAGCGTGTAGTCGAGCGCCACGTCGAGCGGATAGAACGGCGTCACCGTATCGGGGCCCTTCGGCTGCAGCCAGAATTGCACCTTGTGTTCGTCCGCGAACGCGCGCAGCAGCGCTTCGTCGTCCGCGTTGATCGGCTCCAGCACGCGAAGCACGAGCGCGGTGACCGCCGAGCCGACCGCGAGCTCGATCTGCGGCATCCGATCGCGGATCGACAGCCCCTCGACGAGCCGGCGCAGCGGCACCAGCATCGCCGACACATGCGGCGGCAGCACTTCGCAGCTCGTCATGTCGGCCACGTAGCTGCTCTTCTTTTCGTGGAACCCGACCAGCACGCCGCCCTTCTTCGCCACGTTGCGCACGGTCAGCCGCGCACGATAACGATAGCCCCACGACGGGCCGTGGATCGGCGCGAACATCGTTTCCGCCCGCAGCTTCGCCAGATGCCACAGGTTGTCCTCAAGCACGCGCTGCTTGACCGCCACCTGCGCGCGCATGTCGAGATGCTGCATCGAGCAGCCGCCGCAGGTGCCGAAGAACGCGCATTTCGGCTTCGTGCGCATCACGCTCGGGCGCAGAATGTCGACAACCGTCGCCTGCTCGTAGCTCGGCTTGCGGCGGTAGCTCGAATAGGTCACGCGCTCGCCCGGCAGCGCGCCCTCGACGAAGATGACCTTGCCCGGCTCGCCGTCCTCGGTGATCGTGCGGCCGACACCGCGCGCTTCCATGTCGAGCGATTCGATCTCGAGAACCGGGGCGGGCCCGGGCGCGACGGGCGCGTTTTTCGATTTGCGCGCAGAAGTGGGGACGGCTTCGGACACCTGCTTTTCCTGACAAACGTTGAAGAAGGCGAGATTGTAGACGACGAAGGCCCGCATCGCCCGCTTTGCATGGCGCAAGCGTCGATACGCGAGCCCGCACGGCCCCGCAACGCGCCGGAACGGGCGAACCGGCGCCCCGCAACCGGGCGAACCGTGGAGCCGACCGCCTCCCCGGCCCGGCATGCGCCCGGCAGGAGATACGACCATGCAACTGATCGACTGGAATATCCAATGGGGCCGGAACGCGGACGGCGTCGTCGACCTTCCACGCACCGTCGCGGCCATCCGCCGGCTCGGCGACTTCGACGTACTGTGCCTGCAGGAGGTCACGCGCGGCTTCGGCTCGCTGCCCGGGCGGCCCGGCCCCGACCAGTTCGCCGAGCTGGCGGCGCTGCTGCCCGGCCATACGATCGTCGAAGCGATCGGCGCCGACCTGCCGCCCGTCGAAACGGGTGCGCCGCGCCGCCAGTTCGGCAATGCCATCGCGACCCGGCTGCCGGTCGGGCGCGTACTGCGCCAGTTGCTGCCGTGGCCGGCCGATGCCGGCGTGCCGTCGATGCCGCGCGTCGCGCTCGACGTCGAGTTGCAGGCGCCCTTCGGCGCGCTGCGCGTGGTCACTACCCACCTGGAATATTATTCGGCGCGCCAGCGGCTCGCACAGGTCGATGCACTGCGCAACCGGCATCGCGAGGCCTGCGCACACGCAGCCCGACCGGCGCCCGCCGAAACCGCCGAGGGGCCCTTCAGCGCGACCGGCCAGCCGCGCGACGCGATCGTCTGCGGCGACTTCAACAGCGCGTTCGGCAGCGAAGCCTACCGCCGCCTCCTGGAGCCGATCGCGGATGCGCCGAGTTTCGTCGACGCCTGGCTTGCGCGGCACCCCGGCCACCAGCCGCCGCCGACGGCCGGCGTCCACGACACGGCGCAATGGACGGAGGGGCCGCTCGCGTGCGACTTCGTGTTCGTCACCGAGACGCTGCTGCCGCGCGTGATGCGCTGCGAAATCGACGGCGACGTGCGCGCGTCGGATCACCAGCCGATACTGCTCGAACTCGCCTGATCGCGCCGATGCCGACGCGACCGGCCCGCGTTACGCTTCGAACGCGGCGAGGTACTCGGCCCAGTGCGGCGCGAGTTCCTGGGCAAGCGAGTTCTTCACCAGCAGGATCTCGTCCGCGTATTCGCTCGGGGTCAGGCCGCCGCGCATCAGCTGGAATCGGCAATACAGCAGGTAGGTATTGACGACGTCGGTTTCGCAATAGTTGCGGATTTCCTCGATCCGCCCGCCCTGGAACGCAGGCCACACCTGGCTGCCGTCCATCCCGAGCTTGCCGGGGAAGCCGCACATCTTCGCGAGCGCGTCGAGCGGCGCATTCGCGCGCGCCTGATACATCGCCAGCACGTCCATCAGGTCGGTATGCCGCGAGTGATAGCGCGAGATGTAGTTGTTCCACTTGAATTCGCGGTCGTCCTCGCCGAGATCCCAGTAGCGGGTCGCGGGAATGCCGTGCACGAGCGCGCGGTAATGGAGCACCGGCAGATCGAAACCGCCGCCGTTCCACGAGACGAGCTGCGGCGTGTATTTCTCGATCACGCGGTAGAACGACTGAATCAGCGTCGCTTCGTTGTCCTGCGGCGTGCCGAGCGAGCGCACGCGAAAACCGTTGTTGTCGCGGAACACGCACGAGATCGCCGCGATGCGCTGCAGGTGGTGCGGCAGGAAATCGCCGCCGGTCTTCTCGCGGCGCGCGGCAAACGCGTGCTCGGCTACTGCGGCGTCGTCGAGCGTCGCGGGCAGGTCTTCCAGACGGCGAATGCCGTCGACATCGGGAATCGTCTCGATGTCAAAAACAAGAATCGGAGTCATCGGTTACAGAACGGCGTCCTTGCGCACGCCGTTGGAGGCGAAGAACCGCTTGAGGCGCACCAGCGCTTCCTGCTGGATCTGGCGCACGCGCTCACGCGTGAGCCCCATCTCGTCGGCCAGCTCCTCGAGCGTCGCCGGTTCGATGTGGTTCAGGCCGAAGCGGCGCTCGATCACGTGCCGATGCTTGTCGGACAGCCGCGACAGCCATGCACGCGTCAGCGTCTCGAGCTCGCGGTGCTGGACCTCGGCGTCGGGCGACTGGCTCTGGTCGTCGGGCAGCAGGTCGAGCAGGCTGCTCGCGGGATCGAGGTCGAGCGGCGCATCGAGCGACGCCGTGTGCTCGTTGAGCGCGAGGATATCGGTGACTTCCTCGGCGGTCTTGCCGGTGAGATAGGCGATGTCGTCGATGCTGGCTTCGCGGCGTTCGGCCGCCTCGCCCGTCGACATCGAATTTTTTTCGAGATGGCGCTTCGCGCGCAGCACCTGGTTCAGTTCGCGGATCACGTGCACGGGCAGGCGCACCGTACGGGCCTGGTTCATGATCGCCCGCTCGATGCTCTGCCGGATCCACCACGTCGCGTAGGTCGAGAAACGGAAGCCGCGCGTCGGGTCGAATTTCTCGATCGCGTGCATCAGGCCGAGATTGCCCTCCTCGATCAGGTCGAGCAGCGGCACGCCGCGGTTCAGATACCCCTTGGCGATGCTGACGACGAGACGCAGGTTGCGCTCGATCATCACCTGCCGCGCCTCGAATTCGCCGGCCTTCGCGAGCCGGGAATAGCGCTGCTCTTCCTCGACGGTCAGCAGCGGCTTCACGCTGATGCGGTTCAGGTAATGCTGGATCGTGTCGGCCGTGAGTTCGGCCTGCAGCAGCGTGCGGAAATCGTCGACATCGGGCGCTGCTTCGGAGCGCCCTTCCCGCTCGTCGTCACCGCCGTCCGCCTCGGCGTCGCGCGCCTCGATATCGCGTTCGTTTTCCGCGACGTCATCGTCGTCTTCCGTCGAAGCACCCTCTCGCCCCACCGATGCTTGCGTGGCACGACTGATCTTCTCAGATTCGGCTTGCGGCTCGTGGCGCTTCGATTTCGGCATGGTCGTCTCGGTTATTGAGGCGGCAAATACTTCAGCGGATCGACAGGTTTACCCTGCCGGCGAACCTCGAAATGCAGCATCACGCGGTCGGAATCGCTGTTCCCCATCTCGGCGATCTTCTGCCCCTTCGTTACCGCGTCCCCCTCTTTTACCATCAAAGCGCGATTGTGTGCATATGCCGTGAGGTAAGTTGCATCGTGCTTGATGATAATGAGGTTGCCGTAGCCGCGCAGCCCGTTGCCGGAGTAGACGACGCGGCCGTCGGCCGCCGCCTTCACGGCTTCGCCGGCCGTGCCGCCGATATTGACGCCCTTGTTTTTCGCATCGTCGAACCCGTTCAGCACGGGGCCGCGCGCGGGCCACGCGAACGTCACGGGGCCGCTCGGCGCGGCTGCCGTATCGCTCGAGGCGGCTGCCGCGGCAGGCGGCGTCACGGCTGCGGACGACGTGCCGGCGGCCGGCGTCGCCGGGCCGCTGCTGAGCGGCGCGGTGGCCACGGCGGCGGCGCCGATCGGTGCGGCGACCTGCGTGCCGGCAACCGCGGCGCCGGCTTGCGGCGAAACGCGCAGCAGCTGGTCGACTTCGATCTGGTTCGGGTTCGCCAGGTTGTTCCACGCGGCGATGTCGCGATAGTTCTGCCCGTTTTCGAGTGCGATCCGGTACAGCGTGTCGCCCGGCTTCACCCGGTAGTAACCCGGCGGCGCCGGCGGAAGCGGTGCCGCGGGTTGCGCGGCGGCGGTCGTGCCGAGCGAACCGGAGCGATCGACGACGGGCGCGTTGTCGAGCCGCGTCGCACAGGCGGCCAGTAGCGTGGAGAACGCGGCTACACAGATCGCGCGCTGGGCGAGCGTGAGCGGTTCCCTGGAACGGTTGTTTTGCATCGCGCGCAACATACTCATCGGTTTCAAATTACTCCGGATTTTAAAGGGACAAAGAAAACGCGATCAAGCCGCGACTCCCGCCATTGCGCGTGCGCGACGCGCTCGACGAGCGTGAGCACCTGGTGCTGCCCGCTCTGCGCGCCGACCGGCGCGACGAGCCGCCCGCCGATCGCGAGCTGCTCGAGCAGCGCCTGCGGCACGTCGAGCCCCGCCGCCGCGATCACGATCGCGTCGAACGGGGCGGCGGACGGCAGGCCGACACGCCCGTCGCCGTAGTGCAGACGGATGTTCGGCACGCGCAGCGGCCGCAGGTTCAGCTTCGCGCGCTCGTAGAGCGGCTTGATGCGTTCAATCGAATACACGTCGCGTGCCACGTGGCTCAGCACGGCGGCCTGATAGCCGCAACCCGTGCCGATCTCGAGCACGCGCTCGAGCGTACGGCCGGCCATCGCGAGCTCGATCATGCGCGCAACAACCGACGGTTTTGAAATGGTCTGCTGGTGGCCGATCGGCAACGCGGAATCCTCATAGGCCTGCGTTGCGAGCCCCGGATCCACGAACAGGTGGCGCGGCACGGCGGCCATCGCTTCCAGCACGCGCGCATCGGTCACGCCGTTCGCACGCAGCCGTTCGACCATCCGTTCGCGCACGCGTTCCGACGTGAGCGCGAACGCGCCGGCCTGCGCGACGTTCGGCGCAGCCGGCTTCGGCAATGCGGGCTTCAGCGCGGTCGGCTTCGGTGCGGTCGCGGGCTTCGCGCCGGCGGAACCGGGCGGCGCCGTTCGCACCGCGACGGGCTTCACCGCAACCGGTTTCAGCACGGCCGCGGGCTTGTCGGCGGCCTTCGGCGCCGCGACCGCCGCATGGCGCTCGCCGGCACGCCGCTCCGACTTCCGCGGCGCTCGCTTGAGATCTTCGAGCGCGAGCGGGAACCGCTTCGCGCGCTCGCCGCTCATGAAACCCGTCCTCCGGCGCGCGCCCATTCGCGTGTCGCTGGCAACATCTCCGTATGCGTGAGATCGAGCTGCAGCGGCGTGATCGACACGAAACCGTTTGCCACCGCGTGGAAATCGGTGCCGTCGCTCGCATCCAGCGCCGCCCCCGCCGCGCCGATCCAGTAGATCGGTTCGCCGCGCGGGTCGGTCTGGCGAATCACCGGCTGCGACGGATGACGCTTGCCGAGGCGCGTGACTTTCCAGCCTTTCAGCTCGCCGTAAGGCAGGTTCGGAATATTGACGTTCAGCAGCGGCTGGCCCGGCAGCGGATGCGCGAGGTAGTGCTCGACGATTTCCGCGGCGACGCGCGCGGCATCCGCCAGATGGGCCCAGCCCTTGTCGACCAGCGAGAATGCGACGGCCGGCACGCCGAACATGATGCCTTCGGTGGCGGCGGCGACCGTCCCCGAATAGAGCGTGTCTTCGCCCATGTTCTGGCCGTTGTTGATCCCGGAAACGACGAGGTCCGGCCTGGCATCGGCCATCCCCGTCAACGCGACGTGCACCGAATCGGTCGGCGTGCCGTTCACGTAGAAGAAACCCGTACCCGCCGCGCGCTGCACCGACAGCGGCCGCGACAAAGTGAGGGAATTCGACGCGCCGCTGCAGTTCTGCTCGGGCGCGATCACGGTGAGTTCGGCCAGCGGCCGCAGCGCTTCGCTGAGCGCGGCGAGACCGGGGGCGAGATAGCCGTCGTCGTTGCTGAGTAGGATTCGCATCCGGCGATTGTAACCGAGGAAAGATGGCGCGAGAGCGACAGTCCGGCGGCCGCGGGCGGCAGGTGCGCACCCGCATGCACGACGCGCCGCCGCATGCGTCGGCGGCGTACCGCGCGCTCAGGAAGGTGTCGGGCCGCCCCGGGTTTTCCGCTCCGCGGAGCGCCCTCTTTGAGGACGGCTCCGTCGGGCGCCCCGGCACGGCGCAACGTGCCCGCGGGCGCTCAGATCGCGCCCGAGTCGCGCAGCGCGGCGATCGCCTGCGTGTCGTAGCCGAGGCCGCGCAGCACCTCGTCCGTATGCTCGCCGAGTTCGGGCCCGAGCCAGCGCGTCTCGCCCGGCGTATCGGACAGCTTCGGCGTCACGTTCGGCAGCGGGATATCGGTGCCGTCGGCCAGCTTGAAGCGCTGGATCATCTGCCGCGCGACGAACTGCGGATCCGTGAACATGTCGGCGGCGCTGTAGATCCGCCCGGCCGGCACGTCGGCCGCATTGAGCACGGCGAGCGCTTCGTCGATCGTGCGCGGCGCGAGCCACGCGGCGATCGCGTCGTCGATCTCCCGGGTCCGCGGTACGCGCCCGTCGTTTTGCGCGAGCGCGGGATCGTCGGCGAGGTCGTCGCGTTCGATCGCCTTCATCAGCCGCTTGAAGATCGGGTCGCTGTTGCCGCCGATCACGACGCTGCCGTCGCGGCACGCGTAGGTATTCGACGGCACGATGCCCGGCAGCGACGCGCCGGTGCGCTCGCGCACCATCCCGTACACGCCGTACTCGGGCACCACGCTTTCCATCATGTTGAAGACGGCCTCGTACAGTGCGACGTCGACCACCTGGCCCGCCCCGCCGTTGACCTTGCGGTGATGGAGCGCCATCAGCGCGCCGATCACGCCGTGCAGCGCCGCGATCGAATCGCCGATCGAGATGCCGATGCGCGGCGGCGGCAAGTCGGGATAGCCGGTGATGTGGCGCAGCCCGCCCATCGATTCGGCGATCGCGCCGAAACCGGGCCGGTCGCGGTACGGGCCCGTCTGCCCGTAGCCGGACAGACGCACCATCACGAGGCCCGGATTCTCGGCCGACAGCACGTCGTAGCCGAGCCCGAGCTTCTCGAGCAGGCCCGGACGGAAATTCTCGATCACGATGTCGGCCTCGCGCGCAAGCTGCCGCGCGATCGCCTTGCCGGCGTCGGCTTTCAGGTTGAGGGTGACCGATTTCTTGTTGCGCGCCTGGACGGACCACCACAGCGACGTGCCGCCCTGCTCCGGATGGAGCTTGCGCCACTTGCGCAGCGGGTCGCCGCCGTTCGGATCCTCGATCTTGATCACTTCCGCGCCGAATTCGGCGAACAGCCGCGACGCGAACGGCCCCGCGATCAGCGTTCCGAATTCGAGCACTTTGACGCCCGCGAGCGGGCCCTGGCTGGTGCTCATGTGTCTCCCTGGCATGAGGAACGGCGCCGCCTGCCGGCGGCGCCCGGCTTACATCGTGCGGCGGTCGAGCATCGCGCGGGCGATGGTGCCCGCGTCGACGTATTCGAGCTCGCCGCCCACCGGCACGCCGCGCGCGAGGCGCGTGACGGCCAGCCCGCGCGCCTTCAGCGTCTGGCCGAGGTAATGCGCGGTTGCCTCGCCCTCGTTCGTGAAGTTGGTCGCGAGCACGACCTCCTTGACGACCCCGTCGGACGCGCGCCGCACGAGGCGGTCGAAATGGATTTCCTTCGGGCCGATGCCGTCGAGCGGGCTCAACCGCCCCATCAGCACGAAATACAGCCCGCGGTACGTCATCGTCTGCTCGAGCATGATCTGGTCGGCCGGCGTCTCGACGACGCACAGCAGCGTCGGATCACGCTCCTCGTCGCTGCAGACCTCGCAGATCTGCGCTTCGGTGAACGTGTTGCACTTTTCGCAGTGCTGCAGGTGCTCGGTCGCGAACAGCAGCGACCGGCCGAGCTTCTCCGCGCCCTCCCGGTCGTGCTGCATCAGGTGGACCGCCATGCGCTGGGCGGATTTCGGCCCGACGCCGGGCAGCACGCGCAGTGCTTCGACGAGAGCGGACAGGGCGGACGGCTGTTTCATACGGCAGCAAGGAGTGGCACGTGCGCCGCGCTCAGAACGGCAGCTTGAAGCCCGGGGGCAGCGGCAGGCCCGACGTCATGCCGCTCATCTTTTCCTGCGACGTCGCTTCGGCCTTGCGCACGGCGTCGTTGAACGCTGCCGCGACGAGATCCTCGAGCATGTCCTTGTCGTCCGCGAGCAGGCTCGGGTCGATCGACACGCGGCGCACTTCGTTACGGCACGTCATCGTCACCTTGACGAGGCCCGCCCCCGACTGCCCTTCTACCTCGATCAGCGCAAGCTGCTCCTGCATCTTCTTCATGTTTTCCTGCATTTGCTGCGCTTGCTTCATCAATCCGGCGAGGTTGCCTTTCAACATGGGAATACTCCTTCTTGATCGTGTGAAAACCGGCACGCGGCGCGTGCCGGCCAAAGTGTGCGGGCGTGATTGTGCCTGTCGCGGTGCGGTCGGTTCAATGCAGTGTCGGCGACGAACCGTCCGACGCCGGATCGGCGAGCGGGCGCACCGACCCCTCGACGATGCGCGCACCGAAGTCGCGCACGAGCTGCCGGACGAACGGATCGCCGTGAATCTCCTGCTCGGCCTCACGCTGGCGTGCCGCACGTGCCGCCGCATCGAGCGCCGCCGCCGTGCGCCGGGCAGGCCCGACCTCGACCGCCACCTCGATCGGCTTGCCGAGCGCATCGGCCAGCGCGGCCTTCAGCTTCGCCACCTGCGCGGCGTCCGCATACTGCGGCACCGGCACGGAAAGTTTCAGCGTCGTCGCATCGACGGCTGTCAGTTCGCTGTTGAATGCGAGCTGGTATGCGACGCCCTTGAGCGGCAGCCGCGCGGCCAGCGCGGGCCATTCGCCGTCGAAGCCGACCGGGTCGAGCGCGATCGCGGGCGGCAACGGACGCGTGTCGACCGGCGCGGCCGGGCGGGTTTCCGCCGGCATCGACGTCACGCGCCCGTCGTCGGGACCGCTGTCGAACACGGGCACGAAGCCGTCGTCGGGCGGCCCGCCGAACATCTCGTCGGCGCTGAGCGGCACGTAGTCGTCCGGCGGAATGTCTTCCCACGGCGGCGAGGCCTGACGTGAATCGGCCGCCTGCGGCGCACGGGCGGCCGCGCGCGGCGCGGGCACCGGTACCGCGGGGCGCGGCGCGACCGGCTTCTCGGCGGCCGGCTTCGCGGCGGCGCTAGCGCGCCCGCGGTCGGACGACACGCGCATCCCCGCATTGCGCAGCACGTCGAGCGCGGCGGCAGCGCCGCCGGAGCGTGCTGCGGGACGCGCGGCAGGCTCGGGCGACGCCGCGCGCGGCGCCGGATCGGACGGCGCGGCAGGTTCGTCGCTTCGCTGCTCGACGGCGACAGGCGGCCCGGGTTCAGCGTGGGCGGATTCTTCACGGGCGAGTGCCGGAGGATCGCCGGCAGGCGTCGCCTGCACCGCCGCAACCACCTTCGGTTGCGGCGTTTCGATAACGTGCGCGTCCACCGGAGCCGGCGCGGATGCCTCGGCGACGACCGGCTTCACGGCCGGACGCCCCGTTTCATCGCTATCCGGCGTCGGCGCCGGGCGCGCCACCGGAGCAACGGGCGCCGCCGGGGCCGCAGCCTGCGGCCGCACCGCGTCGGCCGGCGCCGGTTTCGCCACGGCGGCCGGTGCCGCCGCAACGCGCGGGCCGGGCACCGCACGCGGCACGGACGGCTGGCCGACCGGCGCACCGCCGGCGGCAACGGCCGGCTCGAACGCGAGCATCCGCAGCAGCGTCATCGTGAAACCGGCGTACTCGTCCGGCGCCAGGCCGAGCTCTGCGCGCCCGACCGTCGCAATCTGATAGAACAACTGGACCTGCTCGGGGCTCAGCGTCTCCGCGAAGCGGCGCAGATCGGACGCTTCCGGCCATTCGTCGAGCACCGAACCCGGCGCGAACTGCGCCCACGCGATCCGGTGCAGCAGGCTGGCAAGATCCTGCAGCGCGGTCGAGAACGACAGGCTGCGCAGCGACATCTCGTCGGCGATCGCGAGGATTTCCGGGCCGCTGCCGGCCGCGAGCGCATCGAGCAGACGCACCATGTAAGTCTGGTCGAGCGCGCCGAGCATGCCGGACACGGCCGATTCGGTCACTTCGTTCGCCGAATAGGCGATCGCCTGGTCGGTCAGCGACAACGCGTCGCGCATGCTGCCCTGAGCGGCCCGGGCGAGCAGGCGCAGCGCCTGCGGCTCGAACGCGATCCGCTCTTCGCCCAGGATCCGTTCGAGATGCGACACGATGTGCCCGGCCGGCATCTGTTTCAGGTTGAACTGCAGGCAGCGCGACAGCACGGTGACGGGAATCTTCTGCGGATCGGTCGTCGCGAGAATGAACTTGACGTGCGGCGGCGGCTCTTCGAGCGTCTTCAGCATCGCGTTGAACGCATGATTCGTCAGCATGTGCACTTCGTCGATCATGTAGACCTTGAAGCGCGCATCGACGGGCGCATACACCGCGCGCTCGAGCAGCGCCGCCATTTCATCGACGCCGCGATTACTCGCGGCATCCATCTCGACGTAATCGACGAAGCGCCCTTCGTCGATCTCTCGACAGGCGCGACACACGCCGCAAGGCTGCGACGTGATGCCGGTTTCACAGTTGAGCGCCTTGGCGAAGATCCGCGACAGCGTCGTCTTGCCGACACCGCGGGTTCCGGTAAACAGATAGGCGTGATGGAGACGCCCGCCGTCGAGCGCGTGCGTGAGCGCCCTGACGACGTGCTCCTGGCCGACGAGCGAAGCGAAATCCTTCGGACGCCACTTGCGTGCGAGAACTTGATAGGTCATCGGGAAATTGTATCAGTAACGCTGCGTCGCGCCGACACGCGAAACGGTGCGGAATACGGGCAAGAGGCAGGCAAAACGGAGTGTGGCGCGGAAATAAAAAACGCCCGGCGAACGGGGCGAGAAGGAAGGTGACGAGCCCAACCCTCGGCACTGGCGGAAAACGATTGTGGCTGCTTCGTTCCCGACCTGACCAGGTTCACCGCCCCACCATGCGAGGAGGCCCGTCACGGCATATTCTATCACCGCTTCCGGATGAAAGCGACCAATTTGTTCGCACCAAAGCGAAACACGGGAGAAACCGGCGCGCGTCCGGCCGCGCGAATCGCATCGACACCCGCCCCCTTGTAAATTGCGCGCCGGCCACCATCTGCAGGGCACGGCGGTCGAACGCCGCGTCGTACCCCTACTCGCGAAGCGGCTACTATCGCCACCCGCAGCAGATAGCAATTTAGGCTAATATGACGCCCGAACGACCCGCAAGCCGCGGCATGCAGCGCCTGCGCCCCTCCTTTCCGGGGAGCGGAGTGACCTGCCGCGGCGGCCGGCCCCCAACGGCGGGCCGGCCCGCCGCCGCGCGCAAGCAGGCAGTCCCCGAACCGTAAGAGGTATTGACCCAATGAGCGAACAGATCAAACACAACCCAGCCAACGGTTGGAGAAG
>NZ_JPGL01000079.1 GCF_000732615.1 Burkholderia paludis
CCCCGGCGCCGCCCCACCCGACCCGTTGCAGCAACCGTTGGAGTGGCGCCTCGCGCGCCAGCAAGCATGAAGAAACTGAAGCCGCCCCTGCGCCCCCCGCGCGACAAGGACCGCACGCCGCTGGTACGCGCCGGCGCGTTGCTGCTGATGGCCGGCCTGCTGTACCTGCTGTGGCCGTCCGCCGAAACCGCCTGCCTCGCGATGGAGTCGGTCTTGCGCTGACGCGGCGCGTCCGGCCCCGCACTGCGCTATACTTGCGCGATGGAAACCCGACCCGCCTCGCCGAACGTGCATTGCTGGTGGCGCGCCTGACCCAGGCGGCCCGTTTCCTTTTGCATGTCCCGAACGTGATGCCGCCAGCGATGGCGGCATTCGTGTTTCTGGGCCGACATCATGGCTGGCGGTCTCGATAACCCGTAACAACGACCACCATGACCCAACCGTCCCGACCGATCATCCTTACCGGCGACCGCACGACCGGCCCGCTGCACCTCGGCCACTACATCGGCTCGCTGCGCGCGCGCGTGCAGATGCAGCACGAAGCGACGCAGTTCCTGCTGCTCGCCGACACGCAGGCTTTGACCGACAACATGGGCCGCCGCCAGCGCGTCACCGACAACGTGATCGAGGTCGCGCTCGACTATCTCGCCGTCGGCATCGATCCGGCCATCTCGACGATCGTCGTGCAGTCGCAAGTGCCCGAGCTTGCCGAGCTGTCGCAATACCTGCTCAACCTCGTGACGGTCGCGCGCCTCGAACGCAATCCGACCATCAAGGAAGAGATCCGCCTGCGCGGTTTCGAGCGCGACATCCCGGCCGGCTTCCTGACCTACCCGGTGAGCCAGGCGGCCGACATCACCGCGTTCAAGGCGACCCACGTGCCGGTCGGCGACGACCAGTTGCCGATGATCGAGCAGACCAACGAACTCGTGCGCCGCTTCAACGCGACCGTCGAGCAGCCGGTTCTGGTCGAATGCGAGGCCGTGCTGTCGTCGGTCACGCGGCTGCCGGGCATCGACGGCAAGGCGAAGATGAGCAAGTCGCTCGGCAACGCGATCACGCTCGGCTCGACGCCGGACGAGATCGCGCAGGCCGTGAAGGACATGTACACCGACCCGAACCATCTGCGCGTGAGCGATCCCGGCCAGGTCGAAGGCAACGTCGTGTTCACGTTCCTCGATGCGTTCGAGCCCGACGTCGCGAAGGTCGACGAGCTGAAGGCCCACTATCGCCGCGGCGGGCTCGGCGACAGCGTCGTCAAGCGCGTGCTGAACGAGCGGCTGCAGGCGCTGATCGAGCCGATCCGCACGCGCCGCCGCGAGTTCGAGACCGACAAGGCCGAGGTGATGGCGATCCTGAAGCGCGGCACGATGCACGCGCGGGATGTGGCGGGTGCGACGCTCGCGGAGGTGAAGGGCGCGATGGGGCTGAACTACTTCGATTGAGCGGCGCCGCAACGCGAACGCATGAACGGGCCGCGGCCGGGCGGCCCGCACCGCGCGTCGCTTCACGTCACTTCATCTGCATCAGCTGAATCAGGTTCCCGCACGTGTCGTCGACGATCGCGACGCGTACGGGCCCCGCGTCCATCGGCTCCAGCATGAAGCGGACCCCGAGCGCCTTGAGCCGCGCGGACTCCGCGACGAGATCGTCGACCTGGAACGACGCCGCCGGAATGCCGTCCTCGTACAGCGCCTGCCGGTACGGCCCGACCGCGCGATGGGTGCCCGGCTCGAGCAGCAGCTCGGTGCCGTCGGGCTGGTCTTTCGACACCACGGTCAGCCAGCGGTACTCGCCCACCGGCACGTTGTTCTTCAGCCTGAACCCGAGCGTGTCGGTATAGAACGCCAACGCCTTGTCCTGGTCGTCGACGAAGAGGCTCGTCACGTAGATGCGCATCGCTCACACTCCTGAACCGGCAGCCGGTGAACGACCTCCACCCGGCCACGCCGAACGGTCCGCGCCGGCAAACCGCCCCACCTCTCGCTACACTGCATCTTCATCTTCGTCTTCGTCGATGACAAACGCGTAACCGCCGTCGATCTGCTGGCGCAGGTAGCCGTCGAAATCGTCCGCGATCACCGCGTAGCTGTCGGGATCGTGCAGGAAGCGCACGACCTGCCCGACCTTGCCGCCCGGCGCCGGATCGAAATCGACGTAGAGCTGCGACGTGCCGCCGTTGTTCATGCAATGCGAGAAGCACAGGCGGCGGCTCATGGGCAGCGCGACGTCGATGCGCGGATCGACGAGGTTGCCGTCGTCGTTCGCGTCTTCGCCGTAGATGTCCGCGATGCTGTCGCGGTACTTCGCGCCTTCTTCGAGTACCTGCCCGGCGGACAGCAGGTAGTAAGGGTATTCGTAGACGTCGGAGCCCAGCACCAGCACGGTGACGGTCGTGTCGCCGTAGTCGCGCCAGTAGGTGCCGTCGAGCTTGCCGAGCAGTTCCAGCAGGCTGGCCGGGCACGCCGGATACGTCGCGCGCAGTGCGTCGAGCTGCGCGGGCGTCGCGCCGGTGGCGACGGCGAGCGCGGCGTTGTCGGCGTCGGGCAATGCCACGCGCAGGCCGGCAAGATAGGTATCGACGAGGGTCATGGCGAACGATCCGGGAAACCGGCAGAAACGGGCACGTGCCATTCTAGCGCCCGCCGCAATCCACCCGTTTCCCGCCCGCCTACGTGATCTGGTACGTCGACGCCGCCACGAATTCCTCGGGTATCGGGCGGTCGCCGAGTTCGAGCACCGAGCGCTCGACCGTCCGCGTGATCGCATCGAGCGCCAGTGCGTTCGGCGCGAGGCCGAACGGCTCGGCCACCTCGTTCGCGATCGCTTCCAGCGCGATCAGCGTGTACGCGATGAACACGCAGATCAGCGGCGTGAAGAACTCCGTCGAATCGACCAGGCCGAACGGCAGCAGCACGCAATACGCGTACACGGTACGGTGCAGCAGCACGCTGTACGAGAACGGGATCGGCGTCGACAGGATGCGCTCGCAGCCGCCCACCGCCTTGCCGAGCTCGTCCAGCTGCGCGTCGAACATCCAGCAGGTCGCCTCGCTGCCGGGCGCGCGACCCAGCGCACGGACGATGCCGCCGCGCAGCTCGTCGAGGATCGCGACGGGCTTGAAGCATTTGCGCGCGAGTGCGGCCGCGCGCTCCGCCCCCAGGATGCGCTGCAGATCCTCGGCCGGATCGGTATGGCGCAGCTGGTGCTTCAGCGCATACGTGAACGCGATCAGGAGATCGGCGAGCCGGTTGCGCTCCGCGTCGCCGACGCTGTCGGGCAGATAGCGGTTCAGTTGCGACGTCAAGGTGCGCGCGGCGATCAGCAGGTTGCCCCACAGGTGCCGCGCCTCCTTGAAGCGCTCGAAGCTCGCGTTGTTGCGAAACGCGAGGAAGATCGCGAGCGCCAGCCCGAACAGCGTGAACGGCGCGGTGTTGAGCGGAATCTTCTCGCCGAAGATGCGTCCGTTCGTGAAGACCGCCAGCGTGCTGACGATCGCCATGAACACGAGCTGCGGAATGATCGATTGCAGCACGGAGCCGTTCCACACGAACAGCATCCTGAGCCAGTTTTGTCGCGGTCTGACGATCATGATGTTTTCTCGACTGCCAAGGAAATGCGCCGGACGGCGCGCCGGCGCCCGATGCGCAACGGCCCGCACGTGGCGGGCCGCTGTCGGACGGGTGCCGTGCCGCAAGCGCGCTGCGCGTGATGATACGCCCGCGCACGCCGCGCCCCGTCACATCGCCTGTCGCTCAGTGATAGCCGATGTCGCCCTCGCGCACCTTGCCGCGGAACACGCGGTACTGCATCGCGTTGTACACGAGGATGATCGGCAGCACGATCACCGTGCCGACGAGCGCGAACAGCTGGCTCGAATGGCTCGACGATGCGTCCCAGATCGTCAGCGACGGCGGCACGATGTTCGGCCAGATGCTGATCACGAGCCCCGTATAGCCGAGGAACACCAGCGCGAGCGTCAGCAGGAACGGCGTGGCCTCGTGCTCGCGCTTCACGGTGTGGAAGATGCCCCACACGCACGCGACGACGAGCACCGGCACCGGCAGGAACCAGCCGAGGTCGCCGCTGCCGAACCAGCGGTGCGCGACGGCCGGCAGCCCGATCACGGTCCACAGGCTCACCACGCCCATCACCGCGAGCAGCACGCCCGCGAGCGGTTTCATCAGCAGCCGCATCTTGCGCTGCAGCTCGCCGTCCACCTTCAGGATCAGCCAGCCGCAGCCGAGCGTCGCGTAGGTGACGAGCACGCCGATCCCGCACAGCAGGCTGAACGGCGACAGCCAGTCGAACGGGCCGCCCGCGAACTGGTTGTTCACGACCTTGATGCCCTGCAGCAGCGAACCGAGCACGATCCCCTGGCAGAACGCCGCGAGCGCGGAACCGCCGATGAACGCGAGATCCCACATGTGCTGCGTGCGGGTGGCCTTCGCGCGCAGTTCGAACGCGGCACCGCGGAAGATCAGGCCGACCAGCATCAGCACGAGCGGCAGGTAGTTCGCGGGCAGCAGCGTCGAATACACCACCGGGAACGCGCCGTACAGGCCCGCGCCGCCGAGCACCAGGAAGGTCTCGTTGCCGTCCCACACCGGCGCGACGGTGTCGAGCATCACCTGGCGCTCGGCTTTCGCGTCGAAGAACGGAAACAGCAGCCCGATGCCGAGATCGAAGCCGTCCAGCATCACGTAGATGAATACGCCGAGGCCGATGATCGCGGCCCATACGACAGGAAGATCGATTTGCATGACTTACTCCGCCTCGGTCACGTTCAGCGGCGTGGACAGCGCGCTCTTGCGCAGCCCCGGATGCCGGTGCAGCTCGATGTATCCGGCCTGGGCGGCCGGCCCGCGCTTCATCAGTTTCAACATGTAATAGATACCCGTTCCGAACACCAGGAAGTACACGACCACGAAGATCAGCAGCGACACGCCCACCTGCTGCGCGCTGAGCGGCGCGACCGAATCGACGGTGCGCAGCACGCCGTACACGGTCCACGGCTGCCGCCCGACCTCGGTCGTGATCCAGCCGGCCAGCAGCGCGACGATGCCCGACGGCCCCATGCCGACCACGAGCCACTGGAACCAGCGCGTTTCATACAGGCGCCCGCCCTTTCTCAGCAGCAGCCCGAGCAACGCGGTGAGCAGCATCAGCATCCCGAGGCCGGCCATGATCCGGAAGGTCCAGAAGATGATCGGCGAATACGGGCGGTCCTGCGGCGCGAATTCCTTCAGGCCGCGAATCTCGCCGTCCCAGCTGTGCGTGAGGATCAGGCTGCCGAGGTGCGGCAACTGGATCGCATAGCGCGTGGTCTCGGCCTGCATGTCGGGCAGACCGACGAGGTTCAGCGCGGTGCCGCCCTTCTCGGTTTCCCACAGCCCCTCGATCGCCGCGATCTTCGCCGGCTGGTACTGGCGCGTGTTCAGGCCGTGCGCATCGCCGGCGAGGATCTGGATCGGCGCGAGCACCAGCAGCATCCACAGCGCCATCGAGAAGCTGCGCTTGACCGGCTCGTCGCGCCGCCCCTTCAGCAGGTGCCACGCACCGCAAGCGGCGACGATGAATCCGGCGACGATGAAGGCCGCGATCGTCATGTGCACGAGGCGGTACGGGAACGACGGGTTGAAGACGATCTTGAACCAGTCGACCGGCACGACGAGGCCGTTCTCGATCTTGTAGCCCTGCGGCGTCTGCATGAAGCTGTTCGACGCGAGAATCCAGAAGGTCGAGATCAGCGTGCCGACCGCGACCATCAGCGTCGCGAAGAAGTGCGCGCGCGGGCTCACGCGCTGCCAGCCGAACAGCATCACGCCGAGGAAGCCGGCTTCGAGGAAGAACGCCGTCAGCACCTCATAGGTGAGCAGCGGGCCCGTGACGTTGCCCGCGATGCGCGAGAAGCCGGCCCAGTTGGTGCCGAACTCGTACGCCATCACGACGCCGGAGACCACGCCCATTCCGAAGCCGATCGCGAAGATCTTCGACCAGAACTGGAACATGGATTTGTAAGCGGCATCGCCGGTGACGAGATAGCGCCATTCCAGCACCGCCAGGAAGCTCGCCATACCGATGCTGATCGCGGGAAACACGATGTGGAACGACACCGTGAACGCGAATTGCAATCGTGCGAGATGGAACGCATCGAAGATTTCCATGACCGTAATTTGCTCGTGGTTGTGAGGACGTCCGCCCGAAGCAGGAAATCGTGCGACGGCTTGGCGACAACACATGCGAACACAAACGGTCACTCGCATGGCGTCGAAGCGTGAATGACGATATCGCGTTTGCAACGATACTCGCAATCATGCCGGCGCGCGTCGAAACTGTGCTGCCTCCGGGGCCGGAGATGTGTGTACGGAAAACACATTTCGTGCCCGCTCGACGGTCAGCTGTACTGCTTTCCACACTGCAAGGCTGTGTATCCGGCCCGCTGTTCACTCCACTTAACATGTTATGCAACGCCTGCCCGTGGCGGTAGCGCGCCGTTCCGGCGCCCGCCCGGCAGCCTCGATGCCCGTCGTTCGGCGCACGCGCCGAGCCCGGCCGCACCGCCGGCCGATCCGTCTGGAGAAAACAAGCATGGAGCCCTGCACCCGTCGCGACGAGCCGACCGGCAGCACCGCGTGCCGCGTGATACGTCACCGTGCCGGCGACGCGCGCGACACCGTCGACCGCGTCGTCGACGAGACGCCGGTTGCACTCGTGTTCAACGGCATTTCGCACACGGTCATGATGGCGACGCCGATCGACCTCGACGCGTTCGGCCTCGGCTTCGCGCTGAGCGAGGGCATCGTCGAGCGCGCGTCCGACGTATTCGACATCGAAAGCGAATGCCGGCCCGGCAGCGCCGAGGTGCGGCTCACCGTGGCGCAGCAGGCGTTCATGGCGCTGAAGGCGCACCGGCGCGCGCTGGCCGGCCGCACGGGCTGCGGCGTGTGCGGAATCGAAAGCATCGCGCAGCTCGACCTGCATCCGCCGCGCATCGCCGCCGCGGGCGCCGCGGCCGGCATCGGCGCCGACGCGGTCGCCCGCGCCGCCCGCGCATTGCCGGCCCGCCAGACGCTGATGCGCGAGACGGGCGGCATCCACGCGGCCGCGTGGTGCGACCGCGACGGCGCCGTGCTCGACGTGTTCGAGGACGTCGGCCGCCATAACGCGCTCGACAAGCTGATCGGGCATCTGGCGCGGCGCCGCGCCGACCTGCGCGCCGGCTTCGTGTTCCTGTCGAGCCGCGCGAGCTACGAGCTGGTGCGCAAGGCCGCGCGGGTCGGCATCCCGATGATCGCGACGATCTCCGCACCCACGTCGCTCGCGATCGATGTCGCCCGCGAAGCCGGCGTGCGTCTGCTCGGCTTCTGCCGCAACGACGGCTTCGTCGAATACGTGTCGCCCGACGCCCTTCACCCCGACCAACCGGCGCCGGCGCAACCGGCCCTCTCGTCATGAAACACCTGTCCGATTTCGATACGGCGCAGCGGCAGTTCGCCGGCGCATTCGCGCCGCTTTCCGCCTGCGCCGCCCTGCCGGTCGCCGACGCGGCCGGCCACGTGCTGGCCGCACCGCTGACCGCCGTGCTCGACCAGCCGCCGGCCGACCAGAGCGCGATGGACGGCTATGCGGTGCGTCACGCGGATCTCGCGCACGGCGAGCCGCTGCGCGTCGCGCAGCGCTGCTACGCGGGCGACGTTCCGGCGCCGCTGGCCGCCCGCACGGCCGCGCGCATCTTCACCGGCAGCCTGATTCCGCCCGGCGCGGACACCGTCGTGATGCAGGAGCACGCCCGCGAACAGGAAGGATGGGTCACGTTCGACGCGCCGCAGCGCGGCGGCTCGCACATCCGGCGCCGCGGCGAGGAAGTGCGCGCCGGCGACCTGCTCGTGCCGGCCGGCGTGCGGCTCGGCGCGATGCACGTCGGCGTGGCCGCCGCCCAGGGTTTCGCGCACGTCGACGTGCGCCCGGCGCTGCGCGTCGGCCTCCTGACGACCGGCGACGAACTCGTCGCGTGCGGCGAGCCGCGTGCGCCGCAGCAGATCTACAACAGCAATGCGCCGATGCTTGCCGCGCTGGTAGCCGGAACCGGTGCCGGCGTCGCCATGCGGCTGCATGCGGCCGACACGGCGCCGGCCGTCGATCGCGCGCTGCGCGAGCTGCACGCGCAGTGCGATCTCGTAATCTGCGTCGGCGGCGCATCGGTCGGCGACAAGGACCTGCTGCGCCCCGCGCTGGCCGCGCTCGGCGCATCGTTCGTCGTGACCGGCGTGCGGATGAAACCCGGCAAGCCGGTCGCGCTCGCACGACTCGACACGCGGCCCGTGGTGCTGCTGCCCGGCAATCCGGGCGCCGCGATGACCGCGTTCGCGCTGTTCGTCGCGCCGCTGATCCGCCGCCTGCAGGGTCGCGACGCGTGCCTGCCGGCCGTGCCGTCGCTGCCGATCGACACCGGCTTCGAGCCGGATGCGCAGCGCGAGCGCTTCGTACGCGTGCGCTGCGCCGTCGGCGCCGACGGCGCGCCCGTGCTCGACACGCTGCGCCAGCAAGGCGCCGGCACGCTGCAGTCGCTCGTCCAGGCGAGCGGGCTCGCGCGGCTGCCGGCCGGGCGCGCGATCGCGCGCGGCGACGCGGTTCCGTACTACGAATTCGCGCACTGGCTCGCATGATCGTGACGAACTGTATTCCTGCGATTCGGGCGCGATTGTGCCTCTGCCGGAAAAACCCGGCGGACTATCCTCACGATGACGCTCGTCACGACCCGCGCACCGACCCGTCGGCAACCGCGCGGCCGGCCGGCGACGCCGCCACGCTTACTCCATGCAGGCCGACGAACCGATCGTGAATGCCATCGCTTCCGCCGCGCCGGCCACCGCCGCCGCGCCATCCGGCGGCGCATCGCCCGGCGCCCTTCCCCGCCCGTCCGACACGCTCGGCCGCCCGCTGCGCGACCTGCGCCTGTCCGTCATCGATCAATGCAATTTCCGCTGCGGCTACTGCATGCCGCGCGAAGACTTCGGCGCCGACTATGCGTTCATGCCGTCGTCCGAGCGGCTGTCGTTCGCGCAGCTGGAAAAGATCGCGCGCGCATTCACGTCGCTCGGCGTCGAGAAAATCCGCATCACCGGCGGCGAGCCGCTGCTGCGCCGCAACCTCGAGGCGCTGATCGAGCGGCTCGCCGCGCTGACGACCGTCGACGGCAAGCCCGTCGAGATCGCGCTGACCACCAACGGCTCGCTGCTCGCCGCGAAGGCGCGCGCGCTGCGCGATGCGGGGCTGTCGCGCGTGACCGTGAGCCTCGACGCGCTCGACGATGCGGCGTTCCGCCGGATGAGCGACGCCGACGTGCCCGTGTCGCGCGTGCTGGCCGGCATCGAGGCCGCGCAGGCCGTCGGGCTCGCGCCGGTGAAGGTCAACGCGGTGATCGAGCGAGGCGCGAACGAGGACCAGATCCTGCCGCTCGTGCGCCACTTCCGGCATACGGGCGTGGCCGTGCGCTTCATCGAATACATGGACGTCGGCGGCGCGAGCTTCTGGTCCGGCGACAAGGTGGTGCCGGCCGCGCGGATGCGCGAACTGATCGACGCGCACTATCCGCTCGTGCTCGTCGGCGAACCGGGGCACGACGCCACCGCGATCCGTTGCGCGCACATCGACGGCGCGGGCGAAGTCGGCTTCATCGCGAGCGTGTCGCACCCGTTCTGCGGCACCTGCTCGCGCGCACGCGTGTCGGCCGACGGGCAGCTCTATACGTGCCTGTTCGCGACGCAGGGCACCGACCTGCGGCCGTGGCTCGACGAGGCCGCCTCGACCGACGCGCTCGCGGCCGCCGTGCGCGAGCGCTGGACGCGACGCGACGACCGCTATTCCGAGCGCCGGGCCGCACGGCCGGCCCGCGCGCCGGGCAAGACCTATCCGACCGTGCGCATGTCGCTCGTCGGCGGCTGACCGGCCGCCGCGCGACACGGGACGCACCGCCTACAGGAGAACCCGTCATGACGACCTTCACCGAATCCCGCGCCGGGCTGCCGGACGAACCGCCGCACGCCGGCAGCCACCCGCCTCCCGCCGATGCGGCCGAGCCGCACGCCGGGCCGCCGCCCGCGATTGCCGCCGGCTTCGAGGTGCGCGTGCAATACGCCGCGATCGACGCGGGGGCGGAGCTGGCGCCGATCGTTCGCAATCCGAATGTCGGCGCGGTCGTGAACTTCCTCGGCGTCGTGCGCAAGGAAGGCGACGTCGACGACGTCGTCGCCCTGGAGGTCGAGCACTACCCGACGATGACCGAACAGGCGCTGTGGAGCATCGTCGAGGAAGCCAGCGCGCGCTGGCGGCTCGAAGCGGTCAGGATCGTGCACCGCGTCGGCCGCATTCCGCTCGGCCAGGCGGTGGTGCTGGTCGTGGTCGCCGCCGCGCATCGCGGGTCCGCGTTCGATGCGTGCGAATTCCTGATGGACTTCCTGAAGACCCATGCGCCGTTCTGGAAGAAGGAGATTCGCCACGACGGCGAATCCGGCTGGGTGGAGGCGAAGGCGCACGACGACCAGGCAATGCGGCGCTGGGGCTGACCGCGCCCGCTCCGCGGGTTCCGATTCCGCCGATTCCATTGAAGACATCGCAATGAAACTGACGATCAAATACTTCGCAAGCATTCGCGAACGGCTCGAACGCGACGAGGAAACCGTCGAGGTCGATGCGCGCGAGCTTACCGTCGACGCGCTGCGCGGCACGCTGGCCGCGCGCGACGCACGCAGCGCGGACGCGTTGCGGATGGACCGCCCCGTGCGGGCAGCCGTGAATCTCGAGATGGTGGCCGGGGATTTCGTCGTGCGCGAAGACAGCGAGGTCGCGTTCTTTCCGCCGGTGACGGGCGGCTGACGTCACGCCTGCCGCGCGACGCCCCGTCTCGCGCGCTCCGGCGAGCGGCGGCGGCACGGATCGCGACGCCTCACGAACCGCTGGCGGCCCGCCGGAATTCCGACGGCGACCGGCCTTCCCAGCGGATGAACGCCCGCCGGAAATTCCCGAGGCTGTCGTAGCCGAGCAGGAAGGCGATTTCCTGCAGACTGAGCTTGTTCGACCGCACGCTCTCGACCGCCAGCGTATGGCGCACGCTCTCGAGTATCTCGCGATACGACGTCCCGTCGTCGGCCAGGCGCCGATGCAGCGTGCGCGGCGTCATGTTCAGCAATTGCGCGGTCAGCTGTTGCGACGGGAACGCGCCCGCCTTCTCGAGCATCAGCCGCCGGACCCGGGAAGGCAGCGCATGCTGCCGGCTCAGGTTCGCGAGCTCGGTCTGGCAGATGCGCACCGCCTCCGTCAACGCGCAAGCGTTGCTGCTGCCGAGCGGCCGGTCGAGATCGCCGGCCCGGAAGTCCAGGCCCGCCCAGTTCAGGTCGTAACGGACGTCGCAGCCGAACAGTTCCCCCGCCAGGGTCGCATAGCCGGGCACGTCGAACGGAAACGCCACGAATGACGCGGGGCTCGCTCCCCGCGTGAGGTAGTCGAGCAGGTTCTTGATCGTCAACACGATCGCTTCCATCACCGGCTGCCGGATCGCGTCGAGCGGGTAACCGTCGACGAACGCGAGACGTGCGTGTTCGCCCGCGATCTCGAGCTTCGCGGAAACGAGGGTGGTCCGCACCTGCACGAAGCGCTCGATGAGTTCGAGGGCCTGTCGCAGCGTCACGCTGTTCGTGATCGCATAACCCAGTATCCCGTGACTGCCGACGCGCAGGCGTTCCCCGACGAGCAGCCCGAACGCCGGCTCGCCCGTCGCGGCGATGGCATCGCTCACCAGCCGCTTGAATGCATCGAAGGACAGGCCCTGGACGGTCAGTTCGCCGTTCGCGCCGGGGCGCTGCAATTGCACGAACCAGTCGGGCAGGCGTGCGCCCATCCGGACGACCTGGTCCGAGATTTGAAGCGCGTAGTGCGGTTGAAGGAAAAAGTCCGTCTCGGACATGTCGGACATCCTCGCTGGGTGACGGACCTCAATTGACCTTAAATGCGCCATCGATGTCAATTCGAGCACTCCCGCACCGGCGGCCGGTTCCCTACGATGAACGCACCTCAATCGTGCCGACCGGAAGGAAACATGCTCAGGTTCCTGACAAAGCCCAAGACTGTGACAGCCGTCGTCAACGGGCGCGCCATCGCCGTCCAGCCGGGGGAAACGCTGCTGCAGGCAGCGTTGCGCCACGGCCTCGACTTTCCGCACAGCTGCCGTGTCGGCGGATGTGCGACCTGCAAGTGCCGGCTGATCGACGGCCGCGTGAAGGAACTCACGCAAACCGGATACATCCTGTCGGACGAGGACCTCGATCAGGGCTTCATCCTGGCCTGCCAGAGCGTCCCGCGATCGGACGTCAGCATCGCCGTCGACATGAGCCGCAACGGCGAGCGGCGCACGGTCGGCGGCCGCGTGACCGGCCAGGACCGGCTGACGCACGACATCCTGCGCCTGCGCATCCAGCTCGACGAAGCGCTTCCGTACAAGGCCGGACAGCATGCGCGGCTGTCCATCGCATCCCTGCCCGGCGAGGCGCGCAGCTACTCGTTCGCGACGCGGGTGCGGCCGGACGCGCAGGCGGTGTTTTTCGTGCGCCGGGTGCCCGGCGGCCTGTTCTCCGGTCACGTGCACGCGCACGATCTCGTCGGCACGACCGCGACCGTCGAAGGCCCGCTCGGCGATTTCTGGATGCGCCCCGCCGCCGCTCCGCTGCTCCTGATCGCCGGCGGCAGCGGGCTCGCGCCCGTACTGGCGCTGCTGGAAGACGGCGCGGCGGCGCGCGTGGCGCGCCCGGTCACGCTGCTGTTCGGCGCGCGCACGCAGCGCGATCTGTACGCGCTCGACACGATTGCCGATCTCGCGCGCCGCTGGCACGACCGCTTCGACTTCCTGCCGATCCTGTCCGAGGAGCCGCCCGATTCGTCGTGGCGAGGCGCACGCGGCCTCGTCACCGACGGCATCGCCGGCGACCTGCCGGCCGATGCGCATGCCTACCTGTGCGGGCCGCCCCGGATGATCGACGCGGCCACCGACCTGCTGACGGCGCGCGGCCTTGCCCGCACGCACATTCACGCGGATCGGTTCGCCACGCAACACGATGTGCAGGCAGTCGCCTGAATTCCAATATCCATCCGAAGGAGGAGACGTTCCCATGCATCACTACCTGAAGTATTTTCTGTTCCACCTGGTCGGCCTCTCGTCGGTCGTCGCGTTCGTCGCGGGCGGCGCGTGGATCACGATCGACCTCGTCGCGATCCTCGCGTTCTACATCGTCGGCGACGCGATAGGCGGCGACGACACGTCGACGCCCGTCCTGCGCCATTCCGGCATCCTGACGTTTCAGCTCTGGATGGCGCTGCCGCTGCTGTCGCTGATCGTGTTCGCGTCGGTCTGGTCGATGGCCGGCGCCGATCCGCTCGGATTCGGCGCGCTGATCGAACGACTGACCGGATACGACGCGCTGGCCGCGCGCGCGGCGGCGAACCCGGCGCACCATGTGTCCGGCGTCGTGCTGACCGGCCTGATGATCGGCATGATCGGCACCATTCCCGCGCACGAGCTGACCCATCGCACGTGGGACCGGATGTCGATGTTCATCGGCCGCTGGCTGCTCGCGTTCAGCTTCGATACGGTCTTCTCGATCGAGCACGTGTACGGGCACCATCGCTACGTGTCCACCACCGAAGACCCCGCCACGGCGCCGCGCGGCCGCAACGTGTACGTCCACGTCCTCGTGTCGACGGTCAAGGGCAACGTCAGCGCGTGGAAGATCGAGGCGAAACGCCTGAAGCGGGCCGGGCACGGGCGGCTGACGCCGTTCAACGCGGTCATTCGCGGCCACCTGATGAGCGTGCTGCTGCTCGCGGGCGCGTGGAGCGCCGGCGGATACAGGACGGGCGTCTACTTCCTGCTCTGCGCGCTGTGGGGCAAGGCGCTGCTGGAAATCGTCAACTACATGGAGCACTACGGCATCGTTCGCGATCCGGGCACGCCGGTCCAGCCGCGTCACTCGTGGAATACCAATCGACGCATCAGTTCGTGGTCCATGTTCAACCTGACGCGCCATTCGCATCATCACGCGCAGGGCGAAGTGCCTTATCAGGATCTCAAACCGTTTTCCGACGCCCCGATGATGATCGGCGGCTACCTGACGACGATCGTCGTCGCGATGCTCCCGCCGCTCTGGCACCGGCTGATGACGCCGAAGGTGCTCGCCTGGGATCGCGTCCATGCGACCGACCCGGAGCGACGTCTCGCGGCCGCCGCCAATGCCCGCAGCGGCGTGGCCGGGTTCGCGACCGCGACGTGAGTCGCGCCGGGCATGGCCGGCCGCGCGCCCGCTTCCGGGCGAATGCGATCCGCCGGGCGGACCTGCGCACCCGGGGCGTCGGGCGATGTCGCATCAGGTTCGGACATCGTCCACGGCGGTGTCGCAAGGCGCGGACCGAGGACTGGACGGCGGCGGCAGCGATGCGGCCCGGCCATGCCCGAACGACCAGTCTTCGACGCCTGGCAAGCCGCGGATTTGCTATCGAGCAGTGCAATTCACGCGTAGGGCATCGGGAATCCCTCCGTCACTCGGGAAGCGCGGCCAGCGCATTGACCGCGGATGCCGCGGCGGGCCAGCCGGCGTAAAACGCGAGGTGGGTCGACAACTCGCGCAGTCCGCGTTTCATCACGCCGTCGGCAATGGCCTTTTGCCGGTGTCCGCTCAACTGGTGTAGCGACAGGATCGATCTGACACGACGAGACTCAGGATGAGTCTCGCTGAACCCCGCATCTTTCGTGCCATAATTCCGCCGGCCTCCCGCCAATTCGAATTGGATGGTGTCTCGGCGACCACAACGCATCGCATCAGCCCGATGCGGGGTCGCCGTGCAATGCCCGACAGACGGAAATGTCTGATTTGCACTGCAAATGACACTAGCGGCGGCATCAAATACGTGCTTCTTCGCAGACGGGTAAAGCCGTGCGTCTTAGATAAACCCATGGCATTGGAATGCAGTATAAAAATAACTTCGATTTCTTGCGGCTGCTCGCCGCTTTCATGGTGCTGTTCAGCCATCAGTTCGCACTGCTGGGCAGACCCCAGCCGGTCCTCGACTCGAATCTGGAGCTTGGCGCCCTGGGTGTTTCGATCTTTTTCTCAATCAGCGGCTATCTCGTCGTCCAGAGCTGGCAGCGAGATCCAAACCTGATCCGCTTTGCACTGAAGCGCTTCCTCCGGATTTGGCCGGGGTTATTCGTCGTCACTACCCTGGCCGCGTTCGTGGTCGGCCCGATCGTTTCCGAGCTGGAAGTCTCCGAGTACTTCCAGGATTCGCTGGTTGTTCGATATATGGACAATCTGCGCCTCCGGATGAACTACCAGTTGCCCGGCGTATTCGTAAGCAACCCATTCCCCAATGCGGTAAACGGATCGACGTGGACAATCCCGATCGAAGTCAGATGGTATGTCTACCTGGCTATCGCAGGCGCGCTGACGCTTGTCGGACGACGTCACATCGTCCTGCTCGCGGTCATCGCGTTTGTTATCTATCACTTCGGCATTTACGGTGCGGAAACCAACCCGAACCGGGTGCCCAACAGAGAATACGGGCTGTACTTCTGCTTCGGTGCGCTCATGGGGTTGTACCGGGACAAATGGAAATCGCAGCGGCTTGCGTGGGCCGCCCTCATTGCACTTGCCGGCATCTCGACGTACTTCATGGGGCAGCAGCTTCTGGGCACCCTCGTCACCCTTGCCCCGCTGACCGTCATGCTTGGGGATGCGTCCACGACATTTCTCAGGCGCTTCGGCCGATTCGGCGATCTTTCCTATGGCGTATATATCTACGCCTTCGTCGTGCAGCAAACGCTTGTCTGGTATTTCGGCGCCGAGTTGTCATTTGCCGCCCACTTCACGATGGCGACGGCGATCACACTGGGGTTCGCCTGGCTGTCATGGCACCTGGTTGAAAAACCCGTGCTGGCGTTCAAGAGTGCCGCTCCGTCGAGCCAGCGCATGGCCTGGTTCTGATGCCGGACGGGTCGGGCATCGACAGGCGCTCAACGCCTGTCGAATCTCGGGATGGTCATTGGCGCCGACAGTGACGTTGCGCTTGCCGGTGCGCATCGCGGATGCCGGGAATCCGTATTCCCCGAATGGAAACGGCGCGCCGCCCTCCGTCTACCGGTATGGCGGATCGCAGCAGAGGATCGTGTGCGGTCGGTCGTACCGCTTGCTTCATCACTGCCCGGAACGGCTCCGGCGCGGCGGAGCCATCACGCCTTACCCATCACCGCGAGGTAGTCGTAGCGGTCGCCACGATAAAACGACCGCGTCAGCTCGAGCGGCCGCCCCTCGACCGAGAACGAGCGGCGCTCGATATGCAGCACCGGATCGCCGCCACGGATGCCGAGCAACTCGGCATCGAGCCCGGACGCCAGCTCCGCGCGCAGCCGCTGCAGCGCCCTCACCGGGCAGATGCCGGCGGCATTCAACGCGCCGTACAGCGAATCGCCGAACTCCAGGTTGCCGCCGAGCAGGTCGGCGGCCAGCACGGCGCGCTCGACGGCCATCGGCACGGCATCCGCGGTCCTGACCCGCTCCAGGTGCATGACGACCGAATCCGGCGCGAGCCCCAGCGCGAGCGACTCCTCCGGGGTCGGGCGGCGCAGTTCGCGCTTGACCCAGTGCGACCCCGGGCGGAAACCGCGCCGGAGCATGTCGTCCGAGAAGCTGGTGATCTCGGTCAGCGGCTGCTCGACGCGCGCGGAAACGAAGGTCCCCGCGCCCTGCCGCGCCTCGACGAGCCCCTGGCGAATCAGTTCCTCGATCGCGCGCCGCACGGTGTCGCGCGACACCTGCAACTGCGCGGCCAGCTCCCGCTCCGGCGGGAAGCTCTCGCCGGTCTTCATCGTGCCGTCGACGATGATCGCGCGCAGCATCCGGGCCAGCCGCGAGGCGATCGGCATTCTCGCGCCGCCCGGCGACGGCGCATGCAGCTCGGCGACCTGCGACGCGCCGAACAGGCGCGCGTCGGGTTGCGGGTCGAGCGAAAGAAGGTCATCCAGGCGGCGTTCCGTCATCGATACACTAGAAAAGGTCAGGATTGAACAGGCGACGCGGTGCGACGCACGGCGTCAGGACGGCTTGCGCGACTGCAGCGCGCGATGAATCGATCCGCCATGCTCGACGGACAGCGCTTCGGCCTCGCCGCAGCTCAAGCCGGCCAGCAGCATCAGTATCGCGATCCGCGGGCGGTTGCCCGCTTCCGCCAGCGTCCGCGCCGCGACGTCCGGCGCGACGCCCGCCGCTTGCGCGACGATCGATTGCGCGCGGAGCTGCAGCTTGTGATTGTGCACCTGCAGGTCGACCATCAGATTGCCATAGGTCTTGCCGAGCGCGACCATCGACAGCGTCGACAGCATGTTACAGACCATCTTCTGGACGGTTCCGGCCTTCAGGCGCGTGGATCCCGCCAGGATCTCCGGGCCGCAGTCCACTTCGATCGCGACATCGGCAACGGCGCCGACCTCGCTCCCGCCGTTGCACGCCACCGATACCGTGCGGCAGCCGATGTGCCGCGCATAACGCAGCGCGCCGATCACGTAGGGCGTGCGGCCGCTCGCGCTCAGCCCGACGACCACGTCCTCGCACCGCAGCGCGATGTCCTGCAGGTCCGCCTGCCCCTTTTCCGCGGAATCCTCGACGCCCTCGGATACGCCGACGAAGCCGCCCGCGACGATGCCCACGACTTCCCGCGGCGACATGCCGAAGGTCGGCTGGCATTCCAGCGCATCGAGATAGCCGATCCGGCCGCTGTTGCCCGCGCCGATGTAGACGAGCCGGCCGCCCGTGCGCAGCGCCTGCGCGACCGCCCGCACCCCCGCCGCGATGGACGGCAGCGCGCGTGCCACACACGGCGCGATGAACGCATCCTCGCGATTCATCAACGCCACGCCTTCCTCGATGCCGAGCTGGTCGAGGTTGGCGCTGAAGACGTTGGGCTGCTCGGTGATCAGACGATCCAGCGGCATGACGACGCTCCACAGGTTGGGTGAGAGATGGAGTCGATCATAATTGGTATGGCATTGGTTGTAAATCGAGAATTCATCCGATGCGATGACGGGAGCGGCGTCGACTTTGGCGAATCCTCTTGCGAAACACCGATAATCCGTTGATAACACGTATATTTTCACCTGAACGCGGCCAGCACCATCATCCTGACCCCGTTATCTCCAACGCTGGAAAGCTATCCACCAATCCCTTGGACAGCTTCTAAAAAACTACCTATTGCCAACCATTATATGTATTGGTACGTTCCAATTTATCGACAGTTCACTGTATCCGTCTCCGAATCGGGGCGGTTCGGTCTTTCACGGGAGCAGGCATGGCGGCGGACACGACAGAGCGGTTCAGGGCATTGGCCCACGCGATTCTCGGTGCAATCGGCGGCGCACGGAACGTGCGCCACCACACGCATTGCATGACGCGACTGCGCGTCAGCCTCGCCGATCCCGCGCTCGCCGATCCGGCCGCGTTGCGGCAACTGCCCGGCGTGCTGGGCGTGGTGAGCGGCGATCCGCTGCAGGTGGTCATCGGTCCGGGCACCGTCAAGCAGGTATGGAGCGCGTTCGCGCAGGCATTGAGCGAACACGATGCGAGCGGCGCGCCCTCGCCGGCCGATGCGCCGGCCGCCCCGCCGCCCGCGCCCTCGAAGCGCGGCAACCACGCCGTGCGCGGCTTCCTGCGCCGCATCGCCGCGATCTTCACGCCGCTGATCCCCGCGCTGGTCGGCGCGGGGCTGATCAACGCGCTCGGCGGCCTGCTGCTGCTGTGGGCCAGGCATTCACCGCCCGACAGCGCCGGCGACCTCGCCTTTCTCGCGACCGTCGCGTCGACGATCGGCACGGCGTTCTTCGCATTCCTGGTGATCCAGGTCGGCATGAATGCGGCGCGCGAATTCGACGGCACGCCGAGCCTCGGCGGCGCGGCCGCGAGCGTGATGATCGTGCCGGCGCTGACCAAGCTCCCCGCGTTCACGCTGCCGCTCCTCGGCGAGATCGTGCTGCGGCCCGGCCAGGGCGGGCTGATGGGCGCGCTGCTGGCCGGCGCGCTGGTCGCGCTGGTCGAGCGCAAGCTGCGCACCCGCATCCCGCCGGCGATCGAGACGCTGGTGACGCCGACGGTGTCGCTACTCGTCGCCGGCGTCGCGACGCTGTTCGTGCTCATGCCGGTGGCCGACGTGCTGACGAACGGCGTCAGCAAGATCACCACGCTGCTGCTGAACGTCGGCGGCATGCCGGCCGCGTTCGTGCTCGCCGCGTCGTTCGTGGGCCTCCTGATGTTCGGCCTGCATCAGGCGCTGATCCCGATTCATGCGCAGCTCATCGCGCAATACGGCTTCACGGCGCTGTTCCCGATCCTCGCGATGTCCGGCTGCGGACAGGCCGGCGCCGCCTTCGCGCTCTATTTCCGCGTGAAGGATGCGGGCCTGAAACAGCGGATCCGCGACACGCTGCCGACCTGCATGCTGGGCGTCTCCGAGCCGCTGCTGTACAGCGTCACGCTGCCGCTCGGCCGCCCGCTCGTCACGTCGTCGATCGGCGGCGGCATCGGCGCGCTCGTGCTCGGGTACTTCGCCAGCCACGGCGACTTCGTGGGCGCGACCACGATCGGCCCCGCCAACCTGATGCTGATCCCGCTCGTCACGGGCCCGATGGGCCTGGGCAGCAGCGTCGCGGTCTACTGTCTCGCGACGGCGACGGCCTATGCGTCGGCGTTCGTGCTCACGTGGTTCTTCGGGCTGACGCAGGATCAGCGCCGGCAGTTCGTCCGGCCCGCCGCACCCCGCCCGGCGCCGCGCGCCGACGGGCCGCTGCCGGTGCAGCAGCCGCGCTGAGCGCACCCGGCAGTCATGCGGAAAGGCGGTCGTGCCAGGGGGGAACGGCCGCTTCTTTATCGCCCTATTAAATATGGATAGCTAAATAAATGAAAAGCCGAATCGCCTTCGCGGTCGCGTGCTTCGTGACGACACTCGCGCATGCGCAATCGAACGTCCTGCTGTGGGGACGCCTGGGCGGCGACGTCCAGTACACGAGCGGCGTGCAGACGCCGCACGGGCTCGCGTCCCGCTGGTCGGAAGGCAGCGACTGGGGCGTCAACATCATCGGCCTGAAGGGCACGGAAGACCTGGGGAACGGCAATCACGCGCTGTTCTGGCTCGAATCGGCGTTCACGCCGACCGGCTCGCTGGTCGCCGGGCTGATCTTCCAGCGCGCGGCCTGGGTCGGGTTGAAGAACGACACCTACGGCACGATCCGGTTCGGCCAGGGGCCGATGCTCAACAACTACGTCTGGGAATACGACCCGCTGCTCGAGGAGAACTTCGGCGCGCAATCGTTCGTCGCGTACCGCAACGGCTCGCGCCTCTCCAACGGCATCCGCTACCTGTCGCCGGACCTGAACGGCTTCTCGTTCGACGCGGAGCTGAACCTCGGCAACAGCCCGACCAGTTTCAATGCGGGCGATCCGGCCAACGCGGGCAAGGCCGGCCGCGCGGACGGCGTCAGCGGCGCCTACACGCGCGGCGATTTCCAGGTGCGGGTGGTCTGGGACGAGATCCGCAACGCGCAGGGCATCGAGAACAACCTGTTCAGTTACTCGCGCGAGCTGTTCGTCGGCGTGCGCGACCGGTTCGGCCCGTTTCGCGTGCAGGCCGCGTACACGCACTACTCCGCGCCGGATACGCCGGCCGGCCTGTCCGACCGCGCCGACCTCTGGTGGGCCGGCCTCACGTACGACGTGAATCCGTTTTTCCACCTGCAGGGCGCGGCCTACACGATGAAGGTCGGCCCCGGCAAATGGACCGCCGATCACGACGGCGAATCGCGCGTGACGATGGTCGGCGTCGGCTGCATGTACGACCTGTCGAAGCGGACGTTCCTGTACAGCATGGCGGCGCACGTGTTCAACAGCGCCAACGCGAATTTCGGCGTCAATCCGCAGAGCCCGGGGCTCGGCCCGATGAACGCCGGCTGGGGCACGAACCCGGCGCCGGGTCACGGACAGACCGGCGTCTATGCCGGCATCGAAACGATGTTCTAGCCGGCGCGACCGGCGCGGTAACGGCGCCGCACGCCATGTTCCTTCCACTTGCCTACCAGGAGTCCAGCCATGTCATTCCGATCCCTCCGCCGGCGCGCGACGATCGCCGCAAGCGTCGGCGCCGCAGCCCTGATCGCACTGGCGCTCGCCCGGCCGTTCGATGCCGGCGCGGCAGCGTCGTTTACCGTCCTGGACGACACGGCCTACGCCGACGTCACGATCGGTCACGGCGCGATCAAGACCAATTTCATCCCGGCCCGATACTGCCAGCCGCTCACGTACGATGCGTCGACGGGCAAGGTCAAGCTGCCGTCGCAGAGCGACTGGGTAGCGCTGGTCAACACCTACGACCCGACGCCGGCCGATTCGGCCGGCTACCTCGTACTCGACTGCGAGAAGCTGTACCTGACCGGCAGCACGGCGACGATCGCCAACCGGTTCGCGATCCTCAAGCAGCTTCAGCAGTGGACCCAGGAGATTCGCCCGAACCGCGTGCTCGGGTGGTACGGGCTCGCGAACGCGGCCAACATCAGCACGGTGGACCCGGCCAGCGCCTATCGCGACATCGCGCAGCTGATGGATCTCAACAACGGCCAGACCGCCTATTTCCCGAGCGAATACGTGAAAGCCAACGGCACCTCGCCGTACACGGGCGCGGCATGGGCGTCGCAGCTCAACGCCGACCTCGCGACGACGGGAACGATCGATCGCCAGAGCAGCACGGGTGCGCACCCGGCCTTTCCGTACATCTGGCCGCAGTACTACGACCAGAACACGACGCTGATCCCGGCCTCGACCTGGCAGAGCATGCTGAACACGATCCGCAGCACCACCGCGGCCGGGCTGATCATCTGGGGCGGCCAGAATCCCGCCGTCGAATACGACGCGAACAACGACGGGAACGGCCCGTGGGTGGCGGTCACGCAGGCGTTTCTCGACAGCCTCTGATCGACGCACGTCCCGGCCTCGCGGGGCCCTGTCCGGCCAATTGCGTCAGGACGGGGCGCCCGCGCGCCGGGCCGCGCGCGCGGGCGGCAGGTCGGCGCGCGGCGTCTCCCGCGCCGGCGTCGCCCGGTATCCGTACGCCGCGCAGGCGCACGGCACCGCGTGCCGCGCGCGGATACCCGGGGCCGCGACGTGCCGGAACCTTCGAGCCGACGGGTTCGACACGGGGCCGCGGCCCTCGTCGCGATCGGCTTACCACTGATACTTCGCCGTACCCAGCGCGCCGATCTTCGAGCCGTAGTAGCACGCGCCGCCCGAGCAGTACGCGACGTAGGTCCGGTTCGTCAGGTTGGTCGCGTTGAGCGCGAATTTCCAGTTGCCGATGTCGTAATGCACGGCCGCATCGAGCAGCACCACGCTGCTGACGTCGAAGGTGTTGGCCGTATCGCCCGCCGACATGCCCAGGTAGCGCACCCCGCCGCCGAAGCCCAAGCCGCGCAGCGGCCCGCCGTGCAGCGTGTAGTCGGCCCAGATGCTGGCCATGTTGCGCGGGGCGAAGGTCGGACGCTTGCCGACTTGCGACGCCGTGTTCGACTTCAGGACGACCTGGTTCAGATACGTATACGAGCCGAGAATCGCGAGCGCGTCGGTGAGCTGCACGCGGCCCTCGAGTTCGAGGCCGCGCGAGCGCACTTCGCCGGTCTGCACCGAATAGCCGGGGTGATTCAGGTCGGCGGTCGTGACGTTGTGCTGCGTGAGATCGAACAGCGCCGCCGAATAGAGCGCGCGATAGCTCGTCGGCTGATACTTCACGCCCACCTCGTACTCCTGCCCGGTGGTCGGCACCAGCGCCTGGCCCGCGAAGTTCACGCCGGTGGTCGGCTGGAACGACTTCGCGTACGAGAAGTACGGCGCGATGCCGTTGTCGAACAGATACGACAGGCCGCCGCGCCACGTGAAGGCATGCGGCGTCTGGTTCTGCAGGCTCGAGGTCGAGCCGCTCGTCTGGATGTTGGTCGAGGTCCAGTCGTTGCGGATGCCGAGCGTGAGCAGCCAGCGGCGATACTCGATCTGGTCCTGCAGATAGACGCCGAGCTGGTCGGTCGCGGTGTCGACACGCTTGGTCGTCTTCGTGATCCGGCCAAGCGTCGAGAAGTCCGGGTTGAACGGGTCGAGTGTGCCGATGGCGCCCGAACCCGAATTCGTGCCGCTCAGCAGCCGCTGATAGTCGACGCCGACGAGCACCGTCTGCTTGACGTCGCCGGTCGAGAATCTCGCCTCGAGCTGGTTGTCCATCGCGAACTGGCTCAGGTGCTCGCGGTCGAGGAACGCGTTCATCGTGAGCACCGACTGGTTCGTGCCCGCCTTCCAGGTGCCGAAGTACGACTGATGGTAGTCGACGTCGTCGTGCATGTAGCGCGCGTCCGAGCGGAAGGTGAAGGCATTGCCGAGCTTCTGCTCGAACCTGTAGCCGAACGCGTACTGCGTGCGGCGGAAGTAGTCGTCGTCCGGGTTGCCGACGTAGATGCCGGGGCTGATCCTGCCGTTCGGGTTGTAGGTTGCCGTGCCTTGCACCGGCAGCGAATCGAACTGGCCGCCCGCGGGATCGCGCTGATATTGCGCATAGAGCGTGAGGCGCGTGTCGGCGCCCGGCTTGAGCGTGACGCTCGGCGCAATCGCGAGGCGCTGATCCTTGACGCCGCCCACCTGGGTATCGGCGTCGCGGCCGAGCCCGACGATCCGCCACAGCACGGTGCCGTCCTTGTCCACCTTGCCGCCGACGTCGAACGCCGCGCCGTAGTAGTCGTGATTGCCGAGGCGCAGCTGAACCTCGTTGACCTGATCCTCCGTCGCGAGCTTCGACACCATGTTGACGATGCCGGCCGGGCTGCCCGCGCCGTAGAGCACCGACGCCGGGCCGCGCATCACCTCGATGCGCTCGAGGAAGTACGGGTCGATCCGCGGATTGGCGTAATACTGGTTCAACTGCAGCGCGAGACCGTCGAGATATTCCGTGTAGTCGAAGCCGCGCCCGCGCAACTGGTCGAAGCGGAAGTCGGTCGAGTCCTGCGAATACACGCCCGGCGTGTAGCGCAGCGCCTGGTCGACCGTGGTCGCGCCCTGCTGCTCCATCTGGTCGCGCGTCACGACCGACACGGACTGCGGCACGCGCACGATCGCCGTGTCCGTCCTGGTGGCGGTCGTGGCGCGGGTGGCGACGATGCCGGCGGTCGGGCCGGTCGGCGACTCGCGTTGCGCCAGCACGTTGACGGCCGGCAGCGTGCCGTCGACCGCCGGCCGTGCATCCTGTGCCGGCGCCGAAACGGCCGCGGCGCCCTGGCCGGCGCGCTGCGCGCCTTGCGTGCGGATCGCGTCGTCGCCCGACTGCGCGTGCGCAAGCGCGGAAACGGCCAGCGGCATGCCCAGCAGCGCCGCCCGTGTGGGCAAAAACGCCGCGCGCCATCCGCGCGGCCCGGCCATGGTGTTGTCCTTGCGTCCCTTCATCGTCAATCCACTCGCGAATGTTAATGATAATGCGTCTTATTACGTTTTCTGAAGCTATAATTCCCGCGGCAACGGACGCCGCAGGCAAAGGCGATGCGCGGATGGGGGACTGTGTCGTTCGATGGTCCAGGCGCCGCACCCCGTGAACACACGCCGGGCGGCCGTCTGGCGAGGTCAGATGTTATTAGTTGGCGCTCCGCAGAGGCAGACGACCTGTGGGGCCAATCCGGACATGTTTTGGCAACGATGAGCGTTATGAGTGGGTTTTCGAATGAAACGGACAATTCGCGTCGTGCGCCGCCGCCTTCCGTCGCCCCTCCGCCAGCGGGCAGCCTGCCTGCCGTGTTCGGGCAGGCGATCGAATACGAATCGGGCGCGCGCGAGGTCGCGCATACCCACCCGCGCGCGCAGTTGCTGTACGCAACCCGCGGCCTGATTCGCGTGCGCACGCCGGCCGCGAGCTGGGTCGTGACGCCCGATTGCGCGATGCTCGTGCCGCCGCGCGTGGAGCACGAGCTGGAGATGGTCGGCAAGGTCGGATTCCGCACCCTTTACGTCGATCCGTGTCCGATCTGCGGAAACGACGAGGGTCGCCTCCTGCCCGTCGACCCGCTGCTGCGCGAGGCGATCCTCGCGATGACTCGCCAGCCGGTGCTTCCGCGCGAACCGGGCAGCCTGGCCGACATCCTCACGCAACTGATCGTCAACCTGCTTGCCGCGATCGCGCCGGGCGACGACCTGCACGGTCGCCTGCCGCTGCCGCAGCATCCGCGGCTGCGCCGCATCTGCGAGGCGCTGGTGGCCGAACCGGCCAACAGCGATTCGCTGGAACATTGGGGCGACCGCTTCGGCGCGAGTTCGCGAACGCTGGCGCGGCATTTCCAGCGCGAGACCGGGATGCCGTTCGCGAAGTGGCGCGAGCAGATGCGCGTATCCGAGGCAATGTGCCTGTTGTCGACGAATGCGCCCGTGGACGAAGTCGCTCGCCGTCTCGGCTACGCCGATGCCAATTCCTTCGCCGCGATGTTCAAGCGCGTGCTGCATACGACGCCGCTCAAATACCAGACGACGATGTGCCGCCCCGCCCCCGACGCGTAGCGTCATGACGCCCCGGCCGGCCGTTTGCACCGGGCCGGTCGCCCGCGCACTGTGCTCTGTCGGCCGCGGACCGATTGCCCCGCTTGCCGCGAGCACCCCGACGATAAAATCGGCACGACAACGCTGCACCGGACCGCGTGACGCCGGCCTGCCGGCGTTGTATCGCAACGAACATCACGAGCGCTCATTCGTTCGCCCTGGACCCATGAGCGCTTTTTTTCGATCTCGTTATATCCGACCAAACATATCGAAGCGCTCGCTCGCATATTGAACGGAGCAGCGCCAGAAGCTGATGCACATGAAGAAAAGAGAATGGGTATTGGGGCCGGCGGTGTTTGCCGCCTGGATCGGCGCGGCTCACGCGCAGCAGTCGCCCGGCGAAACCGTCCTGCCGCCGATCGACGTCTCGGCGCCGGCGCCCGGAACGGCCCGCTATTTCACGGACAGCGCGGCCATGGGTGCGCTCGGCACGCAGGCGATCCAGGACATTCCCGCGTCCGTCACGGTCGTGCCGCAAGGGCTCCTGCTGAACCAGCAGGTAGCGACGGTCAATGACGCGCTGCGCTACCTGCCTTCCGTCACGATCCGCAACCAGCAGGGCTATGAAGTCTCGCGCCCGCAGTCGCGCGGCTTCCAGGGGTCGATCGTGCAGAACACGCGGCTCGACGGCTTCAACGTGATCGGCACCACCGCCATTCCGGCCGAAAACCTGCAGGACATCCAGGTGCTCAACGGCATGGCCGGTTCGCTCTACGGCCCGCAAACGCCGGCCGGCACGTTCAACTACGTGTCGAAGCGTCCCACCGACCAGCCGTTGTTCCGCTTCACCGAGGGCGACGATTCCACCAGCGTGTTTACCGAGGCGCTCGACGTGGGCGGCCGCGTCGGCCCCGACGGCATCCGCCCCGACGGCGCGATCGGCTATCGCTTCAACCTGGTGCACGGCGAAGGCAGCAGCTGGGCGCCCGACAGCCGCAGCAACCGCACGCTGCTGAGCGCGGCGCTCGATTTCCACCTCGACCGGCAAACCGTCGTCGAGACCAGCTTCAGCCATTACCAGACCAACATCACCGGCCTGCCCGGCAGCATCACCTACGACAGCGGCAAGAGCACGTTCCTGCCGGCGGCCGTCGACCCGACGCGGCTCGGCTACGGGCAGCCCGGCGCCGGCACGGATCTGATCACGAACACCGCGTCGATCAAGCTGAAGCACGACATCGACGACCAGTGGAACGTCGAGGTCGGCCTGCTCTACCAGAACGCCGACCGCGGCCTGTACGGCATCACCAATGCGCTGACGGACAACACCGGCCGCTATACGGTGACGAAGAACTTCAACGCGGTGCCGCACTTCGCGATCGCGAGCGACACGGCTTCGCTGAACGGTCATTTCTCCGTACTGGGGATGATGAACGACTTCACGCTCGGCACGAACGGCTTCGACAACGCGCAGTACTCGTCGCGCAACCCGATCGCGACCGTGCTCGGCAGCGCGAGCCTCGCGAACCCGGCCGTGTTCGCGGCGCCGCCGGTGCCGAACAATGGCGGCCAGTACCGCTCGGCGACCCTGACCGAGCAGACCATCGTGCTCGGCGACACGCTGCACCTGAACCCGCGGTGGGCCATCCAGGGCGTGCTGAACTCGACCTTCATCGACCAGCGCAGCTTCGACGCGAAGGGCCGCGAGACGGGCGGCAACGCGCAGGCGGGCGCCTTGAGCCCGACGCTGAGCGTGATCTACCGGCCGACGCAGGCGCTGACGACCTACGCGACCTTCACGAGCGCGCTGGAACAAGGCGACCAGGCGCCGGCCGGCACCGCGAACGCGAACCAGTTCATGACGCCGTACCGCGATCACGAATACGAAATCGGCGCGAAATACGCCCCCAATCCGGACTTCCTGATCAGCGCCGACGCATTCTGGATGACGCGCCCGCTGGGCGCGACGAATGCGGCCACCAACGTCTTCTCGGTGATCGGCTCGCAGCGCGACATCGGCGCCGAGCTGTTCGTGCAGGGCGAGCTGACGCACGACCTGAGCCTGTTCGGCGGCGTCACCTATGTGGACGCCACGCTGAACCACACCGGCAATCCCGCGACCGACGGCGGCATGGTCGTCGGCGTGCCGCGCTTCAAGGGCGATCTCGCGGCCGACTACCATCCGGCCTTTGCGGACGGTGTCGCGTTCACCGGCGCCGTGCACGTCGAAAGCAAGCGCGCCGCGACCAACACCAACAACTCGTTCGCCGCGGGCTATGCGACGTTCGACCTCGGGCTGCGCTATTCGAACGCGTTCTTCGGCCATCGCGAGACGTTCCGCTTCCAGGTCGTCAACCTGACCGACAAGCGCTACTACGCGTCCGTCGCGGACGGCAACATCGTCGGCAGTCCCGGCGCGAATACCGCGTATCTCGGCACGCCGCGCACCTTCATGGCGTCGCTCGAACTGGACTACTGACACGGCGGTCCCCTTGAACGGGGCGGCAACGCAACAGGCCGCCCCGCAAACGACAGAGCCGGCGCGAGGCCGGCTCCGTCGTTGACGCTCGATGCGCGCACCCGCGCCCGTTCAGCGCATGCACGCCGCGGCCAGCTTCCCGACCGTGATCACCGCCTGCTCGATCTCCGGCGACCACGGGCTGCTGTAGTTCAGCCGGATGAAGTTCCGGAAGCTGTCCGTGATCGAGAACATGTAGCCGGGCCCGATCGTGATCCCCTGTTCCAGCGCGAGCTGGTACAGGCGCATCGCGTCGACCTGCGCGGGCAGCTCGACCCACAGCACGTATCCGCCCGCCGGACTCGAAATGCGCGTGCCCTCCGGGAAGAACCGCGACACCATCGCCCGCATCAGGTTCGCCTGCTGCGCATACGCCTTGCGCAGGCGCCGCAGGTGATGCTCGTAGCCGTCGCGTTCGAGAAACTCCGCGATCGCGAGCTGCGGCAACGACGGCGTCGCCAGCGTGTTCAGGAATTTCAGCTTCTCGACCTGGTCGCGATAACGGCCCGGCAATGCCCAGCCGATCCGGTACGCGGCCGTCAGGCTCTTCGAGAACGACGAGCAATGCAGCACGATCCCGTTCCGGTCGTAGGACTTCAGCGAACTCGGATGCGATTCGCCGAAATACAGTTCGTTGTACACGCCGTTCTCGATCAGCGGCATGCCGGCCTTCGCGGCAAACTCGACCAGCTCGCGCTTGCGCTCGTCCGGCATCTGGAACCCCAGCGGGTTCTGGAAATTCGGCATCACCATGCACGCGGCGATCGGCTGCGATTTCGCGATCGTCGCCAGCGCCGCGATGTCGATCCCGTACTCCGGATGCGTCGCCACCTCGATCGCCTTCATCCCCATCCGCTCGATCGCGTGCAGCATCGCGTAGAACGTCGGCGATTCCACCGCGATCGTGTCGCCCGGTTTCGCCACCGCCTGCAGGCACAGATTGATCGCCTCCGTCGCACCGACCGTCACGATGATCTCGTTCGGGTCCACCGACATCCCGTTTTCCAGGTAGCGCCGCGCGATCTGCCGGATCAGCCGCGGATGGCCCGGCGGCAACCCGTCCGTCACGCCCCACAGCGACTTGTCGCGGCCGGCCGCATACGCATAGCGGTTCAGCTTCTCGAACGGAAACAGGCTCGGGTCCGGATACGGCGAGCCGAGCGGCACCGCATCGTCGGTGCCGATCGAGCGCAGCGTCGACAGCACGAGCCGGCTCACGTCGACCGACGACGAGATCGCGATCGGCTTCGACGGCCGCAACTCGCGCACCGGCGCATGCCCTTCGTCGTTCCGCAGGTTCACGAAATAGCCCGACTGCGGCCGGCTTTCCAGCAGCCCGCGGCTCTCCAGCAGCAGGTACGCATGCAGCACCGTCGTGATGCTGATCCGGTGCTGCTGGCTCGCCTGCCGTACCGACGGAATCCGGTCGCCATGACGGTATACGCCCTGGCGGATCAGGCGCTCGATGTCGTCCGCGAGTTTTTCATAGAGTTTCATCGCTTCCCTCCCGCCGGCCCGCGCCGCCGCGCCGCCCTGCCGTGTGCGCCGGGATTGCGCACGTTTTGCCCGTCGATCGGGCCGTCGTGATTGCCGATCGGTCGCTCCGGTTTTGCCTTTTCCATCGCACTGGCTCTCTCTTGAAGATGCGCCGGCAGGGTCCGGTAGGACCGGATCCGCGGCACTGTGCACTTGATGATCGGATCTTAAGAGAAGAACAGTTCGGGACGAGTACACACATCGATCCCGCGAACAAGAGTACAGTTTGACCCGGATCACGCATGACGAAAAAACTGTACGTCATATGAAATGGCCGGGCGGCCGGAAGGCCGGCGGGACGCCGCCAGGCGGGCCATCGCCCGGCCAGCCCAATCGGGATGCAATACTGTGCGACCCACGGTTTCATTGCCGGAGTCACACCATGCAGTACCCGATCGAACGGGCGGCCGCCCCCGGCGGCGCGCGCCGCGCCGTCAGGCAAGTACAAAATAAATGGCACCGGAACAACACGGCCGGCCATGCCGGCGTCCGCGCATCGCGCCCCGCCGGCAACGGAGCCGCCGATGCCTGATCGCGACCTCGCTTCGCAGCTCGTCGCCCGGCTGACCGGCAGCGTCGACCATCCGCGCTTCACCGGTGCGCCGATCGACCTGTCGGCGCTCGACGCGCACGCGCTCGGCACGGCCTGGCCGGCGCTGCGCCGCACCGAACACGCAATCTGGCAAGGCGAACTCCCCCATGACGATCCGCGCGCCGAATTCGCGCGCTGGCTGCGCGGGCAGATCGATGCGCTCGGTCTCGTGCCGCTCGTCGACGCCGATGCCGCGCTCGAACTGTTCCGCGACATCCCGCCCGGCGGGTGGAAGCGTGCGCTGGAGGACCTGCCGTGCCTCGACGCGCTGCCGTCGTCCGCGCTGCGGGCCGAACTCGCCAGGATCGCGGACGAACCGGAGACAGACGGCGCGCGCGCCGCGTCCGCGTACGGCACGTATGCGCTCGACTGGTTCGCCGGCCGCCGCGATTTCTCGGCGCGACGCGACGCGTATGCGCAAGCGCTGGCGGATTCGCCGTTTCGCGTGCGCGAGCTCGACGTGCTGCCCGAACTCGGGCCGGCCGCGCTGCTCGCGCTGGCCGCGACGAACGACGGCTACTTCTCGCCGCGGCGGCTGTGGCTCGACTTCAGCGATCCGGCCGTCACGCTCGCGGAAGACGCCGCGTATGTCGCGTTCGCGCGCGACGCGCTGACCGAGGCCGCGCGGCAGGTCGCGGCGCTCCATGCGGGGGCCGTTCCCTACGAGGCCGATCGCGCGTTCACGACCGACGACGCGCAGGTCGTCGCGCGTGCCGTGCGCGTGGCCGCCTATCGCGACGAAGCGTGGCTGCGCCCGCTGATCGGGCCGCTGCTGACGGGCGTGTGCGTCGCGCCGACGGCCGCGAAAACCGCGCCGTCGCAGTCGCTCGCGATCGCGCTCGGTCACGCGGTCGAGGCCATCCCGACCCCTGAAGGCGTGCACGCGCTGCGCGACGCGCTGGCCGCCGTGCGTCACGCCGGCGTGCAGAAGAAGCTCGCACGCAACCTGAAGCCGGCCGAACGCGCGCTCGGCGAACGGCCGCGCACCGCGCTGCGCATGACGCTCGACGCGAAGCCCGACAAGAAGCAGCTCGCGATGCTCGCCACGTGCATGGAAGCCGGCTTCTGGCAGTCGATGACGCTCGGCCAGGCCGAATGGCGCGAGCGCCTCGTCGATGCGCCGGCCGGTGCCGCGTTCGCCGCGCGCACGATCTGGCACGCGCGCGGCAGCGATGGCTCGACGCAGTCGTTCATGCCCGACATCGCGAAAGGCAAGGTCGTGCTGCGTGATGCGGCCGGGCGCGCGATCGACATCGCCGGCGACAGCGACATCCGGCTCTGGCACCCGCTGCTGGCCGACGCGGACGAGCGGCTCGCGTGGCAACGCGCGATCGTCGGCCGCACGCTGCGGCAGCCGGTCAGGCAGGCCTTCCGCGAATACTACGTGCCGGCCGACGGCGACGCGTCGGCCAGCGATTCCGCGATGTTCGAAGGCCACGTGCTGTCGAGCCGGCAGCTGGTCGGCGTCGCGCGGCGCGAAGGCTGGTCGATCCGCGCGTACGACGACGGGCTCGTCCGCGAATTCGGCGACGTGCGCGCGACCTTCCTCGTCGATGCACGGCTCTATCCGGGCTCGGAAAGCCACGGCACGTCGCGCCGGCTGCACTTCGAACGCCGGCACGAGCGGCGCTGGGTACCGCTGCCGATCGGCGAGATCGACCGCGTGGTGTTCTCGGAAGTGGCGCGCTCGGTCGATCTGCTCGTCAGCGTCGCCGCGTTCGCGCTCGACGACGACGCGACGCGCGCGGCGGCCGCCGCGCTCACGGTCGACCCGGTGCGCCAGCGCGAACTCGAAACGCAACGCCGGCAACGCGTGAACCGGTTGTCGGATCTGCCGCTGGGCACGATGGCGCGGCATCGCCGGCACGTGCTGTCGCTCGTGTTCGCCGGGCCGGTGGCGCAAGGGAAGATGACGATCGACGAGCGGCATGTGCGCGTCGGCGCGTGGTCGGTGCATTGCGCAACCGGGCGCGTGATGCGCGACGGAGAACCCGTCGATGCCACGCTCGAACCACCACCGTCGCCGCTGGGCGCGGTGCCGTGGCTGCCTTATGACGAAGCGCTGCTGCAGCGGATCGTCGACGTCGTCGCGGGGTTGCTCGACTAGCGGCCGCCGTCAGATCGAACCCGCACCCCCACCGACCTTCACGCGCGGCGTGCTGTTCGTCGGAAGCCGGCACGGCTCCGATCCAAGCGGGTTTCTTCGCGCACCGTACGCGCACCTCGCCACCGGCAGCACCCCGCTCGAACGTGCGCGCGTCGAACTGACGCCCGGCGGCGCGACCGGGAACCGCCCCGTCACCGCGCCGCCTGCTGCCGCTGCACCTCCTGCGCTTTCATCTGCAGATACGCACCGCGTTCAACCTCATGCAACTGCTGCGGATACTGCTCGGTCGCGTCGAACCAGCGCGCGAGGCGCTGGTCGAGCGGCTTGTCGAGGGTCGCGAGATACGTGTCGATCGCGAGGTAGTAGCGCATCGTGTTGCGCTCCAGCAGCCCGCGCACGCCGCCGATGTACTGCGGCGGCGCGGCCGACGCGGCGCCGACGGGAGTGAACCCGACCTTGTCGCTGCCGACCGTCGCGAGGTAGGTCTTCATCGCCATGCGGCCGACCGTGCCGAAGCCGTACGAATACGTGAGATGCAGGAACGTGCGCGATGCGCCGACCGGCACCGCCTCCAGCTCGATCCGGTAATCCCGGGTGCCCATCGGGCCGCTGTCGGCGGTCAGGTCGACCTGGAAATAATCGGGCGTCGCGGCCGCCACGCGATAGCGGAACTGCACGCGATAGGTGTCCGACAGCTTCTGCTGGATCTTGCGGCCGAGGTTCACGTCGAGCACCGGGCCGCTGCCGCCGCCCGGCGACGCATGACAGTACTTCGTGTTCAGGTGCAGGATCAGCACCGCGCACCAGTTCGCGGGCCCCTGCGCGGGATCGCCGAGCTGGCCGCTCACGACCGCGAACGGATAGTCGACCACCGCGTAGATGTCGCCCTTCAGCGACGACGACGCCTCGGACGATTCGAGGTACAGCGGCCGGTGAAACGCGTTGTCCTTCAGTTGCGCGCCGAGGCTGTGGTAACGGTCGAGCAGCGCGGCCGCGTCGTCCGCGCCGAACGACAGCACGCTCCAGCCGACACACAGGGCCGCGACGAGCGCGTGCCGGGCGCGGCGGGCAAGCCACCAGCCGCGCGGATGTCCGGATGTCTTCATTCTTGTACTCCCGCCAGGCGCGCGACGGTCGCGCCCATGTGTCACAGAATACGCCTGGCCGCAGCGCAACATTGCATGCAAGCGGGCCGTTATCGGCGACGCCTCACCGGCACGGGCAACTGCGCGGCGGTGATCCGGATCAGCGCCGACAGCCATTCGCGATCGTCCCAGTGCTCGCCGCCGATGACGAGGTGCGGCTTCGCGGCCGGATACGGCGAACCTTCCTCGCACGCGCCGAGGAACGCGCGGCCTTCAGGCGTCGGCTTGACGAACAGCCGGTCGTCACAGACGAGCGCGACCATCTTGCCGTCGCAATAGATACCGTACTCGCCGAACATCTTGCGCGCCGATACCGTGCCGGCCGCCGCCATCTGCTCGACGATGAAATCCGCGGTGCGCTGGCTCGATGCCATCCGTATCCCCTGAAAAAAGTGTATGACCGCCGGGTGTGCCGGACCGTTCCGCCTGGCTCGCCGATGCGTCGCGGCGTGTGGTGCGTTCGTCGGTGGAATGCGCGCTCCGGCTCGTACGGGCCTTCCCGGCCCACGACGCCCCGTGTCGTGACAGTGACAACGACATGACGGCGCGCGGCGCGCCGACATCGCGCGCGCCGATCGCGTCCGCGCACCTGCCGGACCGGCGCGGCGCGATCGACGGCGACGCCGTTACTTGTCGGCCGCAAACGCGCTCGACATCTGCCGCGCCCGCTTCACGTCGTCGCCATGCAGGTAAATCGACGTCGTCGAGATCGACGCGTGCCGCAGGTTGTCGCGCACCGTCGTCAGCTCCGCGCCGCGCGCCAGCGCATGCGTCGCATGCGTATGGCGCATCCAGTGCGGGCTCGCCTGCCGCAGCTTCTGCGCGAGCGCGGGGTGATCGGCATCGACCTGGGCGGCCGTCTGCGCGAAGAAACGCTGCATCACCTTCCACAGCCGCACGCTCGTGATCGCGGCCGCGCCGTCTTCCGCCAGGCTCGGAATCAGCGGTGTATCCGGCCGCCAGCGCGCCGGCGTCACCGGCAGCCGGCGCGCGACCAGATAGCGGTCGAGCGCCGTGCGCGCGAGCGGCGGCAACGCGACGCGCGCGGCCTTGCTGCCCTTGCCGATCACCTTCAGCCACGCATCGCCGTGCGCGTCCGTCTCGATGCCGCCGAGCGTCGCGCCGACCAGCTCGCTCGCGCGCAGCCCGGTCGCATAGCCGAAATCGAGAATGAAGCGCAACCGCTGCGCGGCGGCCGGCGTCCAGCCGGATGGCGACGCGCCGGCCGCCGTGCCGGCGCGAAACTCGAGCCCGTCGGCGATCGTGCGCACGAGCAGCCACTCGCCCTCGGTGAACGCATGCGACGTGTCGAGCGCGCTCGCGCCGCGCGTATCGCGCACCTTGACGCCCGCGAACGGATTCGCGAGCAGGTAGCGCTGCTCGATCAGCCAGCGGAACAGCGCGCCGAGCACCGACAGCGTGTACGCGGCCGAGCGCGCGGACAACGCGCCCGAGAACGGCCGCCAGTCGGGGGCGCCGCGCGGCCGCACGGGCCCGACCCAGCGTTCGTGCGGCGTCGGGCGCCGGATGAATGTGCGATACGCGACCGCGTCCTCGGTCGTCAGCGACGACAACGCGCGGCCGCGCTCGACGATCGCCCACAGGATCAGCCGCTCGGCCTCCTTCCGGTACGCGCGCCGCGTCGCGGCCGATTCGTGCAGCGACAGCCACGCGTGCACGGCCGCGTAATCGTTGTCGGCGTCGAGCGTGCTGGTCGCGCGCGGCGCGCGGAACGTGCCGGCCGAGCCGTCGACCTCGTGCGGCAGCTTCAACTGCTCCCACGGCACGATGGTGCCGCGCGGCGTCGCCGCGATCAGCGCGCGCGCCCGTTCGGTCAGGTCCGGATGCGCGGCGAAGAACGCCTCGATGTGCCGCGCGCCGGCCATGCCCAGCCCCGCGATCGCGCGCCACCACTGGCGCCGGCGCGGAATCCGCACCGTGAGATCGGCGAGCGTCGCGATCCCGTGCGCGCGCAGCGCGACGACCGCACGCGCGGGCAGCCACAGGCCGACGTCGTCGCTGATCTGCGGGACCGGCTCGCGCGCGTGGCGCAGCAGGCCGATCGCCTCGGTTGCCGCCTTCGCTTCCCGCATCCGCTCACCGTCGGGATGACCGAGCCGCTCCGCGAGATCGGGCCGGCCGACCTGCCGCGCGACCCGCACGAGGCGGCGGCGGATGCCGCCGATCACGCCGCGCGCCGAGCGCCCCTCGCCGAGGCGATCGGGCAGGTAGCGCGCGACGGCCTGACGCACGGTCATGCCCGCGTACCACGCGCGCAGCGCGGCCAGTTCGTCGGCGTCGGGAAAACCTGCGGGCGCGGCGGCGGAATCGGGGGAAGACGGTGAGGCGAGGCGCGGTTTCATGGGCGCCAGTTTGACAGAAGCGCGCGCGGCCGGATACGTCGCGCGCGGCATTCCGGGTACCGCGATTCCCGGTGCGCGCGGCATCGCGCCGGCGCCTCCGAGCCGCACGGCCACACTGCAACGGATGTGCGCTGCCTGCTATGCTGCGCGCTGCATTCCCGCATCGTCCGTCCGCTCGCCGCGCCGCATGCCCGGCAGCGGACGGAACGTGCATCGAAATGCGCCGAACGAGCCGGCAGCCCGCAACGGGACGCGCCGGCCGCAGCCAGCGGTCCGTCGAGGGCTGCGCAACGGGTCCGGTGCGTTTCAGGCCGTCGTTCCATCAAGCCTTGCCTACAAGAAGAACCGCCATTTCATGACATCACGCCTTCTCGCCGCGGTCGTTGCCGCGGCCCTGAGCTGCACCGCCCTGCCCGCCGCCCATGCACGCACCTACCTCGCACCGACGGCATCGTTCGGCAAGGGCCCCCACGTCCATCAGTTCGTGCTGCGCGACCCCGTCACCCACCAGCCCATGCCGAACGCGCGCTACCGGCTGTTCCTGCCCGGCCAGACGATCGCGGGCCTGCCCCCGAAGCCGGGCGAGCACGATAGCGTGATCTTCGGCACGACCGACGCGGCCGGCCGCACCGTCAGGATCCGGCTGCCGAAAGCGCATCCGGAGAAGGAGTGGGTGTTCAACGCGATCATCGGCGAAGGCGACATGGGCGAATCGTTCCGGCTGGTCGACCCGTCCGGCACGCAACCGCTGCGCGGCATGCCGTACGTCATGGACGTCCAGGACGAATATCTCGCGTGCGGCTACTCGGACGCCAACGGCTACACCTACTATGCGCAGTCGCACACGCCGCGCAACGTCAGCGTCGATACGGGAATGCTGTCGGCGCCCGACGACACCGACTGGTGCGCGGGCCCCGGCGCGGCCATCGCGAACCGCGCGCACGATCCCGCCGCGCCCGACCTGTACACGCAGTACCTCGGCACGCTGGTCGCCAACGGCAACCGGATCAGCGACGAGCTGCGGCAGCAGATCGTCGCGAAGCTGGTATCGCTCGCGATCGCCGAACGCGACGAGGGCCGCGTCGCGGCGACACTCGATCTGGGCGAGATCTCCGACCGCCATCTGAACAGCATCGGCTATCGGCTCGCCGACGCCGGCGTGGCGGTCGGGCGTGCGCTCACGATGATCGACGCGCGTCTCGCGCAGGCGCCGGACGACGCATACGCACTCGACAGCAAGGGCTGGGCGCTGTATCGCCTCGGCCGCAACGACGAGGCGCTCACGTGGTTCGACCGCTCGATCGCGATCTTCGCGCGGGACGGCGACATCGACGACAGCGCGCGCGAGGCGTACGCGACCGGGTTGACGCACAAGGGAGAAGTGCTGTGGAAGCTGGGCCGCGAGGCTGAAGCGCGCGATGCGTTCGCACAGGCGCGCAAGGTGCAGCCGAAGAACGACACGCTGGACGAGACGTTGAAACGGCTGGCGATAACGATCGGCCAGGATGGCGCGAAAACGCCGGGCACCGCCAGCGAGTAAGCGATTACGCGAGGCAGCGGCCGGCGGGGCGACGCGGCAAGCGCCGCCGGTCGTCCGGAAAAGCGGGGGCCGGGCCGGAAACACCCGGCCGGGCCCGCCCGCGTCACTCCTCGCCCTTCGGGCCCGGATTGAGCATCACGACGAAGCCGGCCACGCCGACGACCAGCGCGATCGCCCCGCCGCGCAGCGCCATCGCGCTGTCGAACAACAGCCCCGTCACCACGGACATCATCCCCGCGAGCGACACGAACACGGCAAACGCCGCGACGACGATCCGGTACTGGCGGCGTATCATCGCGCCCCCCGTCGCGTTACGCGGCGGCCACGGCGGCCGCCACGTCGGCGTCGTCGCCGCGGATCAGCAGCACCGGGCACTTCGAGCCGCGCACGAAACGCTCGGCGACGCTGCCGAGCAGCACGCGCCGGATGCCGCGCCGCCCGTGCGTGCCGACCACCGCGAGATCGATCGCATGCTCCTTCACGTAGCGCTGCAGGCGTTCCGAGATGTCCTCGCCGATGCTCTCGGTCTCGACGAGTTCGGCCTCACCCTTCGCGCCGGCCAGCGCGACGACCTGCTCGGCCTCGCGCAGCACCTTGCGCCCGTCGTCGCGAATCTCCTCGACGAGCGCGTGCGGATCGAAACGGCCCGCGTAAGTGAACAGCACCGACTTGTCGACCACATACACGACGCTGACGTGCGCATCGCCCGCCAACGCCACCTTCACTGCCTCGGCCAGCGCCTGCTTCGACGAAGCACTGCCGTCGACTGCCACCATGATCTTCTTGTACATGCGAACCTCGCTGGGGTGAACTGCCGCGCACCCTGTCGCGCGCGGCCTTGTCACCATCATCGGCGGATGGCGGGTTCGAATGTTGACGACGATCAAGCCCCGCGGGCATCGGCCTGCGACCGCCCGACGCAGCGCGCCGCCGACGCGCCCCGCCGGCCGCCGCGCGCCGGGGCCCGCGCCGTCATTGCGGGTGCGGCGTGCGGTACCGGTGCTGCTCGAACCCGCTGTCGCGCGACCACGCGCCCGCAACCGCGTCGACGTCCTGTCCGGCGAACGGCAGCACCGTATCGGGCTCGGCGCCGTGACGGTAGTTCGGCCCGGTGAACTCGGGGTCCGCCGCATAGCCGAAGTACGCGTTGCCGCTCCACACGATGTTCGCGTAGCTCCCCTGCGGATTCTTCGTCCGGAAAATCGCGCCGCTGTCGGATGCGTTGTAGAAGCGGTTGCCCGTCACCTGGAACGCGTTCGCATAACTGAGGTTTTCGACGATCGGGGTCACGAGGCCCGGCGTGCGCGTGATCACGACGTTGTCGCGCACGACGGAATCGGCCGATCCCGCCGCCGAGACGATCCGCCGCCGGTCGTTCAGGCTCAGGTTGTGCTCGACGAGCGCGCCGGTCTCCTGCGCGACGTGGCCCAGGCCGTCGGATCCGCATCCGCAGAACAGCATCAGGCCGCCGTCGTTGTCGTGGCTGAAGTTCGCGACGACGCGCGTGTTGCGCGTGCCGAGATCGGCGTCGAACGCCATCGCGTCGCCGGCCTCGATGTTGTTCTGCAGCCGCACGCCGTTGACTTCGTTGTACTGAAACAGCGCATCGTCCGTGTTGATCGCCCATGCGCCGGCGCTGTTGCCCGGCGCGCGCATCCAGATGTCGTACAGGTGATTCGCCTCGACCTTCGGCGCGGTGGCCGTGCGCACGATGATGCCGTCGCCGCCGACGTTGTGGATCAGGTTGTTGCGCAGCACGACGCGCGTCATCGGGAAGTAGTCCGACGCCGCCTGCGTGGCCGGATCCGTCAGGTAGGCCGGATTGCCCTTGTACGGCGGATAGTCGCCGCACGGCGCGCCGCCCTCGCGGCACATCCACGCCGACCGGGTCGACAACGCGACCGCGTCGACGTTGTAGATCTCGCTGTTCTCGACCGTGATGTCGTCGAAGCCGGTCGGCTTCTCCTTCTTGCCGACCACCTCGTTGTCGCGCGTCACTTCGAACAGCATCCCGCCGGTGGTCTTGTACGAACCCACCGTGTTGCTCGCGACGTCCTTCAGATAGCCGCGCACGTGATGCACGTACACGTCGTCGACGTGATAGTGGCTGCCCGTGCCGTAGTCCTCGAGCCGCACATACAGCCCGAGGCGCCCGCCGGGCGTCGTCGCGTCGTTGGTCAGTTCGAGCGAGCGGATCTCCCAGTACCGGGTGTTGTAGAGATAGAGCGCCGCGCGGTTCACCGTCGGGTTGTCCGACCGGCACAGCGAGTAGTAGGCGCTGAACCCGCTGGGCGTCTTGTGCTGCTCGGTGATCGACTGGTCGGGATCGGCCGCCGTGTCCGCGCAGCCGGCCGCGATGACGGGGCGCGGCGCCTGCGGATCGCCGTACGCGTCGACGACGATCGGTGCGCCGGCCGCGCCGGTGCTGCCCGCTGCGGGCGTGAAGCTGCCGTTGCACGTCGTGCCGCGCTTGAAGCGCACGTGCATGCCGGGCGTCAGCACGATACGGTTCAGCGACGCGAGATCGCGAACCGGATTCGCCTCCGTGCCGGCCGGCGCGGCCGGTGCCGCCGCGTTCGTCCCGGCCGAGCAGTCGACGTACAGCGTGCCGGGCGGCGCGTCGGCCGCCTGTCCGCCCGCCCGCGCGGCGGCCAGTTGCTGCCCGGCTGCCGCGCCGTCCGCCGATTCCCCGCCGCCGCATGCCGCAAGCGCGCCGATCAGCGGCGCCGCGACCATCTTCCAGTGTTTCAAGGTCAGTCTCCTGAAATATTGCATTCGCGATCCCGCGCCGGGTCGACCGCAGGTCGATCCGCGCGCCGGCCGCCCGTTCCGGCCACCGCTTCGTCGAGACGATGCGGCGCCCCCTCCTCGCCCGCCGCGGGCAACAGGCCCGCCCGCTCGGCCAGCGTCCACAGGCCGGCTGCCGCCGCTCCGTCGATCGTGTCGACGGGCGGCCAGCCGATCAGCCACGTCGCATGCCGGTAGCGCGCGCACAGCGCGGCGTCGCCGATCAGCATCGGCCCCGGCGCATCGGCATGCGCCGCGCCGGCCGGCCCGCCGTCTTCCGCGGCCAGCCCCGCGAGTTCATGACCGATCAGCACGCCGGACAGGTAGTCGGCCTGTTCGTCGGCCGCCAGCTCGCCGGCCAGCAGCCGCGCGCGCGAACCGAAGATCGTCGCGAGCAGCCCCGCCGCGTGGCCCGCCTGCGCGGCGCGCACGCCACGCTCGAAGGCCGTGCGCGCGAACCCGGCGGACGGTCGCATCGTGCGGCCGAGCAGGCTGTGCGTACACAGCAGCGCATACAGTTCGCCCGTCATGAAGGTGCGAAAGCGCTCGATACGCGAGCCGCGCACGGCCACCCATTTCGAGTGCGTGCCCGGCAGGCCGAACCACCGCAGCGTCTCCGCCCCGTGCGTCGCGCCGCCCGCCTGCAGCGCGCCGACGATCTGCGTCTCCTCGCCGCGCATCACGTTCGCGAGCTCGCCGCGCTGCATCAGCCCCGGCACAATGTGCACGGTCGTCCCGCGCCGCGCACGCACCGTCTGCAGCGACGCGCCGAGCCGCGCCGCGTCGATCGGCACGTCCGCGTATGGCGCCTCGCGCCAGCCCTGCGCACTGCCGACCATGCCCGCCGCGACGACCGGCAGCGCCGGCCACGCATCGAGCCATGCGCCGCACACGTCCTCGAACGCCGCGTCGCAGGCATGCGCGATCGGGACGCCCGCGCCGCCGATCTGCATCACGCCCTTCGCCGCGCCCCGCTCGTCCAGCACGGTATGGGCGCTCGCCATCAGGTACGCGCGCAGCGACGTGGTGCCCCAGTCGAGCGCGATCAGGCGCGGCAACGGCGCTCGTCCATCGGGCCGTGGTGTTGCCTCTTGCATAGGATTCCTCTTTTTCAGGGTTGACGTGAGCCGCGTTGCCGCCGCGATATCAGAAGAGCGTCTCGATACCCGCATAGACGCCCGTCTGCCTGTGCCCCGGCAGCGGCGACGCACCGAGTCCGTTGCCGTTGCCGAGCCCCGGCGACTGCGGGTTCACGCCCAGGTTCGCGTTCGCGCTGTTGAACACGTGCGCGGCCGTCGCGTACAGGAACGTGCGCTTCGACAGGTCGTACATCGCGCCGAGGCCGACGATCGTCGAACGCCCTTCGCCGCTGTGGTCGGCGGTCCACTGGCCGGCGTCGATCTTCATCGAATAGACGGCGCTCTGCAGATGCAGGAACGGCGTCGCGTCGTACGTCACGCCGCCCCAGTAGTAGTTCGCGGTGCGCGACAGGCCGGCCGGCGTATCGGGCGCGCTGTAGCGCGTATAGCCGAGCTGCACCAGCGCGGGGCCGAAACGGTTGCGCACGCCGATGAAGGCTTCCTGGGACGCGGTGAACAGGTTGTCCTCGCGGCCGTACTGGTTGCGGATCTCGTTCCAGATGGCGCGCACCTCGAAGCCGCCGTGCGTGTAGGCGAGCGTCGCGCCGTCCGAGAGCCCCGTCGCGTTCACGTTGTTCGGCGAGCCGCGCAGCCAGCCGTTCGAGCTGTTGCCGAGGTTTGCCTGCAGCGCGAACGAGAAGCCGCCGAAGGTCGGCGATTCGTAGCGGATCCCGTTCGACAGCTTCGGGCCGTTCCGGTACGACGTCAGCGACTCGACCGAATAGTTTTCCTCGAGCAGCGGATCGTACGACCAGATGTAGCTGTTGATGAACGAGCCCTGCCCGAGCCGCAGGAAGCCGTAGCGCTCGTTCCTGAACCCGACCCACGCGCCGCGCTGGAACAGCACGCCGCCGCTGTAGTTGCCGTTGGCCGCGTTGATCGCCGATTCGAGCCAGAACACGGCCTGGTTGCCGCCGCCGAGATCCTCCTTGCCCGTCAGGCCCAGGATGCTGGTCCCCCAGTCGTTGCCTTCCGAGAATCGCGAACCCGTCGAATGCGCGCCGTTCTGCACGCCGCTCAGGTACTGCACGTCGCCGCCGACGCGCCCCCACACCGTGACGCTCGATTCGGCCTGCGCCGCCGCCGGCACCGCCAGTGCCAGCGCCGCGATCCACCCATACTGTCGCATCAAGATCTCCTCCTGTTTTTCGTTCACGCCCTGTCGAAATGGGAAAACGCTTTCCCTCAACGGCAAAAAAATTTCGCGGCGGTTGTCGTGCGTCGTTTTCCGTCGAATGTCGTCCGGAATGCGCGCGTGCTATGCTCGCGAAAAGGGAAAGCGTTTTCATTGTCGACGCGCGATCGCGCTTTTTCAAGGGAATTCTGGCGCCCCAAGGGATACTACCGAGTCCGATCGCGCGGCACGCGACCCCGTGCGCCGCGCGACCGCCGCCGTCGGCGCGCATGCTATGCTCGCCGGCAAAACGCACTGACACTCACTTTCATCGTGGCCAAGATCAACGAAGTCGCCGCTGCCGCAGGCGTCTCCATCGGAACCGTCTCGAAGTTCATCAACAAGACGAAGCGCTTCTCGCCCGACGTCGAGCGCCGCATCGCCGAGGCGATCGATCAGCTCGGCTACGAGTCGAACCCGCTCGCGCGCTCGATGGCCACCGGCCAGACGGGCGCGGTCGGCGTCGTGATCCAGGATATTCTCAACCCGTACTTCACCGCGATGGTCAAGGGCGTCAACCGGATCGCGCAGCGCAACGATTTCGTCGTCCTGATCGTCGACGCCGACGAGAACCGCAAGGGCGAACGCCCCGCGCTGACGAAGCTGAGCCGCCGCGTCGACGGGCTGATCCTGAACACCAGCATGCCCGACGACGACCTGCGCTGGACCGCGAGCCTCGGCAAGCCGGTGGTCGCGGTCGGCTCCGCGCCGCGCGACGGCCTGCTCACGCTGTACTCCGATCCGGTGCGCGCGGGCGAGATGCTCGCGCAGCACCTGCTGATGGAGAAATACCAGCGCTTCGCGTACATCAGCCTGCCGAACGCGCGCGGCGACGACGAACGCCGCGCCGGCGCCGAGCAGGTGCTCGCGCGCGCGGGGCTGCCGCTGCGCACCTTCAGCGTGCCGCGCGCGACCGTCGCCGACGGCGAGCGCGTGTGCGCATCGGTGATGCTGTCGGCCGAGCCGCCCGATGCGGTGATCTGCTACAACGACATGATCGCGGCCGGTTTCATCAAGGAGGCCGAACGGCTCGGCATCGCGATCCCGCACGACGTCGCCGTGTGCGGCTTCGACAATCTCGAACTCGGCAAGCTCACGTCGCCCACGCTGACGTCGATCGACACCGAGACCGAGCGCGCCGGCGAAGTCGCGATGACGACGCTGCTCGACGCGCTCGCGGGCAAGTCGCCCGCCGCGCACGCGATGCTCGACGCGCGGCTCGTCGTGCGCGAATCGACGGTGCGGCCGCGCGAACCGCGCCGCCGCTAGGCGCAACGCGACGCAACCGCCTCCCCCAGCCACGCGCGCGCGACGCGATGCGGCCCGAGCCCGGCCACGCCCGGGCGCGTCTCGAACAGGCTGCCCGCGAGCGGCCCGCGCAGCAGCCCGTCCGCGCTCACGTTGACCGACGCCGACGTGACGAACAGCGTCGCGCGATCGGCGCCGCCGAACGCGACGCTGGTCGGCCGCTGCACGGGCATCTCGACAACCGCGTCGAGCGCGCCGTCCGGCGCGTAGCGATGCAGCCGCCAGCCGTCCCAGACCGCCGACCACACGCCGCCCTCCGCGTCGACCGCCAGCCCGTCCGGCACGCCGCGCGCGTCGCCGAGCGTCGCGAACGGCCGCGCGTTCGACACCTGCCCCGCGTCGGCGTCGAAGTCGTACGCGAGGATCGTGCGGCGGCCGGAATCCGTCACGTACATCGTCGCGCCGTCCGGGCTCCAGCCCATGCCGTTCGCGCACGCGAAGCCGGCCGCCGCGACGCGCGACGCACGGGCGTGCTCGAAGCAATGCAGATCGCCCGGGCCGTCGCCGTCGTCGGCCATCGTGCCGACCCAGAAGCGGCCGCGCGCATCGACCGCGCCGTCGTTGTAGCGCAGCGACGGCCGCGCGTGCGCGGCGTCGGCCAGCCGTTCGAGCGTGCCGTGCGCGGGTTCGAACAGGTGCAGGCCGCTCTTCAGCGCGACGAGCAGCCGCCCGTCGTCGACGCCCGCCACACAGCCGGCCAGCTCCGGCAGCAGCCAGAAGCCCGTCTGCCCCTGGCCGGGCGTATGGCGGTAGAGCGCGGTGCGCTTGATGTCGATCCAGTAGAGCGACGCCGAGCGTTCGCACCAGAGCGGGCCCTCACCCAGGATCGCGTTCGCGCCCTGTACCAGTTTCACTGTCGTCATCGAAATTCGGTGTTATGCATGCGTTCGGCCGCCCGCCGATGCGGCGGGCGGAACCTGCCGGCCGGGCCGGATTCAGAGCGCGCGGCCCGCGTCGTCGAAGAAGTGCGCGTGCCGCAGGTCGACGCGCCCGCCGACCGGCTGCCCCGCCGCGACCGCGCAGGCGG
>NZ_JPGL01000080.1 GCF_000732615.1 Burkholderia paludis
ACCGTGAAACGATTCTACGCCGATGATAGTGCGGATTCCCGTGTGAAAGTAGGTAATCGTCAGGCTCCCTAAGCCAAAAACCCCCGCCCGACAAGGCGGGGGTTTTTGCATTTCAGCGGCGGAAATGCTGCGAGGCGTGTTGGCAGGTGGAATCGGCTACGCCTGTTTCCGGATGCGGTGTCGATACATCGATGCCGGCCCCCGCCTTTCGACCGTTCATCCTCGGCGGGAGCCGTTGCTCCGAAATCGCAACCGCGGCTCCGTGATCGTCGCTACGCTGGCTACCCCTGGCGTTACCCATCGACAAGGAGCAAACGATGAAGATATTTCCGGCACCCTGGTCCGTTACGAAGGCCTTGGCCCGGCTCGCGATGACCGGCATGACGATGGCCGCACTCGGCCCGGGCCTGGCACATGCGGCCACCGACGCGCCGAACGTGCCCGGCAAGGTGCAGGTCGAAGTGGTCGGCAGCGGTCGCCCGGTGCTGATGATTCCCGGGCTGAACAGCAGCGCGGAAGTCTGGCGCGACACCTGCCGGGCGCTGCAGCCGCAGGTGCAATGCCTGCTGGTTCAGTTACCCGGTTTTGCCGGTGCGGCTGCGGCCGTCCCGCGCCCGGCCGACTTCCTGCCGGCCATGCGCGATGAACTGCTGACCTATCTGCAGGCGCGGGGTCTGGCGAAGGTAGCCGTGATGGGCCACAGCCTGGGCGGTGTGCTGGCGATGGAACTGGCACTGAAGGCGCCCGAGGCCGTTGGCCCGCTGATCATCGTCGATTCGCTGCCGTTCTATGCGGCGGCGATGAATCCGCACACGAATGCGCAGAACGTGGCCGTCGTGGCCGGACAACTGCGCCAGGCCCTGCTGACGGCCGACGACGCCAGTTTCCAGGCGCGCAACGACGCCATCGCCAGAACGCTGACGCGCAGCGTCGACCATCTTCCCGAACTGCAACGCTGGGGCCGCGACACCGATCGCGCGACGATGGCCGATGCGCTGTACTCGATGATGATGCGCGATCTGCGCGACGATGTCGCGGGCATCCACACCCCCGTGCTGGTGCTGGGCGCCTGGGCGAGCTATCAGCCGTTCGGCGGTACCGAGGCTTCGGTCCGGGAAGTGTTCCAGGCACAGTATGCGAAGCTGCAGGGCGTGCAGATCGCGATGAGCGCGCAGGGCTACCATTTCCTGATGTGGGACGATCCGCGCTGGCTGCAGGATCAGGTGCGTACCTTCCTGGCTGCGCATCCGTGATCGTCGCACGCCACCTCGCCCGCACATCCGCCATGCCCATCGACGCCACGACTTGCTCCCGCCGTTTCTGGTCGCTCAACGCGCTGGCCTGGGCGGGCTATGGCGTGTTCTCCGTGTGGGCGGGCAGCCGCTTCACCCATGGCGCGGTCGTCAGCGGGGTGGTGCTGATCAGTGTGAGTCTCGCGGTTTCGTTATGGTTGTGCAGCGGTGCATTGCGCGCGGTGGCGTTGCGCCGGGGCTGGTGGGACGGCGGTCTGGGCAGCCTGATGTCGAAGCTGACCGCCGGCGTGGCGATCGGCACGAGCGTGGCGCAGGCAGTGACGGCGGCGCTGCTGCTGCCCGCGCTGACCCTGGGCTGGGTGCAACTGCCCGGCGGGCAGGCGGACTACCGGCTGTCGTCCATGCTGGTGTACTGGATGAACACCGCGCTGTTCCTGCTGATGTGGACGGGTCTGTGGGCCGGCTTGCATGGCCTGCGCCGCGCTCGCGACAGCGAACTGGCGCGACTGCGCGCCGAGGCCGAGCGCAGCGTGCTGGAGCGCGACGCGTTGCGCGCGCGGCTCAACCCGCATTTCGTGTTCAACGCGTTGAACAACCTGCGCGCGCTGATCCTGGAAGACCCCGAAGGCGCGCGCGACATGGTCACCCGCCTGTCGCGCACGCTGCGCCGCGCACTGGCGCACAATCGTAGCGAGCAGGTGACGCTGGCCGATGAACTGGCGGTGGTCGACGACTATCTGGCCATCGAGGCCATTCACTTCGAGCAGCGCCTGCACGTGCGCCTGGATATCGCCGCCGGGGCGGAGCAGGCACGGTTGCCGGCGATGGCGCTGCAATTGCTGGTGGAGAACGCGATCAAGCACGGCATCGCCGCCCGCCCGGGTGGTGGCGAGGTACGCATTCATGCCACGCTCGACGGCGACCTGCTGCGGCTGCAGGTGGACAACCCGATTGGCACGGGCAGCCCTGACGCCGATGGTCACGGGGTCGGTCTGGCGTACCTGCGCGCGCAATTGGGCGCGCGCGGGCGTTTCGCGCTGCAACCGGTAGGCGAGCGCATGCGGGCCATCCTGGAGATTCCTCAATGAGCGAGTTGCTGCGCGTGCTGATTGTCGACGACGCACGGCTGGCCCGGCAGGAGTTGCGCATGCTGCTGTCGGCGCTGCCATGGGTGGAATGCGTGGGCGAGGTCGACGATGTGCCGGCTGCGCGCGACGCGATTGTCGCGCTGGCGCCGGATCTCGTGTTGCTGGACGTGCAGATGCCGTCCGGCAGCGGCTTCGACGTACTGGACGGGTTGGAGACGGTGCCCGCGGTGGTGTTCGTCACCGCTTACGATACCTATGCCGTGCGTGCGTTCCAGGCCAACGCGCTGGACTATCTGGTCAAGCCGGTGGAAGCGCCGCGCTTGCTGGAAGCACTGCAGCGCGCGCGTCGGCGAGAGGTGCCGGTGGTCGGGGCGCCCGCGCTGCGCACGACGCTGGGCGAGCAGGACCAGGTGTTCGTTCGCGAGGCCGAGCGGTGCTGGTTCGTGGCGGTGTCCGAGATCCGCCGGCTGGTGGTGGACGGAAACTACACGCGGCTGTGGTTCCGAGACCAGAACGCGCTGCTGCCTCGCAGCCTGAGTGCGCTGGAGGCGCGATTGCCGTCGGCGCTGTTTTTTCGCGCCAACCGCAATACGCTGGTCAACCTGCGGTGCATCCGGGCGGTCACGCCGGGCATCGGCGACGGATATGACCTGACGCTGGATGATGGCAGCGAGGTGGAGGTGTCGCGGCGGCAGGCGCGGGAGCTGCGCGAACGGATGGCGTTGTAGCGGTTGCCGTGGTTTGGCGCGGTGCCCTTTTCAAGGTAAAAGATAAGGAATGCGAAGGTAATGAACGGAGACCGTGACGCACCGGATTGCGACGGTCGTCCGGCGGGCGATGGACCAATCGCGAAGGGACGTTCGGCCCATCCGGGAGATCGATCGTCACACTGTGATTTTCAATCATGCACGGAGGCCTTGAGGCATCAGATTGCGTCTGTCGTCCGGCGGGCGATGAGCCAATCGCGAAGGGTTGTTCGGCGCATCCGAGAGATCGATCATCACACAATGATCTTCAATCATGCACGGAGGCCGTGACACACCGGATTGCGTCTGTCGTCCAGTGGGCGACGGGCCAATCGCGAAGGGGCGTTCGGCCCATCCGCGAGACCGATCATCAAACTGTTATTTTCAATCATGCGCGGAGACCGCGACGCACCGGATTGAGTCAGCCGTCCGGCGGGCGATGAACCGATCGAGAAGGGACGTTCGACCCATCCGCGAGATCGACCATCACACAGTGATTTTCAAGATCGGGAAGAACCGGCCCGGGATGACGGACGACTCCTTTTCACCGATTTTCACCGCACCGAGCGACAGGTAGAACGGCGCCGCGTTCGGATCCGCTTCGATCACGAAACTTCCGATGCCTCGTACGGCAGCCTCCTGCCGGACTGCGGACCACAACGCGCGGGCGATACCGCGGCCCATGTAGTCCGGGTGAACGAACAGCCACCCGGGCGTCGGCAGGTCGGAATCCGAAGCCGTCCTGATCCAGAACCCGACGACGTGTGCTGCGGATTCGGCGACGTAGCCGATCGAACCGGAGATCATCTCCGGCGCGATCGTGAGGTCGCCCTCCCACACGGCGAGCCACTCCTCGGGGTAGCCCCAGTGCGCTTTCGAAACACGGGCGAGCGCCGTGAGCGCGTTCGCATCCGAGGGATGAGCGGCACGGACGGAAAAAGGCGGGTGCATCCTGTCTCCCGTTAACTGTCGAAGCGGCAGATTACGGCCGATTCGGTGGGCACGTGTGGCGCGGCACCGCGCATCGGCGCTCGAATTCGCGCCGATTCCGCGCCGATTCAGCCGATCCCGGACGCGTGTCCGGCGACGACCCGCCAGCGTGCACCGGAGGGTCGCCACAGACGCGTGTAGGCAAACGTCCCGGCGATCCCGACCGAGTCGAAACGACCTGCGAGCGTTGCCTGCACGGTTACCAGAATCATCTCGTCGATCGCATGCGCTTGAACATCGTGGAGATCGAGTCGATCGAGCCGCAGCCGTTTCGCGCGATGCGCCGCAAGATCGTCGTCCTTCGAGATGACCTGGCCGCCCGGTACGGTAAATACCAGGCCGTCGTCCAGCAGCGCGTCGAGTGCGTCGACGTCGTTGGCGAGCATGGCCGCCCGAAGGGCAGCTTCGTACGGCTCGATGCGTGTCAGTGGCGTATCCATGTCGGGTTGCTGCCTCCCGGAGGTCACGGCTTCGTCGATGGGCCGCGGCGGGGCGGGCGCTCGTCAATTTACCTCAATACCGTGTGCGTGCGTTACGAACCGCGCTCCGCACGCGCTTTTGCCGGTGACGGGCGCCGGCCGGCATTGTCACGCGGATGCCGGGCAACGCGCGTGCGCCGACGGTCGGATAAAGCGCGGCCGCAATGCGCCACGCCGTCGGCGCACGCAATGCCAGCGCGCATTCGACGATGCGCGGCGGGCAGCACGTCGGGTTTGCGCTCGACGGTGGACGAATCGCCTTGCCGGGGCGGCCGGAGCGCCATGCGACGTCGCACGACGACACGCGCGATGTTCGCCGCATCTGCGGCCCCTCCGCTATTCCCGTCGCACATGCAGCCAGGCAGGAAGACCGGCCGCACGCCGGCCGGATGGATAGAAAGAACCTCTTCAATGAGAAGCAAAAGTGTTCTTTCAGATTGCTATTTGATGACCGACAGTTCGACAACCGGACAACGGCAGCGATGTGCGGCGGCCGTGAACGACGGTCGTGTCCGCCGGCGTCTGTCGTCGGGTCGAATGCCGGCGGAGAACCACGTAACGCCGCCCGGTCGTCAAAACGGAGCCCTGAATGAACCCAGCTTCAGCAGAAAGCCATCAGTACGCGGACTGGAGACGTCTCGCGGCGCAAGTCATTCCGAGAACGCTTGCACACATCGGCGGCCGAAGCGTGCCGGCCCGAAGCGGCCGGACGTTTGCCGCCGTCAATCCGGCCACCGAGGCCGTCATCGCGGAAGTCGCGTCGTGCGATGCGGCGGATGTCGACGACGCGGTGCACGCCGCGCGTGACGCGTTCGAATCCGGTGTCTGGTCGCGCTGCGCGCCGGCCGAGCGCAAGCGCGTGCTGTGCCGGCTCGGTGAACGCGTCGCGGCGCATGGCGCCGAGCTCGCGCTGCTCGATTCGCTCAACATGGGCAAGCGCGTGGCGGACGCGTTCGACATCGACGTGCCGGCGGCGAGCGGCCTGTTCAGCTGGTATGGCGAAGCTGTCGACAAGCTGCACGGCGAAGTCGCGTCGACCGACCCCGGCAACCTCGCGGTCGTCACGCGCGAACCGCTGGGCGTCGTCGGCGCGGTGGTGCCGTGGAATTTCCCGCTCGACATGGTCGCGTGGAAGGTGGCGCCGGCGCTGGCGGCCGGCAACAGCGTCGTGCTGAAGCCGGCGGAACAGTCGCCGCTGTCCGCGCTGCGTCTCGCGGAGCTGGCGCTCGAGGCCGGCTTGCCGCCGGGCGTGCTGAACGTCGTGCCGGGCTACGGCGAGACCGCGGGGCGCGCGCTCGGGCTGCACCCCGACGTCGACGTGCTTGCATTCACGGGTTCGACGGCCGTCGGCAAGAAATTTCTCGAGTACGCCGCGCAGTCGAACCTGAAGCAGGTGTGGCTCGAATGCGGCGGCAAGAGCCCGAACCTGGTGTTCGACGACACCGACGATCTCGATCTGGCCGCGCGCAAGGCCTGCTTCGGCATTTTCTTCAACCAGGGCGAGGTGTGTTCCGCGAACTCGCGGCTGCTGGTGCAACGCACGATTCACGATGCGTTCGTCGACCGGCTGATCGCGCATGCCGCCGCGTTCATGCCGGGCGATCCGCTCGATCCGTCGAGCGGGATGGGCGCCATGGTCGACGCGCGGCAGCACCGGCGCGTGCGCGAGTGGATCGCGCGCGGCCGCCAGTGCGCAACGCTCGCGCTCGGCGGCGGCGCGCCGCAAGTCGACGGCAAGGGCTACTTCATCGAGCCGACGATCTTCATCGACGTGAAGCACGACGACGCCATCGCGCGCGAGGAGATCTTCGGGCCCGTGCTGTCGGTGATGGCCTTCGATACCGAGGACGAGGCCGTGCGGCGCGCGAACGACTCGATCTATGGGCTGGCCGCGTCGGTCTGGACCGGCAGCCTGTCGCGCGCGCATCGCGTGTCGGGCCGGCTGCGCGCCGGCACGGTATCCGTCAACACGGTCGATGCGCTGAGCGCGCAGACGCCGTTCGGCGGGTTCCGCCAGTCGGGTTTCGGCCGCGATCTTTCGCTGCACGCGATCGACAAGTACACGGGCCTGAAGACCACCTGGATCCGCTACTGATTCGACGCGGCGGCCGCCAGCGGCCGCGCCGGGCAGCACGACAGCCCTTTTCATCCGTAAAACGAACCGGAGACTCGCCCATGAACGCGCCCAATTTTCCGCATCGCACGACGCAGGACTATCAACGCAGCGACGCCGCGCATCACCTGCATGCATTCGTGGACCAGAAGGCGCTGAACGAGGAGGGCGCGCGCGTGATGGTGCGCGGCGAAGGTGTCCATCTATGGGATAGCGACGGCAACCGCTATCTGGACGGCATGTCTGGGCTATGGTGCACCAATGTCGGCTACGGGCGGCCGGAGCTGATCGATGCCGCGGCGCGGCAGATGAAGGCGCTGTCGTACTACAACATGTTCTTCCATACGACGCACCCGGCGGTGATCGAATTGTCGGAGCGGTTGTTCGCGCTGCTCGGCAACCGCTTCAGTCACGTGGTGTACACCAATTCGGGATCCGAAGCGAACGAGGTGCTGATCCGTACCGTGCGGCGGTTCTGGGACGTGATGGGCCAGCCGGAGAAGAAGGTGCTGATTGGCCGCGTGAACGGCTATCACGGATCGACGGTCGGCAGCGCGTCGCTCGGCGGCATGGCGTTCATGCACGAAATGGGCGACCTGCCGATTCCGGACGTTGCGCACGTCGACGAACCGTACTGGTATGCGCATGGCGGCGACCAGAGCCCGGTGGCGTTCGGCAGGCAGGCGGCGTTGTCGCTCGAGCGCAAGATCCTCGAGATCGGTGCGGACCGCGTCGCCGCATTCGTTGCGGAACCGTTCCAGGGGGCGGGCGGGATGATCTTCCCGCCGGACGGCTACTGGCAGGAGATCGAGCGCATCTGCCGCCAATACGACGTGCTGCTCTGCGCGGACGAAGTGATCGGCGGCTTCGGCCGTACCGGCGAGTGGTTCGCGCATCGTCACTTCGGCTTCGAACCGGATCTGATCTGCATCGCCAAGGGGCTGACCTCGGGCTACGTGCCGATGGGCGGCCTGATCATGAGCCGGCGCATCGGCGGCGCGCTGGTCGACAAGGGCGGGGTCTACGCGCACGGGCTGACCTATTCGGGGCACCCGGTCGCGGCCGCGGTCGCGCTGGCCAATCTCGACGTGCTCGAGCGCGAAGGCCTCGTCGAGCGGACGAAGACGGATACGGGCCCGTATCTGCAGCGGGCGTTGCGCGACGCGTTCGACGGTCATCCGCTGATCGGCGAGATCCAGGGCGTCGGCGCCGTCGGCGCCATCCAGTTCGCGAAGAACAAGGCGACGCGCGAGCGCTTTGCCAACGAAGCCGATCTGACCTGGCACAGCCGGACGGTCGGATTCGAGCTCGGCGCGATCGTGCGTTCGACGAACGGCCGCCTGATCGTTGCGCCGCCGCTGGTGATCGATCACGGGCAAATCGACGAACTGGTCGCCACGATGCGCCACGCCGTCGATGCGACCGCACGCGAAGTGCTCGGGATCGACGTGTGACCGGCTGAGCGACGCGCCTGCGTCCGGCGACGGGCAGGCGTGCATCGACGGGGTGTCCCGCCGGGCCTGCGTCACGTCACGGCACGAAGTGCCGCAGGCGCTCGGCGTGGGCTTCGAGTCCGTCGAGCCCGAGATGGTGGCTGAGCTTGCCGACGCGAACCTGCGCGATGTCGGCCGTGAGCTCGCGCAGCAGCTTTGCACTCGCCGCGCGGTAGGCGGACGCCGCATCGACGCCTTGCGCCGCCAGCGCCGCGCCGATCAGGCGGGCACTGTCGGCGCCGCCGCCGGAAACGCAGCGTGCCATCGCGGCGGCATCGGGTCGTACGCCGGCGTCGAGGAGCGCACGCATCAGCGCGGCCGGCACGTTGCCGGACGCGGACGCCAGCGAATCCGGCGCGACCGGTGCGCCGGCGTCGAGCAACGCGGCGGCGGCCGCGAACCTCTGGCGCCGCAGCGCATAGTCGGTCGGGATCGAGCTGCCGGAGAGCGGCGCGCCGAGATTCGCGACGATCGGCGCCAGTTGCGCGGTGAGCGTCGCGTCGTCGCAGTCGATCGCATGTCGCAACGCCTGGCGCGCGAGTGCGGGCTGCGCCGCGAGCGTGCCTTCCGCGAGCGGCGTGCGCCAGTCGATCAGCGCGCGGCGATAGAACGCGACCAGCTTGTCCGCCAGCGGCGCCGGCAGGCCGTGCGACATCCGGCGTTCGTCGAGATACTCGAGCAACGTCATGCCGGTTCCGCTGTCGCCGGGTTCCAGCGGATCCGCATGGAGTTGCAGCGCGCCGAATGCCGCGTACAGGTCGGGGGCGACCGTCTCGAGGCCGTCCTCGTGCATCGCGCCGCGCCACGCGGGCGGCAGCCCTTGCTTCCACGCGAGCACGTGGCCGCAGTCCCTGGCGCCGGGCTCCGTCACGATGTAGATCCGGTCGCAATACTCGAATCCGCCGAACGGCAATGCGTCGATCCTGCCGTTCCACGGGCGTGCGTCGTCTTCGGCGGCTTCCTCGGCGAGTTCGAGTTCATGGTCGATCCAACCCTGCAGGTCGCGATAGCCGTCGCTGCCGTTGTAGAACAGCTCGCCCCAGCTGATCCCCTCGACATGACCGTTCATCTCCAGCGTCAGGTCGTAGTCGAGGCTGCCGCCGGCCGTGACGCGCCACAGGTCGAGCAGCGCGGGCGGAATGTCGCCGTGGCAGCAGGCCGCTACGGCCGCGATCTGGTCGGCCGGCATCGGCGGCTGCGCGTCGAAGATCACGCGATCGGCAAACAGCACGATGCCGTGCGTGCGCAGGTCGGCCAGTTCGGTATCGGAGAAGTCGGTTGCTTGCATCGGAACGGGAACGGTGGAGTGGAGCGAGGCTTGCCGTCGTCGACGCGCAACGGACGGCAGTCGGAAGAGCGCATCGTATCAGCGTTGCGCGACGGGCGGCTGCCTTCGCCGCGCGCCGCTCCCGACGAGAGCCGGCGGCCTCATCCGCTCGCGACGCCCGGCTCCGCTTCCGCCTCGTGCACGTCACGCCGGAACGCGCCCGGGCTCGTGCCCGTCCACTTCCGGAACGCGCGATGAAACGCGCTCGGTTCGGTGAAGCCGAGTTCGACGGCGATCTCCGCGACACTGAGCGTCTGCCCGCGCAGCAGCGACTGGGCCAGCGCGCCGCGCAACTCGTCCTTGATCGCCGCGAAGCTTTGCCCTTCGCTGCGCAGACGCCGCCGCAGCGTGGCGGGCGTCGTGCCGAGGCGCGCGGCCAGCGTATCGAAGTCCGGCCACTCGGCGGCCGGCAGCGTTTTCAACTGCGCGCGGGTTTTCGCGACCCAGCCCGTGTCGTGCCGGTAGCGGACGAGCAGGTTGCCGGGTGCGCCGCGCAGGAAAGTCTTCAGCGCCTGCTCGGAGCGGATCGTCGGCAGTGCGAGGTACGCGGCGTTGAAGGCGAGCCGGCTGTCGGGCCGGTCGAAATGCACGGGCACGCCGAAGAACTGGTGATAGTCGCTGCGCTGGTCGGGGCCCGGGCACGCGAAATCGATGCGTTGCAGCGGGATGCGCCGGCCGATCAGCCAGCACGCGACACCCAGCAGCAGCAGCCAGAACGTCCGGTACGCGAACGCCGGGTAGGGCGCGCCCGACTGCGTCAACACGATCTGCGCCTGCCCGTCGGCCACGACGAGCTCGCCGTGCGGCTCGTCCAGGACCACGCGCAGGAACTGCAGCGCGCGCCGCAGCGCCTTGTCGAGCGTGCCGGCGTGCAGCACCGCGTGGCACAGCAGCGTGAAGCTGCCGTGCCGCATCGGGCGCGCGGCGAGCCCGAAGAATTCGTCGTCGAGCGTAGCGGCGATCGCGAGCCACAGACGGCCGTACTGCTGCGGCGTGACGGGTTCGCGCACGGCGGCCGGCAGGCCGGCGGCGCGCAGCACCGGCTCCGTCGGCAGGCCCTGCCGGCGCAGGCACGCGAGCGCGTCGTCGACGAAATCCGGTGAAATCATCTGCGGCCCCATTTTCCTGCACCCTCCCGACATGGCAAAAACGATCACGATTCTAGATTCTGTTTGTCATTGATTGCAATGTCACGGCTGTCTACTATCGATGTATCCCCGTCGCGCCCGAGGCTCGCCGGCGGCCACAACGCACAGGAGACACGCATGCCTGATGGAGCAACCGCCCGGGCGGTGCCGGCCTACGCCGACGCCGTCGCCCGGTTCAGTATCGAGACCGCCGCGGCGCAACTGCACGGCGACCTGGAGCGCGGTCTGAACGCGTGCGTCGAATGCTGCGACCGGCACGCATCGGCGGACGCGATCGCGCTCGACTGGATCGACGCCGGCGGGCAGCACCACAGCTTCACGTTTGCACGGATGCAGGCGCTGTCGGCGCGTGTCGCGAACCTCCTGGTCGCGCAGGGCGTGAAGCCGGGCGACGTGGTGGCGGGCTTGCTGCCGCGCACGCCGGAGCTCGTCGCGACGATCCTCGGTACGTGGCGCGCGGGCGCCGTCTATCAGCCGCTGTTCACGGCGTTCGGTCCGAAGGCGATCGAGCACCGGCTGCGCATGAGCGACGCGCGGCTGGTCGTGACCAACGTCGCGAATCGCGCGAAGCTCGACGAGATTGCGGACTGCCCGCCGGTGGCGACGGTGCGCGAGCCGGGCGAGACGCTGCCGGAGCGCGACATCGACTTGCGCGCGGCGCTCGATGCGCAGGCCGATACGTTCGAGCCGGTGCCGCGCAAGGGATCGGATCTGTTCATGATGATGTCGACGTCGGGCACGACGGGTTTGCCGAAGGGCGTACCGGTGCCGCTGCGCGCGCTGCTCGCGTTCGGCGCGTACATGCGCGAAGCGGTCGACCTGCGCGCGGGCGACCGGTTCTGGAACATCGCCGATCCGGGCTGGGCGTACGGCCTCTATTACGCGATCACCGGCCCGCTACTGCTCGGCCACGCGACGACGCTGTACGAAGGCGGCTTCACGGTGGACAGCACCTGCGACGTGATCGAGCGGCTCGGCATCACGAGTCTCGCCGGTTCGCCGACCGCGTACCGGATGCTGATGGCGGCCGGACCGGATGCGGCGGCGCGGCTGAAGGGGAAGCTGCGCGTGGTGAGCAGCGCGGGCGAGCCGTTGAATCCGGAGGTGGTGCGCTGGTTCGCCACGGCGCTCGACGCGCCGATTCACGATCACTACGGCCAGACCGAACTCGGGATGGTCGTGAACAACCATCACGGGCTGGCCCACGTGGTTCATTCCGGCTCGGCGGGCTTCGCGATGCCAGGCTATCGTGTCGCGGTGCTGGACGAAGCGAGCCGCGAGCTCGGCCCCGGCGAGCCCGGCAACCTGGCGATCGACATCGCGCGCTCGCCGCTGCTGTGGTTTCACGGCTACTGGCGGCAGGACACGCCGGCGATCGCGGGCGGCTACTACCGGACCGGCGACAACGTCGAGCTGGAGCCGGACGGCACCGTGAGCTTCATCGGCCGCGCGGACGACGTGATCACGTCGTCCGGCTACCGGATCGGCCCGTTCGACGTGGAAAGCGCGCTGATCGAGCATCCGGCGGTGAGCGAAACCGCCGTCATCGGCGTGCCCGACGCGGAGCGCACGGAGATCGTCAAGGCGTTCGTCGTGCTGTCGAAAGGCTACGAGGGTACGGCGGCGCTGGCCGACGAGCTGAGCCTGCACGTGAAGCGGCGGCTGTCCGCGCACGCGTATCCTCGCGCGATCGACTTCGTCGACGCGCTGCCGAAAACCCCGAGCGGCAAGATCCAGCGCTTCGTGTTGCGCAAGATGGAAGCCGAGAAGGCCGCTCAACCCTGAACATCTAATTTACGGACTGCGAATGGATATCAAGGATCGTGTTTTTCTGATCACGGGCGCCGGTTCGGGCCTGGGCGCCGCGGTGGCGCGCATGGTCGTCGCGGAAGGCGGCAAGGCCGTGCTGCTGGACGTCAACGAAGAGGCGGGCGCGGGCCTCGCGCACGAACTCGGCGCGGCTGCCCGCTTCGTGAAGACCGACGTGACGAGCGAGGCCGACGGGCAGGCCGCCGTCGCCGCCGCGCGTGACGCGTTCGGCCGCGTCGACGCGCTGGTGAACTGCGCGGGCGTCGCGCCGGGCGAGAAGGTGGTGGGCCGCGACGGCCCGCATTCGCTCGACCGTTTCGCACGCGCGGTATCGATCAATCTCGTCGGCACCTTCAACATGATCCGGCTGGCCGCCGAAGCGATGTCGAAGCAGGACGCCGATGCGGAAGGCGAGCGCGGCGTGATCGTCAACACCGCGTCGGTCGCGGCGTTCGACGGGCAGATCGGGCAGGCCGCGTATGCGGCGTCGAAGAGCGGCGTGGTGGGCATGACGCTGCCGATCGCGCGCGAACTCGCGCGGTTCGGCATTCGCGTCGTGACGGTCGCGCCGGGGATCTTCGCGACGCCGATGATGGCCGGCATGCCGCAGGACGTGCAGGATGCGCTCGGCAAGAGCGTGCCGTTCCCGCCGCGTCTCGGCCGTCCGGAAGAATTTGCGGCGCTGGTGCGCCACATCGCCGGGAACACGATGCTGAACGGCGAAGTCATCCGTCTCGATGGCGCGTTGCGCATGGCACCGCGCTGACACTGGAGGAAGCGAATCATGACGACTCAGGATCCGATCGTAATCGTTGGCGCGGCGCGTACGCCGATGGGTGGTTTTCAGGGCGACCTGGCGGCGGCCAGCGCCAGCGACCTTGGCGCGGTGGCGATTCGCGCGGCGCTCGAGCGCGCGAACGTGCCGGCCGAGCGTATCGAGGAAATCGTGTTCGGCTGCGTGCTGCCGGCCGGACAGGGGCAGGCGCCGGCGCGGCAGGCCGCGCTGAAGGCCGGTCTGCCGCTCGGCGCGGGCGCGACCACGGTCAACAAGATGTGCGGCTCCGGGATGAAGGCCGCGATGTTCGCGCACGACCTGCTGCTGGCCGGCTCGGCGGCCGTGGCCGTCGCGGGCGGGATGGAGAGCATGACGAATGCGCCGTACCTGCTGCCGAAGGCACGCGCGGGCATGCGGATGGGGCACGGCCAGGTGCTCGACCACATGTTCCTCGACGGCCTCGAGGACGCATACGAGAAGGGCCGCCTGATGGGCACCTTCGCGGAGGATTGCGCGCAGGCCTACCAGTTCACGCGCGAGGCGCAGGACGCGTTCGCGATTGCGTCGCTGACGCGGGCGCAACGCGCGATCGCGGAAGGCCGCTTCGTGTCGGAGATCGCGCCGGTGACCGTGAAGGCCGGCAAGACCGACACGGTCGTGTCGATCGACGAGCAGCCGGGCAAGGCGAAGCTGGACAAGATCCCGACGCTGAAGCCGGCATTCCGCGACGGCGGCACGGTGACGGCCGCCAATGCGTCGTCGATCTCGGACGGCGCGGCCGCGCTCGTGATGATGCGTCGCTCGCAGGCCGAGCGCCTCGGCCTCACGCCGAAGGCGGTGATCGTCGGGCATTCGACCCACGCGGACAAGCCGGGCCTGTTCGCGACCGCGCCGATCGGCGCGCTGCGCAAGCTCTCGGAGAAAACCGGCTGGAACCTGCGCGACGTCGACCTGTTCGAGATCAACGAAGCGTTCGCGGTGGTGCCGATGGCCGCGATGCGCGATCTCGACCTGCCGCACGAGAAGGTCAACGTGCACGGCGGCGCGTGCGCGCTCGGGCACCCGATCGGGGCGTCGGGCGCACGCGTGATGGTGACGCTGCTGGCCGCCCTCGAAACGTATGGGCTGACGCGCGGCGTGGCGTCGCTGTGCATCGGCGGCGGCGAGGCGACGGCGATCGCGATCGAGCGCGTCGCGTAACTCGCATCACGTATCGCACGCACGCCGTGACGCGGGCGACGGGCAGGGCGCCGGGGCACCGGCGCACGACCCGCCGCCCGTTTTTCATTCGGCGAATCGCGCGGCCGTGCTACGGCTTCGCATGCGGCGACACCGCGCCGCATGCGCGGATCACCAGTTGCACGACCTGCTCGGTCCGGTCGTCGAACGCCTTCCGCGTGAATGCACGCCGGCCGCTCAGCGCGCGGATCTGCGCATCGAAATCCGCGTAATGCTGCGTGGTCGCCCAGATCAGGTACAGCAGCGCGTGCGCGTCGATCGGGGCAAGCAATCCGCGCGCGATCCAGCCGTCGATGACCTCCACGCGCGTGTCGAACCACGGCTTCACGCGTTCCGACAGGATGTCCTGCATGTGCTCCGCGCCCTGGATGATCTCGTTGGCCCAGACCTTCGAGCCGAGCGGGCGCCGCCGCGACAGCGCCATTTTCGCGCGCACGTAACCGCCGATCGCTTCCACCGGGTCGTCGTCGGCCTCGAAGGTGCCGGCCGCGCGATGCCAGTCCTCGAACAGGTCGTCGAGCACGCGGCGGTACAGCGCGAGCTTCGTCGGGAAGTAGTAGTGCAGATTGGCTTTCGGCAGACCGGCGCGTTCGGCGATCATCGCGGTGCTTGCGCCGTCGAGCCCGCGCTCCGCGAACACGGCTTCCGCGCAGGCGAGCAGGTGCGCTTCGTTGGACTCGCGAATGTGCGCCTTGCGTCGCCGCAAAGGCGCGGACGCCTCGTCGCTGTCGGTGGCTTCGGTTGCCGCCTCGTCATGTCTCATCGTTGCCCTCGCGCAGCCGGCATGCCGCGTTGCGCTTCATTCTAGCCGTTCATCCGCGTCGAGCGCACGCGTGCGAACACCACGCATCCGCCGCCATGCTGCGTTGCGATGGCACGTTTCTCGCTCCATTCGTTCACGCAAGAAAGACATTGATTTGGTCATTTTGATCGTCTAAAACCTGTCCAATCGGACAGGATTCGATGCGCGGGGGATGGCGGCGGAAAGTGTGGCGGCGATGCGCCGGACGACTTTCGCGCGCAGCCGGAACATGCACCGCGCATGGGCGGGTTTGCCCCGAAACAGGTCCGGCGCGCACCGGCACAGACCGGGCTGACGACATCACCGACCCCACAGGAGCGATACGAATGAATGCGGTATCGGAAACAGTGAAACGGGCAGTTTTCGACACGTCGATCCGGGTCGACGGCAGGCGCTTGTGGGACAGCCTGATGGAAGTCGCGAAGATCGGCGCGACGCCGAAAGGCGGCGTGTGCCGGCTCGCACTGACCGATCTCGACAAGGCCGGCCGCGACCTGATCGTCGGCTGGGCGAAAGCCGCGGGCTGCACGGTGACGGTCGATACGATGGGCAACGTGTTCATGCGCCGCGCGGGCCGCGTGGCCGATGCGGCGCCGGTCGTCACGGGCTCGCACGCGGATTCGCAGCCGACGGGCGGCCGCTTCGACGGCATCTACGGCGTGCTCGGCGGCCTCGAGGTGATTCGCAGCCTGAACGATCGCGGGATCGAGACCGAGCATCCGGTCGAGGTCGTGATCTGGACCAACGAGGAGGGCTCGCGCTTCGCGCCCGCGATGGTCGCGTCAGGCGTGTTCGCGGGCGTGTTCCCGCTCGAATACGGGCTGTCGCGCAAGGACGTCGACGGCAAGACGATCGGCGAGGAACTGGCGCGCATCGGCTACGCCGGCGACGTGCCGTGCGGCGGGCGCAAGCTGCACGCGGCGTTCGAGCTGCATATCGAGCAGGGGCCGATTCTCGAGGCGGAGTGCAAGACGATCGGCGTCGTGACCGATGCGCAGGGGCAGCGCTGGTACGAGATCACGCTGACCGGCCAGGAAGCGCACGCGGGGCCGACGCCGATGCCGCGCCGTCGCGATGCGCTGCTCGGCGCGTCGCGCGTGGTCGATCTGGTCAACCGCATCGGGCTCGATCATGCGCCGTTCGGCTGTGCGACGGTCGGCATGATGCAGGTCTACCCGAACTCGCGCAACGTGATTCCCGGGCGCGTGTTCTTCACCGTCGATTTCCGTCATCCGGACGATGCCGTGCTCGCGAAGATGGACGCCGCGCTGCGCGAAGGCGTGGCGCGCATCGCGGCCGACATCGGGCTCGACACGGCGCTCGAGCAGATCTTCTACTACCGGCCCGTCGCGTTCGATCCGGCTTGCGTGGCGGCCGTGCGCGGCGCGGCCGAGCGCTTCGGGTACTCGCATCGCGACATCGTGTCGGGTGCGGGCCACGACGCGTGCTATCTCGCGCAGGTCGCGCCGACGTCGATGGTGTTCGTGCCATGCGTGGACGGCATCAGCCACAACGAGATCGAGGACGCGACGCCTGCGTGGATCGAGGCCGGCGCGAACGTGTTGCTGCACGCGATGCTGTCGCGTGCGTGCGAGCCGGCTTCATGACGCAGAGGCGATAGCGGCCGGAAGGCCGCGGATCGCCCGATCGCAGGATGCTTCGGCATGACCGCCCCGACTGTGCATTCGCAGCCGGCGGGGACGGCTTTGTCTCCACCCAGTCGAAGGAACGCGTATGACCACTCAGCCAACCGGCGCGATCGCCGCGCATCGCCTGTCGTCCACGCAACTCTCGTGCGAATTCGCGGATATCGCGCCGCTGCTCGATCCGACCGCGGCGGCGGCGGCCGCGAGCCGCTGCCACTACTGCTACGACGCGCCGTGCGTGCAGGCCTGCCCGACGCAGATCGACATCCCGAGCTTCATCCGCAAGATCGGCAACGGCAACCTGAAGGGCGCCGCGACCGACATCCTGTCGGCCAATCCGCTCGGCGGGATGTGTGCGCGCGTGTGCCCGACCGAGATCCTGTGCGAAGGCGCGTGCGTGCGCAATCACCAGGACGCGCAGCCCGTCGCGATCGGCGCGCTGCAGCGGCATGCGACCGACTGGGCGATGGAAACCGGCGCGGTGCGCTTCCGGCGCGCGGCCGACACGGGCCGCCACGTCGCGGTGGTCGGCGCGGGGCCGGCCGGGCTCGCGTGCGCGCACCGGCTCGCGCTCGCCGGGCACCGCGTCACGCTGTTCGACGCCCGCGCGAAGGCCGGCGGCCTCAACGAGTACGGGATCGCCGCGTACAAGACCGTCGACGATTTTGCGCAGCGGGAAGTCGAGTGGCTGCTGTCGGTCGGCGGGATCACGGTGAAGACGGGCGTTGCGCTCGGGCACGACGTCGCGCTCGCCGCGCTGCGCGAGCAGCATGACGCGGTGTTTCTCGCGATGGGCCTCGGTGGCGTGCGTGCGCTCGCGATCGACGGCGAGCAGCTGGGCGGCGTGATGAACGCGGTCGACTTCATCGAGCAGGTGCGGCAGGCCGACGCGCTGGAGAACGTGCCGGTCGGGCGGCGCGTGGTCGTGATCGGCGGCGGCAATACGGCCATCGATGCGGCCGTGCAGAGCCGCAAGCTCGGCGCCGAGCGTGTGACGATGGTGTATCGGCGCGGCGTCGACGCGATGAGCGCGACGTGGGCCGAGCGCGAGTTCGCGCAGAAGAGCGGCGTCACGCTCGTCACGCACGCGAAGCCGGTGCGCATGACGGGCGCGAACGGGCAGGTGACGGGCGTGGAATTCGAGGCGGCGTCGGGCGAGCGTTTCGGCGTCGACGCCGACATGGTGCTGAAGGCGATCGGCCAGACGCTGGCGCCCGACGGCGTCAACGCCGCGTTGCTGACGGCGGACGGCGCGCGCATCGCGGTGGACGCGGACCTGCGCACCGCCTGGCCCGACGTGTGGGCCGGGGGCGACTGCGCGGCGACGGACGGCATCGACCTCACGGTGCAGGCCGTGCAGGACGGCAAGCGCGCGGCCGCGTCGATCGACGCGGCCCTCGCGCGGCGCGCCGTGAAAGCCGCGTGAAGGCGCGACCCGCGCCACGCACCACGAGCACGACGATAGCGACCCCACTCTCACGGAGCCGATCATGGCCGACCTTCGCTGCACCTTCGCGGGCATCACTTCGCCGAATCCGTTCTGGCTCGCGTCCGCGCCGCCGACCGACAAGGCCTACAACGTCAACCGCGCCTTCGAGGCGGGCTGGGGCGGGGTCGTCTGGAAGACGCTCGGGCTCGATCCGCACGTCGTCAACGTCAGTTCGCGCTACGGCGCCGTGCAGTGGAACGGCCAGCGCATTGCAGGGCTGAACAACATCGAGCTGATCACCGACCGTCCGCTCGACGTGAACCTGAGAGAGATCGCGCAGGTGAAGCGCGACTGGCCGGATCGTGCGCTGATCGTGTCGCTGATGGTGCCGTGCAACGAGCGCGACTGGAAATGGATCCTGCCGCTGGTCGAGGATACCGGCGCCGACGCGGTCGAGCTGAACTTCGGCTGCCCGCACGGCATGAGCGAGCGCGGAATGGGCGCGGCGGTCGGGCAGGTACCCGAATACGTCGAGATGGTCACGCGCTGGGTGAAGGAAGGCACGAAGCTGCCGTGTCTCGTGAAGCTCACGCCGAACATCAGCGACATCCGGATGGGGTCGCGCGCGGCCTTCAAGGGCGGTGCGGACGGCGTGTCGCTGATCAACACGATCAACTCGATCGTCGCGGTCGATCTCGACCACATGGCGCCGATGCCGACCGTCGACGGCAAGGGTACGCACGGCGGCTATTGCGGCCCGGCGGTCAAGCCGATCGCGCTGAACATGGTCGCGGAAATCGCGCGCGACCCGGAAACGCCGAACCTGCCGATCTCGGGCATCGGCGGCATCTCGACGTGGCGCGATGCGGCCGAGTTCATGGTGCTCGGCGCCGGCAGCGTGCAGGTGTGCACTGCCGCGATGCATTACGGGTTCCGGATCGTGTCGGATCTCGCCGACGGCTTGTCGAACTGGATGGACGAGAAGGGCTATGCGACGCTCGACGACGTGCGCGGCCGCGCGGTGCCGAACGTGACCGACTGGAAATACCTGAACCTGAAGTACGACATCAAGGCGCGCATCGACCAGGACCGCTGCATCCAGTGCGGGCTGTGCCATATCGCATGCGAGGACACGTCGCACCAGGCGATTACGCGCGAGAAGGATGGCGTGCGGCATTTCGAAGTGGTCGATGCCGAATGCGTCGGGTGCAATCTTTGCATGCACGTGTGTCCGGTCGAGCAATGCATCACGATGGAGCGTGTGGATTCGGGCGACTACGCGAACTGGACCACGCATCCGAACAATCCGGCGAGTGCGGATGGCGGTGCGGGCGGCAGCACGGCGGCGTCGCCCGGAACGCACGCGAAGGCGGCCTGACCGGCGTGCGGCGCGCGGGGTGTCCCGCGTCGCCGCTTTTTCGTGACCCGGGGCCGGCATCGCAGGATGCCGGCGCCGACGTTTTTCGTGGAGTGCGATCGATGACATCCGCAGCGAATCCCGCCGATCCCGACAGCGCCGCGGCGCACGGCGGCAGCCTCTACAACGACGACCTCGCGCCGACGACGCCGGCGCAGCGCACGTGGAAGTGGTATCACTTCGCGGCGCTGTGGGTCGGGATGGTGATGAACATCGCGTCGTACATGCTCGCGGCCGGGTTGATCCAGGAGGGGATGTCGCCGTGGCAGGCGGTGCTGACGGTGCTGCTCGGCAACCTGATCGTGCTCGTGCCGATGCTGCTGATCGGCCACGCGGGCGCGAAGCACGGGATTCCGTACGCGGTGCTCGTGCGCGCATCGTTCGGCACGCAGGGCGCGAAGCTGCCGGCGCTGCTGCGCGCGATCGTCGCGTGCGGCTGGTACGGCATCCAGACCTGGCTCGGCGGCAGCGCGATCTACACGCTGCTGAACATCCTGACCGGCAACGCGCTGCATGGCGCGGCGCTGCCGCTCGTCGGCATCTCGTTCGGGCAGCTCGCGTGCTTCCTCGTGTTCTGGGCGCTGCAGCTCTACTTCATCTGGCACGGCACCGATTCGATCCGCTGGCTCGAGAGCTGGTCGGCGCCGATCAAGGTCGTGATGTGCGTGGCGCTCGTCTGGTGGGCGACGTCGAAGGCGGGCGGGTTCGGCTCGATGCTGTCGGCGCCTTCGCAGTTCGCGGCCGGCGGCAAGAAGGCCGGACTGTTCTGGGCGACCTTCTGGCCGGGGCTGACCGCGATGGTGGGCTTCTGGGCGACGCTTGCGCTGAACATCCCCGACTTCACGCGCTTCGCGCATTCGCAGCGCGACCAGGTGATCGGGCAGTCGATCGGGCTGCCGCTGCCGATGGCGCTGCTGTCGGTGGTGTCCGTCGTCGTGACGTCCGCGACGGTCGTGATCTACGGCAACGCGATCTGGGACCCGATCGACCTGACGAGCCGCATGACGGGTGTCGGCGTGGGCGTCGCGCTCGTGATCCTGACGCTCGACACGATGTGCTGCAACCTCGCCGCGAATCTCGTCGGCCCCGCGTACGATTTCTCGAGCCTGTGGCCGAAGGCGATCTCGTACCGCACGGGCGGGATGATCACCGCGACGATCGCGATCGCGATGATGCCGTGGAAGATCCTCGCGACGACGGACGGCTACATCTTCACCTGGCTCGTCGGCTATTCGGCGCTGCTGGGGCCGGTGGCGGGGATCCTGATGGTCGACTACTTCCTGATTCGCGGCACGCGGCTCGATACGCGCGCGCTGTTCGACGCGCGCGGCGGCTTCAGCTATGCGCGCGGGTGGAACCCGGCCGCGCTGGCCGCGCTCGCGGCCGGCGTGCTGCCGAACCTGCCCGGTTTCCTGCACACGGCCTTTCCGGCGTCGTTCCCGAACGTGCCGGCGTTCTTCAACACGCTTTACACGTACGCGTGGTTCGTCGGCCTCGTGCTGGCATCGGGCGTGTACGGCACCTGGATGAAGTGGCGCGCCGGACAGCGCGCGCAGATCGCGAGCGCATGACCGGCGTGATGCATGCGACGCGAGTGATGCGGCACCCGACAGTCAACGAGGAGGCAACCAAATGGCTATCCTGATTCGTGGCGGCACCGTGGTCGATGCGGACCGCTCCTATCGCGCGGACGTGCTCTGCGCGGACCCGGCGGACGGCGGCACGATCCTGCAGATCGCCGAGCAGATCGACGCGCCGGCCGGCGCGACCGTCGTCGACGCGCACGACCAGTACGTGATGCCGGGCGGCATCGATCCGCACACGCACATGGAGCTGCCGTTCATGGGCACCACGGCGAGCGACGATTTCTACACGGGCACGGCCGCCGGGCTCGCGGGCGGCACGACGAGCATCATCGACTTCGTGATCCCGAGCCCGAAGCAGCCGCTGATGGACGCGTTCCGCGAATGGCGCGGCTGGGCCGAGAAGGCGGCCGCCGATTACGGTTTCCACGTGGCCGTGACGTGGTGGGACGAGAGCGTGTACCGCGACATGGGCACGCTCGTGCGCGAGCATGGCGTATCGAGCTTCAAGCACTTCATGGCGTACAAGAACGCGATCATGGCCGACGACGAGATTCTCGTGAACAGCTTCTCGCGTTCGCTCGAACTCGGCGCGCTGCCGACCGTGCACGCGGAGAACGGCGAGCTCGTGTTCCGGCTGCAGCAGGCGCTGCTCGCGCGCGGGATGACGGGGCCGGAGGCGCATCCGTTGTCGCGGCCGCCGGAGGTCGAGGGCGAGGCCGCGAACCGCGCGATCCGCATCGCGCAGGTGCTCGGCGTGCCGGTGTATATCGTGCACGTATCGGCGAAGGATGCGGTCGATGCGATCGCGCGCGCGCGCAGCGAAGGGCTGCGCGTGTTCGGCGAGGTGCTGCCGGGCCATCTGGTGATCGACGAGGCGGTCTATCGCGACCCGGACTGGGCGCGAGCGGCCGCGCACGTGATGAGCCCGCCGTTCCGCTCGGCCGAGCATCGCGAGGCGCTGTGGCGCGGGCTGCAGGCGGGGCAGCTGCATACGACGGCGACCGACCACTGCGTGTTCTGCGCGTCGCAGAAGGCGATGGGCCGCGACGATTTCACGAAGATCCCGAACGGTTGCGGCGGGGTCGAGGATCGCATGTCGGTGCTGTGGCATCACGGCGTGAATCGCGGCCGCATCACGCCGAACGAGTTCGTGCGGATCACGTCGACGAACGCCGCGCAGATCTTCAACCTGTATCCGCGCAAGGGCGCGGTGCAGGTGGGGGCCGATGCCGACCTGGTGGTATGGGATCCGGCCGCGACGAAGACGATCTCGGTGAAGACCCATCACCAGCAGGTCGACTTCAACGTGTTCGAGGGGATGACGGTGCAGGGCGTCGCGACGCACACGCTGACGCGCGGCGCACTTGCATGGGCCGACGGCGAACTGCGCGCGGTACGCGGCGCGGGTCGCTACCTGAAGCGCCCGCCGGCAGCCGGCTACTACGAGGCCGCGCGGATCGCGAACCGGCTGCGCGAACCGCAGCCGGTCGAGCGCGCGGGCTGAGCGGCGCGGGGGGAGTGCGGGGCGTGCCGTGCATGCGGCACGCCCCGTTGGCGTTCCTGCCAGGTGTGCATGATCGTCGATCGGGCCGATGAAGCATAAAAGGAAACAGTCGACGGAATTGGCGGCAACGTTTTTTTTCGGCGTTGCGGGGGGACGTATCGAGCGGGTAACATCCACCCACCCTGTCGCACGGGAGACGTCCGCGGGCTTCGGGCCACGCTCCGGACACGTTCAAATAGTGAGAAAGGAGCACACGGTGGATGTCCTGCGCAGTCTCATTGGTATGGTGTCCTTGATATTGGTTGCCTATCTGCTGTCGAACAACCGGCGCGCAGTGAGCGGCCGGACCCTGATCGCCGCGCTGTGCACGCAACTCGCGGTCGGTGCGCTGGTGCTGTTCGTGCCGCCGGGCCGCGCGGCGCTGGCGGCGGCCGCGAACGGCGTCAACCGCGTGCTCGACATGGGCAATCACGGCATCGCGTTCGTGTTCGGCGGGCTGGTCGACAGCCGCATGTTCCAGCTGTTCGGCGACGGCGGCTTCGTGTTCGGCCTGCGCGTGCTGCCGATGATCATCTTCGTGACCGCGCTGATCGCGGTGCTGTACTACGTCGGCGTGATGAAGTGGATCGTCGCGATTCTCGGCGCGGGGCTCGCGAAGCTGCTCGGCGTGAGCCGCATCGAGGCATGCTCGGCCGTCGCGACGATCTTTCTCGGACAGAGCGAGATGCCCGCGCTCGTGAAGCCGTTCGTGCGGAACATGACGAGCGCCGAGATCTTCACGGTGATGGCGAGCGGCATGGCGTCGGTCGCGGGCTCCGTGCTGGTCGGCTATGCCGGCCTCGGCGTGAAGATGGAATACCTGCTCGCCGCGTCGTTCATGGCGGTGCCGGGCGGACTGCTGTTCGGCAAGCTGCTGTTTCCGACCGTCGAGCCGAGCCGCATCGTGGTCGACGGTCTCGATTTCGACGACAAGCGGGCCGCCAACGTGATCGAGGCGGCGGCGTCCGGCGCGTCGGTCGGCCTGCGCATCGCGATCAACGTCGGCGCGATGCTGATCGCATTCGTGGGGCTCATCGCGCTGATGAACCTGATCGTCGGCGGCGTGGCCGCGTTCGCGGGCTTTCCGCAGGTCACGCTGGTGGACATCATCGGGCACCTGTTCGCGCCGCTCGCATGGATCATCGGCGTGCCGTGGCACGACGCGGCGCTCGCCGGCAACTTCATCGGCGAGAAGCTGATCTTCAACGAGTTCGTCGCGTACGGCGACCTGTCGCCTTACCTGAAGGGCGGCGCGCACGCCGCCGCGGCCGGCCTGCAGGTGCTCGACCCGAAGACGCTCGCGATCGTGTCGTTCGCGCTGTGCGGCTTCGCGAATTTCTCGTCGATCGCGATTCTCGCGGGCGGGTTCAGCGCGGTCGCGCCCGAGCGCCGTTCGGAAGTCGCGCGGCACGGCTTCCGGGCGCTGACGGCCGCGACGCTGTCGAACCTGATGAGCGCCGCGATCGCGGGCCTGTTCTTCTCGCTGCATTGAGCGCGCGGCGCCCACCGACCGATCGAGGAGCGGCAACGATGTTTCTACCGCAGGAATTCATCCGCCGGAAGCGTAACCGGCAGCCGCTCGACCGCGACGGGATTGCCGCGTTCGTGCGCGGCGTGACGGACGGCAGCGTGACCGAAGGGCAGGTGGCCGCGTTCGCGATGGCCGTGTATTTCAACGACCTGAGCGTCGACGAACGCGTCGCGCTGACCCTCGCGCAGCGCGACTCGGGCGACGTGCTCGACTGGCGCGCGCTCGATCTCGGCGGGCCGGTGATCGACAAGCACTCGACCGGCGGCGTCGGCGACGTCGTATCGCTGATGCTCGGGCCGATGGTGGCGGCGTGCGGCGGCTACGTGCCGATGATCTCGGGGCGCGGGCTTGGCCATACCGGCGGCACGCTCGACAAGCTGGGCGCGATTCCCGGCTACGACGTGACGCCCGATACGGACGCGTTTCGCCGCACGGTGCGCGACGTCGGCGTCGCGATCATCGGGCAGACCGCGCGGCTCGCGCCGGCCGACAAGCGCATTTACGCGATTCGCGACGTGACGGCGACCGTCGAGTCGGTCGCGATGATCACCGCGTCGATCCTGTCGAAGAAGCTCGCGGCCGGACTCGACGGGCTCGTGATGGACGTCAAGGTCGGCTCCGGCGCGTTCATGCCGACCGCCGGGCAATCGGCGGAACTGGCCCGCAGCATCGTCGACGTCGGCAACGGCGCGGGCATGAAGACGACCGCGCTCCTCACCGACATGAGCCAGTCGCTCGCACCCTGCGCGGGCAATGCGCTCGAAGTGGCGTGCGCGATCGACTACCTGACGGGCAAGTCGCGGCCGGCGCGCCTGCATGACGTCACGATGGCGCTGGCGGCGGAACTGCTCGTGACCGGCGGGCTGGCGCGCGACGTCGAACAGGCGGGCGCGATGCTGCGGCGGGCGCTCGACTCGGGCGCGGCGGCGGAACGCTTTGCGCGCATGGTCGCCGCGCTCGGCGGCCCGGCGGACCTGATCGATGCGCCCGCGCGTCATCTGGCGCGGGCCGCGCTGGTCGCGCCCGTTCCGTCGCCCGCGAGCGGCGTGGTGCAGCGGGTCGATTGCCGCGCGCTCGGGCTGGCGGTCGTCGCGCTCGGCGGCGGCCGCACGCGTGCGGAAGATCCGATCGATTACAGTGTCGGCCTGTCCGGGCTCGCGGAGATCGGGCAGCGCGTCGCCGCGGGCGAGCCGCTCGGCCACGTGCATGCGCGCGACAGCGCCGCCGCGGCGCAGGCGGTGGAGGCGATCCAGCGCAGCTACGGGCTGGGCGATGCGGGCAACGCGCAGCCGACCGTTCTTCGACGGATCGGCTGACCGGCCGCCGTTTCATTCACCTGCTCATGACGCGCGTCGCGACTCCGCCGGGACGCGTCGCGTCGATGCACCCGGACACACTCATGGAGGCCCACGCATGATGGAACGCAACGCACTGATCGAACAGGCCAAGGCGGCGCGCGAACGCGCGTATGCGCCGTATTCGCGGTTCAGGGTCGGCGCGGCGCTGCTGGCGCACGACGGGACGGTTTTTCACGGCTGCAACGTCGAGAATGCGTCGTACGGCCTGTGCAATTGCGCGGAACGCACGGCGATGTTCTCGGCCATCGCGGCCGGCTATCGTCCGGGGGATTTTGCGCGGCTTGCCGTCGTCGGCGACACGGACGGGCCGATCGCGCCGTGCGGCGCGTGCCGTCAGGTAATCATCGAGATCGGCACGCCCGACCTGGAAGTGATCCTGGGCAACCTGGCAGGCGCGCTCGAGGTGACGACGGCGCACGCGTTGCTGCCCGGCGCGTTCCGGCTCTAGCGGCAGCCTTGTCGCATGCGGCGGGCCGCGTGCATCACGTGTCGTCGCGCGCCGCGTGGATCGGGATCACCGTGCGCGCGCCGCACTGGCGCAGCAGGTCGCGCAACTCGTTGATGACCGGAAACACCTCGTGGTTCCAGTCGGCGCCCTGCCGGTCGTGCGCTTCCTGCTCGCGTTCGACGATCCAGCGATCCTCGCGGAAGATGCGCTCGGTGAACCACACGAGCAGCGGCCATGCGAGATCGAGCGCGAACGGTATGCCGGGACGGTGGATCGACAGGAGTCCGAAGGTGCGGTTGGTGCGTTGCTCGGCGTCGAGCGGCACGTAGACGATCCACAGGTCCATCACGAGCGTGCCTTCGCTCGAGCGGATCTGCAGCGTCTGGTACGGATAGCCGGTGCGCACCGTCATCACGCTCTTGTCCGACTGCTCGCCCGGCTTCTTGCTCGCGCCGAAGACCAGCGCCTCGCCGACCGGCTGCTTGCCTTCCATCCGCGCGAACGTGTAGTCGACCTCGACCCAGTCGTCGCCGCGGCGCCGGCCCACCGAACGCGCACGCATCTGCCCCATCTGCTTGCGATGCAGGAACTGATGGTTCATGTCCATCAGGTTCTCGTGCATGAACGAGTAGTGGCACTTGACCTCGCGGCCGAAGCGGCGCGTCTTGAACGCGCGGTCGTCCGCCGATTCGAGCGCGGGGAACGGGCGCGTGTCGGCGAGCGCCGCATCGCCCGGGAACACGAAGATCAGCCCGTGCGCTTCGCGGCACGGATACGCGCGCACGCCGTTGGGCAAGCGCTCGCGGCCGAGGTAGGGCACGTCGACGCAACGGCCGCTGTCGCACGCATAGGTCCAGCCGTGATAGCAGCAGCGCAGCGTCTCGCCGCTCACGACGCCCGCATGCAGCGGCACCTGGCGGTGCGCGCAACGATCCTCGAGCGCGTATACGGCGCCGGACTCGGTGCGCACGAGCACGATCGGATCGCCGGCGAAGCGCACGCCGAGCGTCTTGCCGCGCTTCAGTTCGCGCGACCAGGCGAGCGGGTACCAGTGATCGGGATGAATGGGCACCCGGCGCAGGTCGCGCGCGACTGCGCCGGAGGCGGGTTCTCCGAGGGTACCGCCGTCTGGGAAGGGCATGGCGCGCATGCGTGACGCCTCCGGGCTGGACTGGGATTCCGGGCGCCGCACGATGCGGCGGGGATCTGGAGAAGTCTACGCGAAGTTACCCGTCGCGGCAGGCGCGATGCGGGTTTGCCCCGGCACGGCGGCCGGGGTTTCGTTGATGCAGCGCAAATCCGGCCGAAGGCCGTGCATGCCGGCCGTGCGGCGGGCGGGGGCCCGTCGCGCGACCGCTTGCCGGTCACGAGCGCGCTTCGCGCCACAGCACGGCGTCGGTGCGGTACAGCGCGGGGAAGTACTGCTTCAGCCCGGCGATCTTCGGCATGTCGTTGTAGGCGATGTACGGTGCATCGGGATGCAGTTCGAGGTAGTTCTGGTGATAGCCTTCGGCCGCGTAGAACCCCTTGTAGTCCTCGACGCGCGTGACGACGGGCGCCGGAAACACATGCGCGGCGCCGAGCTGCGCGATGTACGCGGTGGCGACCGCGCGTTGCCGCGCGGTGGTCGGGAAGATCGCGGACCGGTACTGCGGCCCTTCGTCGGGGCCTTGCCGGTTGAGCTCGGTCGGATTGTGCGCCACCGAGAAGAACACCTGCAGCAGCCGGCCGTACGTGATCTGCGTCGGGTCGTAGACGATGCGAACCGATTCCGCGTGCCCTGTCAGCCCCGAGCCGACGAGCGCATAGTGCGCGGTTTCGGACGCGCCGCCGGCATAGCCGGCCGTGACCTGCTTCACGCCCTTCACGTGCTCGAACACGCCCTGCACGCCCCAGAAGCAGCCGCCGGCGAACACGGCCGTCTCGTCGTGCGACGTGCCGGGCGTTTCGTCGAGCGTCGGCGCGGGTACGGTGCGCATCGGCTCGGCGGACTGGACGACATGCTGGTAGCCGAAGGCGGCGGCGGCCGCGAGGGCGACGGCGCCGATGCGGCGCAGCAGTGCGGCGCGCCGTCGCGGCGCGCGATCGCGGGTGGGTGTCGGATTCATCGTGGGCTCCTTCTGAAACGATTGGGGGAGGACGGCGGTCGGGCCGCGGCGGCGCGTGCGTTCAACCGAACGTGAATGCGTACGCATCGACGCCGGGATCGAGAAACTCGATCGCGAACGTGCGGTCGGCGATCGCGCCGGGCTGCCGGACGAGCTGGTACAGGCGTTGTCCGGTGACGGTGCCGTAGCCCTGCGCGTCGATGTCGCTGCCGTGCGCGGCACCGGGTGCCGCGCCGTCGAGCGTCACGCGAAAGCGCACGGGCCGGCCGTTTTCGCCCGGGCCGAGCACCAGGTGCAGATCGCGTGCGTGGAAGCGGTAGACGATGCGGCCGGCCGGCGCCGCGAGCGTCGCGCGTTCGGCGCCGACCCGCCAGGTGCCGGCGAGGCCCCAGTCGTTCAGCCCCGGGCTGGCCGGCTCGGCATAGCGGGACGTTGCGTCGCGCACCACGCCGCCGGGCGACGTGAAATCCTCCGCGCGGGCATAGCCGACGTAGGTCTCGGGCGAGCGGACGTCGGCGCTGTCGGCCGCCGCGAGCGCTCCCTTCGCGGGCGCGCCGGCGAGCCCGATCGGCACGTTCAGCGCTTCCGGATGGCCGGCCTCGGCGAGCAGCGACTGGATCGCGCGCTCCGATTCCGCGTATTCGCCTTCGCCGAAGTGGTGGCGGCGCACGCGCCCCTGCGCATCGACGAAGTAGTGCGCCGGCCAGTACTCGTTGCCGAACGCACGCCAGATCGCGAAGCGGTTGTCGATCGCGACCGGGAAGTCGATGCCGAGGTCGTGCACGGCCTTCTTCACGTTGCCGATGTCGCGCTCGAACGCGAACTCGGGGGCGTGCACGCCGATCACGACGAGCCCGTAGGGCGCGTACTTGCGCGCCCACGCGGTCGTGTACGGCAGCGTGCGCAGGCAGTTGATGCACGAGTAGGTCCAGAAGTCGATCAGCACGACCTTGCCGCGCAGGCCGGCCGCCGTCAGCGGCGGCGAATTCAGCCACTGCACCGCGCCGTCGAGGGACGGCAGCGTGCCTTCGACGGGCAGCGCGTCCGGCGCATGCGTCGGGGCCGCCGTATCCGCGGCGCGGATCATCGCGCCGCCGGTCATGACGTTGCCGGTCATGACGCCGCCGTCGGCGTGCGCGGCGCCGGCGGTCGCGGACATCATGGCGCCGTCGCCCGGGTTGCCGGCCGCGCTGCCGGTTGCGGCCATCGCCGTCGGCGCGCTGTTCGCGCGTCCGCCGAGCCGCTCGACGAGCTTCGTTTCGAGCCCGCCCGTGGTGACGGTCGACAGTTGGGCGAGCACGCCCGTATCGAGGCCGAGCGCGATCGCGCCGACGCCGGCCAGCAGCGCCGCGCCGATGCCGCGCTTGATCCATTCGCCGGCGCCGAGCGAGCGCTTCATCGCGGCGAACACCTTGCCGCCGATCACGAGTGCGACGCCGAGCGACGTCGCCGCGCCGGCCGCATAGGCCGCCAGCAGCAGCGTCGTGCCGACGCTTGCGCCGCGCAGTGCGGCGCCGGTCAGCACGAGTCCGAGGATCGGGCCCGCGCACGGCGCCCACAGCAGGCCGGTCGCGACGCCGAGCAGCAGCGACGACGCGGGGCCGGCCGGGCGCCCGTCGCGTTGCGCGAAACCGGTGAGGCGGTTGCCGGCGGCGACCAGCGGACGCGTCAGGTGCTCAGCGAGGCGGGGCATCAGCAGCGTCAGGCCGAACACCGAGAGCAGCACGATGGCGGCCCAGCGGCCGGCCTGGTTGGCCTGTGCGACCCAGCCGCCGCCGACGGCCGCGAGCGTTGCGACGGCGGCGAACGTGAGCGCCATGCCGGCGAGCAGCGGCAGGCCGGTGCGCACGAAGGGCTGGTCGGCGCGCGCGAACACGAACGGCAGCACGGGCAGGATGCACGGGCTGAGGATCGTGAGTACGCCGCCGAGGTAGGCAAGGACGATGAGCAGCATGATGCGTTCTCCAGTCGGTCGGGAGTGGGGCCGGATCAGGCGGCGGTCGGGTGGAAGGCGAGCGCGAGGCCGTTCATGCAGTAGCGCAGGCCGGTCGGCTGCGGGCCGTCGTCGAACACGTGGCCGAGATGGCCGCCGCAGCGGCGGCAGTGCACTTCGGTGCGGATCATTCCGAACGACGCGTCGGTGTCGGTGCCGACCGCGTGGTCGAGCGGCTTCCAGAAGCTCGGCCAGCCCGTGTGGCTGTCGAACTTGGTGGCCGACGAGAATAGGGCGAGGCTGCAGCCGGCGCACGCGAAGGTGCCGTGCCGGTGTTCGTCGTTCAGCGGGCTGCTGTACGGCCGCTCGGTGCCGGCTTCGCGCAGGATCCCGTACTGGGCGGGCGTGAGCCGGCGATGCCATTCGGCGTCGCTGAGGGTGATTTCGAACGGGGCGGCCGTCTGCGGGGCGGCCGGCGGCGCGGCGAACGCGCGGCCGACCAGCGCGCGGCGGCCGGCGGACGACAGCGCCGCAAGCGCGGCGAGGCCGGTGGCGCCGGCGAACAGCAGATGTCTGCGGGTAGGCATGATGGGCTCCTGGCGGCAGGTCCTGAAAACATGCGCTTATCGTAGGCAGTGGCCGGTGTCGAAGTCCTCACGGAAAGTTAAATGAATTGTGAAGGTTGGGGGCTCCGTTGGCGTGTGCCGGCGTCCGGCTGAGCTCCAACTGGAAAGGGTTTTCGAGCGGGTGAGCAGCCGATGTTTACCGGACGCCTGCTCGCGACGCGTTTTTTTGGTGTCTTTTTAGTATTCGTCGAGCGACGTGGCGAATCCGGTGCTCAGGGCACCCACATTTCGCCGATCACCGTCATGACACAAGTCGCCTGGACCCGCGACGGGCGTCCCGTACACGCGGCCGCGTTCTCGATCCGCGAGTGGGATCAGCTCAATGAGTCGACGCAGCTCGGCGACTTCCTGCTCCCGTGCTGCAAGGCGCCGGCAGTGCTCAAGACGAGCATCAACGGCTTACCATTCTTCGCTCATCTGGCGGACGAGTGCGCCACTGCGCCGGAGACCCGATGGCATAGGTTCGGCAAAGCCGCCGTCCTCGCGGCACTGAGCGGCATGGGCATCGCGGGCGCCGAGGAAGTGCCAGGGTCATCGCGGCCTGGCATCCCATGCCGGCCGACTGCCATCTCAATGCAAGGCGATGGTGCGCGAGTTACCCCGATTTCACGATCACGCGAGGTTGGCTGCACGAGCCGTTCGCGGACAGCCCACATCGCTTCGTTGCGCACACAATCGTCCAGAGCCGTGACGGCGCATTCCGTGACGTGACTTTTGGGCAGAAGGATGCACGACTGAGGTTCGTTGTGCATCCGACCGATGACGTTGAGTTCGATCAGTTGGTTCACGCGGTTCCGTATCGGGTTACCGACCTTTCGGGCGAAAATGCAGGAAGGACGATCGCATGAGGTTGATTGCACGTTTGGCTATCGCAGCGTCGCTGTTCTCAGGTGGTGTCAGCGGCACAATGATTGCCGTCGCGGGCAGTGCAGACGGGGTTCCTGCGCTCAAAGTGACCGCGCCTGGCGGAGCTACGAGCATTCTGGTTGCCAGCATGCATGTTCCCTATGCTGGTTTGCACCAGCCGCTAGCCTCCGTGCTGCGCGGAAAGTCCCGACTCGTGATCGAGAGTTCCAATACGCAGGGTCCGCAGCCGCCGATCCCAGATCCGAGGGAAATGCTGACACCGGCAGCGCTGTCGGGCTTCTATACAGGTGGCGCGCTCGCTCGTGCGCCATGGGCAGCGTCGCTGACTGACGACGACGTGGCCGTATTGCGACGCAACGGGACCTGCTCGGGTTCAGCGCTCGATGACAAAGCGACCAACTTTCTCCTCGCTATGAGAAGCCCGACGATGGCAGCCGGGATACGCGTGGGACATCGCACTGCTCCCTGACGCTGCGATGCGTGAGCAACAAATCGAACTATTGTGGCAAACCTGCGAGCCGTTGACGCCCGAACAGGCGTCGCAGGACTTGGCAGCCAGTTTCATGCGTGACGTGCGGGCACTGGTCGCGCTCAAGCGTGAGCTGTTGCCAGGCGTGCTCACCTTCGTCGACAGCGTTCGGCTCGAAGCGATCGACGATAGAGCTGACCGACTCGTGATATCGGCCTCGGTTGGGGAAGAGGCGCGCCTGGTTCATTTCAATCCCGATTTCACGGGAACGCCGTCGTTCGGGCGACGACTGTATCACCTGCGCGACTGGACCGATGACCTTGCCGACTGGGTCGATCGGTTGCGTCGTGAGGGACAACTGGCCGGCAACGTGAAGCGTGAAGCTGCGGCGATTGGCGGCATGATGCGCGTCGAGCTGACCGGATGCCGCGAGGTGTCCGCGCGCCTGCATTCGATACAGACGGCGCCGAGCGCTCGGTGTGTGACCGCCGAATGGGTCAACCTCGCCGATGAGATCGATGCGCAAATCAGCAAGGTCCTTGCCACGCTTGGATGATAGGCCGCACGCGTTGTCCCTCGGCGCGCCCTCCAGAGAAAGGCCAGAAAGGTCCGTACGTCGCGTCAATCAGATGGGTCTGAAAATCCGAATTTGTGGTTTTCCTTCAACAGCTTGGCAATTTCTGACAGTTACCTTTCAATGGTCTCGATAAGATCTCATCCAATAAGCCAACGAATGGACGCGGGCCGCGTCGACGAGAATGAACAAGAATACGCACCGCCTGGTGTATTCCAGGCTTCGGGGTATGGTGGTGGCCGTCGCGGAGACTGCGACGGCTGAAGGCAAATCGGCAACAGGAGAGGTGCGCGCGCAGCGGCGGTCGTCGGCGTCCGGCGCTCGCGTTGTGATGGCGGGCCTCGCTGCGCTCGGCATGCTACCCACCCTGTCCGGTGCGCAGATCGTTCCGACGCCTGGCACCAGCGCGCAGGTAATCCAAACGCCGAACGGCCTGCCGCAAGTCAACGTGGCGCGTCCGTCGAGTGCGGGTGTATCGGTCAACACCTACAACCAGTTCGACGTACAGCGCGCTGGCGCGATCCTGAACAACTCGGCCACGATGGTCCAGACCCAGCTCGGCGGGTGGATCAACGGCAACCCGAACTTCGGGCCGAACGACGCGGCGCGCATCATCGTCAATCAGGTCAATAGCCCGAATCCTTCCCAAATCCGCGGCGCTTTGGAGATCGCGGGCGCTCGCGCGGAACTCGTCCTGGCGAACCCCTCGGGCATCTATCTCGATGGGGCGGGCTTCATCAATACCAGCCGCGCGACCCTGACCACCGGCGTGCCGTTCTACGGCTCGGACGGTTCGTTGGCCGGCTACAACGTCAACCGTGGCCTCGTGACCGTCGCCGGCGCGGGCCTGAATGCGGCGAATATCGATCAGGTCGACATCATTTCCCGCGCTGTGCAGACCAATGCGGCGATCTACGTGAAGAATCTGAACGTCATCGCCGGCGCGAATCAGGTCAATCACGACACGCTGGCCGCGACGCCGATTCAGGGCGATGGCGCTGCGCCGGCTGTCGCGATCGACGTGGCGCAGTTGGGTGGCATGTATGCGAACCGGGTGTATTTGGTGGGCAACTCCGCTGGCGTCGGGGTGGCCAACGCCGGCACGATCGCAGCGCAGGCGGGTGATCTTACCCTGCAATCGGACGGCCGCCTGGTGCTGACCGGCAAGACGACCGCGAGCGGCAACCTCGCACTGTCGGCCGCGAGCGGCATCCAGAACAGCGGCACGACCTACGCGCAGCAATCGCTGTCGGCCGGCACCGCCGCCGATCTGACGAACAGCGGGACACTCGCGGCGCAGCAGAATACCACCGTGAATGCCGGCAGCGTCAATTCGACCGGTACGCTCGGCGCGGGTGTGAACAACGACGGCTCCGTTGGCCATGGCGGCGATCTGAACCTGACGGCGTCGGGCCAACTGAGCGCAACCGGCCAGAACGTCGCGGGCGGCAATGCGTCGCTGACGGGCGTCAACGTGAATCTCGCCGGCAGCCAGACGGCGGCGAACGGCAATCTGTCGCTGAGCGCGACGTCTGGCGACGTGAATCTCGCGAACGCGACGACGAGCGCACAAGGTGCCGTCACCGCGCAGGCTTCCGGCACGGTTATCAACGATCACGGCAGCCTGTCGAGCGGCGGCGGCACGACGCTGACCGGCGGCAACCTGTCGAACCAGGACGGCAAGCTCTCGTCGCAAGGCCCGCTGTCGGTGAACGTCGCCGGCCAGATCGCCAATCAGGCCGGCGAACTGGTGTCCGAGAGCACGGCGAACGTGCGCGGCGGCGCCATCGCAAACAACCAGGGCACCATCCAAAGCGCAGCTGGCATGACGATGGCCGGTGCGTCGCTGGACAACACGGCGGGCCGGCTCACGTCGCTCAACGGCGACGGCTTGTTCGTGACGACGAGTGGTCAGTTGACCAACGCCGCGGGCACGACCGCGAACGGCGCGCAAGGCGGCGTGATCGGCGGCAACGGCGATGTGTCCGTCCAGGGCGCAAACGTTGTCAACCACGGTGTGATCACTTCCAACACCAATTTGCGTATCGCTGGCCAGTCCGTCGATAACGGTGGCGGCACGCTGCAGGCCGCGCAAAACGTCGCGGTGGATGCCGGCACGCACCTGACGAACAATGGCGGTTCGATTGCCGGCCAGACGGCAACTCTCAGCGCCACGACGCTCGACAACAGCGCGGGCGCCGTGCAGGCGGGCCAGGTGACGTTGAACGCGACCGACCTCGTGAACCACGGCGGCACGATCACGCAGACCGGTGCCGACGCAATGAGCGTGAACGTGTCGGGCACGCTCGACAACTCGAATGGCGGCACGCTGCAAACCAACAGTACCGACCTGACGCTCGCCCCTGCCGCACTCGTCAACGACGGCGGCACGATCACGCATGCCGGCAGCGGCACGCTGACGCTCGGCAGCGGTTCAGGCTCGGTGTCGAACGTGGGCGGTGCGATCGCCAGCAACGGGCGCGTTGTCGCGCAAACCGGCACGTTGAACAACGCATCGGGCTCGATCACCGCCCAGACCGGATTGACTGCCAATGTCGGCGGCACGCTGACCAACGCGAACGGCAAGCTGCTGTCGAACACGGACCTGAGTGTCGCCAGCGGCATGCTGGCGAACGACGGCGGCCAGATCGGCGCCAGCACGAACGCGGCAATCCACACCGGCGCGATGACGAATCAGGGCGGCTCGATCGTCGCGCCGAACCTGTCGGTTACCGCCGATTCGACGCTGGACAACAGCGGCGGCAAGCTCGAGGCCAATCAGCTTGCGCTGACGGCCGCGAACCTCGTGAACCACGGCGGTGCGATCACGCAGTATGGATCGTCAGCGATGGGGATGAACGTCAGCGGCACGCTCGACAACTCGACGGGTGGCGTGATCCAGACCAACAGCACGGATCTGACGCTCAAGCCCGCCGGGCTGAACAACGCAGGCGGCACCATCACACATGCCGGCACGGGCACGCTGATGATTGCCCCCGGTAATGGCGCCAGCGCGTTGAACAACGCGTCAGGCACCATCGTGACGAAGGGACAAGCGGTCGTCGATGCGAGCAGCTGGAACAACGCAAGAGGTATTCTCGCCGCGCAGCGCGGCGTCAACGCCACGATCACCGGTGACGTGAACAACGCGCAGGGCCTGCTGCGATCGGACGAGTCGCTGTCATTGAAGAGCGGCGGCGCTTTGTCGAACCAGGGTGGCCACGTCCAGGCCGGGCAATCGACTGTGGGCGACACGAGCACGCTCGACATTCAATCGGCTTCGATCGACAACGCGGACGGCGCCATTGTCGACCTCGGTACGGGCAAGATGACGGTGCAGGGCGTCAGCCAGATAGCGAACAGTCATGCCGGCGGTGTGTCGGGTATGGGTGCCATCACCGGTAACGGCGACGTGACGGTCAGCGCGGCGTCGATCGGCAACACGCAGGGCGGTCAGCTCAGCGGCGCGTCGCTGCATGTTCAAGGCGGCACCTTGGACAACAGCGGCGGCACGATTGGCAACGTCGCGAATTCGAACGGCGACTTGAACGTCACGACGACCGGCGCAATCACGAACACGAATGGCCAGATCAGCTCGACGCACGACCTGTCGGTCGCGGCAGCCACACTGCAAGGCGGCGGAACCTACAGCGCGACGCACGACGCGAACGTGAACCTTCAGGGCGATTACACGGCGGCATCCGACACCCAGTTCAATGTCGGTCACGATCTTGCTTTCACGTTGCCTGGCACCTTTACGAACAACGCGAACCTGCAATCGGTCAACGACCTGAGCGTCAACGCGGGCAATATCGTCAACGTGGGCGCCCTGACGGCCGGCGGCCTGCTGCGCACGCAATCGACCAATCTGACGAACACGGGCGCGCTCGTGGGCGCCAGCGCCTCGCTCAACGCGACGAACGCGATCTCGAACTTCGGGCCGACCGCGCTGATCGGTGCATCCGACAGCAACGGTACGCTGGAGATCCTCGCGCACGACATCGAAAACCGCGACGACACGACTGCGACAGATTCGATGGCGACGACCGCTATCTTCGGCATGGGCAAGGTCGTGCTGGGCGGCGGCAAGGATGCGAGCGGCAATTACAGGAACGCGGCGCTGGTCAATAACGTATCGGCCCTGATCCAGTCCAGCGGCGACATGGAACTGCACGCGGACAAGATCACGACCACGCGCCGCGTGATGAAGACGTCCACCAGCCAGATCGATCCAGCATCGCTCGCGCAGTTCGGCATTCCGATCAAGGGCCGCACGGGCCAGCCCGGAGTGAAGGATCCGGACGGCATCGGCGGCGTCTACACCGAGCCGCCGCACAGTGGCCAGTGGAACAGCGACTATCAGTTCACGACCTACTATGCCGACAGCGCGACGGCGACGACCGTGACGGACATCAGCCCGGCCGCGCAGATCGTGTCGGGCGGCAAGATCGATGCGTCGTCCGTCGGCACGCTGCAAAACTACTGGAGCAACATCGCCGCGGTCGGCGACGTCAAGATGCCGGCGCACTACGACGCCGACGGCTGGGCGGCATCCGGCCAGAAACTGCCGGGCGTGTCGGTCTCCTACTCGGGGCAGTACCACTACAACAACTACGACAACAGCGAACACGATTGGCAACTGCCGTTCGGCAACGCGCCGTTCGTAACGGGACGTCCGGGCGGCTATACGCAGGCGGCACCGGCATCGATCAAGGATTACACGCTGCCGGGCTATTTTTCGACGATGAGTTCGAACGGCACGATTTCGGGTACGGGCGTCAGCGTCAACAACACGGCGGGCAACGCGTCGATTCCGTCGTTCGGCTTGTTGCCGGGGCAGTCGGTGCCGGGACTCACTCCTACCAACCTGTCCGGTAACGCGAGCGGCGCGAAATCGGGCGCATCGTCGGTGTACGGCGGTCCGCCGGCGCCGGTCGATCCGATCATCGCCAGCGCGACGGCGCTGAACGTGCTGAACAACCTCACGATTCCGCAGGGCGGGCTGTACCGGCCGACAAGTGCGCCGAATGCGAACTACGTGATCGAGACGAACCCGGCGTTCACGAACCAGAAGAACTTCATTTCGAGCGACTACTTCTTCGGGCAGCTCGGTGTCGATCTCACGCATATTCCGAAGCGTCTCGGCGACGGCTTCCATGAGCAGCAGCTCGTGCGCAATCAGGTGACGGCGCTGACCGGCAAAGCGGTGCTCGGGCCATACGCGGATCTGCAAACGATGTATCAGTCGTTGATGACGGCGGGCGCGGATTTGTCGAAGTCGCTTGATCTGCCGATGGGCGCGAGCCTGTCGGCCGAGCAGGTGTCGAAGCTGACCGGTAACGTGATCATGATGGAAACGCGGGTGGTCGATGGTCAGTCGGTGCTGGTGCCGGTCGTGTATCTCGCGCAGGCGAACCAGCAGAATGTCAACGGCCCACTGATTACCGCAACGAACATCGATTTCCAGAACGCACAGACGTTCACGAACAGCGGCACGATCAAGGCGGACAACACGCTGGCGATCCAAGGCAAGCAGATCGACAATGCGTTCGGCGCGCTGCAAAGCGGCGGGCTGATGTCGCTGAAGACCGAGAACAACATCGACCTGACGTCGGCGAACGTGAAGGCCGGCAGTCTGCAACTGGATGCCGGCAAGGACCTGATTCTCGATACGGCGACGAAGACCAACACGCGCGTGAGCCGCGATGGTGCGACGAGCATGGTGACGACGCTCGGGCCGACCGCGAAGCTGGATGTCGCGGGTGATGCGTCGATCGTCACCGGCGGCAACTTCCAACAGAACGCGGGCAACCTGTCGGTCGGCGGCAATCTCGGGATGAACGTCGGCGGCAACTGGGATCTCGGTGCGGTGCAGACCGGCGAGCACAAGATCGTGCAGCGGGCGAACGGCGTGTCCAACACCGACATCAACAAGGTGGTCGGCGGCTCGGTGACGGTCGGCGGGCAATCGTTGATCGCCGTCGGCGGTGACCTGACGGCGAAGGGCGCGCAGATCGACTTCGGGCAAGGTGGGACGCTTGCTGCCAAGGGCAACGTGACGCTCGGCGCGGCGAGCGCGACATCAACCGTGAACGCCAACAGTTCGGGTAAGGATAGTCATGGCAGCTCCGCGGACACACTGCACACGTCGGATCAGGCGCTGACCGGAACGACGCTCAAGGGCGGCGATACGGTGAACATCGTGTCGGGCAAGGATATTACGCTTTACGGCAGCGCGATCAGCCTCGACAAGGGCAATGCGAACCTGCTGGCAGTCGGTGATGTGAACGTCGGCGCGGCAACCGAAACGCATGAGCTGAATTCGCACGAGACTCACAGCCACAGCAATGTCGTGAGCGGCGTGAAAGTCGCGAGTGGGATCGACCAGACGATGACGCTCAATCGCGGCAGCCTGGTATCGGCGGACGGCGTGAACATTGTCAGCGGAAAGGACGTCAATGTTCAGGGTAGCACCATCGTCGGAACGAACGACGTGACGCTCACGGCAGCGCGCAACGTGACGGTTACGACGTCGCAGGATACCTTGCAGTCGTCGAGCTACTACGACAAGAAGGAATCCGGGCTGATGTCGGGCGGCGGCCTGTCGGTGTCGATTGGCAGCAGTTCGCTGAAGACGAACAGTCAGTCGACCGAGGTGTCGAACAACGGCAGTACGATCGGTTCGCTGAAGGGCAACGTCAGCGTTACTGCTGGAAACGACCTGCACGTGACGGGAAGCGACCTGATCGCAGCGAAGAATCTTAGCGGTACAGGCGCGAACGTGATGATCGACGCGACGCAGGACACGCGTCACCGCGGCGAGACACAGGAAGTGTCGAAGAGCGGCCTGACGCTGGCGCTGAAGGCACCGGTGATCGATGCGGTATCGAATGCCGTTGGTCAATCGCGCGCGTCCGGCAATAGCCAGGACGGTCGCGCGGCAGCGCTGCACGGGATGGCGGCGGCCAGCGCCGCGTGGGATGCGAACATGGCCGCGGGCGATGTGGTTCGGGCGCTGGGGGCGGGCGAAACGCCTCAGTTCAAGGTCGAAGTCAGCGTCGGCAGCAGTCACAGCAAGAGCGCGTTCTCCGAAGACAGCGTGACGAATCGCGGTTCGAACGTGAACGCGGGCGGGACGGTGGCGTTTGCGGCGACCGGCAACGGTCAGGCTGGCAGCGGTAATGTGATGATCGCCGGCTCGAACGTGAACGCAAATGATGTGATCCTGGCGGCGAAGAACCAGGTCAATATCGTCAATACGACGGATGCCGACTCGACGCGCAGCACGAACGAGTCGAAGAGCGCGAGCGTGGGTGTGTCGGTCGGCACGGGTGGGTTCGGTATTTCCGCGGCGATGTCGAAGGCCAACGGCGATGGCAACAGCGATCTGGC
>NZ_JPGL01000081.1 GCF_000732615.1 Burkholderia paludis
GCTCCGGCGCCGCAATCTTCGCAAGCGAGCCGCCGAATTTGCCGACCGCGGTCCGCGCGGCCGATACGATCACTACGTCCGTCATGTCCAGTTCCTGCATCGAAATCGGTTCGTCGTTCTGTTGCCGGCCCGCGCCGGCCGCCACCGGCGACGACGCCTCTCGCGCCGTCCGGCGCGACAGCACCCGGGCGCCGCCGGTGCGCGCTGGCCGCGCACGATCACGGCCGGGCCGTACAGCTGCGCATCGCGGCAAGCCGGACGTTCGCCGGCCGCCGTGGCTACCCGGCGCCCTCCGGCGCCGGTCGATCGTGTCGCGCCTGCGCGCGACACGCGCTCACGTCCGTCACGCAGCCGATTCGCGCGCGGCGGCTGCGTCCTTGCGGGCAGCCGCAGCCGTCTGCTTGCTGCCGCGCGCGGCCGTTTCGCTGACCGCGTCGAAGCCGCTCTGCGCGGCTTCGATCGCCTGCCCCGTCGCTGCGCGCACGGAGTCGGCCGCGGCTGTCGCCGCGGACAGCGCCGAGTTCAGCGCGGCCACCACCGGCGCCGAACCCGCCGGCGCATGCTTCGACAGCTCACCGAGCACGTCCTTCAGGCGCTTGTCGTTCTGTTCGTATTGCGCCTGCGCGACCTTCGCCCATTCCGATTGCGTCGACACCGCGATGTCGAACAGGTGGCGGCCATACGACACGACCTTGCCGGCGGCTTCCTGCGGCGCGGCCACCTGCTGCGCGAAGCCAGCGGCCGGGTTGCTGCTGTTGAACGCGTTCTTCAGCTTGTCCTCGTATTCCGAGAGCGCCGTCCGGGCCGCTTGCAGATTGAGTTCGACGACAGCCTCGAAACCCTGGATCGCCGGACGGGCGATGGCAAACCACGCGGCGATACCGGATTGATATTCGGCGTTGATTTTTTCGGGGGCAAATACGGACATCGGGCACGCTCCTGTTAGCAATGCGAGAGATGACGTAAAGAAAAATGGAAGCCGGATCGACAACCCGCCTCCTTCTTGACAACCCGCCACTCATTTGAGCGCGAGAAGATGAAGGAAGCCATTCTAGAGCGATTAATTGTCAATTAAATGGCATTAATACTAGGTGTAAACCCTTATTACCCTTCCAGGCGGCCGCTGGAACCTGCTACGTGCCGACATCGCAGAGGGAAGGCCGCAGCATTCCGCTTCGGAATGATTTTTACCTTTTTACAGGATAGCGCACCATGACGTTACGCAACATTTGCCGTCGCATTATTCCGGTTATTAGAAAACAAGCGCGCATTGAAAATGAAGCGGTCACTTATGTAATCGTTTTCCAGATTTATTCTGAAACCGTTTCCTGGATTATTAATGACGGATTCAATGATCGGATGAATTGCGGGTCGCAATGAAAAACCCGGCGCGGCTGCACGAAGCAGCGGCGGCCCGTTCCCGCGTGCGCGCGATCAGTCGGCCAGTTCGCGATGCAGCGCGCGGAATTCCTGCGCGAGCTTGTGCCCGGGGTCGAGGTGGATCACCGGCGTCGATTGCTGATGCGACTCGCGGATCTTCACCGACGCCGACAACTTCGACGCAAGCACCGGCAGCCCTTCGTCGACGAGTTCGTCGACCAGCCGCTGCGGCAGGCTCGCGCGCGGCTGGAACTGGTTGATGACGATCCCTTCCACCTCAAGCGCCGCGTTGTGATCCTGCTGGATTTCCTTCACGTTTTCGAGCAGCGTGTATAGCGCCCGGCGCGAGAAATCGTCGCAGTCGAACGGAATCAGGCAGCGCTCGACCGCGATCAGCGCCGAGCGTGTATAGAAATTCAGCGCAGGCGGCGTATCGATGTACACCGCGTCGTAGGTATCGAGTTCGTTCAGCGCGTCGCGCAGCTTGTAGATCTTGTAGCGCGACTCGAGCTTGCCGTGCAGCGTGTCGAGGTCCGGATGCGCGGGCATCACGTCGAGCCCGTCGAACGGGGTCGGATGGATGAACGATGCGACGTCGACCGGGCGGAAATTGAAGGTCAGCGCGGTTTCGAAGAAACCGGCGACGCCCGGCTGCGCGTCGGATGCCGCATCGCCGAGCAGGTAGCGCGTGGAGTTCGCCTGCGCATCGAGGTCGATGACGAGCGTGCGCAGCCCTTCGCTCGCACTGATCGCCGCCAGGTTGCAGACGATCGTCGATTTGCCCACGCCGCCCTTCTGGTTGAATACGACCCGCCGCATGGTGTCTCCTCGATCGAAACGTCGAAAGGATCAGCTTAGCCGGCCAATCGTGGCGGCTACGTGACGCAGATCGAATTGTGCACGATTGCGCGCGGCACGTGTCAGGTGCGCGACCGGGCGCCCGACACATGCCGATTGCCGGGCACGCTCCATCGCCACGGCAGATCCCTGCCGGCGCGAATGCCGATGCGCGGGCCGCCCGCCAGCCCCTCGGGCGGCGCGACGCCGTCGTCCACGACCGCGAACCCCTCGTGCGCGCCGACGAGATCGACGCCGTCCTGTACGCCGGTGATGCCCATTGCCTGCGTGAGCCGCGCCGGCCCGCGGCAAAGATCGCGATCGCGCGTCAGCGGCGGCCGTGCCGCGCGCATCCGCTCGAGCCCGTGCAGCGGCTCCAGCGCACGGATCAACACACCCGTGCCCGCGCCGTCCGGACCGCACACGCAGTTGCAGCACCAGTGCATGCCGTACGTGAAATAGACGTACAGGTGGCCGGGCGGCCCGAACATCGTCGCGTTGCGCGGCGTCTTGCCGCGATAGGTGTGCGCGGCCGGGTCGATCGCGCCCGCGTAGGCCTCCACTTCCACGATGCGGCCGGCGCGGCCGTCCGCCGTCGCGAGAATCTTGTTGAGCAGTTGCGGCGCGACATCGGTGGCCACGCGATCGAAGAACGCACGCGGCAGCACGGTACCCGGCCATGCCGATGCGGTCTTAACGCGCCGCATCCTGCCCCTCCGGCTGGCGAGCGGCCGCGGCCTTCGCGTGCAGACACAGCTGGCGGTATGCGTCGACGAGATCGTCGAGGCCGAACGCAAGATTCCTGCCGCTGGGATTGGGCAGCACCCACACGCTCGCGCGCTGCATGCGGGCCGGCTGCAGGCCCCACGCGACTTCGCGTTGCCCCGCGAGCGCCGAGTACGCCGCCTTGCCGAGAAAGGCGACGAAACGCGGCCCATAACGCGCTACCTTCTGCTCGAACTCGGCTGCCGCCGCGACGAATTCCGCACGCGAAAGCTGATCGGCGCTCGCCGTCGGCCGTTGCACCACCGCCGTGACGCCGCAGCCATAGCGGAGTATTGCGCGATCGTCCTGCGGCGCGATTTCCGTCGGCGTGAACCCCGCGAGATGGAGCACGCGCCAGAAGCGGTTGCTTCTCCCCGCGAAATGATGCCCGGTCGCGGCGGCGGTCATGCCGGGGTTGATCCCGCAGAACAGCACGTCGAGATGGGGGGCGATGAGGTCGGGAAGGGTGTCGGCCACGATTCGTCTGGAGGGCGGGGGCAAGGACGTCGATAAAGAAATGACCTGGCGATCGGTCGCTACGCGCACGTTACACGATCCGGATCGCGGCGGGCCATGCGCCACGTGCGGGCTTCTGTTGATTAAGTTTGCGATGAATGCCACGCGGTCAACGCACTCTAACCGGAAGCGCTCTCTCGATAAATATGGAATTTCTCACGGGCACGGGTACGTCCCGTCCGTTGCAACATTGCCGAACCGCGCCGTTCGAGATGCCCGGCTCAAGACCGGGACGACGGCCGGATTCAAGTGCCCGCCGACCGCCGGTGTCGGTCATGCGAAGCGAGGAGGACGAGCGGAATTCGGAGCACAAAAAGAAAAACCCCACCAAAAGGCGGGGTTGATCTTTACATTTCTCGGATACGGGAAATCAGAACGGAATATCGTCGTCCATCTCGTCGAAACCGCCACCGGCCGGTGCGCTCGGACGGCTTTGCCCGCCGCCGCCCGCACCGCCGCGCGCCGCGCCGCCGGCACGACCGCCGCCGCCGCCACGCTCCATCTGTTCGCCGCGGCCACCGCCGCCGCCGCCACCGTAGCCGCCGCCATAACCGCCTTCGTCACCGCCGCCACCGCCGCCGCCCGAACCGCCGCGGCCGCCGAGCATCTGCATCTGGTCGGCGACGATTTCGGTCGAGTAACGATCCTGGCCGTCCTGGCCTTGCCACTTGCGCGTGCGGATACGGCCTTCGATATAGACCGACGAACCCTTCTTCAGGTACTCGCTGACGATTTCCGCGAGACGGCCGAAGAACGCGACGCGATGCCACTCGGTCATTTCCTTGAAATCGCCGCTTGCCTTGTCCTTGTAGCGATCGGTCGTCGCGAGACGGATGTTCGCAACCGCGTCGCCGCTCGGCAGGTAACGGACTTCAGGATCGGCGCCGAGATTGCCGACGAGGATGACCTTGTTGACGGATGCCATGTGTTTCTCCAGTAAATTCGATGCCGGGCCGCCCGCGCATGCTGTCGGAGCGGCCCGCCGGGCAAGCCGGCGAACGCCGCCGGTGCCTGCCCGAAGTGAGTTCAGGCCTTGCGCGGCGGCGCTTTCATGCTGGCCGCGATTATAAGCCACGCGGCCACGAGCCCCGAGCACGTGTAGAAGACCGTGTCCGCGCCGCCGTGCTTCAGCAGCCAGCCGCCCACGATGCCGCCGAGTGCGAGCCCGATCGACTGCGTGGTGTTGTAGACGCCCGTGGCCGCGCCCTTGCGCGAACCGGGCGCAAGCTTCGACACGAGCGACGGCTGCGACGCTTCCAGGATGTTGAACCCGAGGAAGTACACGAAGAGAATCGCCGCCACAATCAGGATGGTATGCGGTGCGCTGCCGAGCAACAATTGGCCGATCAGGATAGCCAGAATGCCGCCGAGCAGCACCGGCTTCATCTTGCCCCGTTTTTCCGCCACGATGATCGCCGGGACCATCATCACGAACGCGAGCCCCATCACCGGCAGGTAAACCTTCCAGTGCGCGGCGACCGGCAGCCCGCCGTCGACGAGCAGGCGCGGCACGACGAGGAACAGCGCCGTCTGCGTCGCGTGCAGCACCAGCACGCCGAAGTTCAGGCGCAGCAGCTCCACGTTGTGCAGCACCTCGGCGAACGGCGCGGGCACGTGCACGGGCTTCGCCGCGTCGGGCACAATCCACAGCACGACGCCGATCGCGAGGATCGACAGCACGCCGACGATCGCGAACAGCCCGTTCATCCCCACCCAGTGGAACACGATCGGCGCGCCGACGATCGCGACCGCGAACGACACGCCGATCGACCCGCCGACCATCGCCATCGCCTTCGTGCGGTTCTGCTCGGAGGTCAGGTCGGCAATGAACGCGAGCACCGCGGACGACACGGCGCCCATCCCCTGGATCACGCGGCCGACGATGATCCACGTGATGTCGTGCGCGGACGCGGCGACGAAGCTGCCGATCGCGAAGATCACGAGGCCGGTGGCGATCACCGGCTTGCGGCCGAACTTGTCGGACGCCCAGCCGTAGAAGATGTAGAACAGCGACTGCGTGACGCCGTAGGCCCCGAGCGCGATGCCGACGAGCAGCACGTTGTCGCCGCCCGGGATGGTTTTCGCGTAGACCGAGAACACCGGCATGATCATGAACAGGCCGAGCATGCGCAGCGCGAAGATCGCCGCGAGCGACGCGGTCGCGCGCAATTCGGGCGCAGTCATGCGGGAAGACGTGGCAGACGGATTGGACATCGGGAATGAATTTCGAATGATCGGAATGTCCGCCCGATACCGGGCGGCGGAAGATCAGGACCAGCGGCCCGGGAGGCACGGCGGGCGACACGCGGGGGCAGGATCAGGCAGCCTGCGGGCCGCCCGGAACCGTGCGGCGCGGCCGCTTTCCCCGGCGCAGGCGCCGGCTTGCTGCCACCTGCTGCAAAGGCTGGGGGCCCCAAACGACGGCCTCGAAAAGCCGTTATAGTAGCAGGTTTGGTCCCCTCCATTTTCGCCAGGTTCATGGAACAGATCCGTATCCGTGGGGCACGTACCCACAACCTGAAAAACGTCAATCTCGACCTGCCGCGCCACAAGCTGGTCGTGATTACCGGGTTGTCCGGGTCGGGCAAGTCGTCGCTCGCGTTCGACACCCTTTATGCGGAAGGCCAGCGCCGCTACGTCGAAAGCCTGTCCGCATACGCCCGCCAGTTCCTGCAGCTGATGGAGAAACCCGACGTCGATCTGATCGAGGGCCTGTCGCCAGCGATCTCGATCGAGCAGAAGGCGACGTCCCACAACCCGCGTTCGACCGTCGGCACGGTCACGGAAATCCACGACTACCTGCGACTTTTGTACGCACGTGTCGGCACGCCCTACTGCCCCGACCACAACATCCCGCTCGAGGCGCAGAGCGTGTCGCAGATGGTCGACGCGGCGCTCGCGCTGCCGGAGGAAACCAAGCTGATGATCCTCGCGCCCGTCGTCGCCGACCGCAAGGGCGAGCACGCCGAGCTGTTCGAGGACATGCAGGCGCAGGGTTTCGTGCGCTTTCGCGTGCGCTCGGGCGGCGGCGCCGCGAACGAGGGCGTCGCGAAGATCTACGAGGTCGAGTCGCTGCCGAAGCTCAAGAAGACCGACAAGCACACGATCGACGTCGTCGTCGATCGCCTGAAGGTGCGCCCGGACATGAAGCAGCGCCTCGCCGAATCGTTCGAGACGGCGCTGCGCCTCGCCGACGGCCGCGCGATCGCGCTCGAAATGGATACCGACCGCGAGCACCTGTTCAGCTCGAAGTTCGCGTGCCCGATCTGCTCGTACTCGCTGCAGGAGCTCGAGCCGCGCCTGTTCTCGTTCAACAACCCGATGGGCGCGTGCCCGGAATGCGACGGCCTCGGCCAGATCACGTTCTTCGACCCGAAGCGGGTCGTCGCGCACCCGTCGCTGTCGCTCGCCGCCGGTGCGGTGAAGGGCTGGGACCGCCGCAACCAGTTCTACTTCCAGATGCTGCAGAGCCTCGCGGCGTTCTACGAATTCGACATCGACGCCGCGTTCGAGGATCTGCCGGAGAAAATCCGCAAGGTGCTGCTGTTCGGCTCGGGCAAGCAGACGATCCCGTTTTCGTACATCAACGAGCGCGGCCGCACGACGATCCGCGAGCACGTGTTCGAAGGGATCATCCCGAACCTCGAGCGCCGCTACCGCGAGACCGATTCGGTCGCGGTGCGCGAAGAGCTGTCGAAGTACCAGAACAACCAGCCGTGCCCGTCGTGCGACGGCACGCGCCTGCGCCGCGAGGCGCGCCACGTGCGGATCGGCACCGGCGACTACGCGCGCGGCATCTATGAAATCAGCGGCTGGCCGCTGCGCGACGCGCTCGGCTACTTCGACGGCCTGACGCTCGAAGGCGCGAAGCGCGAGATCGCCGACAAGGTGATCAAGGAAATCGTCGCGCGCCTGACCTTCCTGAACAACGTCGGCCTCGATTACCTGTCGCTCGAGCGCAGCGCCGAGACGCTGTCGGGCGGCGAGGCGCAGCGCATCCGCCTCGCGTCGCAGATCGGCTCGGGCCTGACGGGCGTGATGTACGTGCTCGACGAGCCGTCGATCGGCCTGCACCAGCGCGACAACGACCGCCTGATCTCGACGCTGAAGCACCTGCGCGACCTCGGCAACTCGGTGATCGTCGTCGAGCACGACGAGGACATGATCCGCACGGCCGACTACGTCGTCGACATGGGCCCCGGCGCCGGCGAGCACGGCGGCGTGGTGGTCGCCGAAGGCACGCCGAAGCAGGTGCAGTCGAACCCGCAGTCGCTCACCGGCCAGTACCTGGTCGGCAAGCGCACGATCGAATACCCGGACGAGCGGATCGCGCCCGATCCCGAGCGGATGCTGCGCATCGTCGACGCGTACGGCAACAACCTGAAGCACGTCGATCTCGAGCTGCCGGTCGGCCTGCTGACCTGCATCACCGGCGTGTCGGGCTCCGGCAAGTCGACGCTGATCAACGACACGCTGTATCACGCGGTCGCGCGCCACCTGTACGGGTCGTCGGCCGAGCCGGCGCCGCACGAGGCGATCGAGGGGCTCGAACACTTCGACAAGGTGATCAACGTCGACCAGTCGCCGATCGGCCGCACGCCGCGCTCGAACCCGGCCACCTACACCGGCCTGTTCACGCCGATCCGCGAGCTGTTCTCGGGCGTGCCGACCTCGAAGGAGCGCGGCTACGATCCGGGCCGCTTCTCGTTCAACGTGAAGGGCGGCCGCTGCGAATCGTGCCAGGGCGACGGCGTGCTGAAGGTCGAGATGCACTTCCTGCCGGACGTCTACGTGCCGTGCGACGTGTGCCACGGCAAGCGCTACAACCGCGAAACGCTCGAAGTGCAATACAAGGGCAAGAACATCAGCGAAGTGCTCGACATGACGGTCGAGCATGCGTACGAGTTCTTCAGCGCGGTGCCGGTCATCGCGCGCAAGCTGAAGACGCTGCTCGACGTCGGCCTCGGCTACATCCGCCTCGGCCAGTCGGCCACGACGCTGTCGGGCGGCGAGGCGCAGCGCGTGAAGCTGTCGCTCGAGCTGTCCAAGCGCGACACCGGCCGCACGCTGTACATCCTGGACGAGCCAACCACCGGCCTGCACTTCCACGACATCGCGCTGCTGCTCGAGGTGATCCACCGGCTGCGCGACCAGGGCAACACGGTCGTGATCATCGAGCACAACCTCGACGTGATCAAGACGGCCGACTGGGTGATCGATCTCGGCCCCGAAGGCGGCGCCGGCGGCGGCCAGATCATCGCGCAGGGCACGCCCGAACAGGTCGCGAAGACGAAGGCAAGTTTTACCGGCAAGTATCTCGCGCCGCTGCTCAAGCGCGCGGCCCGCAAGGTCGCGGCCGGCTGACGGCCGCAGTTGCCCCTCCCGCGCGCGGCCGTCCGGCCGCGCGCGTCCTGCCGCGGCGCGCCGCCGGCCGCCCTTTTCCCCTCTTGACCGACGCCATCCGCCAAACGTCCCCGTTGCGGACCATAATGGCAGCTATACTTTACGGTCGTAAGGTTCGCCATCTGCGCCCATCCGGTGCAGCGACGGGCGAACGCCAGAATGCCCGCCATGCACGGGCCGGAGCCGCCGCCGCAGCGCCCGCTCCGGCCGACGAGGAAAACACGATGGAGAAGCAACAAGAGTCGCGCGATGCGCAGAACCGCGAGCCGCACTTGCGCAGCGTCCGGCTGACGAGCGACTTCAGCATGCCGAGGCTGTCGGCGATCGAGATCGGCAGCTATCTGTTCGCGCTCGTCACGATGGTGCTCGTCCTCGAGCTCAGGCTGCTCGGCGGGCTGCTCGCGGGGCTGCTGGTCTACCAGTTGATCCACACGATCGCGCCCGCGATCGAACGCCATACGACGAGCATGCGCGCGCGCTGGGTCGCCGTCGTGCTGCTGGCCATCGCGATCGTCGGCGGGCTGACGGGCCTGACGATCGGCATCATCGAGCACTTCGAACACACGGTGCCGAACCTGCAGAGCCTGCTCGGCCAGTTGATGCAGATCGTCGAGCAGACCCGCGCGCGCACGCCGGCCTGGATCGCCAACCTGCTGCCGGTCGACGTCGAACAGATGAAGGCGAAGGCCACCGTGCTGATGCACACGCACATGGATCAGCTCCAGCAGAGTGGCAAGAGCGTCGCGCGCGGCTTCGGCCACGTGCTGTTCGGGATGATCATCGGCGCGATGATCGCGATCGGCGTCGAGCACGGCAAGGTGCGCCGGCCGCTGTCGACCGCGCTCGTCACGCGCGTGTCGCGCTTCGCCGACGCGTTCCGCCGGATCGTGTTCGCGCAGATCAAGATCTCCGCGATCAACGCGGTGTTCACCGGCATCTACCTGCTCGTCGCGCTGCCGATCTTCCACGAGCGGCTGCCGCTGTCGAAGACGCTGGTGCTCGTCACGTTCATCGTCGGCCTGCTGCCCGTGATCGGCAACCTGATCTCGAACACGCTGATCGTCGCCGTGTCGATGTCGGTCAGCATGGGCACCGCAATCGCGTCGCTCGCGTTCCTCGTGATCATCCACAAGCTCGAGTACTTCCTGAACGCGAAGATCATCGGCGGCCAGATCGAATCGCGCGCCTGGGAACTGCTGCTCGCGATGCTCGTCATGGAAGCCGCCTTCGGCCTGCCCGGCGTGATCGCCGCGCCGATCTTCTATGCGTACCTCAAACGCGAGCTGTACATGCTGCGGCTGATCTGACGCCCGCGCCCCGCATGAAAAAACGCCGCGCCCCGTAAAGGGCGCGGCGTTTTCTTTCGGGGCCGGCCAACCGGGGGCCGGCCGGCGGTCGGCAGATCAGCGGAACACGACCGTCTTCGTCCCGTTCAGCACGATCCGGTGCTCGACGTGCCACTTCACCGCGCGCGCCAGCGTCACGCATTCGACATCGCGGCCGATGGCCGTGAGCTGATCGGGCGTCATGCTGTGGTCCACGCGCTCCACTTCCTGCTCGATGATCGGACCTTCGTCGAGATCGGTCGTCACGTAGTGCGCGGTCGCGCCGATCAGCTTCACGCCGCGGTCGAACGCCTGGTAGTAAGGCTTCGCGCCCTTGAAGCTCGGCAGGAACGAATGGTGGATGTTGATCGCGCGCCCGGCGAGCTGCTGGCACATGTTCGGCGACAGGATCTGCATGTAGCGCGCGAGCACGACGAGATCGGCCTTGTGCTCGTCGATCACTTCCAGCACGCGCGCTTCCTGCGCGGCCTTCGCCGCATCGGACGAACCGCCGATCAGCGGGAAATGATGGAACGGGATGTTGTAGCTCGCGGCGAGCTGGTAGAACTCCTTGTGGTTCGACACGATCGCCGGGATCTCGATCGGCAGCTGGCCGGTGCGATAGCGGAACAGCAGGTCGTTCAGGCAGTGGCCGATCTTCGACACCATGATGACGACACGCGGTTTCACGGCTGCGTCGTGCAGTTCCCAGCGCATCGAGAACTGCTCGGCGAGCGGCGTGAACTCCCGGCGCAGCACCTCGAGCGCCGACGCGGCATCCGCGCCGCCGCCGTCCTGCTCGAAATGCACGCGCATGAAGAATTCGCTGGTGCGGCTGTCGCCGAACTGCGCCGAATCGAGGATGTTGTTGCTGCGCTCGAACAGGAAGCCCGAGACCGCATGGACGATGCCGTGCCGGTCGGGGCACGACAGTTTCAAGATAAAGCTGTGATCGGTCGGCATGACCGCTACTCCCTTCGTTTCCGTATTCGTCAAATTGCCCGTTCGCACCGCCGGAGCGCGCCTTGCGGCGCGCGTCACGCGGCCGGTGCGAACAGGGCGTCGATGCCCGCCGCGTCGGCCGCCGCGAGCCATCGGTGGCGCAGCAGCGTATCGAGCGTCGCGAGGCTCGCATCCATCGTTGCACGGCCCGCGCGCAGCCAGCCGATCACCTCGGGCATGCCGGCCAGCAGGTGCTCGGCCACTTCGCCGTCCTGGTTGCGCGGCGCGAAGTCGTGCGGCAGCGGCAGGTCGTACACGAAGATCAGCTCGGATTGCGTGCCTTCCGGCAGCGAGCTCAGTACCTGCACCGCGCGGCCCGCGATCGCGCGCGCCGCCAGCTCGGCCGGAATGCCGGCTTCTTCCCAGCACTCCTTCGCAAGCGTCTCGTGAACGCCCAGCCCCCAGCCGATCCCGCCCGCGACGACGTTGTCGAGCATGCCGGGGTCGGTTGCCTTGGTGTCGCTGCGGCGGCCGAGCCACATCCGCGGCGCGGCCGCGGCGGACGGCTCGCCCGGCGCAGCCGCATATTCTACGATGCCGTTCAGGTGCACCGCGTAAGTCTGCGTGCCGAAAAAGCGCGACGCGGCGCGCTCGATGTACGCGAGCGGCGGATCGTCGAAGCGGTTGCGGATCGCATAGATCTCGTCGCGCCAGCCGGGAATCGCGCCCTCGGCCGCCAGTGCGCCGATCGCGCTCGCGAGCGCCATGCTGCGCGCATCGACCGAGTCGTAGCGCGCCGACAGCACGACGCGCTCGCCGCTCAGCTCGAACACGTCGGGCCAGCGCGCGAGCTTCGCGACGTCCTGGCGGCGCACCCAGCCGACCGCCTGGCCGGCGATCTCGAAACGCAGGTGCGCGGCCGGATCGAAGCGGCGCGCGGCCGCGATGCAGGGGAACGTCATCGCCGTCAGTCCTTCAGGGCGACGCGGATGCCGAGTGCGATGAACGTCGCGCCGGCCAGCCGGTCAAGCCATACGCCGGCCTTCGGGCGGCGCTTCAGCCAGGCGCCGATCATGCCGGCGCCGACGCCGAACAGCGAGAACACCACGGCCGTCTGCAGCATGAACAGCGCGCCGAGTTCGAACATCTGCAGCGTCACGCCCTGCGCACCGTGCGGATCGACGAACTGCGGCAGGAACACGACGAAGAACAGCGTGACCTTCGGGTTCATCAGGTTGCCGATCACGCTCTGCCGGAAGATCGTGCCGAGCGGCTGCGGCGGACGCGCATGCGCATTGGCGAGGCCCTGGCTGCGCAGCGCCTTGATGCCGATCCACACGAGGTACGCGGCGCCCGCGAGCTTCAGGATCTCGAATGCGACCGGCGACGAACGCAGCACGGCCGCGACGCCGAGCGCCGCGAGCGTCGTGTGGAACAGGATCCCGGCCGTGAAGCCGAGCGCGGCGACGAAACCGGCCGCGCGGCCCTGCGAGATGCCGCGCGCGAGCACCTGCAGGTTGTCGGGCCCCGGCGCGCATGTGATCGCGATCGACGTGGCGAGAAACAGCATGAAGTTGGGCATCGTGACCTCGCTGTGGAACAGGAACCAGGACGGACCGGCGTTCAGTGGCCCGCGAATTCGGTAACGGTGTAGACGGGCAGCCCCGCGTCGCGCAGCAGCGCCGAACCGCCGAGATCGGGCAGGTCGATGATCGCCGCGCCTTCGACGACCTCCGCACCGAGCCGCTGCAGCAGGTTGCGCCCTGCCATCATGGTGCCGCCGGTCGCGATCAGGTCGTCCATGATGATCACGCGGTCGCCGGGGCGGCACGCGTCCTCGTGAATCTCGACCGTCGCGCGGCCGTATTCGAGTTCGTACGACTCCGACTGGGTCTTGTACGGCAGCTTGCCGACCTTGCGGATCGGCACGAAGCCGACGCTCAGCTCGTACGCGACGATCGGCGCGATGATGAAGCCGCGCGCGTCGAGGCCGGCGACGTAGTCGAGCTTCGCATCGACATAGCGCTCGACGAACAGGTCGACGAGGATGCGCAGCGCCTTCGGGCTCTGCAGCAGCGTCGTAATGTCGCGGAACATCACGCCCGGCTGCGGCCAGTCGGGCACCGTGCGGATCTGGCTGTGGATGAAGGCGACCGGATCGAGCGGTGCGCCCGACGACGAGTGCGGCATGAAACTCTCCGAAAAAAACGGTGCGCGAAGATCGGGCACCGTTTCTAAAAAATACGGGTCAGGTTGTCGGACCAGGCACGGCTTACGCCGCCGCGGCCGGCGGATCGCGCCGGTGGCGCGACAGCCGCTCCTCCGCGAGCGCAAGCGCCTCAGGCAGCCCGCGCAGCACGACGATATCGCTCGCTCGCAGCTTGGTCTGCGGATCGGGTTCGACGCCGCGGATGCCGTGCCGGCGGATCGCCGTGACCTCCAGCCCGAGCGCATACAGCCCGAGCTCCTCCAGCGAGCGCCCGACCGCGTCCGCGCGCGCATCGACCGGCACCGATTGTAGCCGCACCTGCTCGTGGTCGTCGTCGTCCGCATCGTCCGCGCCGCGGAAATAGCCGCGCAGCAGGCTGTAGCGCTCGTCGCGCATCTCCTCGACGCGCCGCACGACCTTGCGCATCGGCACGCCCACCAGCACCAGCGTGTGCGACGCGAGCATCAGGCTGCCCTCGACGATTTCCGGAATCACCTCGGTCGCGCCGGCCGCCAGCAGCTTCTCGAGATCGGCATCGTCGACGGTGCGCACGATCGCGGGCAGCGTCGGCTCGAGCTCGTGCACATGATGGAGCACCCGCAGCGCGGACGGCGTGTTCGCATAGGTGATCGCCACCGCCGCCGCGCGGTGGATACCGGCCGCGAGCAGCGACTCGCGGCGCGCCGCGTCGCCGAACACGACCGATTCGCCGGCCGCCGCGGCCGCGCTCACGCGATCGGGATCGAGGTCGAGCGCGACGTACGAGATGCCTTCCTGTTCGAGCATGCGCGCCAGGTTCTGGCCCGCGCGGCCGTAGCCGCAGATGATCACGTGGCCGCGCTGCTTGAGGCTTTGCGTCGCGATTCGCGTCATCTGCAGCGACTGCTGCATCCACTCGGTCGACGACAGCCGCATCACGATCCGGTCGGCGTTCTGAATCAGGAACGGCGCGGCCAGCATCGACAGCAGCATCGACGCGAGGATCGCCTGCAGCAGCGTCGAATCGACGAGATGGCGATCGAGGATCAGGTTCAGCAGCACGAAGCCGAATTCGCCGGCCTGCGCGAGCCCGATGCCGGTGCGCATCGCGACGCCCGGCGTCGCGCCGAACAGCCGGGCGAGCCCGGCGATCATCGTCCCCTTGAACAGGATCTGCCCGACGAAGAAGCCGAGCACGAGCAGCGGATGCTCCCAGATCACGCGCGGATCGAGCAGCATCCCGGTCGTCACGAAGAACAGGCCGAGCAGCACGTCGCGGAACGGCTTGATGTCCTCCTCCACCTGATGGCGGAACGGCGTCTCGGAAATGAGCATCCCCGCGATGAACGCGCCGAGCGCGAGCGACAGGCCGAAGCGGTCGGTGATGAAGGCGGCGCCGAGCGTGACGAGCAGCAGGTTCAGCACGAACAGCTCCTGCGAGCGGCGCCGCGCGACGACGTTGAGCCAGCGCGTCATGAAGCGCTGGCCGACGATCAGCAGCAGCGCGAGCGCGATCACGATCTTGAGCGCCGCGAAGCCGAGCGTGATCGCGAGATCCTTCGACGATTCGGCGCCGAACGCGGCGATCACGATCAGCAGCGGCACGACCGCGAGATCCTGGAACAGGAGCACGCCGAAGATGTTGCGGCCGTGCTCGGTCTCGATCTCGAGCCGCTCGGCGAGCATCTTCGACACGATCGCCGTCGACGACATCGCGAGCGCGCCGCCGAGTGCGATGCTGCCCTGCCACGTGATGTGCACCCAGTGCTCGAACAGCGCGCCGAGCACCAGCGCGAGCACAAGGGTCGCGACGACCTGCAGCAGCCCGAGCCCGAACACGAGCCGCTGCATCGCCCTCAGCTTCGCCAGCGAGAACTCCAGGCCGATCGAAAACATCAGGAACACCACGCCGAATTCCGCGAGATGCTCCGCGCGCTCCAGATCCGCCGCGATGCCGAACGCATGCGGGCCGACCAGGATGCCGACGGTCAGGTAGCCGAGCATCGGCGGCAGGTTCAACGAACGGAATACGACGACGCCCACCACCGAGGCCAGCAGCAGCAGCAGGGTCATTTCGAGCGGCGAAATCACGGGCAAAGCGTCCTCGTTCGTCGGGGCCACGGGAAAGCGGGCGCGGCAGGGTGGCGGTGGACAGGCAACTTCGGACGAGTCAGAAGGCCCGGCGCGGCGAACAAACGCCTTTGCTATACTCCGCGCATGATAGCGAAAATCAATGATGACCGGGCGCTCGCGCTCGCCCGCGACGTGCTCGACATCGAGGCGGACGCCGTGCGCGCACTGCGCGACCAGCTCGACGGCGGCTTCGTCCAGGCCGTCGAGCTGCTGCTCGGCTGTCGCGGCCGCGTGGTGGTGTCCGGGATCGGCAAATCGGGGCATATTGCCCGCAAGATCGCCGCAACGCTCGCCAGCACGGGCACGCCGGCGTTCTTCGTCCACCCTGCCGAGGCCAGCCACGGCGACCTCGGGATGGTCACCTCCGACGACGTCTTCATCGGCATCTCCTATTCCGGCGAATCCGAGGAACTGGTCGCGATCCTGCCGCTCGTCAAGCGGATCGGCGCGAAGCTGATCGCGATCACGGGCCGGGCGGAATCCAGCCTCGGCACGCTCGCCGACGTGAACCTGAACGCAGCGGTCTCGAAAGAGGCCTGCCCGCTGAACCTCGCGCCCACCGCGAGCACGACCGCCGCGCTCGCGCTCGGCGACGCGCTCGCCGTCGCCGTGCTCGACGCGCGCGGCTTCGGTTCGGAAGATTTCGCGCGCTCGCACCCGGGCGGCGCGCTCGGCCGGCGCCTGCTCACCTACGTGCGCGACGTGATGCGCTCGGGCGACGACGTGCCGTCCGTCGGGCTCGACGCGACGCTGTCGGACGCGCTGTTCCAGATCACCGCGAAGCGCCTGGGCATGACCGCCGTGGTCGACGCCGACGGCAAGGTCGCGGGCATCTTCACCGACGGCGACCTGCGCCGCGTGCTGGCGCGCGACGGCGACTTCCGCTCGCTGCCGATCACCGACGTGATGACGCGCGACCCGCGCACGATTGCGCCGGATCACCTGGCGGTCGAGGCCGTGGAACTGATGGAGCGCTACCGGATCAACCAGATGCTGGTGGTCGATGCCCGCGGCGCGCTGATCGGCGCGCTGAACATGCACGACCTGTTTTCGAAGAAGGTGATCTGATGAGCGCAGCGCTGACTGCGGCCGAGCGCGCAAGCCGCGTGAAGCTGATGATTTTCGACGTCGACGGCGTGCTGACCGACGGCGGCCTGCTGTTTACCGCGGCCGGCGACGCGATGAAGTCGTTCAACTCGCTGGACGGCCACGGCGTGAAGCTGCTCGGCGAAGCCGGCATCGCGACCGCCATCATCACGGGCCGCCGCTCGGACATCGTCGCGGCGCGCGCGAAGGAAATGAAGATCACGCACCTGTTCCAGGGCGTCGAGGACAAGCTCGCCGTGTTCGCCGACCTGATCGCCTCGCTCGGCCTCGCCGCCGACGCATGCGGCTACATGGGCGACGACTGGCCCGATCTGCCCGTGATGCTGCGCTGCGGCTTCGCGACCGCGCCCGCGAACGCGCACCCCGAGGTGATCGCCCGTGCGCACTGGGTCGCCGAGGCCCGCGGCGGCCAGGGCGCCGTGCGCGAAGTGTGCGACGCGATCCTGCGTGCGCAGCATCGCTACGACGCGCTGCTCGCGGCGGCCTGCGGAGCCTGACCGATGAATACGCATTTCCGCTGGACCCAGTTGTTGCCGCTCGCCGCGGTCGCCGCGCTCGCGGGCATCACCTGGTGGCTGCTGCAGGCCACGTTGCCGCGGCCCGGCGAGGGCACCGTGCAGCCGAAGCGCCACACGCCGGACTATTTCGCGGACAACTTCTCGGTCACCGAGCTCGACCAGTCCGGCACGACCCAGTACCGGCTGACGGCCGCGAAGCTGATCCATTACGAAGACACCGAAAGCAGCGACCTGACCGATCCGGCCATGCGCGCATTCCAGCCCGGCAAGCCGGTCGTGACGACCACCTCGAAACGCGGCACCGTCAACGGTGACGTGTCGATCGTCGACTTGTACGACGACGCGCGCATCGTGCGCGCGGCCGGCGGCGGCGATCCGCAGATGCAGGCCGATTCCCAGCATTTCCGGATCTTCGTCAATGACGATGTGATCCAGACCGAAAAGCCGGTTAAACTTCAGCGCGGCCTGTCGCTCGTCAACGCGACCGACGGCATGAAGTACAACAACGTCACCCGGGTCATCGAGCTTTACGGCAACGTGCGCGGCACGATCGCCGCGACGGACACGTCCGGCGGCTCGAAAGGTCAACCCAAGTGACGCATCCCTCACGTGACTGCATGAACGAACCGTTCCCTCGACAGATTTCCGGCGGCGCTGCGCGCGCCGTCCGCGCCGCGCTTGCCGCGACGCTCGTGGCGCTCCCGCTGGTCGGGCTGGCGCCGCTCGCCCATGCCGAGAAGGCCGACCAGAACAAGCCGATCAACGTCGAGGCCGACAACCTGACCTATGACGACCTGAAGCAGGTCACGGTTGCCACCGGCAACGTCGTGATCACGAAGGGCACGATCATCATCAAGGGCGATCGCGTCGAAGTGCGCCAGGACCCGGAAGGCTATCAGTACGCGACCTCGTTCGGCAGCAGCAAGAAGCACGCGACGTTCCGCCAGAAGCGCGAAGGCCTCGACGAATACATCGACGGCGACGCCGAGCGCATCGACTACGACGGCAAGCAGGACCTGACCACGCTGACCACCGCCGCGACCGTGCGCCGCCTGCAGGGCACGTCGACCATCGCCGATACCGTGCACGGCAGCGTGATCACGTACGACGGCCAGCGCGACTTCTACACGGCGAAGGGCGGCAAGGACGTCGCCGCGCCGGGCAACCCGAACGGCCGCGTGCGCGCGATGCTGTCGCCGAAGAACGGCGGCCCCGCGCCGCTGAACGGCGCGCCGGCGAAGCTGTCGCCGGCGAGCGCGATCCAGGGGGCACCGGGCCAATGAACGCGCTCCCGAACCGCCAGCCGGCCGGCACCACGAGTTCGCTCGTCGTCCGCAACCTGAAGAAGCGCTACGGCTCGCGCACGGTCGTCAAGGACGTGTCGCTCGACGTGAAAAGCGGCGAGGTCGTCGGCCTGCTCGGCCCGAACGGCGCCGGCAAGACCACGTCGTTCTACATGATCGTCGGCCTCGTGCCGCTCGACGCGGGCGAGATCTCGCTGAACGGCAGCTCGATCAGCCTGCTGCCGATCCACAAGCGCGCGTCGCTCGGCCTGTCGTACCTGCCGCAGGAAGCGTCCGTGTTCCGCAAGCTGACCGTCGAGGAAAACATCCGCGCGGTGCTCGAGCTGCAGCACGGCGAAGACGGCAAGCGGCTGTCGAAAGACGCGATCGCGTCGCGCACCGAGGCGCTGCTCGACGAACTGCAGATCGGCCACCTGCGCGAAAACCCCGCGCTGTCGCTGTCGGGCGGCGAGCGGCGCCGCGTCGAAATCGCGCGTGCGCTCGCGACCAACCCGAACTTCATCCTGCTCGACGAACCGTTCGCCGGCGTCGACCCGATCGCGGTGCTCGAGATCCAGAAGATCGTCAAGTTCCTGAAGCAGCGCAACATCGGCGTTCTGATAACCGATCACAACGTCCGCGAAACGCTCGGCATCTGCGACCACGCATACATCATCAGCGACGGCTCGGTACTCGCCGCCGGCGCGCCGAGCGAAATCATCGAGAACGAAAGCGTACGCCGCGTGTACCTCGGCGAGCACTTCCGCATGTAACCCTCCTCGTGGCTGGTGCACCCCGCCCGGCATGGCCGCGAAGCGGGGCCGCGTCCCGCTTCGCGGCCATGCCCGCGGCCGGGCGGCGCGCCGCGCGTAATCGCGGATGGCTCAACGCGCCTGGGTCGTGGCAAACTGCCGGTATGACTCCCTCCTCGCCATGAAAGCCAGCCTTCAACTCCGCCTGTCGCAACACCTGGCGCTGACGCCCCAGCTGCAGCAGTCGATCCGGCTCCTGCAGTTGTCGACGCTCGAATTGCAGCAGGAAGTCGCGATGGCCGTCGCGCAGAACCCGCTGCTCGAGAACGACGACGAATGGATCGCGAGCCCGCTGCGTGTCGCAGCGGACGGTTCGCTGATCGCGCAGACGCCCCCCGCCCCGAACACCGAACCGGCCGCGACGAACAGCAGCACGTCGAGCGAGCGCGCCGAGCGCGACGAGCCGGCCGGCGCGGACGAATACGACGGCTATGCGTCCGGCGACGGCAACGACGGCCCGCAATGGAATCTCGACGAATTCGGCCGGTCGAGCGGCGCGTCCGACGACGACGACCTCCCGCCGCTGCAGGTGCAGGAAGCGGCGACGTCGCTGCGCGACCACCTGTCCGCGCAGTTGCGCGTCACGCAGGCCGGCCCGCGCGATCGCGCGCTCGTGATGTTCCTGATCGAATCGCTCGACGACGACGGCTACCTGACCGCCACGCTCGACGAAGTACTCGCCGACCTGCCGCCCGAGCTGGAGATCGACTGCGACGAGCTGAACGCCGCGCTCGCGCTGCTGCACAGCTTCGACCCGCCCGGGGTCGGCGCGCGCTCGGCCTCCGAATGCCTGAAGCTGCAGTTGCTGCGCCTCGATCCGTCCCCGACGCGCACGCTCGCGCTCGAGATCGTGTCGCAGCATCTCGAGCTGCTTGCCGCTCGCGACTTCACGCGCTTGCGCAAGCACCTGAAGGCGAGCGACGACGCGCTGCGCGACGCGCATACGCTGATCCGTTCGCTGGAGCCGTTCCCCGGCGCCGCGTACGGCAAGGCCGAGGCGGACTACGTCGTGCCCGACATCATCGTGAAGAAGGCCGGCCAGGGATGGCTCGCGGAGCTCAATCCGGAGGTCGTGCCGCGCCTGCGGATCAACAACCTGTACGCGAACATCCTGCGCAACAGCCGCGGCGATCCGTCGGCCGGTTCGCTCAAGCAACAGCTCCAGGAGGCGCGCTGGCTGATCAAAAACATCCAGCAGCGTTTCGACACGATCCTGCGTGTCGCACAGGCTATTGTCGAGCGTCAGAAGAATTTCTTTGCGCACGGCGAAATTGCCATGCGCCCCTTGGTTTTGCGGGAAATAGCTGATACGCTGGGCCTACACGAGTCGACTGTCAGCCGTGTGACAACCGGGAAGTACATGCTGACCCCCTTCGGGACGCTTGAATTTAAGTACTTCTTCGGATCTCACGTCTCGACCGACACCGGTGGCGCCGCCTCGTCGACCGCCATCCGAGCCCTGATCAAGCAACTGATAGGAGCTGAAGACCCAAAATCGCCGCTTTCGGACAGCCGCATTGCCGAGCTGCTGGCAGAACAGGGTTTCGTGGTCGCGCGCCGCACGGTTGCCAAATATCGCGAAGCCCTCAAGATCCCGGCAGTGAATCTGCGCAAGTCTCTTTAAGCCTGCTGCCTGCCCGGCGGCAGGCGTGTTCCGGCCACCGCGCATACGGGGAACAGGGCCGGGCGACTTGTCCGCGATATGCCGCCTCGTGCGGCACGGGCAGGTCGACCGGAGCGCCGCCACGATGCGGCCGGGTGGTCACTCGCTTGGAGAAGCACTATGAACCTGAAGATCAGTGGACATCATCTCGAAGTCACGCCTGCAATTCGCGAATACGTGATCACCAAGCTGGACCGGGTGCTACGGCATAGCGATCAGGTGATCGATGGCACTGTGATCCTCTCGGTCGACAACCACAAGGAAAAGGACAAGCAGCAGCGCGCGGAAATCAATCTGCATCTGAAGGGCAAGGACATCTTCGTCGAAAGCGCAAACGGCAACCTGTACGCGGCAATCGACTTGCTGATCGACAAGCTGGATCGCCAGGTCGTCAAGCACATGGAGCGCCTGCAAACGCATGCGCACGATCCGATCAAGCTTCAACCGTCGATCGACCAGATCGAACTGCCGCCGCAATAACCGTTACTGCAACACGTACGCCGCCCGGTTCGCCGGGCGTTTTTTTTGCGACTTCGCGCCGCGGTGCAACCGGTCCGACCGTGCCGCGCCACACACGCGGCTGTGCTCTATAATGTCCCGGTTATCGCCGGGGGGGCGTTGAGTGCGGTAGCTGCCTTGCAGGTTGCCGATTCCGAATGCCTTGATATCGCCGAACATGGAAAATCAGTCTGCCGCCGCAAGGAGACCCCAGGCCGTCCAATCGCCTGCCAACATGAATCGCCTAGCCAAAATCCTGCCCATAGAGAACGTCGTCATCGACCTCTCGGTCACCAGCAAGAAACGCGTGTTCGAACAAGCCGGGCTGATGTTCGAGAATCAGAACGGCATCGCCCGCAGCACCGTCACGGACAACCTGTTCGCGCGCGAGCGCCTCGGCTCGACCGGCCTCGGCGAAGGCGTCGCGATTCCGCACGGGCGCATCAAGGGTCTCAAGCACCCGCTCGCCGCGTTCGTCCGGCTCTCCGACGCGATCCCCTTCGAGGCGCCCGACGGCCAGCCCGTCGGCCTCCTGATTTTCCTGCTCGTGCCCGAGCAAGCCACTCAGCAGCACCTCGAGATCCTGTCGGAAATCGCCCAGTTGCTGTCCGATCGCGACGCCCGCGAGCGTCTGCACAACGAAACGGATGTCGCCGAGTTGCATCGCCTGCTCACTCAGTGGCAACCTTGAGTTGATCCGGGCGGAATTTTTCCGGTACGAGGCGGCACGCGCCGCCGTCCAGGGCCGCCCGGCATGGCGACGTCCGGCGCCGCACGCCTGCGCCGGCCCATTGGAGTGACGAAAGTCATGGATACGTCCAGCATCAACGCCCAGAGCATCTTCGACGACAACGCGGCCACGCTGAAACTGAGCTGGCTGACGGGGCATGAAGGCTGGGAACGCGGCTTCTCCGCCGACACGGTCGGCAATGCGACCTCGAGCGCCGACCTCGTCGGCCACCTGAACCTGATCCATCCGAACCGGATCCAGGTGCTCGGCGAAGCCGAAATCGACTACTACCAGCGCCAGACCGACGAAGACCGCTCGCGCCACATGGCCGAGCTGATCGCGCTCGAACCGCCGTTCCTCGTCGTCGCCGGCGGTGCCGCGGCGCCGCCCGAACTCGTGCTGCGCTGCACGCGCTCGTCGACCCCGCTGTTCACGACGCCGATGTCGGCCGCCGCTGTGATCGACAGCCTGCGGCTCTACATGTCGCGCATCCTCGCGCCGCGCGCGACGCTGCACGGCGTCTTCATCGACATCCTCGGGATGGGCGTGCTGCTGACCGGCGATTCCGGCCTGGGCAAGAGCGAGCTCGGCCTCGAGCTGATCAGCCGCGGCCACGGCCTCGTCGCCGACGATGCGGTCGATTTCGTCCGACTCGGCCCCGATTTCGTCGAAGGGCGCTGCCCGCCGCTGCTGCAGAACCTGCTCGAAGTGCGCGGCCTCGGCCTGCTCGACATCAAGACGATCTTCGGCGAAACCGCGGTGCGGCGGAAAATGAAGCTGAAGCTGATCGTCCAGCTCGTGCGGCGCCCCGACGGCGAATTCCAGCGCCTGCCGCTCGAAAGCCAGACCGTCGACGTGCTCGGCCTGCCGATCAGCAAGGTCACGATCCAGGTTGCGGCCGGCCGCAACCTCGCGGTGCTCGTCGAGGCCGCCGTCCGGAACACGATCCTGCAGTTGCGCGGAATCGACACGTTGCGGGATTTCATGGATCGGCAACGACTCGCGATGCAAGATCCCGACAGTCAGTTCCCCGGCAAGCTGGTCTAACCCGCACGCGCCGGCCACGCCGCGCCGACGCGTCGAGCCGGTGCTATGATGAAACGTCAGGATTCACTGCTTCCCATGCGCATCGTCCTTATCACCGGCATCTCCGGCTCAGGCAAATCCGTCGCGCTGAACGCGCTCGAAGACGCAGGCTATTACTGCGTCGACAACCTGCCGCCGCGTGTGCTCCCCGAACTCGCCCGCTACCTCGCCGCCGAGGGCCAGCATCGGCTCGCGGTCGCGATCGACGCACGCTCGAGCGCGTCGCTCGACGAAATGCCCGGCCTGATCCGCGATCTGTCGCGCGAACACGACGTTCGCGTACTGTTCCTCAACGCGAGCACCCAGGCGCTGATCCAGCGCTTCTCCGAAACGCGCCGCCGCCATCCGCTGTCCGGTTCGCTGTCGCACGATGCCGACGTCGGCCTGCTGTCGTCGCTCGAGGAAGCGATCGAGCGCGAACGCCACCTCGTCGCGCCGCTGGCCGAATTCGGCCACCAGATCGACACGAGCACGCTGCGCGCCAACGTGCTGCGCACCTGGGTCAAGCGCTTCATCGAACAGAAGAGCAACGACCTGATGGTGATGTTCGAGTCGTTCGGCTTCAAGCGCGGCGTGCCGCTCGACGCCGACCTGATGTTCGACGTGCGCGCGCTGCCGAACCCGTACTACGACCACGAGTTGCGCCCGCTCACCGGGCTCGACCAGCCGGTCATCGCCTTTCTCGACGCATTGCCGATCGTCCACCAGATGATCGACGACATCCAAGCGTTCCTGATGAAATGGCTGCCGCACTTCCGCGATGACAACCGCAGCTACCTGACCGTCGCCATCGGCTGCACGGGCGGGCAGCATCGTTCGGTGTTCATCGCCGAAACGCTCGCCGCGCGCCTTGCGCACGAGGCGAACGTGATCGTGCGGCATCGTGACGCGCCAGTGGATGTCGACGCGTCGTCGCGGCTTGTCTCCGAGGTCGACCGACCCTAGCGACGCCCACCCACCGCCCGCGCGCCATGTCCTCCCTATCGACCACCCTGATCGACCTGCCGCTGTTTCCGCTGCACACGGTGCTGTTTCCGGGAGGGCTGCTCCCGCTCAAGGTGTTCGAGGCGCGCTATCTCGACATGTCGCGCGCGTGCCTGCGCGACGACGCGCCGTTCGGCGTGTGCCTGCTCAAGAGCGGGCCCGAGGTCGCCCAGGACGGCGCCGTGTCGGTGCCCGAGACGATCGGCTGCATGGCGCGCATCACCGAGTGCGATACCGGCGAATTCGGGATGCTGTACCTGCAGGCGGTCGGCACGCAGCGCTTCGAACTGCTGTCGTATCGCGTCGAAGGCAACGGGCTGCTGGTTGGCATTGCGGAGCCGCTGCCCGACGACATCCCGCTCGAAGGCGAGCAGACGCTCGCGCAGTTCGGCTCGTGCGCCGAAGTGCTCGAGCGCATCATCGACGCGCTGAAGAAATCGGAACCGGCAGGCAAGCTGCCGTTCGGCGAACCGTTCCGTCTCGACGATCCGAGCTGGGTGTCGAACCGCCTCGCGGAATTGCTGCCGCTCGACCTGCGCGCGCGGCAGAAGCTGATGGAGTTTCCCGACGTCGGCGCACGCATCGACGCCGTGCACCACGTGCTCGACCGGCACGGCTGGCTGTAAGGGCCCGGCCAATACGCGCGAGCCCCTCGGAGGCATCCGTCACGCAACTGCCTGCCGGGTGAAAAAGCGGCAGGACCCGGCACGTTCCCGGGCGGCTCCGGATCGGCCGCGTCGCGTCGGACCGCCGGGCAGGCCGCCCTTCGGCGTCACCAGTCTTCGGCGCTCCGGCGCCCTCCTCTCCTGAAAACGCGCTCCGGCCGTGCGCCCTTCGTTACAGCAGCGGCCCGCTCAGCGCATCGAGCAGCTTGCGCACCGGCGCCGGCACACCGTACGCATCGAGCCGGCTCAACGGCACCCACGCGGTGTCGGCCTCGCGCGCGCCGGCCGGCAGACCGCCACCGTCGGCCATGTCGCTCAGCCGCGGCTCGATCTCGAGCCGGAAATGCGTGAACGTGTGCGTGAACGGCGCGAGCGGCACCGTGCCGCCGCCGCCGAAACCGCGCGCGAGTTCCGCGAGCGCCGCGTCGCCGTCCGCTTGCGGCAGGCTCCACAACCCGCCCCAGATGCCGGTCGGCGGCCGCCGCTCGAGCAGCACGGCGTCGCCGTCGCGCAGCACGAGCATCCACGTCCTGCGCGTCGGCACGGCTTTCTTCGGCCGCGCGGCGGGCAGTTCGCGCTGGCGGCCCGTCGACTGCGCGACGCAGTCGCCCGCGAACGGGCAACGCGTGCAATCGGGCTTGCCGCGCATGCACAGCGTCGCGCCGAGATCCATCAGCCCCTGCGTATACGCACTCACGTCGGCCGCGTTCGCGGCGTCGGGCAGCAGCGATTCGGCGAGCGCCCACATGTCGTTCTCGACGCGCTTCTCGCCCGGAAAGCCCTCGACGCCGAACACCCGCGCAAGCACGCGTTTCACGTTGCCGTCGAGGATCGTCGCGCGCGCGCCGTAAGCGAACGACGCGATCGCCGCAGCCGTCGAGCGCCCGATCCCGGGCAGCTCGGCCAGGGCCTCGGGCGTCGCCGGAAATGCACCGCAATGCTCGGCGACGACAACCTGCGCACACCGGTGCAGGTTGCGCGCCCGCGAGTAGTAGCCGAGGCCGGCCCACAGCGCCATCACGTCGTCGCTCGGCGCGGCCGCGAGCGCGGCGACGTCGGGGTAGCGTTCGAGAAAGCGCGTGTAATACGGAATGACGGTCGACACCTGCGTCTGCTGCAGCATGATTTCCGACAGCCAGATCCGGTACGGATCGCGGGTGTTTTGCCATGGCAGGTCGTGGCGGCCGTGTTCGCGCTGCCATGCGACCAGGCGCGCGGCAAACGTGCGGTGCAGCGGTGTGACGGGAAACGGAGCGGGGGCGATGCGGGGCGGCTTCAAGTTATCTGGTCGTGGGAAGAGGGTTCAACGCAAGGAGTCAACGCTGGCAGGTCGGGCAGAAATAGGTCGACCGCTGGCCCTGCACGATCTGGCGGATCGGCGTGCCGCATACGCGGCATGGCTGGCCGGCCCGGTCGTAGACGAAGCAGTCGAGCTGGAAGTAGCCGCTTTCGCCGTTGCTGCCGACAAAATCGCGCAACGTGCTGCCACCGCGCTCGATCGCATCGGCCAGCGTCGCGCGCACCGCGTCGGCCAGCCGCTCGTAGCGGGGCAGCGAGACCTTGCCGGCAGCGGTCGTCGGCCGGATGCCGGCGCGAAACAGGCTCTCCGACGCATAGATGTTGCCGACGCCGACGACCATGTCGCCCGCGAGCAGCGCCTGCTTGACCGAGACGGTGCGGCCGCGCGTCCGCGCATGCAGCAGCGCCCCGGTAAACGCCGGCGAGAACGGCTCGACGCCGAGGCTCGCGAGGAGCGGATGCGCATGGACGTCGCCCGCTTCGCGCGGGTGCCACAGCACCGCGCCGAAGCGGCGCGGATCGCGGAAGCGCAGCACGAACTCGTCGAAGATCCAGTCGATGTGGTCGTGCTTCGCGGCGGCCGGCACGCCGGCCGCGGGCAGCACGCGCAGCGTGCCCGTCATGCCGAGATGGACGATGAACCAGCCCGCGTCGACCTCGAACAGCAGGTACTTGCCGCGGCGCTCGACGCCGAGCACCTCGCGTGTGCGCAACTGGTCGGCGAGCCCGGCCGGCACCGGCCAGCGCAGCATCCCAGTACGGACGTCGACACGCTCGACGCGACGGCCCGCGACAAAGGGCTCGATGCCCCGGCGCGTAACTTCGACTTCTGGCAACTCTGGCATGCTTTGCGGGTCTCAGACTGGATTCACGATCGTGCCTGTATTGTAGCGAGCGCGTTACAATCGGTTGAAACATCGAACGGATTTCCATGACCCTGCCCTCGAAGCTGCTTCAGAAGCGCCCCGCCGCCGAGCGCGGCGTGCGTGCCTTCCCGGTCCGCCGTGCGCTCGGCGCCGCGCTGTTTGCCGCCTGGACCCTCACCGCCTTTCCGGCTCACGCACAGGATCCGGGATCGGACGACGCGGATCCGCAGGGCGCGTTCGAGCACGTGATGGCGGACGAGAAGAAAGATCTCCCCAGCGTGCCGCTGACGAGCCAGATCGTCTACCAGGTGCTCGCCGCCGAGGTTGCGCTCCAGCGCAACCAGCCCGCGCCCGCTTACCAGACCTATCTCGCCCTTGCCCGCGACACGCGCGATCCGCGCATGGCGCAGCGGGCGACCGAAATCGCGCTCAGCGCGCAGAGCCCGGCCGACGCGCTGTCCGCCGCCAACCTGTGGCGCCAGTACGCGCCGGATTCGAACCGGGCGTCGCAGGTCGATGCCGCGCTGCTGGTGCTCGCCGGCAAGCCGGCCGATGCGCAGCCGATGCTCGCGCGCGAGCTGGCCCGCGCGACCGGCGAGACGCGCGGCCCGGCGATCCTCGCACTGCAGGCGCTGCTCGTGCGCGGCCCCGACCGCGTCGGCGGCCTCGCGGTGCTGAAGGACATGCTGAAGAACGACCTGAGCCGGCCCGAGGCGCAGCTCGCGATCGCGCGGCAGCAGCTCGCGGTCGACGACAAGGACGGCGCCGCTCAATCGCTCAAGCAGGCGCTGCAGATCCGCCCCGACTACCTGCCGGCGGCCCTGATGCTGTCGCAGATGGGCCCGGCGGAACGCGCGGCGGGCATCGCGTCGTTCGAGAAGTACGTCCAGCAGAATCCGAAGTCGCGCGACGCACGGCTCGCGCTGTCGCAGCTCTATCTCGCCGACGATCGCCTCGACGACGCGCAGAAGCAGTTCGAGACGATGCGCAAGCTCGACTCGAAGGATCCGACGCCGCTGATGGCGCTCGCGCTGATCAAGATCCAGCAGAAGAAGCTCGACGAAGCGACCGCCTTCCTGAAACAGTACGTGCAGCTCGGCACCAAGCAGCCGAACCTCGATGTCGGCCAGGGCTACATCTACCTCGCGCAGATCGCGATCGACCAGGACAACGACGCGCAGGCGTCGCAGTGGCTCGACAAGGTCGACCAGACGAGCCAGCACTATCTCCCCGCGCAGATCACGCGCGCGCAGCTGCTGCAGAAACAGGGCAAGACCGACGAGGCGCGCAAGGTGCTCGACGATCTGCCGATCTCGGATCCGCGCGACGCGGCCGTGGTGGCACGCACCGACGCGTCGATCCTGTTCACCGCGAAGCGCTATCCGGAAGCCGAGGCCCGGCTCGGGCAGGCAGTCGAGGATTTCCCCGACGATCCCGACCTGCGCTACGACTACGCGATGGCGGCCGAAAAAACCGGCCACTACGCGACGATGGAAAAGCAGTTGCGCGAGTTGATCCGCACGCAGCCCGACAATCCGCAGGCGTACAACGCGCTCGGCTATTCGCTCGCCGACCGCAACCAGCGGCTGCCCGAGGCCAGCAAGCTGATCGACAAGGCGATGGCGCTCGCGCCGAACGACGCCTACATCATGGACAGCCTCGGCTGGGTGAAGTACCGGATGGGCGACGCGGCCGGCGCGGCGAAGATCCTGCGGCGCGCGTACGACCTGCAGCCGAACGCCGAAATCGGCGCGCATCTCGGCGAAGTGCTGTGGAAGAGCGGCGCGCAGGACGACGCACGCTCCGCGTGGCGCGATGCGCAAAAGCTCGAGCCCGACAACGAAACGCTCGTGCAGACGCTGAAACGCTTCCAGGTCAACGGCCTCTGATGCAGATGTTCCCGACGTTTTCCCTGTCCTTTCGCGCACGGCGCACGCTGGCCGCGGCCGGCGCGGCGCTCGCGCTCGCCGGCTGCGCGAGCACGCCGCCGTCGGCAAGCGTGCCGGCGGGTGCGGCGCTGCAGACCGCCGCGACGCACGCTTACCACGGCCGCTTCGCGGTGCGGTACGACGACAGCCTCGGCAAGCCGCAGAACGTGTACGGCAACTTCGACTGGCAGGAGCACGGCGACGACGTGTCGCTCGAGCTGCGCAGCCCGCTCGGCCAGACGCTCGCCGTGGTGAGGTCGACGCCGCAGGCCGCGTCGCTCGAATTGCCGAATCGTCCGACGCAATATGCGCCGGACGTCGGCGACCTGATGCAGAAAACGCTCGGCTTCGCGTTGCCGCTCGAGGGCCTGCGCTACTGGCTGCTGCCGACGCCCGCGCCCGCGACACCGGCGGAAACCGTGCGCGACCCGGCCGACGACACACACGTCACGCAGATTCGGCAGGACGGCTGGACGATCGACTACCTTGCCTACGCGGATGCCCCGGCCACGGGCGTCAAACGCGTCAACCTCGTGCGTGCGACACCGCCGCTCGACATCAAGCTCGTGCTCGATCAGTGAGCACGCGCGCCTAGTGACATACGCATGACCGATTCGACCCGAACGCTGCGCAACTGCCTTGCGCCCGCGAAACTCAACCTGTTCCTGCACATCACCGGCCGCCGTCCGAACGGCTATCACGATCTGCAAAGCGTGTTCCAGTTGCTGAACTGGGGTGACACGCTGCACTTCACGCTACGCGACGACGGTCGCGTAGCACGCGTCACCGACGTGCCCGGCGTGCCGGAGGAAAGCGATCTCGTCGTGCGTGCAGCCAATCTGCTGAAAGCCCACACGGGCAGCGCGCACGGCGTCGACATCGAGATCGACAAGCGCCTGCCGATGGGCGCCGGCCTCGGCGGCGGCAGCTCGGACGCGGCAACGACGCTGCTCGCGCTGAACCGCCTGTGGCAACTCGATCTGCCGCGCGCGGAACTCCAGTCGCTCGCGGTAAAACTCGGCGCCGACGTCCCGTTTTTTATTTTCGGAAAAAATGCGTTCGCAGAGGGTATCGGAGAAGAATTAGCTGAGGTACAATTGCCGACTCGCTGGTTCTTGGTTGTGACACCACGTGTTCATGTCCCGACCGCTGAAATATTTTCAGATGAGTTGTTGACAAGAGATTCGAAGCGCGTCACAATTACGGACTTTCTTGCACAGCAAAACAGCGACGCGGGATGGCCAGACAGCTTCGGCCGGAACGATATGCAGCAAGTTGTGACAAGTAAGTACGCGGAAGTTGCGCAGGTGGTCAAATGGATGTATGATGTGACCCCCGCGAGGATGACCGGCTCCGGAGCAAGCGTGTTTGCAGCGTTTCGCAGCAAGCATGAGGCAGAAGCGGCGCAAGCCAAGCTGCCCACCGGTTGGAATGGTGCAGTTACCGAGAGCCTGAACGAGCATCCACTCTTCGCTTTCGCGTCATGAAGTTTTACTTTGCCGGATGGCCTACACGAGTCCGGTGAAGTTATCAGTTAAGTGTAGGGGAGTCGCCAAGTTGGTCAAGGCACCGGATTTTGATTCCGGCATGCGAGGGTTCGAGTCCTTCCTCCCCTGCCAAAAATTTTCCCGCATTTCCCGCCCAAGCCCGAAGCAGGTGCACGATGAGCAGCCACAGCCATGATGGCCTGATGGTCTTTACTGGTAACGCGAATCCCGCGCTCGCCCAGGAAGTCGTCAATATCCTTGGAATCCCCCTCGGCAAAGCAATGGTCAGCCGTTTCTCCGACGGCGAGATTCAGGTCGAGATCCAGGAAAACGTGCGCGGCAAGGACGTCTTCGTCCTGCAATCCACGTGTGCGCCGACGAACGACAACCTGATGGAACTGATGATCATGGTCGATGCGCTCAAGCGCGCATCCGCAGGCCGGATCACCGCTGCCATCCCCTACTTCGGCTACGCCCGCCAGGATCGCCGCCCGCGTTCGGCGCGCGTCGCGATCTCGGCGAAGGTCGTCGCGAACATGCTGGAAATCGCCGGCGTCGAGCGGATCATCACGATGGATCTGCACGCCGACCAGATTCAAGGCTTCTTCGACATCCCGGTCGACAACATCTACGCTACACCGATCCTGCTGGGCGACCTGCGCAAGCAGAACTACTCGGATCTGCTCGTCGTGTCGCCGGACGTCGGCGGCGTGGTTCGCGCCCGGGCGCTCGCGAAGCAGCTCAACTGCGATCTCGCGATCATCGACAAGCGTCGTCCGAAGGCGAACGTCGCCGAAGTGATGAACATCATCGGTGAAGTCGAAGGCCGCACCTGCGTGATCATGGACGACATGGTCGATACGGCCGGCACGCTCTGCAAGGCCGCGCAAGTGCTGAAGGACCGCGGTGCGAAGCAGGTGTTCGCTTATGCGACGCACCCGGTGCTGTCCGGCGGCGCCGCCGACCGCATCGCCGCATCGGCACTCGACGAGCTGGTCGTCACCGATACGATCCCGCTGTCGGCCGAATCGCTGGGTTGCTCGAAGATCCGCTCGCTGACGAGCGCGAGCCTGCTGGCCGAGACGTTCTCGCGGATCCGCCGCGGCGATTCGGTGATGTCGCTGTTCGCGGAATCCTGATCGCGGGTCGACACGACAAAGCATGCGCAGAAAGCGAAGCGGCAACGCTTCGCTTTTTGCACAATCGGACGGGATAGACGAAACCCCGTCCGCTTTATCTGGGGCTGCAGTTCGGCGGCCCCGTTTTACTGCCTGGTCGCGGGCAGCCATTGGAGAATCACATGAAAGTCGTCGCTTTCGAGCGCCAACAGCAAGGTACGGGTGCGAGCCGCCGCCTGCGCAACGCCGGTAAGACCACGGGTATCGTTTACGGTGGCGAAGCAGCCCCGCAAAAGATCGAACTCGATCACAACGCCCTGTGGCACGCCCTGAAGAAGGAAGCCTTCCACTCGTCGATCCTCGACCTCGAAGTGGCCGGCCAGTCGCAACAGGTTCTGCTGCGCGACGTGCAATACCACCCGTTCAAGCAACTGGTGCTGCACGTGGACTTCCAGCGCGTTGACGCGAAGAAGAAGCTGCACACCAAGGTGCCGCTGCACTTCCTGAACGCTGAAGCCAGCCCGGCCGTGAAGCTGTCGAGCGCGATCGTGTCGCACGTCGCGACGGAAATCGAAATCGAGTGCCTGCCGGCTGCCCTGCCGGAGTTCCTCGAAGTCGACCTGTCGAAGATCGAAGCCGGTCAATCGCTGCACGCGAAGGACATCACGCTGCCGAACGGCGTCGCGCTGGTTGCGCACGTCGACGCGGAAAACCCGGTTGTCGCATCGGCGACGGTCCCGGCTGGCGCCGTGTCGGACGCAGCAGGCGAAACGCCGGCTGCCTAAGCGCTCCATCGATCCGTTTCACGAAACGGTCGACGCAACCCGCCGCGGCTCGCCCGGCGGGTTTTTCTTTTTCTGCGCCCAGGCGGCAGCGCCGCCTTCGAAACGTCATGATCAAACTGATCGTCGGCCTCGGCAATCCCGGGGCGGAATACACCGCGACGCGCCATAACGCCGGTTTCTGGCTGATCGACCAGCTCGCCCGCGAAGCCGGCACGACGCTGCGCGACGAACGCCGTTTCCACGGCTTCTACGCGAAAGCGCGCCTGCACGGCGAGGAAGTCCACCTGCTCGAGCCGCAAACGTACATGAACCGCTCCGGCCAGTCGGTCGTCGCGCTCGCCCAGTTCTTCAAGATCCTGCCCGACCAGATCCTCGTCGCGCACGACGAGCTGGACCTGCCGCCCGGCACCGTGAAGCTGAAGCTCGGCGGCGGCAGCGGCGGCCACAACGGCCTCAAGGACATCACCGCGCACCTGTCGTCGCAGCAATACTGGCGGCTGCGGATCGGCATCGGCCATCCGCGCGACCTGATTCCGGAAAGCGCGCGCGCCGGCGCGAAGCCCGATGTCGCGAACTTCGTGCTGAAGCCGCCGCGCCGCGAGGAACAGGACGTGATCGACGCATCGATCGAGCGCGCGCTCGCCGTGATGCCGATGGTCGTCAAGGGCGAACTCGACCGCGCGACGATGCAGCTGCATCGCAGCTGACCGCACCGCGCACCGGCACGGTGCAACGAGCCGTCCGGCGCCGCCGGGCGGCCCCGCCCACCGCGACGCGCACATGCGGTAATCTGGCTGCTTTGCCCGACAGGAGCCAAGCGGTGAGCCGTTACTGGAGCGACGTCGTTCAGCAACTCGTGCCTTACGTGCCGGGCGAACAGCCCGTGCTCGCGCACCCCGTCAAGCTGAACACCAACGAAAATCCCTATCCGCCGTCGCCGCGCGTCGTCGCGGCGATCGCGCGCGAACTCGGCGCGACCGGCGACACGCTGCGCCGCTACCCCGACCCGGTCGCACGCGCATTGCGCGAAACGGTCGCCGCCCATCACCGCATCAGGCCCGAACAGGTATTCGCCGGCAACGGCTCCGACGAGGTGCTCGCGCACGCGTTCCAGGCGCTGCTCAAGCACGACCGGCCGCTGCGCTTTCCCGACATCACGTACAGCTTCTATCCGACCTATGCACGCCTGTACGGCGTCGAGACGACGATCGTGCCGCTCGCGGACGACTTCTCGATCCGAGTCGACGACTATCTCGACGATGCCGGCGGCGTACTGTTCCCGAACCCGAACGCGCCGACCGGGCGGGCGCTGCCGCTCGCCGACGTCGAGCGGATCGTGGCCGCGAATCCGTCGTCGGTCGTCGTGATCGACGAAGCCTATGTCGATTTCGGCGCGCAGTCCGCGATTGCGCTGATCGACCGCTACCCGAATCTGCTCGTTGTGCACACGACGTCGAAGGCGCGCTCGCTCGCGGGCATGCGCGTCGGCTTCGCGTTCGGCGATGCGGCGCTGATCGATGCGCTGAACCGCGTCAAGGACAGCTTCAACTCCTATCCGCTCGACCGGCTCGCACAGGTCGCCGCGCAGGCCGCGTATGAGGACGTCGACTATTTCGGCGCGACCTGCCGGCGCGTGATCGACAGCCGGACGCGGCTCACGCACGCGCTCGCTGCGCTCGGCTTCGACGTCGTGCCGTCGGCCGCGAATTTCGTGTTCGCGCGCCATCCCGCGCGCGATGCGGGTGCGATCGCGGCGAAACTGAAGGAACGGGAAATTTTCGTGCGGCACTTCCGGCTGCCGCGGATCGACCAGCACCTGCGCATCACGGTCGGCACCGACGCCGAATGCGATGCGCTCGTCGCGGCGTTGCGCGACATGCCGGGCTGAAACGAAAGGACAGGCGCCGAACGGCGCCGGCATGCAACCGGCGCGCGCGCGCCGACCGGCGAAAGCGCGCGCTTTACCGGGAGGTCACGACGCGCCGTCGCCCTTCCCGGCGGTCAACGCGTGATACTTCTGCATCAACTGCGCGTGCGATTCGTCATGCTGCGGATCGCGCGGAATGCATTCGACCGGACACACCTGCTGGCACTGCGGTTCGTCGAAGTGGCCGACGCACTCGGTGCACTTGTTCGCGTCGATCACGTAGATGTCCGGGCCCATCGAAATCGCGCCGTTCGGGCACTCGGGCTCGCACACGTCGCAATTGATGCACTCGTCGGTAATCATCAAAGCCATACTGATCTCACTTCTTCAGGCCGGCGGCCGGCTTCGCGACGAAACCGGCCGGCGCCGCGTCACGCGGCAGGGCCTCCCATCGCGGCGACTTTCTCGGTCAGCCATTTCTCGACGGACGGGAACACGAACTTGCTGACATCGCCGCCCAACTGTGCGATTTCGCGCACGATCGTCCCCGAGATGAACTGGTACTGGTCGGACGGCGTCATGAACATCGTCTCGACGTCGGGCAACAGATAGCGGTTCATCCCCGCCATCTGGAACTCATACTCGAAATCGGACACGGCGCGCAGGCCGCGCACGATCACGCGCGCGTTGTTGGTGCGGACGAAATCCTTCAGGAGGCCGGTGAAGCTCATCACCTTCACGTTCGGATAATGGCCGAGCACCTCGTTCGCAATCGTCAGACGTTCTTCCAGCGAGAAGAACGGCTTTTTCGCACGACTGTCGGCGACGCCGACCACCAGCGTATCAAAAATGCTCGACGCACGCCGCACGAGGTCTTCGTGCCCGCGCGTCAGCGGATCGAACGTACCGGGATACACGGCGACTACCATGTCGCTCCTCCTGTCATCACGCAAACGGGATGGCAGCCGTGCCATGCGCACGCGACTGCCGAGATGGGCATGCGTCGCCTTTGCGGCGCGCCGCCTCGTATGGAACGCGCATTATTCATCATTTTCGCGCCGCAGCAAATGAAAGTGAACCGCACCGGCCTTGCCGTGCTTCACGACCTGCCAGCCGGCGAGCGCGTCGTGCGCGGCCGGGACGAGTTCCGCCCCCGTCTCGACGTACAGCGCGCCGCCCGCCGCGACGAGCGGCGTCGCCAGCGCGATCGCGCGCTCGAGCACGGCCGGATCGCCGAACGGCGGATCGAGAAACACGACGTCGAACGCGCCTGGCGTGAGCCCGGCCGCGAGCCGCAGCGCGTCGGCCTCGGCGACCTCGACCGCACGCGCGCCGAGCTTGTCCTTGATCGTACGCAGTTGCTGCGCGGCGCGCGGATGGCGCTCGACCATCACGACGCCTGCCGCGCCGCGCGACGCGGCCTCGAAACCGAGCGCGCCGGTGCCCGCGAACAGGTCGAGGCAGCGTCGGCCTTCGAGATCCTGACCGAGCCAGTTGAACAGCGTCTCGCGCACGCGATCCGGCGTCGGCCGCAGGCCGTCGAGATCGAGCACGGCGAGCGGCGTGCGTTTCCAGTCACCGCCGATGATGCGGATCGTGTGCGGCTTGCCGCGGCCAGGAGGGGCCGCCGGGCGGCCGGAAGAGGAACGGGACATACGGAATATCGACAACGGAGGGACCGGGCGCGCGCGGGGGCGCGCCGCCAAACAGGCGCACGTTACCACAGCGGCGGCGCACACTGGCACGAGCGTCACGCCGCACTGATAAAATGCACGGTTTCGGCCGCCGTGCGCCGCGTCCGCGCGAACGCAGAACGGCCCGTCCGGCGCCCCGCCCCTGGCGGCGGCCCGCTCTCTTCCCGACGTCAGACCATGTTCAGCTTCTTCAAACGATTCAAGAAAACGCAGGAGCCCGATCCGGCGGAATTGCCGTCGGCCGACGCGCCGCAAACGGACCAGCCGTCCGAGACGCCGCCCGCGGCCGACGCGCCGCAGGCGCCGGCGCAACCGGCCGCGCCGGCCGTCGTGATGACGGTCACGCCGACCAACGACGGCCGCGACGAAGTCGTCGAGACGGTCGAAATCGTCCCGCCGCCGCTGCAGGACGCAACCGAGAAGAAATCGTGGCTCGCACGCCTGAAAACAGGGCTCGCGAAGACGGGTTCGAGCATCACCGGCGTATTCGTCAACACGAAAATCGACGAGGACCTGTACGAGGAGCTCGAAACGGCGCTGCTGATGTCCGACGCCGGCGTCGATGCGACCGAGTACCTGCTCGGCGCGCTGCGCGAGAAGGTGCGCGCGGGCCGCCTCACCGATCCGCAGCAGGTGAAGGGCGCGCTGCACGACCTGCTCGTCGAGCTGCTGACGCCGCTCGAGAAATCGCTGATGCTCGGCCGCGCCCAGCCGCTCGTGATGATGATCGCCGGCGTCAACGGCGCGGGCAAGACGACCAGCATCGGCAAGCTCGCGAAACATCTGCAAAGCTTCGACCAGTCGGTATTGCTGGCCGCGGGCGACACGTTCCGCGCGGCCGCGCGCGAACAGCTGGTGGTCTGGGGCGAGCGCAACAACGTGACGGTCGTGCAGCAGGAAAGCGGCGATCCGGCCGCGGTGATCTTCGACGCGGTCAGCGCCGCGCGCGCGCGCAAGATCGACGTGATGATGGCCGACACGGCCGGCCGCCTGCCGACGCAGCTTCACCTGATGGAAGAGCTGAAGAAGGTGAAACGCGTGATCTCGAAGGCGCACGACGGCGCGCCGCACGAGGTGCTGCTGGTGATCGACGCGAACACCGGGCAGAACGCGCTCACGCAGGTGAAGGCGTTCGACGACGCGCTCGGCCTCACCGGCCTCATCGTCACGAAGCTCGACGGCACCGCGAAGGGCGGGATTCTCGCGGCGATCGCGCGGCAGCGCCCGGTGCCCGTCTACTTCATCGGCGTCGGCGAGAAGGTCGAGGATCTGCAGCCGTTCAGCGCCGTGGAATTCGCGGACGCGCTGCTCGGCTGAACGCCGCCGGCATGCATCGCGCGGGGCGCCTTCGGGCGCCCTTTTTCATGCGCGCCCGGGATCGTGCATGCTCCGGGCGCGCCGCGCTCATTCGGCGTCGGGCTGCACGCCGGGCTCGGCCGCCTTGAACGCGTCGAGCGCCGACGCATGGTCGACGATCCGCTGGATCGTCGGATAGCGCGTGGTATCGATCGAGAAGCGGTTGGCATTGAACACCTGCGGCACCAGGCACACGTCGGCAAGCGTCGGCGTGTCGCCGAAGCACAGCTTGCCGGTGCGCGGGTCGTTCGCGAGACGCGTCTCGAGCGTCGCGAAGCCGGCCTCGATCCAGTGCCGGTACCACGCGGTCTTCGCCTCCTCCGACACCTGCAGCGTGTGCTTCAGGTACTTCAGCACGCGCAGGTTGTTGAGCGGATGGATTTCGCACGCGACCTGCAGCGCGACCGCGCGCACATATGCGCGATCGACCGGCAGCTTCGGCAGCAGCGCGGGCTCGGGATGGGTTTCCTCGAGATATTCGATGATCGCGAGCGACTGCTGCAGCGTCGCGTCGCCGTCGGCCAGCGTCGGCACGACCGCGTCCGGATTCAGCGCGCGGTACGCGTCCTTCAGTTGTTCTCCGCCGTCGCGCAGCATGTGCACGGGAACGTAGTCGAACGGCAGCCGCTTCAGGTTCAGGGCGATCCGCACACGGTACGACGCGGAACTGCGGAAATAGCTGTAGAGCTTCATGGGATGTCTCTCTTGGTCGTATTCGGCCGGCAACGGCACGGGCGCGGCACCGCCGGGAACCAGAGTGTAGCGCGCGCGATGCGCGGCGGCGCTTGCGCCGGCCGCACCCGTGCGATACTCGGGCATTCCTCACCGCTCACCGCGCGGCCCGATGCCGGCCGCCCGCCCCACGCCCCGATG
>NZ_JPGL01000082.1 GCF_000732615.1 Burkholderia paludis
GCCCCGGCCCCGGCCCCGGCGCGCGACGGCCGGCGGTGATTTCCGGCCGAGCTGTACTGCGTGGGCCTGTGTCTGTCGAGATTGACGCTATTTGGGAACGAATTCGGGCGGATTCCGGCATATCGCCGCGCATGCATGACCGAATCCGCCCGCCCGCGCCCGCCGGCCGCCGAATGGCAAGCGGCCGCGAGGCGCGATTTCGTTTCGATGTGTTTCAGTCGTTGCCGCGGCGCGCGACGCGCTTCGACAATATCTGCCTCAATCAACCGGGCACGAGGGAAACACATGAAGCAGATTCGCGCGACGGGCCGGTACCTGGCCTCGGCAGGCATCGCGCTCGGCCTCCTGGCGAGCGGCGCCGCGCACGCGCAGTTCGACCTGCGCTCGGTCGGCGCGGCGCTGCTCGACGGCGGGCAGCAGCAGGCGGCGTCCGGGCAGGGCGGCGTCGCGCAACTGCTGCAGGCGTACGTCGGCGCGAACCGCCAGGTGCTGGCCGGCCAGTCGTCGCTCGCGTCGGCGATGGGGCTCACCGGCGCCGCCGGGCAGGCGCAGCAGGCCGAGAGCGAGCTCGGCGGCGGCGCCGCGCTGACGCCGGCGGCGCTGTCGCAGATGGGCGGCGCGCAGCAATCGGTGTCGCAGGCGCTCGGCCAGGCGTTCGCGAGCGGCGGGGCGACCCACGGCCCGATCGACCGGCAGGCGTTCAGCGACGGCCTCGCGTCGCTCGGGCAGGGGCTCACGCAGTATTCGCAACTGCAGCCGGGGCTCGGCGAGCTCGGCTCGGCCCGCGCGGCGTCGCTGCTGCAGTCGGGCCTGACGGCGCAGAACGTGCAGGCCGCGTCGTATATCGCGCAAAGCGCGCCGGGCCAGTTGCAGTCGCTCGCGACAACGCTTAGTCAGGCCGTGCAGTTCGCGACGAGCCAGGGTATTCCGGTGCCGTCGGTCGCGTCGTCCGCGCTGAAGCTGCTGCCGTAACGTCACGCGAAGCCGTGCGCGGCGGGCCGCCGGCATCGCGCGCGACGCCCAACCTTCACCCCGTGCAACATGGGGGCGGCGCGCGATGCTATCGTGGCGTGTCCCTTATTTCGGTGCAGGTTCATGACTGACTCGTTCGACCTCTCGCGCTATTTCTCCCGCATCGGCTACGACGGCCCGGCCGAGCCCACGCTCGACGTGCTGCGCCGGCTGCATCTGCTGCACCCGCAGGCGATTCCGTTCGAAAACCTCAACCCGCTGACCGGTGCGCGCGTCGCGCTCGACCTGCCCGCAATCGTCGACAAGGTGCTCGCGCATCGCCGCGGCGGCTATTGTTTCGAACTCAACAAGCTGTTCTACGCCGCGCTCACGACGATCGGCTTTCGCGTGACGCCGCTGATCGCGCGCGTGCGCTGGATGCTGCCGCCGGAAGCGACGTCCGCGCATACGCACATGCTGCTGCGGGTCGACCTCGACGGCGCGGCGTGGCTCGCGGACATCGGCTTCGGCAGCGCGACGCTGACCGCGCCGCTGCGTTTCGTGCCGGACGAGCCGCAAGCGACGCCGCACGGCACGTTCCGCATCGCCGCCGCGCCGGTCGACGGCGAATTCGACGTGCAGCTCGAGACGCCCGACGGCTGGCAGACCACCTACCGCTTCCAGCCGAAGCGGGCCGAATGGATCGATTACGACGCCGCGAACTGGTTCACGTCGACGTATCCCCAATCGATCTTCCTGCACAACCTGATCGCGTGCCGCGTGCTGCCCGACGGCCGCGCCGCGTTGCGCAACACCACGCTGACGATTCGCGATGCGACGGGCGCCGGGCGCGCCGTCACGTTCGACGATGTGGCCGCGTGGGGCGCGTGCCTGCGCGATACGATCGGCGTCGACACGACGGGATTCGACCTCGACGCGCTGTTTGCGCGGCTGGCCGCGCGCGCCGCGACCTAGCGCGGACGTACGCGCGACGGTGGAGCACGGCCCGCGTGCGGGCGGTGCAGCTTCACGCCGTGCCGGCCCGGCTTGGCGTTGTGCATGACCGTCTTCGAAGTCGATCCGCTCGCGCGACAGGCCTGCAAACGGCGCGGCCCGATCGAGCGCGGCTTCGGCATGCCCGACCGGTTGCGGTTGACGCCGATGGATGTCGGCGCGAAGCGGTCGTGGCGCTTGCGCGCGAGGCGCGGCTTCGCGCAAGCCGGGCCGACGCCGGCGGCGCGAACTGACGCGCCGCTATTTCGCCGATCGCACCAACGGCCTGCGACCGCCGAACCACGCGGAAGCGCCGCCGGCCGCGGCGGTCCGAACCGTCGCCGTCACGCGCGTTCGAGCACGGCCATTTCCCGCACGACCACCAGCAGCACCGCGAGGCTTGCGCCGCCCGATGCGCGCAGGTCCGCGAGCAGGTGCGCGTAGCGGTCCAGCGCGGTTTCGCGGCGCGCGCGCCACGCGCCGACGATCGTGTCCGGCGCCGTCGAATCAGGCGATTCCGCGAGCGCGCTCGTCGTGAGCGTGCGCTTCAGGCGCGCGACTTCGGCGAGCGCGGCCGCGCGCGCCAGCATGTCCCAGTGCGTGGGCGTCGGCAGTGTCGCCGCGCGTTCGCCGATCCATCCGTAATTGAGCAGCGTGCCGAGCGAGAAATACACGCCAGCGACGAGTTCGAGGCTGCGGTTGCAGGTCGCGGCCACCTCGGCGATGTCGAGCAGCGCGGCCGAGAGGTCGCCGCTCGCGACGCGCAGCGCGAGCGCGCCGTCGACGCCGGCGTCGACCAGCACGCGCTGCCGCCCGGACAGCGCGTCGAGATCGTCGGCCGGCAGCAGCGACGGCAGTTGCGGCGCGAGCCGCTGCGCCGCTTCGCGGCAGCGCGCGATCAGCCCGGCGACGCCGCCGTCGGCCGCCGCGCCGGATTGCAGGTGCCGCAGGAACCACAGCGCCGCGCGCTCCAGCAGTTGGGCGACGTCGACGAACATGCGCGCCTGCACGTCGTCGGCGACGCGGTTGTCGAGCGCGTCGATGTCGCGCCACACCGCATCGAGGTCGAACACGTCGCGCGCCATGATGCAGGCGCGCACGATGTCGCCCGGTCGCGCATCGGTCTCCTCCATCAGCCGGTGCACGAACGCGCAGCCGACGCGGTTCACGAGCGCGTTGGTCAGGTGCGTCGCGAGTATCTCGCGGCGCAGCGGATGGCGGCGCATCGGTTCGCTGAAGCGCTGCTGCAGCGGCGTCGGGAAGTAGTCGACGAGCATCGCGGCCACCAGCGGATCCTCCGGCACGTCGGATTCGAGCAGCGCGTCGTACAGCCACATCTTGCTGTACGCGAGCAGCACCGCGCGTTCCGGCGACGTGAGGCCGAGCTTCGCGGCCTGGCGCTCGGCCAGCTCGTCGTCGGTCGGCAGGAATTCGATCACGCGGTTCAGGCGGCCCGCGCGTTCGAGCCAGCGCATCAGGCGCGCCTCGGTATCGAGCAGCGCGACCGAATGGCGGCCGGCGATCGACAGCGCCTGCGTCTGGTAGTAGTTGTCGCGCAGCACGAGCAGCCCGACTTCGTCGGTCATCTCCGCGAGCAGCGCGTTGCGCTGCTTCTCGGTCATCTCGCCGTCGGAGACGACGAGCCCGAGCAGGATCTTGATGTTGACTTCGTGATCCGAACAATCGACGCCCGCCGAGTTGTCGATCGCGTCGGTGTTGATGCGGCCGCCGCGCTGCGCGAACTCGATGCGGCCGAACTGCGTGCAGCCCAGGTTGCCGCCTTCGCCGACGACCTTGCAGCGCAGCTCCGCGCCGTTTACGCGCACCGCGTCGTTCGCGCGGTCGCCGACCTGAAGGTGGGTTTCGCGCGCGGCCTTCACGTAGGTGCCGATGCCGCCGTTGTACAGCAGGTCGACCGGCGCCTGCAGGATCGCGCGGATCAGCTCGGTCGGCGGCAGCGCATGCGCGTCGATGCCGAGCGCGGCCTGCACGGCCGGCGACAGCGGAATCGTCTTCGCGGTGCGCGGATACACGCCGCCGCCCGCCGAGATCGCGGCCGGATCGTAGTCGGCCCAGCTCGAGCGTTCGAGCGCGAACAGGCGCTCGCGCTCCGCGAAGCTCGTCGCGGGATCGGGGTTCGGATCGAGGAACACGTGCCGGTGATCGAACGCGGCGACGAGCCGGATATGCGGCGACAGCAGCATGCCGTTGCCGAACACGTCGCCCGACATGTCGCCGACGCCGACCACGGTGAAATCGGTCGTCTGCGTATCGATGCCCATTTCGCGGAAGTGCCGCTTCACCGATTCCCACGCGCCGCGCGCGGTGATCGCCATCTTCTTGTGGTCGTAGCCGACCGAGCCGCCGGACGCGAACGCGTCGTCGAGCCAGAAGCCGTATTCGCGCGAGATCGCGTTCGCGTAGTCGGAGAAGGTGGCCGTGCCCTTGTCGGCGGCGACGACCAGGTACGGATCGTCGGGGTCGTGGCGGACCACGCCGGGCGGCGGCACGATCGTGTTGCCGGCCAGGTTGTCGGTCAGGTCGAGCAGGCCGCGCAGGAAGGTCTGGTAGCACGCGATGCCTTCGCGCATCCACGCTTCGCGATCGCTCGGCGGCGGCGGGTTCTTCACGACGAAGCCGCCTTTCGAGCCGACCGGCACGATCACGACGTTCTTTACCATCTGCGCCTTCATCAGTCCGAGCACCTCGGTGCGGAAATCCTCGCGCCGGTCCGACCAGCGCAGGCCGCCGCGTGCGACGCGCCCGCCGCGCAGGTGCACGCCCTCGACGCGCGGCGAGTACACCCAGATCTCGAACATCGGCTTCGGTTCGGGCAGGCCCGGCACTTTCGCCGGGTCGAACTTGAACGACAGGTAGGGCTTCGATTCGCCGTTCGCATCGAGCAGGAAGTAGTTCGTGCGCTCGGTCGCGCTGATCACGCCGAGGAACTGCCGCAGGATGCGGTCCTCGTCGAGGTTCGGCACCTGGTCGAGCGCGCCCTCGATGGCCTTCAGCAGCCGCTCGGCCTGCACGTCGCGCGTGTCGCCGGTGGCCGGGTCGAAGCGCAGCAGGAACAGCGCGACGAGCTGCCGCGCGATCGCCGGGTTGCCGGTCAGCGCACGTTCGATATACGCGTCGCTGAAGGTCGAGCCGACCTGCCGTAGATACTTCGCATAGGCGCGCAGGATCGTCACTTCGCGCGCGCTCAGCTGCGCGCGCAGCACGAGCCGGTTGAAGTCGTCGTTCTCGATCCGGCCGCTCCAGATCCGGTCGAACGCATCCTCGAACAGGTCCTTCACGCGCTCGATGTCGAATTCGGTATCGTCGGCGAGTTCGAGGCCGAAGTCGTGCACCCACGCATGGGTGGCGTCCTGCGTCTGGATCCGGTAGGGCCGCTCCTCGTCGACGCGCACGCCGAGGTGTTCGAGCATCGGCAGGCTGCGCGACAGCGCGATCGGGTCGCCCGCGCGATACACCTTGAAGCGGAATGCGCGGGGCTCGGCCTCGATCGGCCGGTACAGGTTCATCGCGAGCTGGCCCGACGCCTTCACGCGCTCGATCAGCTCGATGTCGCGCACGGCGGTGCGCGCCGGATAGTCGTCGCGATAGCCGGCCGGGAACGAGTCGGCGTAGCGCTGCAGCAGGCGGTTGCCCTGCTCCTCGCCGAAGGTGTCGAGCAGCGCGCCGGCGAGATCGTCCTGCCAGCGGCGCGTCACCTGCACGAGCCGCGTTTCGAGCTCGCGCGTGTCGACGTCGGGCATCGTGCCCGGTTCCGCATGGACCACGAAATGAATGCGCGCGATCGCCGATTCCGACAGCAGCGGCGTGAATTCGACGTTCACGCCGTTGTATGCGTCGACCAGCAGCTTCGCGATGCGCCGGCGCAGGTCGGTGTTGTACTTGTCGCGCGGCACGAACACGAGGCACGACACGAAGCGGTCGAACCGGTCGCGCCGCACGAACAGCCGGGTGCGCTGGTGTTCCTGCAGCCGCAGGATGCCGAGCGCGATATCGTAGAGCTGGTCTTCGTCGGCCTGGAACAGCTCGTCGCGCGGATAGGTTTCGAGCACCGTCACGAGCGACTTGCCGAGATGCCCCTTCGGCAGGAAGCCCGCGCGCTGCACGATGTTCGCGCATTTGCGGCGCACGATCGGGATATCCGCATACGAGCCGAAATAGGCCGTCGACGTGTAGAGCCCGATGAAGCGGCGCTCGCCGGTGACCTTGCCGTCCGCGCCGACGAGTTTCACGCCGACGTAGTCGAGGTAGCCGGGCCGGTGCACGGTCGCGCGCGAATTCGCCTTGGTCAGGAAGATCGGCCACGCGCCGGTGATGATTGCGGCGGCGGCCGGCGGCAGCGGCGTGACGTCGGGCGCGCCCGACGTGCGCAGCGATTCGCGCAGGATGCCGAGGCCCGAGCCCTCGATGCCGCGCAGGCCGAAGCCCGTGCCGTCCGATACCAGCGCGTAGTCGCGCTGGCCGAGGAACGTGAAGTGATCGGCGGTCATCCATTCGAGGAACGCGCGCGCCTCGAGGTCTTCCGCGCTCGATTCGCGCGCCTTCATCTCCTTGATCGTCGCGCGGGCGATCTCGACGATGCCCGGCCAGTCTTCCACCGAGGCGCGCACGTCGCCGAGCACGCGCGCGATGTCGTCGCGCAGCGTGTCGAGCAGCGCGGCGTCGCCGCAGCGGTCGACTTCGAAATGGATGAACGAGGCAAGCCGCGACTGGCCGTCGCCGGGCGTCGCGCCGCCCGCGTCGACGCGCTCGATGCCGCCGCCCGCGCCGCGCCAGATGCGGAACACCGGGTGCAGCGCCGAATGCAGCGCGAGCCCGAGACGGTTGACGGCCATCGTCACCGAGTCGACGAGGAACGGCATGTCGTCGTTGACGATCTCGATCACCGTATGGTCGGAGTGCCAGCCGTGCTGTTCGAGGATCGGGTTGTACACGCGCAGCCGTTCGCTGCCGGGGACGAATTTCTGGGCGGTTTGCCAGTGCGCCATCGCGGCGCCGTAGAGATCGGCGATGCTGCGGTCCTGCAGATCGTCGGCGTCGACGAAATCGTAGTAGTGACGCAGGAACGGTTCGACGATCCGGAACGTGGTTTCGGGCAGACGCCCGCGTGCGAATTCGACGACGTCGGAGAGCAGGTGTGCGACGACTTCCTCGTTCTTCGCTTCCATGGCGGTCTCCTCGTCGGGTGGCCATCGGCTGCTGCGTCTGTCGGGCATTATGCGCCGATTGCGCGACAAAGCGATGTGCGGGGCACCACGAGGGCGGCACGGCGAGCCCGTATGCAGCGCCTGTCGCGGGCGCCGCGGCGCATGCCCCGGCGCAGGGCCGGGGGCGTCGCGGCGACGCCGCCCGGGGCGTTCAGCGCTCGTCGCTCCACAGCTTGCCGGCCGTCGCCCAGTTCTCCTTCTTTACGTCGGTGAGAATGATGTCGACCGAGCCCGGCGCGCAGCCGAGCGTCTCGCACGTGACGCGCGTGATGGCCTCGACGAAGGCGCGCTTCTGGTCGACGGTGCGGCCTTCGAACAGCTGGATATTGAAAGTCGGCATGGCAATGCTCCGGTTGGGGTTGAAGGATTCGGCGGGAGGTGGATCGCGGCGTCAGTCGCGATAGGACGGATCGAGCCGGTCGAGCCGGCGCAGCAGCGCCGGCCATTCCAGTTCGCCTTCGATCGCGCCCCCGTCGCGCAGTTGTTCGGCCGTGCGCCGCGCGACGGCGGGCTCGGGCAGCACGAGGGGCCCGCCGCCTGCCTGCGCGCGGATCTGGATGTCGCACGCCTTGATCAGCGTATCCATCAGCACATAGGCTTCGGCCACGGTGCGGCCGACCGTCAGCGTACCGTGGTTGCGCAGCAGCATCGCGGATTGCGCGCCGAGGCTCGCCGTCAGCCGCGCGCCTTCGGCCGGCGAGAACGCGAGCGCTTCGTAGTCGTGGTACGCGAGGTCGCCGTGAAACCGCAGCGCGTGCTGCGACGCGGGCAGCAAGCCGTCGCGCTGGATCGACACGGCGATGCCGGCGGTATTGTGCAGATGCATCACGCACACGGCGTCGGCGCGGGCGGCGTGAATGGCCGCGTGCAGCGCGAAGCCCGTCACGTTCACCGCATGGTCGCCGTCGCCGATGCGGTTGCCGGCCAGGTCGATCTTCACGAGGTTCGATGCGCGGACCTCGTCGAACGCGAGACCGAACGGGTTGATCAGAAAGTGGCCGGGCTCGCCGGGCACGGTCGCGGAGAGGTGCGTGTAGATCAGGTCGTCCCAGCCGTTCAGCGCGACGAGCCGATAGGCGGCGGCGAGATCGACGCGCAGCCGGCGCTCGGCGTCCGAGACCAGGCCGCCGGGTTTCACGGTGTCAGGACGGTGTGCGAATGACGACATCGGGTTCTCCGAGGGTGAAGCGGCGCGCGACGGCGACGGTTAGCCACGACGCGAGCGCGAACGGGGCCGTGAACGCGGGGATGCCCGCGCGCGTCGCGAGCCACTGGATCAGGGCGGCGAGCGCGGCGGCCGTGAACGCCGCGCGCGGGCCGCGCGCACTCAGCGCGAGTGCGGCGAGCGCGCCGTTGAAGCCGAGCAGCCCGCCGGCGAACGACGGGTCGTTCGCGCCGAGCGCGACCAGCAGCACGGTCGACACGAGCGCGCCGCCAAGCGCGATCGCGGCCGCGCGGCGCGATGCGGCGGCGATGCCCGCGACGATCAGCGCGCCGGCCCATGCGCCTTGCGCGAAGGTGGTCTGCGCGACGCCCGACAGCAGCGCGTCGGCCGCGGCAGCCGGCGTCAGCTCGGGCCCGGCCGTCACGCCGCCGGCATGCTGCAGCGCGACAAACGGCAGCCACAGCGCGGTGACGGCGAGGCAGGGGCTCGAATACGGGCATTGGCGCCAATGGGCGAGCGGCCCCCGCATCGCGCGCTGCACCAGAGCCGCGCCGATCGCGGCCGGCACGACCAGCACGACGGCGGTGAGCGCGGCGGGCGCGTACAGCACGACGATCAGCGCGGCGAGCGCGCCGTTGAAGCCGTGCAACCCCTGTTCGACGTCGCGGCGTTCGGCGCCGGTCAGCACGGCGGTCATGCTGGCGGCGGCGGAGCCGACCAGCGCCGCGCTCGCGAGCCGCAGGTCGGTCAGCGCCAGCGCGGCGAGCAGCAGCGCGCCGGTGAGTGCATTCGCCTGCAGGACGATCTGCCCGAGGCCGCGCAGCAGGATGCGCAGGTCGACGGACGGCGGGGCGGAGCGGGCGGTAGGCATGGCGGCGACGAAACAGGACGAGCCGCGAGCATAGGACACAAAACCATGCACCGGAATAGGGAATCCTGGATAGTCGGGATTTGTCTCCGGTGCGCCGGATGGGGGCATGCGGATGCGGGAGGCCGCGTCGGCGTTGCCGGCGCCTGGCCGGTTAGATCTCCGAATCGGCCCGATCGCCGGTCTTTTCGCGCCAGTGTGCGCCGGTCAGCCGTTTCGTTCGGCAATCTGTGCGACGATGCCCCGCATCGGGGCAACCAGGAGACGAAACGATGCGTGAAGTGCGGTGGGCGTCGCTCGAGGGCGACGGAGTCGAACATCTGACGTTCGACCGGAGCGGCGACGGGATCGTCGTCGAAAGCGCGGTGGTCGGCCAGCGATACGGCCGCGGATACGGGCTCGCGTATCGCGTCGAGTGCGATCCGCACTGGCGCGTGACGCGTGCGGTGCTCAAGGTGATGGGCGGCGGCACGCTCGAACTGCGCGGCGACGGCGCCGGCCACTGGCGCGACGGCGCGGGCCTCGCGCTGCCGGAGCTCGACGGCTGCATCGACATCGACATCGCGGCGACGCCGTTCACGAATTCGCTGCCGATCGGCCGCCTCGGGCTCGCGCGCGGGGAGCGGCGGCCGATCGACGTCGTGTACATCTCGACGCCGGACCTGAAGGTCGCGCCGGTCAGGCAGGCCTACACGTGCATCGAGCCGGGCCGGCGCTACCGCTACGAAGGGATCTTCCGCGATTTCACGGCCGAGATGGATATCGACGACGACGGGCTCGTCGTCGATTACGAGACGCTGTTCAGACGCCTGCCCGCGCCGACGGAAGGCTGAACCCGGGCCGCGGCGGGGGCGGCGGCCGGCCGCGCGTGCGCGGACGCGAAGCGGTCGATCCGCGCCGCGATCAGGTCGGGGTGGCGCAGCACGATCCAGTGCGTGCCGTCGATTTCCTCGCGCACGTGCTCGCCGAGCCAGCGGTCGAGGTCGACCGACATCTCGGGCGTCACGTAGCGATCGCGCACCGGCACCAGCAACTGCACCGGCGCCTGCGCGTATCGCTCGCGCGGCTTGCGCGCCCGCGCGAGGAAGTTCGCGCGGTAGAGCTGCATGCCGTTCAGCGCATTCTTCAGTTGTACGGGATCGCGCTCGGCGCGCACGCGTTCGGTGAGCTGCAGCCAGCGCGGCCACAAGGCCGCGCCGCCGAGACGCCACACCAGCGACGGCACGAGCGGCAGGTGGAAGAACGCGATGTACCACGACTTCAGGCTCTGCCTGAGCCGCATCTTCGCGCGAAACACGTGATCGAGGCACGGGCCGGAGATCGACGTGTACGACGCGATCCGGCCGCGGAACGCGGGGTCGGTCACGGCTTCCCAGCACTGGATCGAGCCCCAGTCGTGGCCGACGAGGTGGAACGGCTGGTCGCCGCAGGTCGCGTCGGCCACCGCCTTCAGGTCGTCGGCGAGGCGCGCGAGCGTGTAGTCGGCGCGGCGGCGCGGCGCGTCGGACGCGCCGGCGCCGCGCACGTCGTAGGCGATCACGCGGTAGCGCTTCGCGAGCCGCGCGCGGATCGGCGCCCACACGGCCGCCGAATCGGGGTAGCCGTGCACGAGGATCAGCGGCGGCGCGCGACGCGGCCCGCTGACGTAGACGGCGAGTTTCACGTCGCCGGACGGGACGGTCAGCATCGCGTGGGGGCGCGTCATGGCGTCATGCCTGCGCAACCGGGTGCAGCGGCACGCGGCGCGGGGCCGCCTGCGCCGCATAGCGCGCGTTGGTCGCGTCGATGTTCGCGAGCAGCGTGTCGAGCCCCTGCAGGTACTGGTGGTTGTCGTGATCCCACGGGTGGAAGCCCGGGCGGAAGTAGTCGAGCCATTCGCGCGCGATGCTCGGGAACACCCCGTGCTTCGGGCCGTACAGGTACTTCACGAGGCGCCACATGCCGCCGAACCGGCCGTGTTCGCGACGGTGCGCGCGCATGAGGCGCACGTGGAAGTCGAACACGATCAGCCAGAAGAACACGGTCGTCGTCAGCATCGTGCCCGTGCGCAGCAGGTAGCTGCCGAGACCCGGCTTCATCACGGTGGTCCATACGTCGTACGACACCGCCTTGTGCTCGGTTTCCTCCATCGCGTGCCACATCCACATCTGCTGGTAGCCTTCCACCGATCCGTCGATGCGGTGCTCGTGACCCGACAGCAGCTGGTTCGCGAGGATCGCCGTGTAGTGCTCGAGCGCGATCGTGATCGCGAGCTGCATCGAGTGCGGCAGCACCTTCTTGAACCAGCCGAGGATCGTCCAGAGGCGCTTGTCGAGCTTGTGCGCGGGCAGGCCCGACGCCTGCAGCAGGTCGTTGTATTCGATGTGCTCGCGGGTGTGCATCGCTTCCTGCCCGATGAAGCCGAGCACCTGCTTCTTCAGTTCGGGGTCCTCGATCCGGTCGCGGTAGTTGCGCACCGAATCCATGAAGAAGCGTTCGCCGGCCGGGAACAGCAGCGACAGCGCGTTCATGAAGTGCGTGACCGGCACGCCCTGCACGTGCCAGTCGCGCGCGCGTTCGGGGGGCAGCGCGAAACGGATGTCGCGCCGCACGGGCATCATGTTGGGGGTCGTCACGATTGTTCTCCTCCCTGGTTGCCTGCATTGTTGTAGGTGGCGTGCAGCGGGGCGGGCGCCGGCGTGCCGCGCGCGGCGTGGCGGCGGGCCTTCGCGGCCTCGCGGCGCGTCGCGAGCACGACGAGCGCCTGGTACGCGGCCGGCAGGATGCGCGCCATCCAGTCCGCCCCCTTCGCGTCGCGGCCGATCAGCACGCGGCGCTTGTTCCTGCGCACGCCGGCGAGGATCGTGCGCGCGGCGTCGTCGGCGGTCGTGATGAAGAACTTCTCGAAGCTGTCCTTGCCCTGCTGTTCGCTCTCGACGATGAAGCCGACCATGTTCTTCGCGACGCGGCTCGATTGCGCGATGTTCGTGCGGATGCCGCCCGGATGCACGCAGGTGGCCGACACGCCGCACTTCATCATGTCGAGTTCCTGGCGCAGCGATTCGGTGAAGCCGCGCACCGCGAACTTGGTCGCGTTGTAGCCGCTCATGCCCGGCTGCGCGAAGATCCCGAAGATGCTCGACGTGTTGATCACGTGGCCTTCGCCCGAGGCTTTCAGGTGCGGCAGGAACGCCTTCGTGCCGTGCACGACGCCCCAGAAGTTGATGTTCACGATCCACTCGAGATCGCTGTATTCCATCCCCTCGATCGTGCTCGACAGCGCGACGCCCGCGTTGTTGAAGATCAGGTTGACCTTGCCGTGTTCCCGCGCGGTCTCGTCGGCCCACGCGAACATCACGTCGCGGTCGCCGACGTCGAGCACGCGCGTCGACACGCGCACGTTCGGCGCGATCGCGCGGACGATCCGTTCGGTTTCCGCCAGACCGACGCCGTTCTTGTCGGCGAGCGATACGTGGCAGCCGGCCTGCGCGAGCTGGATCGCGAGCGAGCGGCCCATGCCCGAGCCCGCGCCCGTGATCGCGGCGACCTTGTTGGCGAAATCTCTCATGTCGGTTGCTCCTTGTCTGGCTCAGGCCGCTTCGGCGGAAGTGGAGGCGGAAGCGGCGGGCGCGGCGACGGGCCGCGCGGCCGTGTCGTGCGGGGCGCGATACGCGTGGTAATCGGCGATCGAGAAATGCGCGGTCGCCTGGCGGAAACGCCACGTGAAGCCCGGCCACAGCGTCGTGTTCTTGCCGGTGCGCGGATCGAGGTACCAGCTCTTGCAGCCGCCCGTCGACCAGATCGCCTTTTTCAGCTTGCCCTGCAGGTCGCTGTTGAACTGCGCCTCGACGAGCGGGCGCACCTCGATCGCATCCGCGCGCTCGCGGCGCATCGCCCGCAGCGCACCGAGGATGTATTCGATCTGCGACTCGATCATGAACACCATCGAGTTGTGGCCGAGGCCCGTGTTCGGGCCGACGATCATGAAGAGGTTCGGGTAGCCGGGCAGCGTCGAGCCGAGATACGCGTGTGCGCCGTCGCGCCAGGCGTCGACGATGTCGAGCCCGCCGCGCCCGACGATCGCGCCGCGCGGGAACGGATCGGCGACCTGGAAGCCGGTGCCGTAGATCAGGCAGTCGACTTCATGACGCCGGCCGTCGGTCGTCACGACCGCGTCGGCCTCGATATGGTCGATGCCGGTGGTGATCACGTCGACGTTCTTGCGCGACAGCGCGGGGTAGTAGTCGTTCGAGATCAGCACGCGCTTGCAGCCGAGCGTGTAGTCCGGCGTGACGGCCCGGCGCAGTTCCGGATCCGGAATCTGCTTGCGGATGTGGCGCAGCGCGAGCTTCTGCACGTTCTTCATCAGCGAAGGATGGATCGCGAAGCCGAGCACGCGCGATTCGAGCATCCAGTAGATGCTGCTGCGCACGACCTTCTGCGTGAACGGCAGCGTGCGGAACAGCCATTTCTCGAGCCCGGTCAGGTTGCGGTCGGGCTTCGGCATGATCCACGGCGGCGTGCGCTGGAACAGCGCGAGCGTCTTCACGCGGGGCGCGATCTGCGGCACGAACTGGATCGCGCTCGCACCGGTGCCGATCACCGCGACGCGCTTGCCTTCGAGCGCGTAGTCGTGATCCCACTGCTGGGAATGGAACGCGCGGCCCTTGAAATGCTCGACGCCGGGAATCGACGGCAGCGCGGCGCGCGACAGGCCGCCCATCCCCGACACCAGCACGCGCGCGGACAGCCGCTTGCCGTTCGCGAACGTGAGGCGCCAGCGCTGCGCGGCCTCGTCGTACTCGGCGCGCTGCAGTTCGTGGTTCAGGCGCAGGTGCGCGCCGATCCCGAAGCGCTGCACGCAGTCTTCCAGGTAGGCGCGGATCTCCGGTTGCGGCGCGAACATGCGCGTCCAGCGCGGGTTCGGCGCGAACGAGAACGAGTAGACGTGCGATTGCACGTCGCATGCACACCCGGGGTAATGATTGTCGCGCCACGTGCCGCCGACCGACGCGGCCTTCTCCAGGACGACGAAGTCGGTCACGCCTGTCTGACGCAGGCGGATCGCCATCCCGAGGCCGGCGAAGCCGGTGCCGATGATGGCGATGTCGATGGTTTCGTCCAGGCCGTCGTGGCCGGGCGGACCGAAAGGCAACGTGCGAGCATTCATCCGGGTGTCTCCGATTTGGCTCATTTTTTAATGTTACATTGGTTGATGTAACGATAGTGGGTGAACCCGGAAACCGCAAGAGGCTAGAAGCGGTGCTCTAAGGGCCGGAAGCCAGGCGGGGAAAGGCTGAGCGGGGTTTGGAACGGGCCGGTTTCCGCATCGCGGGATGCGCGGGAAGGGCCGTCTACAGGGCGAGAGCGGGAGCGGACCAGGCCGCCGGCGCGCGGCGGCCTGTTTGAAACGGTATCAGGGACGGATCGCCTGGGCAGCGGTCTCATGGAAAACCCCGGCGACGATCGTGACCTGGGCGAGCGCATAGAGGCCCCAGATCAGGTAGTCGATACCGGGAAAGCCGCCGAGGAAGCGGCCGACGCCGATCAGCGTGTCGGAGCCGACGAAGATCAGGCTGCCGACGGCCACCAGCGGGCCGCGCGTGCGGGCCGCGAGCGCGAAGCTCGCCATCGCGCACAGCACGAGCATGTAGACGGCGACCGGCGCGAGCAGCGGGCCGAGGTGCGGCAGGAAGGCCAGATAGAACGCCGGCGCGGCGATCCACAGCCCGACGAGCGCGACGACGCGCCAGCCGTGCGGCCGCGCGCGCCAGCGCATGAAGATCGCGCAGTAGCACAGGTGCGTGAGCAGGAACGCGCCGAGGCCGAGGACGAACGACAGCGGCCAGTCGGGCAGCGCGAGCAGCACGTCGCCGAGCACCGCCGTCACGAGCGCCGCGCACAGCCACGTGCGTTCGCGCGCCGCGCCGCAGGCGCTGCCCGCCGCGAGCAGCAGGATGCCCATCGCGGCTTTTGCGGCGGCCTGGCCGGGATAGGGCGCCGCGGCGAGCGAGAGCCCGTACAGCAGCGCGGCGACGACGGCGAGCGGCCAGAGCCGGCGGTAGGGAGCGGGATGCGTGGCGATCAAGGCGGGTGTCTCCGGATTGTTGTCGTGTGTTCTGCGGCTGACGGCGCGCCGTCGGCGGCGCGGCTGCGGCCATTATCCGGAAGAAAGGGCGCGCGGAAACCGGCGAATCCTTCTAGCGCGCGTTCGCGCCCCGGGCGCGGCGGTGCGTTGCGGGCGGGCGTTGCCGATGCGTCTGCCCCGGCCGAACCGGGGCAACGCCGCCATTTCGGCTTGCTATCATCGCCGCGTATCGACGTTGTTCCGCCCGGCCGCGCTACAGGGTTCGCAGGCCGGCGCGGCGGCCGCGCCCGGTCACGGCGTGCCGCCGCGTATTCAATGAATCCGTGCCGGTCCGGCCCGCGCATCCGGCGCGGCGGCGGGCCGGCTCCCCAACGAATACAGGTTCGACATGACCGAACTGCTTCACGGCGACGGCGCGATCCGTCGCACGACGCCATACGGCTCCTCGATCGAAAACACCTATGCGGGCGTGCTGTCGTTCATGCGTCGCAATTATTCGCGCGCGCTCGACGGCGTCGATGTCGCGATCTCCGGCGTGCCGCTCGATCTCGCGACGACCTACCGCTCCGGCGCGCGGCTCGGCCCGGCCGCGATTCGCGCGGCGAGCGTGCAGCTCGCCGAGCTCAACCCGTATCCGTGGGGTTTCAACCCGTTCGACGATCTCGCGGCCGTCGATTACGGCGATTGCTGGTTCGACGCGCACAACCCGCTGACGATCAAGCCCGCGATCGTCGAGCATGCGCGCACGATCCTGCGCTCGGGCGCGAAGATGCTGACGCTCGGCGGCGACCACTACATCACGTATCCGCTGCTGGTCGCGCACGCGGAGCGCTACGGCAGGCCGCTGTCGCTGATCCATTTCGACGCGCATTGCGACACATGGGCCGACGACGATCCGGACAGCCTCAATCACGGCACGATGTTCTACAAGGCGGTGAAGGAAGGGCTGATCGATCCCGCGACGTCGGTGCAGGTGGGCATCCGGACGTGGAACGACGATTTTCTCGGCATCGAGCGGCTGGACGCGGCGTGGGTGCACGACCACGGCGCGCGCGCGGCGGTCGAGCGGATCGTCGATATCGTCGGCGCGCGGCCCGCGTATCTGACGTTCGATATCGACTGCCTCGATCCGGCGTTCGCGCCGGGTACGGGGACGCCGGTGGCGGGCGGGTTGTCGTCCGCGCAGGCGCTCGCGATCGTGCGCGCGCTCGGCGCGGTGAACCTGGTCGGCGCGGACGTGGTCGAGGTCGCGCCCGCGTACGACCACGCGGACATCACGGCGATCGCCGCCGCGCATGTCGCGTGCGACCTGCTGTGCCTGTGGCGGCAGAGGAAAGTGGCGGGGGCGCGGAAGTAAGCGGGCTCGCGCGTGCCGCGTGCCGGCATCGTCTGGAATGCTATCGACGCCTGAAAAAAGCGGTGAGCATGTCGTCGTCCGGCGCCGCACGCGGCGATGTCTGCCGCTTGCCGGATCGTCCGCGCGGCTGCGGGCGACCCGGCCCGGCGTCGTTGCCTTCGGGGCGCGCACCCGTATAGACCGCGCGCGGCCTGATGAGATCGGCCTGCTCGCGCTGCTCCAGCCCGTGCGCGATCCAGCCGATCGAGCGGCCCAGTGCGAACAGGCCGAACGCGGCGCCGACGGGAAGGCGCAAGTGCCGACGCAACGCCGCCAGCGCGAGATCCACTGACGGCTTCTGGCCGACCAGCGCGCTTCCGGCATCGATCATCCGTTTCCACTGAGGATGACGCGGCAGCATGCGCGACAACAGGTACGTCGCGCGCACGTCGCCGTCGGGGTAGAGCGAATGTCCGAAGCCCGGCAAGCCGTCCCCCCTGGCGAGCCGCTCGCGCATTTTCTGTTCGATATCCTTACTGCCGAGTTCGTCCCACAGCGCTTCGACGCGCGCGGTGGTGGCGCCGTGCCGCTCGCCCGACAGGCCGGCGAGGCCGCCGACCACGACGGCCCGCACGCTGGCGTTCGTCGAGGCGATGCATCGGCCCGTGAAGCTCGATGCGTTCAGTTCGTGGTCCGCGCACAGCACGAGCGCCATCCTGATCAGCTCGGCGCCCGCGGGCCCCACGCCCCAGGCCCGCGCGCATTGCACATGGATGGGCGCCGTATCGATCCGGGTGCGCAGCAGGCATGCGGCGAGGATGCGGACCAGGTCGCCGCAGCCCTGCGCCTGGCGATCGGCCGCCTGTTGCCAGATCGCCGTGGGCGCGTCCTCGCTTGCGACCGCGAAGAGCGGCAGCAGCGCCTGTTCGGCGCGCTGGCCGGCGTAGTGCCGGAACAGCGTGCGTAGCACCGCGGGCGTAGCGGGCACGCGACGGCCGAACGCGGCGCCTTCGTCGCAGCGCCACAGCAGCGCGGCCACTTCCTCGAGGCTCGCCCGGGCCGCGAGATCGAGCGCATCCACCCCGCGATAGAACAGCCGGCCGCCGTCGATCAGCGTGATGCCCGATTCGAGCACGGGAGCGCCCCAGTGCAGCGCGGCCTTCGCGACTTCCTTCGGCTTGCGGCCCCGTGCGCGCTGGCCCGCGAGCCGGTCGACGTCGGCCGCGAGGTAGCGGCTTTCGCGCTGGCTGCCGCCGGGTTCCGCACGCAGCAGGCCGCGGCTGACATACGCATAAAGGGTTTGCCGCGAGACGCCGAGCCGGGCGGCGGCTTCGGTCGAATTCAGGTAGTTCGACATCGTGCGCGGAGGGAGTCGTTCGACAGGTTGATCAGGATAATCAACGTTGACAATAAAGGCGAGCGAGACGATCTTTGCCGCACCTAATTCGTGCGAGGCAAACATGTCGGTCGATCGATTGTCGCGGGAGCCGGCCACGGCCGGTGAAGATCGGGTGGCGCGCCATCTGCGGGATTTCTGGCTGGCGGCGGGCGGGCCCGAGGCGTACCTCGACGCATGCGGTTTCAGCGGATCGGGAGAGCTGATCTCCGCGTTTCACGTCACCGACCTGGCCGCCGCGGCGATCGGTGCGGCGGGAACGGCGGTGGCCGAATTGCTGCATGCGTCGTCCGGAACGTTGCCGGCGGTTCGGGTCGACCGGCGCATGGCGTCGCTGTGGTTCGGCACGTCGCTGCGGCCGCAGGGCTGGACGATGCCGCCTCTATGGGATCCGGTGGCCGGCAACTATCGGGCGCGCGATCGCTGGATCAGGCTGCACACCAATGCGCCGCATCACCGGCTGGCCGCGTTGTCCGTGCTGGACTGCGCCGCCGACGCGCAATCGGTCGCGCAAGCGGTGAGCCGCTGGGACGCCGGTGCGCTCGAAACGGCGATCGTCGAACGCGGCGGGTGTGCCGCCGCGATGTACTCGGCGCAGGAATGGGCCGGGCATCCGCAGGGCAAGGCGGTCGCCACCGAACCGCTGCTGCACGTCCATGCCGCGACCGACGGCGTCGCGCATGCGTGGCGGCCGGCGGGGGACCGGCCGTTGCGCGGCATTCGCGTGCTCGATCTGACGCGCATTCTCGCCGGCCCCGTGGCGACGCGATTTCTCGCGGGCCTGGGCGCCGACGTGCTGCGCATCGATCCGTACGGCTGGGAGGAGCCGGGCGTCGTGCCCGAAGTCGTCCTCGGCAAGCGGTGCGCGCGGCTGAACCTGAAGGAGGCCGGGGATCTCGATACGCTCAGGCAGTTGCTGCGCGACGCGGATATCGTCGTCCACGGTTACCGGGCGGATGCGCTGGCGCGCCTCGGTCTCGACGCCGCGCAACGGCGCGCGCTGAATCCCGCGCTGATCGACGTGTCGCTCGACGCGTACGGCTGGACCGGCGCGTGGCGTTGCCGGCGCGGCTTCGACACCCTCATTCAAATGAGCACGGGGATCGCCGAGGCGGGCATGCGCGCCGCGGGGCGTGACGAACCGCTGAACCTGCCCGTCCAGGCCGTCGATCATGCGACGGGCTACCTGATGGCGACGGCCGCCATTCGCGGGCTGACGACGCGCATGCGGGAAGGCGTCGGCACCGAAGTCCGCGCGTCGCTGGCGCGCACGGCGGCCGTGCTGGAACGGCGGTCGTCGCCCATCGGCGAAGTGGTCGCGCTGGCGGCCGAAGGCCCGCAGGATCGCGCGGAGCCTGTCGAGCCGACGTCGTGGGGGCCCGCGACCCGGCTGCATTCTCCCGTGCGGATCGATGGCGCGCCGCTGCGTTGGTTCCATTCGGCCCGCGCACTGGGCGCATTCGAACCCGAGTGGTTGCCGTCGAACGAGCGGCTTTGAGGAGGCGCGATGAATCAGGTGGTGGTGGTGAGTGGCGGCGGGACCGGAATCGGCCTGGCCACGGCAACGTATTTCGCCCGGCGCCAGGCGCAGGTCGTCATCGTCGGACGGCGCGCGGACGCGCAGCGCGACGCGAAGAAGGCCGAGGCGATGAACGGCCGGGCGGCCACGCCCGCCGATATCGCCGACACCATAGGCTGGCTGGCGTCGCCCGCCGCGCGGCACGTGACCGCGCAGATCGTTCAGGTCAATGGCGGTGCGGAGCGGGGGCGTTAGCGGCGGCGCGAGGGCTGCGCGCCGCGCGTTCCGCGAATGTGTGGCGCGTGCGGGAAAAGCCGGCGGGCAGGACGCTCGCCGGCTCCGTCCGGAGCAGGTGCGCGCCGCGCGTTACTTGGCCGCCAGCGCCGAAGCCACGCGCTTGTCGCTCCACGCGTTGTCCGCCACGTTCAGCTTCTGCGGAATCAGCTTCGCGGCATGGAACGCATCGGCGACACCCTGCTGGACCGCGACGATCTTCTCGTCGATGGGCACCGCGCCGAACGGCACGCGCTTGATCCAGGCCTCGACGAGCGGCAGCGGCAGGCCGACCTTCGGTGCGATCAGCGCGGCGGTTTCGGCCGGATGCCCGTTCACCCACAGGCCCGTTTCGCGGGCCTGCTTCAGGATCGCGCCGACCAGGTCGGCGTGCTGTTCCGCGAAATCCCGGGTCGCCTCGTAGAAATTGTTCGCGGGCGTGAGGCCCGTGTAGTCGGACAGCGTGCGGATCTTCAGCGAGCTTTGCGCGGCTGCGTAGTACGGATCCCAGACGGCCCACGCGTCGACGTTGCCGCTCTCGAACGCGGCGCGCGCGTCGGCGGGCGGCAGGTACACGGGGCGGATCTCGTCGTAGCGCACGCCGGCCTTCTTCAGCGCTTCGAGCAGCAGGTAGTTCGCGCTGGAACCCTTCTGCAGCGCGACCTTCTTGCCGCGCAGGTCGGCGAGCGAGCGGACCGGCGAATCGGCCTTCACGAACACCGCTTCGTTGTGCGGCGCCGGCGGTTCCGCGCCGACGTACACGAAGCGCACGCCGGCCGCCTGCGCGAACACCGGCGGCGGCGCGCCCGTATAACCGAAGTCGATGCTGTTCGCGTTCAGCGCTTCGAGCAGTTGCGGGCCGGCCGGGAATTCGAACCACTGCACGTTGTAGCCGAGCGGCTTGAGCCGCGCCTCGAGCGAACCCTGCGCCCTGACGATCGACAGCAGGCCGGCCTTCTGATAGCCGATACGCACGACCTTGTCGGCGGCGCCTTGCGCGAAGGCCGACGTTGCGGCAAGCGCAACAAGCGTGACGGCGGCGGTGCGGGTGATCCAGCGGGTGAAACGAGTCATCGATCGAACTCCATGCGAAACGTCTTCGGGCGAGCGGCCGGTGCCGCTCGGTTGGAAGAATCGTCGCACGGACGATCGCGCCCGCAAACGAAGCATTGCCGATATGAATATGACGGCGGCGGCCCTACGCTTTGTCGCCGTCGCCTTGCGGCCCTGACGAATCGCCCGGGCCCGACTGCCGCGCGGCCTCGTCGCTGAGCTTCCTGTCGAGGATCGTCGCGACGCGGCCGCCGAGATAGGCGCTCGCCGCGGTTTCGAGCGCGCGGTTCGTCTCGCCTTCGACGAACACGGCCGCGAGCGGGCGCAGGCGCCAGATCGCGTCGACCAGCTCGGGCACGTCGGTGGCGGGCGGCAGCGTATCGGCGTCGTAGCGGTCGAGCCGCTTCACGACGAGATCCACCAGCAGCCGCGCGATCGCGTCGAAGTGCGGCCGGGCGAGGCTGATCACGTCGAGCAGCTCGCGCGGCGGGATGCCTTCCTTCGTCATCGCGGCCGCCGCCTCGAGCAGCGCGGGGCTCTTCGCGACGAACGACAGGCCGCGCCGCTCGAGCAGCCCGAGCTCGGTCACGCGCGACAGCTGGGTGGTCGCCTGCGGGCCGAACATCTGCGCGAGCGCGGCGATCGAATAGGTTTTCGGCAGTTCGTGCGACCAGCGGCCGCCGATCGCGTTCTCGAGGCCGAGGATCGAGCGCAGGTCGTGGCCTTCGTCGATCGCCTTGATCAGGTCCTGGATGTTCGACAGCGTATAGCCGCGCGCGAGCAGGTGGTTGATCAGCTTCAGGCGCGCGACGTGCGTGTCGTCGTAGATGCCGACGCGGCCGCGCTTCTCCGGCGGCGCGAGCAGCCCGCGATCCTGGTAGGCGCGGACGTTGCGCACGGTCGTGTCGGACACGCGCGCCAGCTCGTCGACCGTGTACTCGTTGCGGGCGTCCGGCGCTGCCTCGTCGGGGGTGGAAGGAGTCTGTTTTGACATGCGCCCATTCTAGCGCGACGCGGCAGGCTCGGGCGAGACGGGGGGCGTGCGCGCGCCGTCGCCGAGCGGGCGCTGCAGCAGCGCCGTGTCGATCCAGCGGCCGTGCTTGAAACCGGCCGCCTTCAGCATGCCGGCCGGCTCGAAGCCGAACGCGCGGTGCAGCGACGTCGAGCCGCCGGCGCCGCCGTCGGCGATCACCGCGATCATTTGCCGCCACGGGCCGGCCTCGCAGCGCTCGATCAGCGCCGCGAGCAGCGCACGGCCGATCCCGCGCCCGCGTTGCGCGTCGTCGATGTAGATCGAATCCTCGATCGTGAAGCGATACGCGCTGCGCGTGCGGTACGGCGTCGCATACGCGTAGCCGGCCACGCGGCCGTCGCATTCGGCGACGAGGTACGGCAGCCCGTGGCGCAGCACCGCGTCGCGGCGTGCGCGCAATTCGGCGACGTCGGGCGGCGTTTCCTCGAAGGAGGCGACGCTGTGGCGCACGTGGTGCGCATAGATCGCGTGGATCGCGGCGAGGTCGGCGTCGGTCGCGTCGCGAACGACGCAGGCGGCTGGCGGGGCGGACATGATGGCGAAGCGACAGGGCGGGGATGCGGGCAAGTCGCTACTATGCGGGCGATTGCCGGTCGCGTAAAGCGGACGTGCGCCCGGCGCGGCCGCGCTCAGTTCGGCGGCCGCTTCTTCTGCGTGTCGCGCGGCAGCTCGTTGAAACGGGCGAAGTAGTAGCCGGAGAAGCGGCCGAGGTGCCCGAAGCCGAACGTGAGCGCGGTATCGGTGATGCTGGTCGACGGGTCGGTCAGCAATTGCACGCGCGCGGCGTCGAGCCGGATGTTGCGCAGCAGCTCCATCGGCGTCGCGCCGTGGTAGCGCCGGCACAGGACGTTCAGCGTGCGCTGGCCGACGCCGGCCGCGCGGGCGAGATCCTCGAGCGAAATCGGCGCGCAGAGCCGCGCGTGGATGAACTCGTGCAACGCATCCATCTGCCGGATGCCGCCGCGCGATCCGGCTCTCGTCGCGACGTCGCGCGCCTGGGGTGCCGGGCCGGCATGCGCGGCGGCGGGCGGTGTGGGGCAATGCGCGAGCAGGAACAGCGCGAGGCTGCGTTCGAAGTGGTCGCGCCATTCGGCCCGGATGCCGCCGTCGTCGGCGACGGCGAGCACGTTGAGCAGCGACTGGGCGATCAGATCCCATTGCGACGCGAGCGCGGCCGGCAACAGGAAACCCGGTGCGAGGCCGGGCGCCGCGTCGCCGGGCGGGCGGCCCGCCACCGCCCGCAGCAGCGCATCGGGCACCTTGACGATCAGTTGCCGGGTGCCGGGCCGCCAGCGCAGGCGCACGCGCGCCCGCGGCGCGAGCACGGCGGTGCGTCCGCCGGACACGTCCATCACGTGCCCGTCGCATTCGATCTCGGCGCCGCCCGCCAGCGACGTATGGACCAGCGAAAAGCCGTCGAACGGGCGCGGGGCGACCTCGACCTCGGCGCCGTACTGCAGCGCGTAGACGCTCAGGTGGTTCAGTTGCCCCTTGAACAGCGCCGCGTCCGGCACGCCCGGCTTCCAGCGCAGCGCATGCTCGGCCAGCTCCACGGAGACCTGCTCGTGCGCATCCATGCGCAATCCGGATCGGAACACGCAATTCCGATAGAGCGCGGACAGCACTTCCGCATTCGGGGTGAGGGGCATGGGGCGTCTCCAGTGCGGCGGTTTTCGTACGGCGCATCCGGCTGGCTGCGGATGCGCGTCGTGCCACATCGGTTTCTATGGGGTACCGAATATCCTGAACGGATGATATTGATCTTCGCCGGGCTTGTCCAAGGTCGCGCAAGAATCGGATAAACGCGGTCCGGCCGGGGAAGGATCCGGATAGCGCACCGCGCGCGGCGCCGGAAAAAACGGACTGAAATCGCGTGCCGCGCGCAAATACCGGATAGTGACGCGCATTGTGGCTTTCTACACTGCGCCGGCATCCGGACGGAAAGCGGTGCATCTCGCGAAGGCAGTATTTCGGACAACTTCCAAATTGACCGGCCGGTCGATCGTACTGTCTCGAACGCGCGCGATGCGGCGGCTGCCGCCGGCCCCGAGTCTCCTCTGAAACAAGGAAGGTCCATGCGTGAAATCAACCTGCAGGCGCTCTCGGACGAGGCGCGGCCGGGCCGGCTGCAAGGCGCCGTGCTGTTCTGGTGCGCGCTGATCGTCGTGTTCGACGGCTACGACCTCGCGGTGGCCGGCATCGCGCTGCCGGCGATCATGCGCGAGATGGGCGTCAATCCGGCCCAGGCCGGGTTCATGGTCAGCTCGGCGCTGTTCGGCATGATGTTCGGCAACATCGTGTTCGGGACCGTCGCCGAGCGGATCGGGCGCCGCCGGGCCATCGCGGCCTGCCTGACGCTGTTCAGCGTCTTTACCGCGGCGGCCGGCCTCGCGCCGACGCCCGCGCTGTTCGGCGCCGCGCGCTTTCTCGCCGGCATCGGCATCGGCGGCGTGATGCCGAACGTGATCGCCCACATGACCGAATACGCGCCGCGCCGCGTGCGCGGCACGCTGGTGACGCTGATGTTCAGCGGCTATTCGGTCGGCGGCATGCTGGCGGCGGTCATGGGCAAGGCGATGATCGACGCCCATGGATGGCAATCCGTGTTCGTTGCCGCGGGCGCGCCGGTGCTGCTCGTGCCGCTGCTCATGAAATGGATGCCGGAATCGCTGCCGTTCCTGATCCGGCACGGCAGGACGGACGAGCTTGCGCGCATTGCACGGAGGCTCGATCCCGACTATCGGCGGCAGCCGGGCGACCGCTACGTCGTTGGGCGAGCGGATCATGCGGGCCGCACGGGCCACGCGCCGGTCCGGCAGCTGTTCGACGACGGCCGCGGATTCAGCACCGCGATGTTCTGGATCGCGTGCTTCATGTGCCTGTTCATGGTGTACGCGCTCAGTTCGTGGCTGACGCGGCTGATGGCGGACGCCGGCCACAGCCTCGGCTCGGCGCTGACGTTCGTGCTGGTGCTGAACGCCGGCGCGATGGTCGGCGCGATCGGCGGCGGCTGGCTGGCCGATCGCTTTCCGATCAAGACGGTGCTCGTGTCGATGTATCTCCTCGCCGCCGTGTCGATCACGCTGCTCGGCTATCCGATGCCGACCGCGCTGCTGTTCGTGCTGGTCGGCCTCGCGGGCGCGTCGACGATCGGCACCCAGATCGTCAACTGCGCGTATGCGGGGCAGTTCTATCCCGCGGCGATCCGTTCGACCGGGATCGGCTGGACGTTGGGCGTGGGCCGCAGCGGCGCGATCCTGGCGCCGATCGTCATCGGCGCGCTGGTCGGCATCGACCTGCCGCTGGCGCAGAACTTCATGGCGATCGGGTTGCCCGCGCTGGTGGCGGCTGTCGCGGTCGGCCTGATCGATCATCGGCGCTCGGCGACGCATCATGGCCCGGCGGCGGCTGCCGCCGAACGGCCGGTGTCGGCCGCCCGGCAGTCCTGAGCGGCATGCCGCCGGGCCAGCCGTGCCTTCGGCTAACGGCTGCGTGGGGCGGGGGCCGGACAATCCGCACGCAGGCCGGCCATATTCGGCACGCGTCGCATGCGTCGCCGCGCGCTTGGGTCGCGCGGTGTCATGCGACGCAAAGCGCGCCGGCAGTGAACGCGGTCGCCGCCGGCGGGGCGGTCGGCACGGGACGGAACCCGCCGCGGATCGCGGCCGGACGGCCGAAGCGGTTCTGACGAAGCAGTGGCGTCAGAGTTGTCCGTCCGCTGCGCGAACCGCATCGGCGATCGCATCCGCGACACGCTGCACGCGCGGCGAGCGCCGCACGTCCGGGTGGACCACGAGCCAGACTTCGCGCTCGATGTCGCAATGCGGCGTGGCCGTCAGTTCGACGAGCGGCGCACCGGCGTGCACGGCCGGATCGTCGACCAGAAAGCGCGGCAGCAATGCGACGCCGGCGCCTGCCGCGCATGCGCGATGCTGCGCGGCGAGGTCGTTCGCGATGAACGCGAAGCGGCGCCCGGCCGCGAAACGTTCGAGCCATTGCTGCTGCGGCGTTTGCGCGAGCGCATCGTCGTAGCCGACGAAGGTCCAGGTGTCGGGCGGCGCGTCCGCCCATTCGGGCGCCGCGCACAGCGCGAAGCGCATCGTGCCGAGCCGGCGCGCGGCGAGCCCCGGTTCGCTCGGCCGCGACAGCCGCACCGCGAGATCGGCCTCGCGCGCATACAGGTTCGCCGCGTGCATCTCGCCCATCAGGTCGATCCGCAGCGCCGGCCATGCGCGCTGCGCACGGGCGAGGCGCGGCGCGAGGAAATGGCTGGCGAACACCGGCGACGCCGACACGCGCACGACGCCGTCCAGCGCGGCCGCGCCTTGCGCGGCGCGCGCGAACGCATGCGCGTCGGCTTCGAGGCGGCCCGCATGCTCGGCGAGGTGCAGCCCTTCGTCGGTCGGCGGCCAGCCGCGCGGCAGCCGGTCGAACAGCCGGATGCCGAGCGCGGACTCCAGCGCGTCGATGCGCCGTGCCACCGTCGAATGCTGGACCTGCAGCGCCCTTGCGGCGGCCGACAGGCTGCCGCCGCGCATCACCGCGAGAAAGTAGCGGATGTCGTCCCAGCTCATCGGCGGCACGGAGGCGGGCAATGGAGTCTGGTCGGTCGAATTTTGCACAGTAGATGGGTGGAAAGCGGGAATTCCGATCGATTATGCACGATGGGATGATCGTGTCACATCATTCGATTGCGAGGAACGTCATGACCCAAACCACCACCGCCATCCGGATCGGGATCGACCGTTACGGCGACGCCGGCGTGCTGCGCCGCGTCGATGCGCCTGTTGCGCCGCCTGGCGCGGGCGAGGTGCGGATTCGCCAGACCGCCGTCGGCGTGAATTTCGTCGACATCTATTTCAGGACGGGTGCGCACGCATTGCCTGCGCTGCCGGATGCGCTCGGCGTCGAGGCCGCCGGCGTGATCGACGCGGTCGGGCCCGGCGTGACGGATCTCGCGCCGGGCCAGCGGGTCGCGTATGCGGGAATGCCGACCGGCAGCTATGCGAGCGTGCGCACGCTGCCGGCCGCGCGCGTGATGCCGATCCCCGATGGCCTGAGCGACGATGCCGTTGCGGCCGGGCTGCTGAAAGGCATCACCGTTTACATGCTGCTGCATCGCGTCCGGCAGGTCGGCGCCGGCGACACGGTGCTGGTGCATGCGGCGGCGGGCGGCGTCGGTCTGCTCGCGACGCAGTGGGCCCGCGCGCTCGGGGCGCGGGTGATCGGTACGGTCGGGTCGGCCGCGAAGGCGGCGCTGGCGCGGGCTCAGGGTGCGGAGCAGGTGGTCGACTACCGCGAGGCGGATTTCGTCGCGGCGGCCCGTGCGTTCGGCGGCGGCGCGGGGGTCGACTACGCGATCGACGGGATCGGCGGCGACGTGCTGACGCGCACGCTTGGCGCGATCCGTCCGTTCGGCATGGTCGCGAGCATCGGGCAGGTGGCCTCGATCGGTGCGCGGCAGACCTTCGATCTCGACGAACTGGGGCCGGCGCGCTCGATCGCGCTCGCGCGGCCGAGCGTGCTCGGCTTCATCGCGCGCGACGTGGCCGGGTATCGCGAAGCGGCGCGCGTGACGCTCGAACGGCTGGCGGGCGGGATGCACGTCGAGATCGGCGCGCGGCTGCCGCTCGAACAGGCGGCCGACGCGCACCGGCTGCTGGAGTCGCGCGCGACGACGGGGGCGGTGGTACTGGTGCCGTGACGGCGCGCGGCGCGTCGATCGCATCCGCGCCGCGTCAGACCTCGACGCTGCTGATGTCGGGTTGCGGGGGCACGGGCGGTGCTTCGGCCAGCGACACGGCCAGCGAAAACGTCCGGTGCCCGTTCGCCGTGGCGAGCCGGTCGCGATCGGTCGATACGCCGAGAATGATGACGCGGTATTTGGGCTCCTGCCGCTTCAACAGGATTTCGAAATCGGGATCGTCTTTTTTCTTGGGGTCGTAGTGCTTGTAAAGCTCTTTGAACGATTCGCTGATGAACTGCGTTGAAACATGGAACGTGTCTATATTGTCCGCGCTGTCGTACAGGGCTGCCTTTTGCAGGACGTCATTCCGGGCGCCATTGACACCGTCGGCGGCTTACGCAGCCGGAATAATCGGCGGGTGCGAGCGGCGACGCTGCGCGGCGGGGCGCCGCGAGACCACCCGATTCCGGAACGGGCAGCGCCGGCCGAGGGAGCAAGCGCCGGCGGCTTGCCTGATCATGCACGCGAGGAGCGCAGCGGCGCATCCTCGACGAACCACGCGAGCACGAATGCGATCGCGACCACGACCGCCGCCGCCAGATACACGACGTGCAGCGAGCCCGCGAACGCATGCAGGTACAGGTCGCGCACGGCATCCGGCAACTGGTGCACGGCGCCCGGGCCGAGCGCGGGCGGCAGTTCCGTGCCGGCCGGCAGCGCCTGCAATATCCGCGTCTGCAATCCGTGCGAGAACAGCGCGCCGAACGCCGCGACGCCGATCGAGCTGCCGATCGAGCGGAACAGCGTCGCGCCCGACGTCGCGACACCCATGTGCCGGAACTCGACCGTGTTCTGCGCCGCGAGCGTGAGCACGGGCATCACCATCCCGAGGCCGATCCCGAGCAGCGCCATGTACGCATACATCGTATGCAGCGGCGTATCGAGCGTCAGCGTCGACAGCAGCGCCAGCGCGATCCCGCCGATCAGCGTGCCCGCGATCGGGAACATCCGGTACGAGCCGAGCCGCGAGATCAGCCGGCCGCTGACCACCGACGTCGCGAGCATCCCGCCCATCATCGGCAGCAACTGCATCCCGGCCTGCGACGGCGTCGAACCCTTCACGACCTGCAGGTAGAGCGGGATGAACGTGACCGAGCCGAACAGCGCGGTGCCGACCACGAAGCCGATCAGGCTGACCAGCACGAACGTGCGATGGCGGAACAGTTCGAGCGGGATGATCGGCTCGGCCGCGAGCCGCTCTTCATAAATGAAGCCGCCGATCGCCACGAGGCCGAGCGCGAGCGTCATCCACAGTTGCGGCGAGGTCCACGGCAGCAGCGAGCCGCCTTCGCTCGTGAACAGGATCACGCAGGTGAGGGCCGTTGCGAGGAAAGCGGCGCCCATGTAGTCGATCCGGTGCTTCACGTGCGCGGCGTGCGGCCGGAACGCGACGCCGATCACGGCGAGCGCGAGAAAGCCGAGCGGCAGGTTGATCGTGAAGATCCAGCGCCACGACAGGTGCTCGACCAGGAAGCCGCCGAGCAGCGGGCCGATGATCGTCGCCAGCCCGTAGACGCCGCCGAACATGCCCTGGTAGCGCGCCCGGCGATCGGGCGGGATCAGATCGCCGATCGCCGCCATCGTGACGACCATCAGGCCGCCGCCGCCGAGCCCCTGTAGCGCGCGCAGCACGATCAGCTGCGTCATGTCCTGGGCGACGCCGCACAGCGCGGAGCCGGCGAGGAACAGCACGATCGCGGCCTGCAGCACGATCTTGCGGCCGTACAGGTCGCCGAGCTTGCCGTACAGCGGCAGCACGACGGTGGACGACAGCAGGTAGGCGGTGACGACCCACGACAACTGGTCGAGCCCGCCCAGCTCGCCGACGATCGTCGGCAGCGCGGTCGACACGATCGTCTGGTCGAGTGCGGACAGCAGCATCACGAGCAGCAGCGCGGCGATGATCAGCCCGGTCGGTGCATCGCGGCGGGCCGCTTCGGCGGCCGGCGGGGTCGGGAGGGTATCGGTAGTCATCGATATATCTGCCATGGCAGGGAATTGCATCGAAATATAGCGACCAATGATTGACCAGTCAACTTCTGCCGAGGCTCGATATGTTGCAGAGGTAACAGGAGATTGCCGGCGCGAAAATTTGACCGGGATCAGCGGAAAAGCGGGGACGGACTCAAGTTTTCTGCAGGGAAACCGTAATCCAGAGTGCCGCGCGCCGATTGCCGCGGCGCACTTCACCGCTCACGTCCCGACATGAACCTGAACGTCCTGTTTTCCCGTTTCTCGATCCGTACGCGGATCTTCTCCACGCTCGGCCTCGTCGCCGCGCTGCTTGTCGTGTCGGGGCTGATCGGCCTGGCCGGCATGCAGAGCTCGAACCGCGCACTCGACGAGGCCTATAACCAGCAACTGGCCGCGAAGACCGCGTTGTCGGCGGCCAGCCTGAACCTGACGATCGTGCGCACCACGATCGATCGCGCGCTGCTGCACCCGGAAGCGCCGGAAGTACCCGATCTCGTCAAGAAGGCCGAGAACTATCTCGCGAAGGCCGATACGGCGTGGCGCGGCTACGCGTCGATGCCGCACGAGGGCGACGAAGCGCCGCTCGCGAGCCGTGTCGACGCCGCGCGCCAGGCGCTGATCGGGCAGGCGCTGAAGCCGATGATCGATGCCGTCCGCGACGGCCGGCGCGACGAGGCCGACCGGCTGCTGATGTCGGTGGCGCCGTCGCTGTCGGTCGCGCTCACGCAGGCGACCGATGCGCTCGACGCGTACCAGGTCGCGCGCGGCAAGGACGTCTACGACACCGCGCAGACCTATTACGGCTGGATGCGCGCGGGCGCGATCGCGGGTATCGCGTTCGGCCTGGCCGCCTGCCTCGGCTGCGCGATCGGCCTGCATTACGCGATCACGCAGCCGGTGAACCGGCTGCTGTCGCATTTCCGCCGCCTGTCGGACGGCGACCTGACGTCGGAGGTGCGCTGGTCGTCGCGTGACGAGATGGCCGAGCTGGTCAAGGGCGTGACGGGCATGCAGCGCAGCCTCGCCGACACGGTGCGCCAGGTCAGCCAGGGCTCCGAGGCGATCTCGACCGCGACGCACCAGATCGCGGCGGGCAACACCGACCTGTCGCAGCGCACGGAAGAGCAGGCGTCCGCGCTGCAGGAAACGGCCGCGAGCATGGAGCAACTGACGGCGACCGTGAAGCAGAACGCCGACAATGCGCTCGAGGCGCAGGCGTGCGCGGACAGCGCGAGCGAGATCGCGACGCGCGGCGCGACGGTGGTCGGCGAGGTGATCGGCACGATGAACGAGATCGACCAGAGCTCGCAGAAGGTCGCCGACATCATCGGCACGATCGAGGGCATCGCGTTCCAGACCAACATCCTGGCGCTGAACGCGGCCGTCGAGGCCGCGCGTGCGGGCGAGCAGGGCCGCGGCTTCGCGGTGGTCGCGGGCGAGGTGCGCACGCTGGCGCAGCGTTCGGCGTCCGCGGCGAAGGAAATCCGCACGCTGATCGGCGAATCGGTCGAGCGCGTCGCGAACGGCTCGCGGCTCGTCGGCATGGCCGGCGCGACGATGCAGGACATCCAGCAGGCGATCGGGCGCGTGACGGGCATCATGACCGAGATCGCGGCCGCGTCGAACGAGCAGCGCGACGGGATCGAGCAGGTGAACCGCGCGGTGTCGCAGATGGATCAGGTGTCGCAGCAGAACGCGGCGCTCGTCGAACAGGCCGCGGCCGCGGCGTCGTCGCTGGAAGAGCAGGCCGACGGGCTGCGCCGCGCGGTGGGCGCGTTCCGGGTCGCCTGACCGGTGGCGGGCGGCGGCGCGCACGCCAGCCGCCCTTTTGCGTCAGCCGGCCGCGAGGTGCGCGGCCGCGCGTGACGACGCGACGATCAGCAGCTTCATCGTCGCGCGCGTCGCGCCGACGAACAGCTTGCGCGCGGCGCGCGCGTCGAGCGTGTCGAAGTCGACCTCGGTGAGGATCACGCACGGCGCCGACTGGCCCTTGAAGCGATAGATCGAATCGAGCAGCACGTCGCCTTCGCGATATTCCGGGTTGCCGAACAGGTCGTACTTGCCGGTGAAGCGCTTGAGCCGGTGCGGGCCCAGCTGGTCGAGCGGGGCGAGCACCGAGCCGTCGCGGCCGCGATACGACAGCAACGCGATGTCCTGCTTGCGGAAGCCGAGCGACAGCGCCTGCGTGATCGCGCGCTTGGTCGCGTCGATGCAGGCTTCGGCCAGCGCGTCGCCTGAAGTGCCGGCCTCCCCGTAGACCGATACCGCCGGATCGGACCCGTCGAACGGGCTGCCCGAGCGCAGTTCGGCCGCGAGCGGCTCGACCCGGCCGACCACGTCGCGCACGAATTCGAGCAGGTCGCGCGGGCTGCGGTAGTTCGTGAGCGCCTTCAGCGTGACCCAGCCCGGCAGCGCGACGGGCTCGCGCATGTACAGGTTCTGCAGCGGATCCTCCAGCCACCACCATGCGCCGTCCGGCGCGAGCAGACGCGCCAGCGCCGCCGCCCACGACGCATGGAAATCCTGTCCTTCGTCGACGACCAGCACGTCGAAGCGCCAGCGCTCGGGGATCGGCGCTTCGGCGAAACGTGTTTCGAGCCGTTCGAACTCGCCGGGCACCTGGAAGTCGGGCGTATAACCGCCGTCGCGCGCGACCCAGTCGCACAGCTGGTGGTAGTTCGCGATCTGCGCGCCCGGCGGCGCGATGCGCGCGATGTAGTCGGCCAGCGGCCGGTTGAAGCACACGTAGAGCACGCGCTTGCCGGCCGCGACCGCGTCGCGCATCGCCTGCACCGCGAGCTGCGTCTTGCCCGAGCCGGCCGTGCCGGTCACGCGCAGCCGGAACGGCGCGAATTCGAGCTGGCGCGCCCACGCGGCGAGCCCGCCCGACAGCCGTGTGACGAGCGTGCCGGCCTGCCCGACGAGCGCGCTGGTGTCGGGCGTGAGCGCCAGTTCGTCCGCGAGGAAGTGGTGCAGCTTCGACGCGTTCGGAACGGGTTCGTCGTCCTCGGGCAGCACCCGCAGGATCACCTGGGCGAGCTGTGCCTTGCGCGACGCATCGACGATGCGGTCGGCCGCGACGCCGGCGATCGATGCGTCGCGGATCGAATAATCGGGGCAGTACAGCAGCGCCTCGACGCCGTAGACGCCCGCGCCGAGCGCGGCCGTCAGGCGCCGGTGCAGCGTTTCCTGCGTGCGCGCGAGCTGGATCGGGACGTTGCGCTCCTTCTGCAGATAGACCTTGACGAGCCCCTTCGGCGTTTCGCGCAGGAAGCCGGCCTTCTGCTCGATCAGCAGCACGCGGCCGGCCGGGCTCACGACGACGAACGCGGCCTCGCCGAACACCGAGAACGCGTGCTCGGCGCGCGTCCAGTGCACGCCGTGATACACGGTGTAGTCGTCGGGCAGCGCGTGTTCGAGCGCGGCGAGCGTTTCGCGCTCGCGTTCGGCCGCGCCGGTCGCGGCGAGGCTTTTCCAGTCGTCGGGGATGAGGCGGGCCATGGAGTCGGGCGGCGGAAGCCGGCGTGGCGTGAACGGGAGCGGCTATTGTACTGAGCCGCGCCCCCGTTTTACGACACGGCCGCGATGCCGAGCGGCCGTCGACGCGCCGCGGCGGCGATTACCCGCGTGCGAGCCGTTTCGCGAGATCGGCGCTGAGGATCGCCATGCGCGCGGGCTTTTCGTAGCAGACGACGTCGAACGCGCGGATCACGTCGCTGATGTCGGCCTCGCTCGCGCGGCCGGTGAGCAGGTCGCCCGTCAGGACGAAGATCGGCGCACCCGGGTTGTCGGACGTGCGCACCGCCTTGATGGCCGTGGCGGCCGTGCCGTCGTCGAACAGCCATTCGGTCAGGACCGCGTCGAACGCCTGGCCCTGCAGTGCATCGACGAACGGCGCGAGGCCGTCGAACGCGGCCGTCGCGAAACCCTGCCGTTCGAGATAGCGGCACAGCTCGGTCGCGCTGACGCCATCGGGGTCGATCACCGCGACGACGAGCTTGTCGCTCTCCGCGCGGCGCGGATAGATCTCGATCTTGTGCACGTCGTACGCGTTCTGGTACAGCACGCCGGTATGGCGCAGCACGCGCCAGCGGCCGTTCTGCTCATACCCGACGAATTCGGGGCGCGCGCCGGCCTCGAGCGGCGCGCCGATCCATGCGGTGCACGGAATCTCGGCGACGCCCGCATAAAGTACGGCTTCCTGCGAATAGGCGCCGACCATGCCGGGGTCGAGCGTTTGTGCGCCGAACAGCTGCGCGGCGGGTTCGCCGTACGCTTCGGCGACTTTCTTGATCTGCGCGAGCGTCCAGGGGCTGCTGCCGCGCAATTTGCGATGGCCTTGCGAGAAACTCAGGTCGAGGATGCGGCACAGCTCGGTGGTCTGCTGGCGCTTGCCGATGCCGTTGCGGGTCATCAGCTCGCGCACGCGCTCGGCAACCGCGAGGGAATCCGTGGTGATTGCTTCAGTGGTCATGCTACGGGAACGGATCGTGACGTTCAGAACGACGCCTTGCGGCAGTCTCGACGGACAGTCTTCATGACGTCCAGGGGCGAGCCGACCGGCCACGCGCGGAAAAGATAACTTTACCGCAAAATGGTCGTTATTCCATGTCGAGAACGGTGCGTTTTGTGTGAAAGGTGTGTCATCCCGTTACCGTAATGGACGTATCCACCCGCATTAACGCCCGACAGGAAACAATGACGACAACCTATCCGTTGCATGACACCTTGACCCGCGCTGGGGATGCGTTCCCGCTCGAAGCCGATGTCGTGATCGCCGGCGCCGGCATCATGGGCTGCGCGGCCGCGTACTACCTGGGCCTGCGCGGCCTGAAGGCCGTCGTGCTGGACAAGTCGCGCATCGCCGGACAGCAGTCGACGCGCGCGTGGGGCTTCGTACGGCAGCAGGGCCGCGAGGCCGCCGAGGTGCCGTTGATGATGGCCGGCATGCGGATCTGGGAAGCATTAGAGGAAACGCTCGGTTTCGATCTCGAATGGCGGCAGGGCGGCTGTCTCTATATTGCGGACAACGAAACGGACTGGGCGTCGTTCAACGCGTGGCTCGCCGTCGCGCGCGAGTACGGGCTCGACACGCGCACGCTGACGCGCGCTCAGATCGACGAGCGCGTCAGCGGCCTTTCGCCGCAGGCGCGCACGCTCGGCGGGCTGTACACCGCGAGCGACGGGCAGGCCGAGCCGCGCCGCGTGGCCGCGGCGTTCGCCGCGCGTGCCGTCGAGGCCGGCGCGCGTTTCTTCGAAGGCTGCGGCGTGACCGCGATCGAGACCGCCGGCGGCGCGGTCGTCGGCGTCGTGACCGAGCGCGGCACGATTCGCACGCGGCGCGCGATCTGCGCGGCCGGCGCGACCAGTTTCCGGCTGCTCGACGGCGTCGGCATCCGGTTGCCGCAGCAGGCCGTGCGCGGCACCTGCATGCGCACCAATGTGGTGCCGCCGGTTTCCGCGTCGACGGTGTGGGGGCACGGCCTCGGTATCCGCCAGCGCAGCAACGGCACGATCAATCTTGCCGACGACATGCAGGTCGACGTCGACCTCACGCTCGGCCACCTGCGCGGGCTGAGCCTGTTCTGGCCGGAATTCTGGTCGCAGCGCGACAAGTTCCGGCTGCACCTGGACGCATCCGCGTGGCGCGATGCGCTGGCGCGCATCGGCGGCGCGCGCGGGCCGATCGAGCCGCGCGATCCGCAGCCGCAGCCGAATCGCGCGCATGCGCCGCGCGCGCTTGCGAAGCTCAAGGCGATCTTTCCCGCGCTGAAGGACGCGCAGATCGTCGAGGCATGGGCCGGCCTGATCGACGTGCTGCCCGACGGCGTTCCGGTGATCGACGCGCCGGGCGCGCCGTCCGGGCTGGCGATCGCGACGGGGTTTTGCGGTCACGGTTTCGCGATGGGGCCGATCGTCGGCCGGCTGCTTGCCGAATGGATCGACACGGGTGCGCCGTCGCTCGACCTGTCGGCGTTTCGTGCGCGGCGTTTCGTCGACGGCACGATGGTGCGGCCGCGCAGCATGCTGTAACGGAGCAATCAACGCAGAAACGCCGGCCCGTCGCGGCCGGCCCATCGTAGAATCGAGCCCGCATCCTTCAGGAGATATTCCCCGTTGGCCACGCCTTCCGACAAGCGCCGCTCGTTGCGTTCACGCTTGCGTCGCGCCCGCAACCCGTGGCAGGCGCCGCGTGCGCAGACACTGTTCACGCGTCCCGCGACATCGCCGCGGCGCACGCTGCTGTTCCGTCTCGGCGCGGTCGTGCTGCTGTGCACGCTCGCGTTCCTCGTGCTGTATCTCGATCGCGACGGATTGCGCGATTCGACCAAGAGCACGCCGATGACCGTCGCCGATCTCGTGTACTTCACGATGGTCACGGTCGCGACGGTCGGCTACGGCGATATCGTGCCCGTCACCGCGCGGGCGCGCCTGATCGATGCGTTCTTCATCGTGCCGATCCGCATCGTCATCTGGTTCATTTTCCTGGGCACGGCATATCAGTTCGTGATCCAGCGCGTCGTCGAGGAATTCCGCATGAAACGCCTGCAGAAGCAATTGTCCGATCACATCGTCGTCTGCGGTTACGGGCTGTCGGGATCGATCGCCGTACGCGAGTTGCTCGAGAGCGGCGTCGATCCCGCGACGGTCATCGTGATCGATTCGCAGCAGCAGGCGCTCGAGGCCGCGACGTCGCTGGGCGTGACGGGGCTGCTCGGCGATCCCGCCCACGAGGATCTGTTGCAGCAGGCGCAGGTGCGCTCGGCGAAGGCCGTGATCATTTCGGTGACCGACGATCCGACCGCGATCCTGCTGACGCTGTCGGTGCGCAGCATCGCGCCCGACACGAAGATCGTCGTGCGGATCCAGGAGAACCTGTACCAGCGGCAACTGCGGCAGGCGGGCGCGGACGTGATCGTTTCGTCGACGAAAATCGGCGCGCTGCTGCTCGCGGACGCCGTGCACAGCCGTTACATCGTGCCGTTCGTGAACGACATGCTGTCGACACGCGGGCGCGCGACGCTGCTGGAGCGCGAGGCGATGCCGCAAGAGGTCGGCTGCATGACGAACGTCGTGCCGGGGGCGATCGTCGTCGGGCTCGACCGGTGCGGGAAGATCTTTTCGTTCTACGAGGATCCGCCGTGCAGGATCGAGGCAGGGGATACGCTGGTCGTGATCCAGTCGGCGCGGATTCCGGATCCGGATGTTTGACCGTTGCGGGTTTAAAAAAATCAATAAATTCAATTGGTTATTGGTATTTTTTTGGGGTGGGCATCTTTGGGTAATACCCCCGGCCAGTAAGCGGGATCGGAAGTAGAATTTCCAGCAAAGGGAGTTCTACGCAATGAAGAAGTCGAAGTTCACGGATAGCCA
>NZ_JPGL01000083.1 GCF_000732615.1 Burkholderia paludis
TGACGCTGCTGCGGCGTCGAGATGCCGCTCTGGTGCTTGCCGTAGAACGGTTCGACGCCGTCGTGCGCAGGGCGGGGGGGGGGGGGGGGGGGGCGGGCGGCCGCCCGCCCCGGTTCGTTGGCAATCCGGTGCGCCGGGGGCGTTCCCGCGACGCGCATCGCTTTCGTTGATCGACACCATGACACCGAATCAACCGTTTCTCGCGTCCCAGCGCGATGTGCTGTTGCTGCTCGCCCGGATCCTGCTTGTCATCCTGTTCATGATGTTCGGCTGGAAGAAGATCGTCGACTTCCCCGGCACCATCGCGTTCATGGGTTCGGAAGGCGCGCCCGCGCCGATCGTCTCCGCCGCGATTTCCGTCGTGATGGAGCTGTTCGTCGGGATCGCGATCCTCGTCGGTTTCCAGACGCGGCCGCTTGCGCTGCTGCTGGCGCTCTATACGATCGGCACCGGCATCATCGGCCATCACTACTGGACGATGACGGGCGGCGAGCAGATCGACAACATGATTCATTTCTACAAGAACATCGCGATCTCCGGCGGCCTGCTCGCGCTTTGCGCGGCGGGCCCCGGCCGTTTTTCGGTCGATCGCGGATAAACGGACCCTGGGCGCGCGCATGGGGCGTGCGCCGGAAGGTCGAGACTCCGAGGGGCATCATTTTGCGACTCAAACATTTCGCATGGCTGATCGCGGCTGCCACACCGGCGGCCGCTGTCGCGCAGACGAGCGTGACGCTGTACGGCCGCATCGACGGCGGCATCGAATACCTGAACCACATCGCGCAGCCGAACGGCGGCAGCGCGACGCGCTGGAGCGCCGAAAGCGGCGACTGGGGCACCAGCATGTTCGGGCTGAAGGGCTTCGAGGATCTCGGCGGCGGGATGGCGACGGTCTTCAACCTGGAAACCGCGTTCCAGGTGATGAACGGCCAGACGGGCGGCGGGCGCATGTGGTCGCGGCGCGCGTACGTCGGGCTGAAGAGCGACACGTGGGGCCAGCTGCAGGCCGGCCGCAACCTGTTCATCGACAGCGACGGCGTGTGGGAATTCGATCCGTTCGTGCAGCAGGCGTTTTCGTCGGCATCGCTCGTGCGCGGCCGCAACTGGCAGCAGACCAGCAACAACGTCGAATATCACAGCCCGGTGATCGGCGGCTTCGACGTGCAGGCGCAATACGCGTTCGGCAACCAGTCGAGCGGGTTCAACTACGGCGCGTCCGGCGATTTCGGCCGCTCGGACGGGATCATGCTCTCGTACCACTCGCCGCTGCTCGACGTGCGCGGCATCTACGACGAACTGCGCGACAGCAACGGCAAGTTCAGCAACATCTTCACCGCGTCGCGCGAGTATTTCGTCGGTGCGAACGTGAAGGTGTCGAAGTTCAAGATCCAGGGCGCGTATACGCACTACCAGGCGCCGGACAGTCCGGTGGGCGTCGCCGACCGGGCCGATCACTACTGGCTCGGCGCGACCTATTCGGCCACCCCGCAATGGGCGGTGACGGGCGGCGGCTATTACGTGAAGGTCGGCGACGGCGGCGGCGATGCATCGCACGATCCGTCGGGCCACGCGATGATGTATGTGCTTGGCACTACGTACAATCTGTCGAAGCGTACGTTCGTGTACGGCACGGTTGCGTACGTGCGCAACGGCGGCAACTCGAACTTCTCGCTGCTCGCGACGCCGCGCGACGCGACGTCGGGTACGAGCCCGATGACGGGCGAGTCGCAGACGGGCGCGTATGTCGGGATGATGCATACGTTCTGAACACGGCGGGTCGCACCCGCCGGGGCGTACACGAAAAAGGCACGAACGTTCGACGTCCGTGCCTTTTTTCCTGGCCGGCGCGTTGGCGCCCGGCTTTGCAGGTCCAGGCGAGGAGGGGCGCAGCGCGCCGCTCGAGCACGCAATCCTCTGACGTTTTCGCCGGCCCGGCCCGCTGCCGTCCGTTGCGGCGGACGATCCGCATCGCGCTTGTCGCCGCACTGATGCGCCCCGCCAACGTTTGCGCGCACCGCTTGAACCTCGACAACGTTTGCCGTTGTTTTTTAAGGAAAAAAATTGATCTGAGTCAGACGACTTGCGCTAGAAAACGCTTGGCTATCTCTATATACTCCGCACCGCGTTTGACGGAAGTGCCTCCGTCAGTCGCGAAACATGGGCCGGATACCTGCCGGTGCGCCTGTTTCCCCTTCTTTTATCCCCGGGGACGTCTCATACATGACGAGTGTCATCGATCCGCTTCTCGATCAGCGTGTTTCTCCGCAATGGCGTGGCCTGCTCGGGGCGCTGGCGGCTGAATTCGAGGATCAACTGGGACACGACGAACTGCGTCAGTTGATGGCGCGGGTCGGTGCGCGTTTCGCGGCGGCGCATCCGCTGCGCGCGTGCGCGTCGACCACGGAACTGGCCGCCGCGCTGAACGCGCAGTGGCGCGACATCCAGTGGGGGTATGTCGAACTCGCCGACGAGCGCGATTGTTTGCGCATCACGCACTATGGCGCTCCGCTGCGGGCGTTCGGCGGCGGTGCGCTGGCGTGGGCGCCGGCTTTCCTGCAAGGCAGTTACCAGGGGTGGCTGACTGCGATGGGGGCGACCGATCTCGACGTCGTGCAGGCCGGCCCCGTCGACGACGACTACGCAATCGAATTCACGCTCGGGCGCGGCGCGCGCTGACGCGCATCGTTCGCGCCTGTCTCCGTAGTGCCTTATCTACTGTCCCCGAGCGGGACGATCGAGCCAACCGCGCCATGACCAGCTCACGGGATATCGAATCACTCTTCGCCCGCTTCGGCGGCAACGCAGGGGACTATCAGGAGGTTCGCGCGGAGGCGGAAGCCGTCGAGGCGCGCGCCCGCTGGCCGTTGCTCGGCGTGCTCGACCCGGTCGGGCAGTCCGGCATCGTCCCGTCCGGCGATACGCCGCCGCGCGCGCCGGCGTCCCGGCCGGTTTCCGGCATACGGATGGCCGCCGAACGCGCTCGCGGGGATGAACGTGCTCCGGCGCGCGCGCCCGTGGTTGCGCCCGCTGTTGCACCGGCTGTTGCACCGGCCGCCGCACCGGCCGCCGCACCGGCCGTTGCGGCCCCGCAGCCCGGGCCGCTCCTGAAGAAGCTGTTTGCCGCTGCGCCGGCGCCGGCGCCCGCGGCCGAGCCGGCCGCCGCGGATGCCGTGCCGCTCGAGCGCCTGTTCGATCGCCTGCGTGGCGGCCGCGCGCCGGGTGCGCCGGATGCCGCGCCGGGGCGCGACCGTGCCGGACAGCCGGCGGCGGACGGCGGCATGTGGTTCATCGGGGGAGTACGTCGGTCATGAAGGTCATCACGGTCGTTTCAGCGAAGGGCGGCGTCGGCAAGACCACGCTCGCGGCCAATCTGGCGTCGGTGCTCGCGGCCGGCGGCGAGCGCCATGTCGTCGCCGTCGATCTCGATCCGCAGAACGCGTTGCGCCTGCATTTCGGCGTGCCGCCCGATTCCGGCGACGGTCTTGCGCGGGCCGCCGTGAGCGGCGCGCCGTGGGCGTCGGCGATGGTCGACGGCATCGACGGCATCACGGTGCTGCCGTTCGGCACCGTCGACGAGGACGACCAGCGCGGCTTCGAGCGCCTGCTCGACCGCGATCCCGCGTGGTTCGCGCACGGCGTGGCGACGTTGTCGCTCGGCGCGGACGACATCGTCATCGTCGACACGCCGCCGGGCTCGTCGGCCTTCACGCGCGCGGCGCTCACCGCATCCCATTTCGCGGTGAACGTCGTGCTGCCGGATGCCGCGTCCTACGCCGCGATTCCGCAAATGCGGCGCATGATCGATGCGTATGCGGCGCCGCGCGCCGATTTCATCGGCGAAGGCTACGTCGTCAACCAGGTCGACCAGTCGCGCGAGCTGGGCCGCGACGTGTTGCGCGTGCTGCGCGACCGCCTGGGCGCGCAACTGTTCCGCGGCGTGATTCATGCGGACGAGGGCCTGCCCGAGTCGCTCGCGTGCCAGACGACGCTGCTCCATTACGATGCGCGTTCGCAGGCAGCCGCCGACCTCGATGCGTGCGGCGCCTGGCTGCTGCGCGAGATCGGGGCCACCGCGCCCTCTCGGAGCGCCGCATGAGCACTGCGCCGGCCGGGCCGTCGTCCGTTCCCCCGCGCCGTTCGTGGCTCGACCGTTTCGTCGACGCACGCCTCTGGCAGAGCCGCCCGTTCGCGGTGCTGCTGACGGCGTTTGCCGTCGCGTCGCTGTTCTTCGTCTTCACGGTGCCGTTCGACAATCCCGAGCAACTGGCGTTTGCGACCTGCTGCTTCGTGTGCGCGCTGCTGTTCCGCCGCATCGAGGGGCACTACGCGACACTCGTGATGATCATGCTGTCGGTCGTGACGTCGGGCCGCTACATGTACTGGCGGCTGACCGAGACGACGGTCTGGGCGCATCCGCTCGACGCCGTGTGGGGCATGCTGCTCGTCTCGGCCGAGCTGTATTCCGCCATCGTGCTGATGCTCGGCTATTTCCAGACGTCCTGGCCGCTCGGGCGCAAGCCGGTACCGATGCCCGCGTCGCGCGACGACTGGCCGACCGTCGACGTGTTCATCCCGACCTACAACGAGCCGCTGTCGGTCGTGAAGCCGACGATCTATGCGGCGCTCGCGCTCGACTATCCGGCGGACAAGCTGGCGATCCACGTGCTCGACGACGGCCGTCGCCCGGAATTCAAGGCGTTCTGCGAGGAAGTGGGCGTGCACTGGACGATTCGCGCGCACAACCGTCACGCGAAGGCCGGCAACATCAACGAGGCGCTCAAGATCACGCAGGGCGAATATCTCGCGATCTTCGACTGCGATCACATTCCGACCCGCTCGTTCCTGCAGATCGGCCTCGGCTGGTTCCTGCGCGACCGCGACCTGTCGATGCTGCAGACGCCGCACCATTTTTTCTCCGCCGATCCGTTCGAGCGCAACCTCGGCACGTTCCGCAAGGTGCCGAACGAAGGCGAGCTGTTCTACGGCCTCGTGCAGGACGGCAACGACCTGTGGAACGCGACGTTCTTCTGCGGTTCCTGCGCGCTGCTGCGCCGCTCGATGGTCGAGGAGATCGGCGGCATCGCCGTCGAGACGGTGACCGAGGACGCGCACACGGCGCTCAAGCTGCACCGCCTCGGCTATACCACGGCCTATCTGTCGATCCCGCAGGCGGCCGGCCTCGCGACGGAGAGCCTGTCGGGCCACATCGGCCAGCGGATCCGCTGGGCGCGCGGCATGACGCAGATCTTCCGCATCGACAATCCGCTGCTGGGCAAGGGGCTGTCGATCGGGCAGCGGCTCTGCTACCTGAACGCGATGATGCACTTCTTCTACGGCGTGCCGCGTCTCATCTTCCTCACGGCGCCGCTGTCGTTCCTGTTCTTCGGCGCGCACGTGATCCAGGCGTCGGCGACGACGATCGCGCTGTATGCGCTGCCGCACGTGATGCACGCGAGCGTGACGAACTCGCGGATGCAGCGCGCGTTCCGTCATTCGTTCTGGGCGGAAGTCTACGAATCGGTGCTGGCGTCGTACATCACCGCGCCGACGCTGCTCGCGCTGATCAACCCGAAGCTCGGCAAGTTCAACGTGACGGCGAAGGGCGGCCGGATCGATTCCGATTACTTCGACTGGGCGATTTCGCGCCCGTACCTGGTCCTGCTGCTGCTGAACATGCTCGGCCTCGTCGCGGGGGCGGTGCATATCGGCCTGAACTGGCACGTTCACAGCGAGGTGCAGACGACGCTCCTCAACCTCGCGTGGACCGGCTACAACGTGCTGATCCTCGGCGCGACGGTCGCGGCGGCCAACGAACGCCGGCAGGTGCGCGCGGCGCACCGCGTCGCGATGACGATTCCCGTGATGCTGCGCTTCGATACGGGCCGGACGCTGTCGTGCGAGACGATCGACTACTCCGAGGGCGGCGTGGGCGTGAAGCTGCCCGACGGGTTCGTCGTGCCGCTGAAGGCGAACGTGAAGGTATCGCTGTTCCGCGGCGCCGACGAATACGCGTTCCCGGCGACGGTCGAATACTCGGAGCCCGGGCGTATCGGCCTGCGATTCTCGGGGCTCAGCAAGGCGCAGGAATTCGACCTCGTGAAGACCACCTTCGCCCGCGCGGACGCGTGGACCGACTGGGCGGACGGCCGTCGCGCCGATTCGCCGCTGCGCGGCCTGGCGCACGTGCTGCGGGTCGGCGGGCGGGGCATCGGCGGACTGTTCTCGCTCCTGTACAGCGACGTGCGGGCACTATGCGCATCCCGCAGGAACAACAAGCGCATCACCGCAACGACAGATAACTAGACGTATGGCTAACAGGACGGGGAGAATGCCGCGCGTGCGCGGCATTCAAGGGGCGGGCGCGCGCCTGCCGGTGCCGGTGCGCGAGTCCGCCGGCGGATGGACGCGGTGGCGGGCGCGGGTGCGGCGCATGGTCGTGCCGCTCGCATGCTGGATGATCTGGCAGGCGGGCGCGGTGCCGCTCGCGCAGGCCGTCGAGGCGGCGCAGGCGGTGGGCGACGTGCCGCCGCCGTCGCCGGCGGTGCCGTTCTTTCCGGAGGCAGGGCGTCAGCCCGCGCTGGCGGGAAGCGCGCCGGTGCTGTCCGCCGATCAGCAGCGCCTGCTCGGCGTGCGGCGGCCGACGACCGCGAATCCCGGCACGCTGCTGCCGGGCGGGCGTCGCCAGGGCCTGACGTTCGCCGATTTCGGTGCGCTCGATCCGCTGCAGCTGCGCGGAACGGAAGGCCAGAACGGCGTGTCGTTCGCGGTGCGCAACGACGAGATCGTGACGGGCGCGGTGCTGCATCTCGTCTACAGCTATTCGCCCGCGCTGCTGCCCGAGCTGTCGCAGCTGAAGGTGCTCGTCAACGGCGAGGTGGCGGCGACGCTGCCGTTGCCGCAGGCGCAGGCCGGCACGACCGTGTCGCGCGACATCCCGATCGATCCGCGTTTCATCACCGAATACAACCACCTGAACCTGCAGCTGATCGGGCACTACACGCGCCGCTGCGAGGACCCGTCCAACTCGTCGCTGTGGGCGACCGTCAGCAATGCGAGCACGCTCGACCTGACCTATGCGTCGTTGCCGGCGAAGGCGGATCTGGGCGCGTTGCCCGCACCGTTCTTCGATCGCCGCGACGTGCGCCGGCTCGAACTGCCGTTCGTGTTCGCCGCGCAGCCGGGCCGCGAGACGGTCGAGGCGGCGGGGATCGTCTCGTCGTGGTTCGGCGCGCTCGCCGGGTATCGCGGTGCGCTGTTCCCTGCGAGCGTCGGCCAGGTTCCGCCGTCGGGCAACGCGGTCGTGTTCGCGACGCCGGACGATCGCGTCGACGGCGTCGCGCTGCCGCGCATCGACGGCCCGACCGTCGCCGTGGTCCCGCGTGACGCGCCCGCGCGCGGGCAAGTGCTGCTCGTGCTGGGTCGCAACGCCGCCGAACTCAGGACGGCCGCGACCGCGCTCGTGCTCGGCAAGAACGCGCTGAGCGGGTCCAGCGCCGCCGTCGGGCAATTGTCGGGCGTCGCGCCGCGCGTGCCGTACGACGCGCCGAACTGGCTGTCGTCGACGCGCCCCGTGCGCCTCGGCGAGCTGCTCGACGAGCGCGCGCTGAGCGTGACCGGATACGACGGCGACGCGGTGCGGGTCAACCTGCGGGTGCCGCCGGACCTGTTCATGTGGAACACCCGCGGCGCGCCGCTCGATCTGCGCTACCGCTACACGGTGCGGCCGTTTCCCGATCGCTCGTCGCTGAACGTCAGCGTGGGCGACACGTTCGTGAAGTCGCTGCCGATTCCCGCGCGCGACGCGTCCCGTTTCAGCCTCGGTCACTACCTGCAGCGGATCGCCGCGGACGGCACCGGCGCCGAACGCTACCGCGTCGACGTGCCGCCGCCGCTGCTGACGCCGCGCGCGCAACTGCGCCTGCATTTCTACTACGACATCCCGAACACCGGCGAATGCGCGGGCCGGCTGCTGCAGAACGTGCAGGGCGCGATCGATCCGGACTCGACGATCGACGTGTCCTCGTTCCCGCACTACAAGGCGATGCCCGACCTCGCCGCGTTCGCGAACAGCGGGTTCCCGTTCACGCGGATGGCCGACCTGTCCGGCACGGCGGTCGTGCTGCCCGACGATCCGGGCGCCGGCGTGTACGGCCTGTTCCTGCTCGAAATGGGCCGGATGGGCGCGTCGACCGGCTACCCGGTCACGGGCGTGAGCGTGACGGACGCGGCCGGCGTCGACGCGCTCGCGGACAAGGACCTGCTCATCCTCGGCGCGCCGGGCAAGCAGCCGCTCCTCAAGCGCTTTGCGAAGGCGATGCCGTTTTCCGGCGACGGCGAGCGCAGCACGTTCGCGCTGACCGACCTGGTGTTCCGCGTCAAGGACGCGTGGCGCGGCGCGCAGGAAACCGAGCCCACCCCGACGCGCGCGGACCTGTCGCTCGTCAGCGACCAGGAGAACGCGCTGATTGCCGGGTTCGAGTCGCCGCTGCACGCGGCGCGCAGCGCGGTCGCGCTGGTCAGCATGGCGGGCCGGTCGGACGAGGACCTGACGTCCGCGCTGCTCGACGCCGACATCCTGCCGGCGATCCAGGGCGGGATGGCGGTCATTCACGGGCGTTCGGTCACCGTGACCTCGAACGGGGATATTTACCACGTCGGGTCGCTGCCGCCGATCGCATACGTGCGCTGGGTGCTGTCGGCGCATCCGCTGTTGCTGCTGTTCGGCGGGCTGTTCGCCGCGCTCGTGATCGCGGCGCTGTTCTATCGTTTGCTGCGCTCGGTTGCCGCGCGCCGTCTCAAGGAATGACATGAGGGTTCGACTCGGGATTGCGCGGGATGGCCGCGTTTCGCGCGGCGCCCGGATCGTGCGGTGCGCCGCCGTGCTCGCCGGCGGCATCGCGGCCGCGTCGGCGCCGGCGCTTGCCGTCGAGCCGGCCGCGCAAGCGTGCGGGGAGTGGAGCGCCTACCGCGCGTTCGTCGATCGTTTCGTGCAGGCCGACGGCCGCGTGATCGACCATTCGACCGCGACGCAGCAGACCACGTCGGAAGGACAGTCGTACGCGATGTTCTTCGCGCTGGTGGCGAACGATCGCGCGACCTTCGACCGTCTGCTTGCATGGACGCGCACGAACCTGGCGGACAACCGCTTCTCCGGGGGCTCGGTGCGCCTGCCCGCGTGGCAATGGGGCCGCAAGGCCGACGGAACGTACGGCGTGCTCGATCCGAACGCGGCCGCCGACGCCGACCTGTGGATCGCCTACGACCTGATCGAGGCGGGCCGGTTGTGGCGCGCAGCCGAATACACGGCGCTCGGCACGGCGCTGGCCGAGCAGGTCGCGCAGCACGAAGTGACGACGCTGCCCGGCTTCGGCGCGATGCTGCTGCCCGGGCCGACCGGCTTCGTGACGGACGGTACGACGCGACTCAACCCGAGCTATCTGCCGTTGCCGGTGCTGCGCGGCCTTGCCCGCGCGTTGCCGAACGGGCCGTGGACCGAACTCGCACGCAATGCGCTGCGCATGGTGAAGGCTACCGCGCCGCAGGGCTACGCACCCGACTGGGCCGCGTGGCGCGCCGGGCAGTTCGTCGTCGATCCGCAGCATCGCGATCTCGGCAGTTACGACGCGATTCGCGTGTATCTGTGGGCGGGCCTCGCGTCGCCCGCCGATCCGCTCGCGAAACCGTGGCTCGCCGCCGTGCACGGCATGGGCGAGCGCGTCGCGCAAACGGGCGTGCCGCCCGAGAAGGTGGCCGTGACGAACGGAATCGGCACCGGGGAAGGGCCGCTGTCGTATTGGGGAGCGCTCGCGCCGTATTTCAAGGCGCGCGGCGACCAGCGCAGTCTCGCCGGCGCACGCGCCGTGCTCGCCGCGCTGGACGGCGCGCCGCAGGGCCATGAACCCGTGTACTACGACCGCGTGATGGGGCTGTTCGGCGCGGGCGCGATCGACGGGCGCTATCGCTTCGATGCGAACGGCGCGCTGATCCCGGCGTGGAGGGCGACATGCGAATGATGTCGCACAGACGGTCGCGCGCGGCCGTGACGGGCCGTTCGGCCGGGCGCGGGCGTGCCCGCACGGGCGTGCGAGCGCTGGCCGCCGGCCTCGCGCTCGCGGGGCTCGCGGCGCTTGCACTGCCGCCCGCCGCGCATGCGGCCGGCGATCCGCTCAAGGTGCTGATCGACCAGGGCAAGTACTGGCAGGCGCGCGGGCGCGGCGATCTTGCCGAGCAGGCGTGGAAGAAGGTGCTGAGCCTCGACCCGAATCAGCCGGATGCGCTGTTCGGGATGGGCATGGTGCTCGCCGACCGCAAGGACGGCGGAGCACGGCGTTATCTGGAGCGGCTGCGCCAGGTGGCGCCGAACGATGCGCGTCTCGGGGAGCTGGGCCGCCGTCTTGGCGAGACCGGCCCGCACGACCAGGAACTCAACGATGCGCGGCGCCTTGCGCAGATGGGCCGCAGCGCGTCGGCGGTGCAGGAATACCAGCGGGCGTTGCAGGGCGCGCCGTCCTCGCCGGAACTGCGTCTCGAGTATTACCAGGCGCTCGCGGCGACGCCGAGCGGCTGGGACGAGGCGCGGCGCGGGCTCGAGCAGCTCGCGCGCGACAACCGCGACGATCCGCGCTATGCGCTCGCCTATGCGCAACACCTGACGTATCGCGACGCCATGCGTCGCGACGGCATCGCGCGTCTCGAACAACTGGCGAACGATCCGGCGGTCGGCGCGAAGGCGCGGCAGAGCTGGCGGCAGGCGCTGCTCTGGCTGGCCGCGCGGCCGTCCGATCAGGCGCGCTACGAGGCCTACCTGAAAGCCGTTCCCGACGATCCCGCCGTTCGCGCGCGTTTCGACGGCATGGTGCGGCAAGGGCAGACCGACCGCGAGCACGCGCAGGAAACGGCGCAGAACGATGCGCGCGGCAGGACGGTCGCCGACGGTTTCGCGGCGCTCGATCGCGACGATCTCGCGACGGCGCGCGACCGTTTCGGCAGCGTGCTCGCGGCGGCGCCGAACAACGGCGACGCGCTGGGCGGCATGGGTATCGTCGAGCTGAAGCAGGAGCATTTTCCGCAGGCGCGCAGCTATCTCGAACGCGCGTCGCGCGCAGGCAACCCGGCGCGCTGGCGGAGCGCACTGACGAGCGCGACGTACTGGACGTATACGAGCGACGCGCTCGGCGCGCAGAGCAACGGCGATTTCGCGAAGGCGAAGTCGCTGTACGAGCGCGCGATCGCGCTGAATCCGTCCGACATCACGGCACAGGTGCTGCTGGGCGACGGCCTGCTGGCGAATCGCGATCCGGCCGGCGCGGAGCAGGCTTACCGCATGGCGTTGCGCCGTCAGGCCGACAGCCCCGACGCGATTCGCGGGCTGGTCGGCGCGCTGGCCGCGCAGGGGCGCGGCGACGAGGCGCTGCAGTTCGCGAACCAGCTGACGGTCGGGCAGCAGCAGAAGGCGGGCGGCGCGGACCGGCTGCGCCGGACGGCCGAAGCGGCGCAGGCGCGCGCGGCCGAGGCGCGCGGCGATCTGGGCACGGCGCGCAGCCTCTTCGAGGATGCGCTCGCCGGCAGTCCCGACGATCCGTGGCTGCGGCTCGATCTTGCGCGGGTCTATGTGCGGCAGGGCGCGATCGCGTCCGCGCGGAGCATCATGGATGGCCTGCTCGCGAGCCATCCCGACATGGCGGACGGGCTGTACGCGAGCGCGCTGCTCGCCGAGCAGACGCGCGAATGGTCGGCGGGCCTCCAGAACCTCGACCGCATCCCCGTCGCGCAACGCACGGCGGCGATGACGGCCCTGCAGCACCGGCTCTGGGTCGGGCAGCAGGTCGATCTCGCGACCCGGCTGGCGCGCCGCGGCCAGCGCCAGCAGGCGCTCGCGATGCTCGCCAACGCCGAAGGCGTCGCGGCGGGAACGCCGTCGCTCGCCGCGGTCCTGGCGGGCGGTTATGTCGCCGCGGGCGATCCGCAGCGCGGACTCTGGCTGGTTCGGCAGGCCCTGTCGGCCGCGCCCGGCGATACCGGCCTGCAACTGCGGTACGCGGGTATCCTGCTCGCGGGCCATCAGGACGCGCTGCTGGGCGACGTGATGCGGCGCCTGTCGGCGATGTCGTTCACGCCGGAGCAGCGGGTCGATTTCGAGAACCTCAACCTGGCGATCGTGGTGCGCCAGGCCGATGCCGTGCGGACCCGGGGCGACCTTGCCGGCGGCTACGCGGTGATCGCGCCGTGGCTGGCCGCGATGCCCGACAACCCCGATCTGCAGGCGGCGCTGGCGCGTCTCTACACGTCGGCGGGCGATGCGGCGAACGCGCTCAAGTGCTATCAGACGGCGCTGGCGCGCCGGCCCGACGATCTCGGCCTGCTGACCGCCGCAACCTATGCGGCGAGCGGCGCGAAAGCCTGGCGCGACGGCGAGCGCTACGTGACGGCCGCGCTGGAGGCCGCGCCGGACGATCCGGACGTCCTGGCCGCCGCCGGCCGGTTCTATCGCGCCGAAGGCAAGCTGTCGGCCGCCGCGTTGTATCTGAAACGCTCGCTGCTCGCGAGCACCACGCCGCCGCCTGCGCCAGCCGCGCCGAGGGCCAATGTGCCGCGCGGCTGGGAGGCGGCGATGCAGCGAATCGGCGCGAACCCGCTGCCGGGCACCAATCCGTTCGAAGGCAAGACGGCGGTCGACGTCGGCGGCGCCGCCGCCACGCCCGCCGACGGCGCGCGCCCGTCGGCGCTGCTGCCTGCCGCCCCTTCGTGGTCCACTCTTTCGCTTCCCGCCCAGACCGTGCCGTATTCGATGCCGCCCGCGCCACCCGCGCCTTACGTGACGCCCGCTGTCGCGCCATCCGGCGGGCAGCCCGCCGCGCCTTCCGCTTATCCGTCCGGGAACGCGCCCGAGCGGCGGTCCGGCGTGTCGCCGTCGGCCGGCGTCGACACGAGCGGCTACGGGCAGGCGAGCGACGGCGGCGGCGAAAGCGGCGGGCCGCCGGCCGCGCAGCCCTATACGCCGTATTCGTCGGTTCCGCCGTATCCGCAGCAGGCCGCCGCGCCTGCTGCCTACCCGGCGCAGGGCGGCTATCCGGCGCCGCAAGACTATGCGGCGACGCCGTGGCCGATGTCGCCCGCCGCGCGTGCCGCGCAGACCGGAACGGATACGGCCGCGCCGGAGCGCACCCGCACGCGGAAGGCGACCAGGGCGGCGCAGTCTCGTCAGCCTGCGTATGCGCAGGGCTATGGGCAGACGTATCCGCAGCAGGGCTATCCGCAGCAGGGCTACCCGCAGCAGGGCTACCCGCAGCAGGGCTATCCGCAACAGGGCTATTCGCAACAGGGCTATTCGCAACAGGGCTACCCGCAGCAGGGCTATCCGCAGCAAAGCTACCCACAGCAAAGCTACCCGCAACAGGCATATGGCCAGCCGTACACGCCGCAGCCGTATCCGGGCCAGGCAGGCGGCGCACCGACCTACATTCCGCAACCGCCGGCCGGGTACGCGCAGAGCTATGCGCCCGCACCCGCCGCGCGCGGCGGCACGGTCTCGGGCGACGCGAATGCGCAGACGCTCGGCGTGGCGGCCGAACTCGCGCAGGTGAATCGCGAACAGGCGAGCACGGTATCGGGCGGGCTCGTGTTCCGGAATCGCAGCGGCGAGGCCGGCCTGTCGAGCCTCACCGACATCGAGGCGCCGATCGAGGGACGCATCAGGGCCGGTAACGGCCACATCGTCGTCACCGCGACGCCGGTCACGCTCGATGCGGGCACCGCGACCCTCGACATCCCGACCTATGCGCGCTTCGGCTCCGGCCTGGCGAAAGCCCGGACGGGAACGTTCGGCGATCAGTCCGCGAGCGGCGTCGGCTTGTCGATCGGCTACGAGGGCAAGCAGCTGAAGGCGGACGTCGGCACGTCGCCGATCGGCTTCCCGTACCAGAACATCGTGGGCGGCGTGCAGTACGACGGCGGCATCACGGACAAGGTGACCTACTCGCTCGCGGTGACGCGCCGCGCGGTGACCGACAGCGTGCTGTCGTACGCCGGCGCGCGCGACGCCGGCTCGGGCCTCAAGTGGGGCGGCGTGACGAAGAGCGGCGCGCGGGCGTCGCTGAGCTGGGACGACGGCACGAGCGGGCTGTATGTCAACGGCGAATTCAACTACTACGACGGGCATCACGTCGAGCGCAACTACTCGGGCAAGGGCGGCGGCGGCGCGTATACGCGCTTCTATCAGGATGCCAACCAGACGTTTACCGCCGGCATCAATGCGACATGGATGCGGTTCAGCAGCAACCAGTCGTATTTCACGTACGGCCAGGGCGGCTACTTCAGCCCGCAGCAGTACGTGATCCTGAACCTTCCGATCGACTACTCGGGGCGCACGGGCGCATTCACGTATCAGGTCAACGGCTCGATCGGCGTGCAGCACTACCGCCAGAACGCCGTGCCGTATTTCCCGCTCGACCCGTTGATGCAATCGTCGGCCGCGGCCAATGCGGCGGCTATCACCAACGCGCTGCCGGTGACGCTCGATCCGGGCGCGGTCTATCCGGGGCAGAGCAAGACCGGTATCGCATATTCGATCGCCGGGCGCGGCGAGTACCAGCTCGCCTCGCAGCTCGCGGTAGGGGCGGCGGCGTCGTTCGGCAATGCGTATCAATATCGCGAGTGGGTCGCCGCGGTCTACCTGCGCTACAGCTTCACGCCGCAGGTCGGGCTGCAGCCGTTTCCGCCGAGAGTGTTCACTTCGCCGTATCTCGCGGGCCAGGATTGAACCGCCGAGCAGTCGGGCAGGCGAAGCGTGACGTATGACGTGTCACGTGTCACGTCGCCGGGCGGACGGGGTGCTTCGACGGGCCTGCGGCCGCGCCGTCCGGCGTGCGCTCCGAAGCGTTCGTCGAGCGCATGCACGACCCTGCGCGCGGCGAGACGGCGCATCGCCGAGCGCGTCGGTCGCTTCCCGGCGCAGCGCGCGATGGTCGCGCGCCCGTCGCCGCATCGGGCGGTCGTGCCAGGCTGTGTATCGGCGGTCGGGCCAGCCGTCAGCCGTTGAACTCGCAGCTGTCGGTCGTCGTCAGCGTCGCAAACGGGCCGCCGAGCGTCGCGTTGTGGTGCGCAACGATCTGTTCGGCCGGCAGGGCCGGCGTATCCATGCAGGTGTGCGCGTCGGTCACGAGCACCGCGCGAAAGCCGTGATCGGCCGCCGCGCGGCAGGCCGTGTCGACGCAGTACTGGGTTTTCATGCCCGCGACGACGATCTCGCCGATGCCGGCCGCATGCAGCCATTCGGCGAGCTGCGTGCCCGCGAAACAGCTCGATCGCGACTTGTCGAACACGACGTCGCGCGCCGGATCGATCGCGAGGGCCGGCAGCAGTGCGGTCAGCGGCGTGCCGGGCGCAATCGGCGAACCGGCGGGCCCGGTGTGACGCACGGCGAACACCGGGGCGCCGGCCTCATGTGCACGACCGATCAACCGGTTGATGTTCGCGAGCACGCGCTCGCCGTCGTACGGACGCTCGGGGCCGTGAAACAGGCCGACCTGCATGTCGATGACGAGCAGGGCGCGTTTCGGGGAAGGGGCTGCGGACATGGTGTTTCTCCTGAGTGGCCGGTACGGACGGAGAAACGACAAGACCCCGTCCGGAACCGGCGGGGCCTGTGAGGGATTGCGCTACGACCTTGCGCGCACTCGCCGCACGAGCCCGCCGAAGGCGGTCGTGCGCGTCGTGGTCGAGGAGGAGGTCGTGGTATGGCGCATGCAGCGATCATGCCCGATCCGGGCCGGCCGCGTCAATCGCGCGGCGCGCGTCGGCCGCGGCTCAGTCGAGTGCCTTCCCGGCCTTTTCGTCCATGCAGCGCAGGGCGAGCAGCGTCATCGCGCCGCAGCCGATCGCATACCACGCTGGCGCGTTCGCGTTGCCGGTCGCCGCGATCAGCCACGTGACGAAGAATTGCGCGAAGCCGCCGAAGATCGCGACGCCGACGCTGTACACGAGCGCGCCGCCGGTGGCGCGCACCGCACGCGGGAACAGTTCGCCGAGCATCGCGCCGGTCGCGCCGATGTTGATCGCGTGCACGATCGACAGCGCGGCGATGATCGACAGCAGCGACGTGGCGCCCGGCCAGCGGTTCAGCGCGACGAACGCCGGATAGATCGCGGCCATCAGCACGACGCGCGTCCACCAGACGATCCGGTTGCGCCCGTACACGTCGGACAGGTGGCCGCCGAGCGGCGTCACCAGCATCAGGATCGCGCCGGCGACGCAGCCGGCCGTCATCGACAGCCAGGTCGGCAGGTGCAGCACCTGCACGCCGTAGATCGCCATGTAGAACACGATGATGTAGTGGATCGACGTGCCGCCGATCGTCACGCCGAGGCCCGCGAACACGGCCTTGCCGTGATGGCGCAGCACGTCGGCGAGCGGCAGCGACGCGACCGGTTCGTCGTGCACGGCGGCGGGCGTGGCGGCCGGCACCTCCTCGACGGTGCGGCGCAGCCAGTAGCCGAGCGGCACGAACAGCGTGCCGATGACGAACGGGACGCGCCAGCCCCAGCTTTCGAGTTGCGCGGCATTCAGCGTCGACGTCAGCGCGACGCCCGTCAGCGCGCCGGCAAGTGCGGCGAGCCCCTGGCTGGAGAACTGGAACGATGCGTAGAAACCGCGGCGGTGCTGCGGCGCCTGTTCGAGCAGCAGCGTCGTCGATGCGCCGACTTCGCCGCCCGACGCGAACCCTTGCAGCAGGCGTGCGAGGACGAGCAGCAGCGGGGCGGCAAGGCCGATCTGCGCGAAGGTCGGCGCGACCGCGATCGTCGCGGTGCCGAGCGCCATCAGCAGCAGCGTGAGGATCATCGCCTTCTTGCGGCCGACGCGGTCGGCATACATGCCGATCACGAGCCCTCCGAGCGGGCGCGTGACGAAGCCGACGCCGAAGCTCGCGACCGCGAGCATCAGTTGTCCGAACGACGAATGCACGGGAAAGAACAGCTTGCCGATCAGGATGGCGAAGAAGCTGTAGACCGTGAAGTCGTAGAACTCGAGCGCATTGCCGACGGCGGCCGCCGCGATCAGGCGGCGTTTCTTCGCGGCGGCACGTGCATCGACCGGTGTGCCGGCGAGCGAAAGGGCGGACGTTTCCATGTGGGGCTCCCCCGGTTGGCGCGTAACGATGGGATGAAGGGCCGTCAGGCCGCGAGCCAGGCTTCGGCGACGCGAACCCAGTAGCTCGCGCCGATCGAGAGAATGTCGTCGTTGAAGTCGTAGCCGGGGTTGTGCACCATGCAGCCGCCCTTGCTGCCGACGCCGTTGCCGATGAACGCGTAGCAGCCGGGGCGGGCCTCGAGCATGAAGGCGAAATCCTCGCTGCCCATCAGCGGCGCGGCGTCGGTCTCGACCCGCTCGGCGCCGAGCATCTGGCGCGCGATGTCGGCCGCGAACGCGGTGGGTTCCGCGTGATTGACGAGCACCGGGTAGCCGTAGTCGTAGTCGACCTCCGCCGTGACGCCGAAGCTTTCCGCCTGGCCTTTAGCGAGTGCGTCGATGCGGCGCGCGAGCAGCGCGCGCACGTCGGCGTTCAGCGCGCGCACCGACAGTTTCATCACGACGGTTTCGGGAATGATGTTGAAGGTCTCGCCGGCCTGCACGCTGCCGACCGTGATCACGGCGGCCTGCTGCGCATCGACCTCGCGCGCGACGATCGTCTGCAGCGCGACCATGATGCTGCCGGCCGCCGACATCGGATCGCGCGCGAAATGCGGCATCGCGCCGTGGCCGCCGACCCCGCGCAGCGTGATCGTCACGCGGTCGGCCGACGCCATCGCGGCGCCGGTGCGAAAGGCCATGTCGCCGGCCGCGCGGCCCGGCATGTTGTGGATCGCGAAGATCGCGTCGCACGGGAAGCGCTCGAACAGGCCGTCGTCCATCATCGCCTTCGCGCCGCCGAAGTTTTCCTCCGCCGGCTGGAAGATCAGGTTCAGCGTGCCCGAGAATCGGCGCGACGCCGCGAGGTAGCGCGCCGCGCACAGCAGCATCGCGGTGTGGCCGTCGTGGCCGCACGCATGCATCTTGTTCGCATGGCGGCTGGCGTACGGCAGGCCCGTGGCTTCGGCGAGCGGCAGCGCGTCCATGTCGGCGCGCAGCCCGACCGTGCGCGCGCCTTGCCCTTCGCGCAACACGCCGACGACCCCCGTCTTGCCGATGCCGCGATGCACCTCGTATCCCCAGCCGGCGAGCAGTTCCGCGACGAGATCGCTCGTGAGCGTCTCTTCGAAAGCGAGTTCGGGATGCGCATGGATGCGGCGGCGCACCTCGACCAGCTCGGGGGCGATCTCGGCGATGCCGGGGATGACGGGGTTCACGGCTTGCAGCATGGTCTCTCCTGTGGGGGCAGTCGGGCGTTTGACGCGCATGTGACGACCAAGGATATAAATTTCTTTTGGGTACCAGAAGCTGATAAATTGCTTTGGTGCTCACCGTCGGTTGCCGCTCGGGAATACCCTGAACCGGCGTCTGGTCGGCGTGTGTCGCGCAGCATCGGGTTTCCACGGATCACGCATTGCCGCCATGAAATACCATCAGTTGAAAGCGTTCGTCACGGTCGCGGAAGAAGGGAGCATTCGCGCGGCCGCGCGGCGCCTGAACGTGTCGCCGGCGGCACTGACGAAGGCGGTCAAGGAACTGGAGATCGCGCTCGGCGTGTCGCTCGTCGTGCGCACCGCGCGCGGCGTGCAGCTCACCGCGTTCGGCCAGCAGTTGCAGGTGCGCGCGCGGCTGATCGTCGCCGAGATGCAGCGCGCGCGCGACGACATCGAACAGGCGCAGGGCGCGATGACGGGCTCCGTTGCCGCGGCGATCACGCCGGCCGCCGCGATGACGATCCTGCCCGATGCGTTTCGCGCGTTCCGGCGCCGCTTTCCGGTGGCGCGGGTCAACCTGATCGAAGGGTTTCCGGGCGTGGCGCTGCCGCGCCTGCACGACGGCTCGCTCGATTTCGCGGTGGCCGTCGTCGTGCCCGAACTGCTGGCGGCCGAGTTCGATCATGCGGAACTCTATGCGAGCCGGTCGCTGATCGTCGCGCGCAAGGGGCATCCGCTCGCGGCGGCCACGTCGCTCGCCGATCTCGTCGAGGCCGACTGGCTGATGAACCCGTCGCCGGAAAGCTCCACGCAGGTGCTGTTCAACGCGTTCGTCGCATACGGGCTGCCGGTGCCGGCGCGGGTCGTCGAATGTCCGAGCTTCGGGCTGGCGCGCAGCCTGATGGCCGGCTGCGACCTGATCGCGTCGATGCCCGAGCAGTTGCTGCAGGGCGAGTGGGCGCACGACCAGTTCGTGGTGCTGCCGATACGCGAGCGCCTGCCGGGCGTGTCGGTGCAGGTCGTCACGCGCCGCGACAGCCCGCTGACGCCGGCCGCGGCGATGCTGCTCGACTGCCTGCGCGATTCCGCGCGGCGCAAGGGGCTGCGATGAGCATGCGCCGCCTGCGGATCGCATCGTTGTCCTGACGATTTTTCACCCGCGGCCGCTCCGGCGACACGCCGTTCAGGCTTGCGCGGCGCGAGCCGGTATCATAGCGGCCGGCCCGCCGCTCCGGCCGGCCTCCAACCACATCGCCACCCGGCATCCAGCAATCAGAGGCATCACATGACCAGTGCAACCCAATTCGACAACGTATCGGTCGTCAAGCGCGCGAACGTCTATTTCGACGGCAAGTGCGTGTCGCATACCGTGCTCTTCCCGGACGGCACGCGCAAGACGCTCGGCGTGATCCTGCCGTGCGCGCTCAACTTCGGCACGGATGCGCCCGAATTGATGGAAGTGCAGGGCGGCAAGTGCCGCGTCAGGCTCGACGGCAGCAGCGAGTGGCAAACCTACGGCGCGGGCGAATCGTTCTCGGTGCCGGGCAAGAGCCGCTTCGACATCGAAGTGCTCGAGACGCTCGATTACGTCTGCAGCTACCTGTAACGCGCGTTCGGCGCTCGACAAGGAAAAAGCCCCGCTTGCGCGGGGCTGGTTGCAAGCGGATGGCGCCAGGCCATCCGGCGCGCCGATGCGCGTTACAGGCAGGCGTTGATGTCGCCGGCCGACGATGCATCGCCGCCGCGGAAACCGACCCAGGTCTTCGCATTCGCGGCGCCGGCCGGGCGTACGACGGCCGCGGCGCCGTTCGGCGGCTGCTGGCCCGGCGCATAGACGGCCATCGCGAGGCCATTCGCCAGCTCATACTGCGACGTCACCGGTTGCTGCGACTTGTCGGCCCAGGTCTTGGCGATGCACTGCGCCACTTCGTCGGCGGGTTTCTGGCTTTGCCCCACGTTCTGCAGGGCGGAATCGGCGGCATGAGCAGAAAATGCCACGGTCAATGCGATGAGCGGTAAGTATTTCGCGTTCACGTTATCTCCCTTGAGTCGTGATTGATTGAGCGGGATGCGCAGCAGAACTGCGTACAAGTGAGATTGCCTCGGGCAGGCACGGTTCCGGCCATTCCGAAACAAGTTGTTAGCGCGCTTGCCAAATGGCGGATCGGGTGCTGGGCACGTTGCCGCGGTGCGGCATGCACGGTGTGCGGCACGACGTCATGCGTTGCATGGCCGGTGCGCTGCGGGATCGTGTGGGGAGGTGACGGTCGCGGCGAACGGCACGTGTCTGCATGCCGTGCCGCGACTCTCGTTTTGATCGCGAAGTGGAATGGCTGATTGATGGCCCCGTCGCATGAACACCATCATGACAAACTTTCGCCCGTCGAATTGTCAACCAACTTCAAGCGCGGCAGGGCGAGTGCGCCCCGGCGCGCGGCGGCATGATGCGACGGGGCGTGCGCGGCCGGCGGCGCGCGCACGCAAGGGGTGTCAGCCGGCCTTGCGCGTGCCGATGCCGCGCAGGTTGGCCGGGACGATCGGGCGGAAGCGCTCGCGCTTCTGTTCGTCGTCGAAGTGCTGCAGCGCGGGCTTGACCAGGTCGCTGCGCGACACGATGCCCGTGATGCGCAGCGATCGCTCGTCGGCGACGACCGGCAGGCGTTCGAGGCCGAGCATCGCGAGCCGCGACGCGACGACGCGGCAGGTTTCGTGCGCCAGCGCGATCGCGGGTGCACGGTCGGCGAACGCGTCCGAGATCGGCGTGTCGGCCGCGGCACGGCTGCGTTGCGCATCGAGCGTTGCGCGATCGACGAGGCCGAGCAGGCGGCCGTTCTCGACGACCGGGTACGCGCGATGCGTCTGCGTTGCACCGAAGTACCGCGACTCGACGGTGTCGAGCGTCGCCGCGCCGTCGATCGCGACGAGCCGGTCGGCGGACGTCATCACTTCGCCGATGTCGTGCCGCTCCAGCGGATCGACCCCGTATTCGCGATAGATGTGATAGCCGCGGCGCGCGATCTTCTCCGTCATGATCGAGCGCTTCATCGCGACGGTCGCGAAGCCGTGCGCGACCAGCGTTGCCGCGAGCAGCGGCAGCAGCGCGTTGGCGTCGTGCGTGAGGCCGAACGCGAACACGATCGCCGTCAGCGGCGCACCGAGCGTCGCGCCCAGCGTCGCTGCCATGCAGACGAGCGGCCACAGCGCCGGATCGCCGCCGGGCAGCAGCGGCGACAGCACGGTGCCGAGGCCCGCGCCGAGCATCAGCAGCGGGGCGAGCACGCCGCCCGACGTGCCGGAGCCGAGCGCGATCACCCACATCACGGCCTTGACGATCAGCAGCGCGAGCGCGATCTTCAGCGCGATATGCTGGTGCAGCAGGTCGCCGATCACGTCGTAGCCGACGCCGAGCGCACGCGGCTCGAGCCAGCCGCCGACGCCGATCGCGATCGCGCCGAGCGCGGGCCACCACATCCAGTGCACGGGCAGCTTCGCGAAGGCGTCCTCGACACGGTACAGCGCGGCCGACAGGCCGCACGCCAGCGCTCCCGACAGCAGGCCCGCGACGAGGCACGACAGCAGCGCGACGGGCGTCGGCGCGGCCGTGCTCAGCGGAAACAGCGGATCGACGCCGAAACACAGCGCGCGTGCGAAGCCGGCCACCGCGCACGCGAGCGCGACCGGCAGGAAACTGCGAGGCCGCCATTCGAACAGCAGCAGTTCGACCGCGAGCAGCACGGCGGCGACCGGCGTGCCGAACACGGCCGTCATGCCGGCGGCCGCACCGGCGACGAGCAGCGTCTTGCGTTCGGCGGCCGTCACGTGCACGCATTGCGCGATCAGCGAGCCGAGCGCGCCGCCCGTCATGATGATCGGGCCTTCGGCGCCGAACGGGCCGCCGCTGCCGATCACGACGCCCGACGACAGCGGCTTGAGGATCGCGACCTTCGGCGACATGCGGCTCTTGCCGAACAGGATCGCCTCGATCGCTTCGGGAATGCCGTGGCCGCGGATCTTTTCCGAACCGAAGCGCGCCATCGCGCCGACGATCAGCCCGCCGATCACGGGCACGACGATCGCCCATGCGCCGAGCGTGTTGTGCGCGGGCGAGCGGTCGGCGAACGAGAACTGCTGGAAGAAGAACAGGTTCGTGAACAGGTGGATCAGGCTCAACAGCACGAACGCGGCAAGCGTGCTGAGCAGGCCGATCCCGGCGGCAAGCAGCGCGATCACGGGCAGGCGTTCGTTGGTCGAGAAGTCGCGTTTGTGCGGTGCGTTCATCGGAGTGGGAGTGACGGGGGTCAGTAGTCGATCTGGGGAACCTGGAACGCGCCCTTGAGCGATTTCAGCTCGGCGCGATGCAGGGCCGCGAGATGGGCAAGCAGCGTCTCGCCGGCGGGCTCGAGGTGGACCTCGACCTGCCGACGGTCCGCCTCGCTCGTCTTGCGCTTCACGAGGCCGAGCGTCTCGCAGCGCGTGACCAGCGCGACGACGCCGTGATGCTGCGCCTGCAGGCGTTCCGCGAGCTCGCCGATGGTCGCCCATTCGCGATGCGGATAGCCCTTGATGTGCAGCAGCAGCAGGTATTGCAGCGGCGTCACGCCTTCGCTTTGCGCGGCGCGTTCGGAGAAGCGCTCGAAACGGCGCATCTGGTAGCGGAATTCGGACAGTTGCTGGAAATCGCTTTTCGCCAGCGCGCGTCGAGTGTCGGTCATGGAGGTCGGGGAATCGGTTTCGATAACGGCAAATATATCATGACGTGATATAAATGGACGAATTTGCACGCAATGGCTGGACGGTGTGACGCATGGGCGGCGGGGCGCTACGCGGCGGCGAGCATCTGCGTCTGCCGGTAAAGGCCCGTGACGAGATCCGTCTGCGTGACGATCCCGACGAGCCGGCGCGACGCATCGACGACCGGAATATGGTGGTGGCCCGACTGCGCGAACAGCGGCACGAGTGCCGTGACCGGCATCGTTTCCGGCACGCATGCGACGTCGCGCGTCATCACGGAGTCGACGCACGCGGGCCGGCCGCCCAGCGCTTGCGGCAGCCGCGCGGACCAGCGTTGCCACAGCGGAGTCGGGCGGCGCGACGCACGCGTGAGGTCGGCGCGCGTGACGATACCGGCCAGGCGGCCCTCGCCGTCCACGACGGGCAGTGCCTTCACGCGGTGGCGGTCGAGCAGCGCGAGGGCGGCCGTCACCGACGTCGACGGCGCGACTTCGATTGCATGACGCGTCATCAGGTCGGTGCACGTGAGCTGGCCGAACGTGCGCGCATAGGCCTGCATCTCGGTTTCGCGCAGCAGCGTTTCGAGATCGTCCGGATCGACGTCGAGCCATTCGCCGCGGCGCTTCAGCACCGCGTCGAGATCGCCGCGCGTGAAGCCGCCGCGCGCCGGCGCGGCGGGTTTCGCGTCGGCACGCGCGCCGCCGTGCGGGTAGCGGTGCCCCGTCAGCGCGTGATACACGAGCGCGGCCGACAGCAGAACGGCCGATTGCAGCGCGATCGGTTCCAGCACGAAGCCGAACCCCAGTGCATGAATCGCCGGGCCGCCGACCACGGCCGTCAGCGCGACGGCGCCCGACGGCGGGTGCACGCAGCGCAGCGCGAACATGCCGCCGATCGCGCATGCGATCGCGACCGCGGCGGCGGTAACCGGATCGGCGATCCAGTGTGCGCATGCGACGCCGACCGTCGCCGCGACGAGATTGCCGCCGATGATCGACCACGGCTGTGCGAGCGGGCTCGCCGGCACGGCGAACAGCAGCACGGCAGACGCGCCCATCGGCGCGACGAGCAACGGCGCGAGGCCCGGCACGCCGGGCAGCAGCCGCATCGTCGCGCCGACAGTCGCGATGCCGACGAGGGCGCCTGCGCACGAACGCAGGCGTTCGCGCCAGCCGAGCGACATCGGATGGGGAATGAAGCTGTGCAGCCATTGCCGCAGCGTGCGGCGCGACGAAGGGGAGCCTGACGACATGGACGGTGAGCGGTAGAGACGACAGCGCGGTCGGGTGCGACGACAAGCGGCGAATTGTATCTCATTGTGATATAAATCGTCGCGCCGCTTCGGGCTTTGTCGTGCATGGCTTGCAAAAGCCTTTCATGCGATGAAAGTTTTCGGGTGGCGCAAGCGCGCAAATTTGTCTGCAGCGGCGTACAATTCCGGCCACCGAATCCCGTCATGCCAGAACCACGTACGCGATGTCCGCTCTCCCGCCTTTTCCCCGGCACGGTGATCGTTTCGACGTGGTTCGCGGCTGCGTTCCGTTTCCCCTCTGACGCGAGCGCCGCCGACGCCTCCCCACCGACTCTCCCCAAGCCAATTCCCAATTCAATGGACATGCTCGAAAACATGCGCCTGTTCGTGCGCGTTGTCGAGGCCGGCAGTTTTACTGCGGTCGCGAAGGAAATCGATGCGACCACCGCGCAGGTGTCGCGCGCGGTATCGAACCTCGAAGCACACGTACAGACGCGCCTGCTGCATCGCACGACGCGCCATCTCGGCCTCACCGAAAGCGGCGAACGCTATTTCGAGCGCGCGAAATCGATCCTCGCGGAAATCGACTACGCGAACGCCGAGGCGCGCAACGCGTTGCTGCGGCCGAGCGGCAAGATGCGCATCCATGCGATGACGGGCCTCGGGCAGAGCCATGTCGTGTCGTCGATCGTGCGCTACCAGGAGGACAACCCGGACGTGTCGGTCGAACTGACGCTCGCGCAGCGGATGCCGAATCTCGTCGAGGAGGGCTACGACGTGTCGATCGTGACGGCGTCGCAACTGCCCGATTCGGGTTACGTTGCGCAGACCTGCGGCACGAGCTGCAGCGTGCTCGTCGCCTCGCGCGAATACCTGGCGCGCCACGGCACGCCGCAATCGCCCGACGAATTGCCGAACCACGTGTGCCTGCGCCTCGATACGCCCGCGTCGCCGGCCGGCGAATGGCGGCTCGAACGCAGCGACGGCGAGGAGGCCGTCTACGAGCTGCAGCCGGCGCCGTTCCAGGTCAACGTGCCGGATGCACTGTGCGTCGCGGTGCGCGCCGGGCGCGGGATCGCGTGCGTCGCGCTGTATACGGTGCTCGACGACATTCGCGAAGGGCGGCTGATCCGCGTGCTGCCCGAGTACCGGCTGCAGACGGTGAGCGTGTATGCCGTCTACGCGACGCGCCGCTATCTCGACGCGAAGATCCGTACGTTCCTCGACCACCTGCGCACGACGCTCACGCCCGCGCTGGAGGAAGACCTGCGCGAACTCGACCGGCTGACGACCGAGCACGCGCCGGGCGGCCGCAAGCGCGCCTGACGGCCCGGGCCCCCGCGGGCGGGCGCCGCGGCGGCGTTCAGGCGCGCGGCGCGATGCGGATCCGTTCGAAGCGTCCCGCGAGCCACACGTACGCGGCGATGCCGAGCAGCCCGTGCGCGGCGACGAACCACAACGCGCCCGCGAACGAGCCGGTGCGGGCGACGAAATAGCCGATCACAAGCGGCGTGACGATCCCGGCCAGGTTGCCGAGGCCGTTGAACACGCCGCCGCTCAGGCCGACCATGCCTTCCGGCGCCGTGTCGGCGAGCACGGCCCAGCCGACCGCCGCGAGCCCCTTGCCGAAGAACGCGATCGTCATCAGCGCGATCACGACCGCGTTCGACGACGCGCCGTTCGCGAGCACGAGCAGCGTCGCCATCGCCATCCCCGCGACGAACGGCGTCTTGCGCGCCCGCGACGGATGCATGCCGCGCCGGACCAGCCAGTCCGACAGCACGCCGCCGAGCACGCCGCCCGTGAATCCGCAGATCGCCGGCAGCGCGGCGACCCAGCCGGCCTCCATGATCGTCATGCCGCGCCCCTTGATCAGGTAGATCGGGAACCACGTGATGAAGAAATAGGTGAGCGCCGTGATGCAGTACTGGCCGAGATAGATCGCCCACAGGTTCCGGTGCCGGAACAGTTGCGACACGTCGTGCCACGACAGGCGCGGCCGATGGCGCACGCGGTTCGCCTCGAGATCGACGAGCGCACCGTGTGCGCGGAGGTAGTCGCGCTCGGCGTCGGTCACGCGCGGGTGGCTGTGCGGTTCTCGATACCATGCGAACCACAGCGCGGCGAGCGCGATGCCGAGCAGTCCCATCCACAGAAACACGTGCTCCCAGCCGAGCGCGTGCGTGAGCCATGCCATCGCGGGCGTGAACAATACGACGGCCATGTACTGCGCGGAATTGAACAGCGCCGATGCGGTGCCGCGTTCGGCGGTCGGAAACCAGCATGCGACGATCCGCGAATTGGCCGGGAATGCCGGCGATTCGACGAGGCCGAGCATGAAGCGCATCGCGAACAGCGCGAGCGTCGCGGCCGCACCCTGCACCGCGAGCGAGCCGACCGTACCCTGCAGCATCGTGAAGACCGACCACAGCAGAAGGCTCAGGCCGTAGACGCGCCGCGCGCCGAAACGGTCGAGCAGCCAGCCGCCCGGGATCTGGCCGATCGCATAGGCCCACGCGAACGCGGAAAAGACGATGCCGAGCTGCACGGGCGTCAGCCCGAGGTCGTGCGCGACGCCGGTGCCGGCGATCGACATCGTCGCGCGGTCGGCGTAGTTGATGACGGTGACCGCGAAAATCAGCGCGAGGACCGCATGGCGGACGCGGCCGGTCGTGTGCGACGCGGCGGGCGATGCGGCGAGGGCGGCGCCGCTGGATCGTTGGGGCATGCGTGTCTCCTTGGGTGGGTTCTCGTTCATGACGGGCCGGCGAACGCGCGTTGCCGGTTGCGGCGCCGGGCGCCCCGAAGGCAGTCTCCTCGGGCGGCAGCGACGCGCGATGCCGCAATGCGTCCGGCTACGCGCGTTTCTCCGGCGCAAACCCGTCATGCGCGTGAACGGACCGTCGCCTCCGTCGTGCGGGAGGCATCCGGCGTGGTAACGGAAGCAGTCGCGTCGCGCGCGACGGTCAGCACGTGATGCTGGTCGGCGGGCGCTGGCCCGCGAAGCACGCGGCGAGGTTCGCGAGCACGATCCGGCCCATCTGCTCGCGCGTTTCGTGCGTCGCGCTCGCGCGGTGCGGCTGGACGACGACGCGGTCGAGTTCGAGCAGCGCGGCTGGCACATGCGGTTCGTTCGCGAACACGTCGAGACCGGCGCCTGCGATCGTGCCATCGGCGAGTGCGCGCACGAGCGCGGCTTCGTCGACCAGCTTGCCGCGCGCGACGTTGATCAGGAATCCTTGCGGACCGAGCGCGGCGAGCACCTCGGCCGTCACGAGCACGTTGCCGTGGTCGGCCGACGCGGCGATCGCGAGAACATCGCTGTCGCGCGCGAGCGCGGCGAGGTCGGGCACGAAGCGATAACCGCTGTCGCGATGCTCGCGCGGGCCGAAGTAGCTGACGGGCATCCGGAACGCCTGCGCGCGCTGCGCGAGCGCGCGGCCGACGCGGCCCAGCCCGACGATGCCGAGCCGCTTGCCCGTCACCCGGGTCGCGAGCGGCTGGGCCGTCTTGCCCCAACGGCCGGCGCGCACGATCCGCTCGCCGGCGCCGAGGTCGCGCAGCGTCATCAGGATCAGCCCCATCGCCATGTCGGCGACGTCGTCGGTCAGTACGTCGGGCGTCGTCGTCACATGGATGCCGCGCGCGCGGGCGCGGTGGAGATCGACCGCGTCGGTGCCGATGCCGCTGATCGCGACGATCTTGAGCGCCGGCAGCCGGTCCATCAGCGCGGCGGACAGGCCGTTCGCGCCGCCGGTCACGACCCCGCGAATGCGCGGGGCAACGCGGTCGAGCAGCGTGTCCGGCCGTTCGGCCGCATGCAGCCGGTGCACCGCGTAGCGGGCCGACAGTTCGGCGTCGATCGCGTCGGGGAGCGGCTGGGTGAGCAGGATGTCGATGGTCATGAAGGGCTCGGTCGTCGTGCGCGGCAAGGGCCGCACATCAGGTGCAACCGAGTATAGAAATCGTATCGATATCCGTCTAACATCAAAAGACTATTGATCGATTCAAGAATTGGATGATCGAACTGCACCAGCTTCGCTGTTTCGTCGCGGTTGCCGAGGAACTGCATTTCGGCCGTGCGGCCCGGCGCCTCTTCATGACCCAGCCGCCGCTCAGCCGGCAGATCCAGCTGCTCGAGCACGCGCTCGGCATCGCGCTGCTCGAGCGCAGCAGCCGGCAGGTCAGCCTGACCGCTGCCGGCGAGCGGTTCCTGCGCGACGCGCGGCACCTCCTCGAATTCTCCGCACGCGCCGAGCAGGCGGCTCAGCGCGTCGCGCACGGCGGTGCGGGCCGCATCACGCTCGGTTTCACGGCCGTCAGCGCCTACCGGATGATTCCGGTGCTGCTCGCGCACGCGGCGCACGCGCTGCCGGACGTCGACGTCGAACTGCGCGAGATGGTGTCGACCGTGCAGATCGACGCGCTGGCGTCGCGCATGCTCGACGCGGGTTTCGTGCGCCAGCGCGCCGCGCGCCAGCCGCTCGAATACCGGCTCGTGCAGCGCGAGCCGATGCTCGTCGCGGTCGCCGCCGGCGCGCCGCTTGCCGCGCGCGAGCGGATCGGTCCCGACGCTCTCGACGGCCAGCCGTTCATCGCGTATTCGCCGAACGAAGGGAAGTATTTCCACGACATGATCTCGGGGATGTTCGCGGGCGCCGGGCGGCTGCCGAACTACCTGCACTATGTCGGGCAGACGCACACGATTCTCGGCCTCGTGCGCGCGGGGCTCGGCGCCGCGCTGGTGCCGGCGTCGGCGCGCGAGCTTCATGTCGATGGCGTGGTGTTCCGGCCGCTCGCGGGCGTCGACGTGGCGGCCGAGCTGTATCTCGCGTGGCGAACGGACAACGACAATCCGGCGTTGCCGGTGTTCAACGCGATGGTCGAGCGGTTTCTCGCGCAGGAGCAGGGCGGCGCGGTTGCGTGACGCGTCCGGAAATGCACTCGCGCGACGTGACAAGCTTTCAGTCCGGAAGCTTGCCGGATGCGATCACAAGCAATCCTGACCGAGCGGAACGGGTCGCAGTCCTGCGAATCCTTACCGTATTGAAAGCTGATCCGGGGCCCGCGTTCCAGCGGCGGAACGCAGCGCTTCGCTGCACTGCGACAATCGCTTGACGCTGCATGCCGGTCGGCGCAGGATACGTCCGTGCATTTGGAGCGGGACGCGCCGGCCGCGCGGTTTCCGCATCCGCGATACGCAAAAAAACAACGATGAGCCTTTACGCACTCGTACCGGAATACCGGCGCCGCGTCTGTCGGCCCGCCGCAGCAACGATTCTCCCGACGCCTGTCGCGTCACGCATCCGTCATCCCGTGTCGTACCGCAACCCGGTACAGGTTCCCGCTCGCGCGCCAGTCGCACCGGCCGGCGGCGCGGACGCGGCCCGCCGCATCGCGTCGCGATCCGCCGCGCCCGATCTCCGCATCCTGAACGGCGCCTACACCGGCGTGTCGTGACGCCCGCCGGCGCCCGTCCTGGTATCGCGCCGCCGGCTTGCCCGATTGTCCGGCGGCGCCGGAGTCCGAAGCATTTCCATTGAGCGTGAAGACGCAAACGCACGCAGTTCGATTCGAGGTTCAAGGAGAGAAACTCATGTCGCAGCTTTCGAATGAAGAGAACGGCAGTTCGGGGAGTGGCAAGGCAAGGCTGATCAAGTGGGCGATCATCATCGCCGGCGTCGCGATCGCGGCACCGGCCGCGCTGTTCATCCTGAAAGGGGTGATCGCGCTGGTCACGGCGGGCGTGATCGGCCTCGGCGCGATCTATTTCGCGCCGGTCGTCGCGATGAAGTTCGCGAACCAGAAGGTCAGGATGATCGTCGAGGAGGCGCAGTCGAACCCGATCGAGACGCTGATCAACCAGCTCGCGGAAAAGCGCCAGGCCGCGCAGAAATTCGCGGACAGCATCACGGCGTTCCGTACCGAGGTGAAGAACTTCGAGAGCAAGACGGAACTGTTCGAGAAGCAGTATCCGGACGACGCGCCGCGTTTTCGCGCGCAGCTCGACACGATGAAGCAGCTCCTCTCGTTTCGCGAAGGCCGCTACAAGCAGGTGCAGGCCGAGCTGAAGAATTTCGCGTCGGCGATCGACCGCGCGAAGGCGATGTGGGACATGTCGCAGGCGGCCCAGCAGATGAACAAGCTCGCGGGCCGGCAGACGGCCGATACGTTCGAGCAGATCAAGACCGACGTGGCCGTCGATTCGGTGATGCGCTCGGTCAACAAGGCGTTCTCGGAAATGGAGACGTCGCTGATGGATAACCCCGAGGTCAAGCAGGCGCAGCAGCAGGCGGTGATGAACGCGCCCCACGCGCCCGGGCTCGATGCGGCGAACCCCGCGCAACTGCCGTCGAAACAACAATAACTTCCTGCAGGCCCGCAACCATGAAAAAACTTCTTGGCGCAATCGCGTTTCTGGTAGTGCTCGTCGGCGTATGGGTCGTGCATCAGGGCGGCCTGTCGACGCTGCTTCCCGCGCATGACTCGACGTCCGCGCAAAACGTCGACACCGGCCAGTCCGCGCCGACCTCCACGTCCACGTCGGCCGGCGTGCTGCCGGCCGGCTTCACGCCGCAGGCCAGCACGCTGAAATCGATCGCGGAAAACGGCATCGTGCGGATCTCGGTGCAGAACCCGAGCGAACCGTTCTTCGGCGAGGACAAGGGCACGCCGCACGGCTTCAACGTCGAGTTCGCGCGGCTGCTGTTCGCGGATCCGTCGTTCTCGCACGGCGGCAAGCCGGTCGTGGTCGATACGCGTCACGAGGTCGACACGTACCCGGGCGTACCGAAGCAGCTGCTCGACACGGACGCCAAGGGCAACCACGTGGTCGACGTCGCGATGGACGGCTTGACGTTCCCGGACAACACGCCGGCCGGCGTCGTCTATTCGGTGCCGTACGTCGACGATTTCGGCTATTCGCTGATCGTGCGGCAAGGTTCGGCGATCCGCTCGACCGACGATCTCGCGGGCAAGACGGTCGGCATCCTGAAGGGCGACCCGGACGTGCGTGCGTTCGTCACGCGCCAGTATCCGAACGTGAAGTTCGTCGAGGTCGACGATTCCGATCCGGCGTTCATCGCGAAGAGCGTCGACGGCCGTACGGTCGATGCGTTCATCTACGACTATCCGTTCGCGGTCAGCTCGATCAAGGACACCGACCTGAAATTCGCGGTGACCAAGCTCGACGGCTCGAACATCGCGTACAAGATCGGCGTGCGCGCCGACGACCAGGATCTGCTGATCTACCTGAACGCCGCGATCGCGAAGCTCAAGCAGTCGCCGCAGTATCTCGACCTGCTGCGCAAGTACTTCGTCAGCGACCAGGCCGTGACGACGGCGGCCGCATCGGGCGAACTCGTGTACGTGGTGAAGTCGGGCGATACGCTGAACATGATCGCGGCGAGCAAGCTCGGCAGCGGCCAGCGTTATCGCGAGATCCAGCGCCGCAACAACCTCGCCAATCCGAACCTGATCCTCGCCGGCCAGCATCTCGTGATCCCGGTGCGGTAGCGGCGGCGTGACGCGAATGTAGGGGCAAGAAAGGACCTGAACGACAGCGCGCGGCCCGGCGGAGAAGATCCGCCGGGCCGCGCGCCTGTGGGCGTCAGTGGGTGATCGACAGGAACAGGTAGGCGGCGAACAGCGACAGGTGCACGACGCCGTGCAGCACCGTCGTGCGCCCCTGGCTGAGCGTCAGCGTGCTGACCAGCAGCGTCAGCGACAGCAGCACGGTTTCCATCGGGCCGATCCCCAGCGTGAGCGGCTGGCCGACCCAGATGAACACGGCCGCGACGGTCGGGATCGTGAGCCCGATGCTCGCGAGCGCCGAACCGAGCGCGAGGTTCATGCTGGTCTGCAGGCGGTTCGCGCGCGCGGCGGTGACGGCCGCGAGCCCTTCCGGCAGCAGCACGAGCGCGGCGATCACGATGCCGACCGCGGCTTCGGGCGCGCCGAGCTGCATCACCGCGTGCTCGACGGCCGGCGACAGCAGCTTCGCGAGCAGCACGACGGCGACGAGGCTCACGAACAGGAGCAGCAGGCTGATCAGCGCGGTGCGGCTGCTCGGCGGCGCCGCGTGCACCGACTCGTTCCCGCTGTCGTGCGCGGTGAGGAAGTAGTCGCGGTGACGCACGGTCTGCACGAACACGAACGCGCCGTACAGCACGAGCGACGACACGCCGGCGAAGGCGAGCTGCGACTTCGAAAAGAACGGGCCCGGCGCGGCGTTCAGGTAGTTCGGCATCACGAGCGACAGCACCGACAGCGACGCCAGCACCGCGAGCGCCTTGCTTGCGCCGCGCCCCTGGAAGTCCTGTTCGCCGTGCTTCCACGCGCCGACCAGCAGGCAGATGCCGACGATGCCGTTGCAGATGATCATCACGGCGGCGAACACGGTGTCGCGCGCGAGGCCCGATTTCTCGGGGCCCGCGCCGAGCATCACCGACACGATCAGCGCAACCTCGATGACGGTCACGGCGACGGCGAGCACGAGTGTGCCGAACGGTTCGCCGACCCGATGGGCGACGACTTCGGCATGGTGGACCGCGGCGAACACCGCGCCGGCGAGCGCGGCGGCGAACAGCGCGATGACGAGGCCTTCGGCCGGCACGGCGCGCGACAGCGCGAGTACCAGCCACGCGGCAAGCGGGGCCAGCAGGGTCCAGCGCGGGAGCTGGTTGGACGAGAGCGGCATGGAGGGTTTCCTTATGCGAGCGGCGGCGCGCGACGCGCCGTCACGGGTTGACGAAGCCCGGCCGTACTATCCGCCGAACGAGGACGATGAAACCGAAAGGTGGCCGCGCACGACGGCGCGGCCCCGGGTTCGCCGCCATGCGGCGGCGAGGGGCGCGGGCGGGCCGAAGCCCGTCGCTGGATGAAACGGTTAGATGCGGCTGGCCGCGGACGAAGCGGTGAGCACGTATGACGATGCACGGGCCGGAGGCTCGGTTCCGACCCCGAAAGGGCGGCCGGCAATGGACGGCGGTAGCGGCGTGACACGCGGTTTCCCCCTGAAATCCGGCGGTTTGTCGAATTTTATCAGGCGTTCGGGGGCTACTATCTCACATTCGGACGCTTACGTTGACCTTTCGGTTTACAAAAAGTGCCCCGATTTTTCAATTTTTTGTCTTTGCCGTTCCCGTAACGGTTTCCTGCACGACACATTCGGGCTCACCCTGACATAAATCTACCGACCGGTCGGTTTATAATAGCCCGCACCTCCACTTCTTGACGGATCGCAAGCGATGGCTGTTTCTTCTGCACATTCGGTGAACTCGGGCGCGCTGGCGCCGTCGGCCGTCGTCGGCGTGATCGGCGCCGGCGCGATGGGCGCGGGCATCGCGCAGGTCGCGGCGGCGGCCGGCCATCCGGTGCTGCTGTACGACCTGAACGAAGCCGCGTGCGACAAGGCGCTGGCCGGCATCCGCGCGCAGTTCGCGCGACTCGCGGAGAAGGGCCGGCTCGATCCGGCGCAGGCTGACGCGGCCGGCAGCCGGATCCGCGCGGTGCGCACGCTGGCCGACTTCGCGGGCGCCGCGCTGATCGTCGAGGCGGCGGCCGAGCGGCTCGACGTGAAACGCGAGATCTTCGCGACCCTCGAGCGCCATGTCGACGACGCGTGCCTGCTCACCACCAACACGTCATCGATCTCGATCACGTCGATCGCGGCCGGGCTGCGGGCGCCGCAGCGCGTCGCCGGCCTGCATTTCTTCAATCCGGCGCCGCTGATGGCGCTCGTCGAGGTGGTCAGCGGGCTCGCGACCGCGGACGAGGTCGCGCAGGTGCTGTATGCGACCGCCGCCGCGTGGGGCAAGCAACCGGTGCTGGCGAAATCGACGCCGGGCTTCATCGTGAACCGCGTCGCGCGGCCGTACTACGCCGAGGCGCTGCGGGTGCTGAACGAGCAGGGCGGCTCGCCGGCGTCGATCGACGCGGTGATGCGCGAGGCCGGCGGCTTCCGGATGGGGCCGTTCGAGCTGATGGACCTGATCGGCCACGACGTGAACTTCGCGGTGACCGAGTCGGTCTTTCGCGCGTACTTCAACGATCCGCGCTACACGCCTTCGCTGATCCAGCAGGAACTCGTGAACGCGGGCTTCCTCGGGCGCAAGTCGGGGCGCGGCTTCTATTCCTACGCGGACGGTGCGACGCCGCCCGCGCCCGATCTCGAGGCGCCGCGCGACGCGCCGGCCGACGTCGTGCTGCACGCGCAGGACGGCCCGGCCGCGGCGCTGCGGGCGCGCTGCGCCGAACGTATCGCGGGCGCACGGCAAGCCGGCGCGCATGCCGACGACCTGCTTGCAACGGCCGGCCGCGCATCGATCGCGCTGACCGACGGCCGCACCGCCACCGCGCGAGCCGCGCAGACGGGCGTGGCCGATCTCGTGCTGGTCGACCTGGCGCGCGACTATGCGCAGGCCGGGCTCGTCGCGCTGACGCGTGCGCTCCAGTGCAGCGACGCGGCCTACGCGGATGCGGTCGGCCTGTTCCAGCAGGCCGGCTTCCGGGTCGTCGGCATCGCGGACGTGCCGGGCATGGTCGCGATGCGCACCGTCGCGATGCTCGCGAACGAGGCGGCCGACACGGTAAACCAGGGCGTGTGCTCGCCCGCCGATCTCGATCTCGCGATGGAGAAGGGCGTGAACTACCCGCGCGGCCCGCTCGCGTGGGCCGATGCGATCGGCATCGGCCGCGTGCATCGCGTGCTGTCGAACCTGGCGGCGAGCTACGGCGAGGACCGCTATCGCGTGTCGCCGCGCATCGCCGCGCTGCACGCGGCCGGCCGCACGTTCCGTTCGTAACGCCCGCTTCGTTGCCTCGATCACGATAACGACATCACTCCATTGGAGGAGCCCCCGATGACCCACCCGAC
>NZ_JPGL01000084.1 GCF_000732615.1 Burkholderia paludis
CCCCCCCCCCGCCGGCCGCCCGCCGCCCGCCCCCCCCCCCCCCCCCCCCCCCCCGCGGCCCCCCCCGCCCCCCCCCCCCGCCCCCCCGCCCCCCGCCGCCCCCCCCCCCCCGCCATAAACGCCCTGGCCGTACGTCACGTTCGCCGACACCACCGCGCCCACGCCGCCGCCGCCGCCACCGCCGCCGCCAGCGATGCCGCCGCTCGCACCGCCGCCGCCGCCGCCGCCACCCACGCCGAGATTCGCCAAGCCGCCGCCCGCGCCGCCGCTCGCACTCGGCGCGCTGCCCAGCGCCCCGGGCGCGCCGTCGTTCGTGCCGGGACTGCTGCCGGCGCCCCCCGATCCCACCACGGTGGTCGTGCCGGACGTGCCGTTGCGGCCCGACGCGCCGATGATCGCCTGCGCCGACGCAGCGGTCGGTGCCCCCGCGACGAACCCCATCCACACGCTCGCCACGGCAAGCGCCACCGCGCGCCGCCGCAACGGCAGACCCGACGGCCTCGCCCGCGACGACGATGCCTCCTGGCCGCCAACTTTGTGCGTGCGTGCCAGCTCCGACGCAACCTGCAGCATTCCCGATGCGCGGCTGCGAACTACCCTGTAGATCCGGTTCATCTGCTGTCCTTTTTTTGAACCTGTCGTCGCATGTCGGCGACGACAACACGACACCCCTACCTCACGCGGCAAACGTCAGGTTTGCGTTTTCCAGGCGGGATTCAACCAGTCCTTTCGATATGGATTCCTAAAAACATTTCATGAAAGAGAGATTCCGAAGCGATGTTCCTGTAGCTATGGAAACTTCATGGCGCGAGCCTCGGATTCCACCCGTCGCCATCAAATAGGTACGGCATTTTTTGATCGCCAATGAGAAAAAGTGATTAGCGTTTCAGATGAAAATTTCTAATAAATTTAAATTGTATAAATTATTTTTTAATCAAACAAAATCTACTCGCTACCCCACCCGAATTTAATCGATGAAAAGCAGCACCCTTTACTCGCATGGACTCCGCACAACCGCCAAGTCTGCCTACCGTCGGCCACCGCCGTTGGCAAGACGCGCGCAACCCCGCAGCATCTCGGCCTGAACCCCCTCGATATTAAGTTATTTCATCAAGATAAAGGGTGGATTCGCATCCACAAAAAGTGGATTTCCATGCCAATTTTGATTAATTGAAAATCATACGCCTACCTTTCCATCGTCACGGCTTGAGATTATCAATAAGCACGTTGAAATTACAAAACGAAAGAAAAATCCTTTCGACCCGGCAACGCATGAAGCCGGCATCGCTATTCGGCCCCCCCACTGCACGCTCCATCCGGCCAGGCGATCCATCTGATCGAGCCGCCCGCCATGGGGATCGTCCGACAGATGACGCACGCGCCCCACTGTTTCGCTCGGCGGGTGGCCGAACTCGGCCTTGAGCGACCTGTAAAAGTATTTCCTGTCGGAAAAGCCATGACTCTATGGCTATCTCCGCGATGCGGACGCGCAGTCGACTGAGGTCGGACGGAATTCGTGGAGCCCAACGGGCTAAGCAGCGAGCCGATTCAGAAATAAGCGCTGCATGAACGCGACAGGCGATGGGTAGTTCAGACGCGCCTGCGCGTTGCCGGTTGTAGAAGATTTCGATGTACTCGCTGATCGCAAAGCGAAGCAAGCTCCGACGCGGACCAAATGGGCATCTCAAGAAAGCAGTGATCAGCCATTTGCGTCGCCTCCAAAAATCACCCAAACACATCGCTTGCTACTTCATGCATAAACCAATCCGCCATGCGGCTTGATTCAAGATCATGCATTGCTGATCAATATCGACTCTCTCGGATCGTCGCCTATTGAATTCGTTGAGGCAGGCTGCAGCCGGAATAGTAGACGTGACAATTCTGATATCCCGATTTGGTACAAATCTCCATGCCAGATTGAATCGCTTTATCTAAGCTTGGGCCCGAGGCTACGGCATAGCCGGTCGTACTTCCGATCAGGGCGCCGCAGCCATTCCGGTACGCACTTCCAATTTTGCATGTAGATCCGTGTTTCGATTGGCAATCCGCGAGTGCTGCCTGCTCTGCCTCAGCCTTGCTCCCCATGTTGGTGGCAACCCCAAGGCTACTGGTGGGCTCATAAACCGCAATCGCCCCCCAGTAGTCGATCCATCGCTCTGGCGGCGGCCCCGGGGCGCGCTGCGATGACCGACTATTGTCCGGAGCGCAGGCGCTTAAATCATTGCCAATGGCAGCCGGAGAGGTACCGGGCGGGCAGGCTTGCGCGTGAGCGATCGTCGTAACGACATTGGCTGCGGCACCAACGATCAAAGTGATGAAAAAAGCATGCAACTTCATGAGGCCCGTCCAAAGTGACAAGCGATGCGGCGTTCGGTTACCTGTTTGACTGCCTCGATCTTGAACTCATCCGTGTACCGCCTTGCCGCTCATCCTGACCTCCTCGGTTGCCAAAAATCATGGCTCGAAGATGTCTACGAAAAACTGGTCGGTCCACCGCGGGTTTTTGTCCGCTGCCACCCGGGCGGCGTATCAGGGTGCTGGAGCGTTCACGACTACCTGCTCATCTGCTGTCTCTGGCGTTGCTGGTCTGCCAGTATGGATGTCATTTCCTGAAGGGCTTTTGGACCTGAGACCTGGTAGTTCTTTGCAGTACCTGATTGACAGAGATTTTGTCCATTGAGGGCAATACAGGGGTCCGAGTCTCCCCGCTGAACCCATGCCCCTTTCGACCAGGAACCCGCGGCCAAACCGGCCGTACCGGAACGCATCTGAGCGTCGAGCATTTCATGGTTCAGTGCATCGTACCGCTGCATCCACGCCCGCGCTCTCGCCTGATCCTGCGCGGCCACGATGGCCTGTGCTTCGGGCATCATCCTCGCCATCTGGATGTCCAGATCGACCACCTTCTGCGGGGACGAACCATCCTTCACCGCGGCCCTGTCATTGTTGATTCGTCTTGCCCAGAGAGGGTCTGAGATATTGTCGGTCGGGTCGGTATCGCTCTCATGCACAAAACTGTCTCGATGCGAATGGACAAGCCCGTTTCGCGCCATATCGTCGCAACCGGCCAACAGCGTCGCAGCCAGCAGAAACGCTGAGACACTCATGACCCTTCCCGTGTTCTGGGATATCCGCAATCGAAGCTCTCTCGCCGGATGAACGGTCGCACCTTGATACATTCCACTCTCCAAAAAGTCTGCGGAGGATTCGACGAATGCCCGCGTGTCCTGGCATGGATCGACTCCGTGCCTGCAAACTTAACCGAGGCATGTCAACTGTCCAGGACCGCGCCGGCATCCACCATTCCCGGTACGCCTTGATGCCTCGCCTACCGCGAGCGCCCAGACGACGCGGACATCCATTTATTTTCCAATATCAAGGCGTTCTACGCGACCCACTATTCAAGGAGCATTGGAACTATGATAAAAACCTTTGCATCCGCCTTGCAGGAAATTCTCTTTTGTCTCGAAATGAGTGATGATTCCCTTCGAATCCGCATTAATTATCATCGTACATTCCATTGTGCCCGTATGTTGCTCATACTGATTAGTCGTAACCAACGTCCCTCCAGGTGCCCCGCCAGCCACCAACTGAGTATTGGTACCAGTTAACAGGCCATAGCTGTAATTTTGCCCAAAAGGCCATATGTAGGCGGTCGTTCCATCCTCGGCATGCCTAATCCCACCGGTAGGCCTCCCCCATTTCGCCAGGGCCTCGCTAATCGGGCGACCGGTCCAGTGACTGTTGGCGATAGCTTCCTGCAGCGTGATCAAATGACCATCTGCTGCGCAGCCGGACAACATCAGAAAACATCCGCCTGCAAGCGAAACGACCAAACCGCGCAAAATAGTAATTTTCTTTGGCACATCAGAAGCAAAATATTTAAACATAAATATGATATTCATTGCCTTCCTTCCCCATCCACGCACCGTGCAAATCAAATAAGAAAAACACCTCAAAACCCTTCGATGTCCGTCACCCTTCTCCGCGCGCTCCCAGCCATTTCGGGAGTAATGGGGAAGCGACCTGTTCGTGGCTTGCCGTGGGAACTGCTTTACGGTTTCTTTCTCGCGCAAACTCGACGGCCTCCCGAGGCATACAGCCAAAGCGCACGCGAAACGCTCGACTAAAATATTTTTCGTCGTTAAATCCATGGCGCAGGGCCACATCTGCAATACGCTCTCTCGGCATGTCCGGATCAGAAAGCACGTCGTACGCCCGCTCCAGCCGCTGCTGCTGAACGTGGCGCATGATCCCGCCGTGCCCTGCAAAGAGCTTGTAGAGTCTCGCCCGCGATACGCCCAGTGCCGCGCTGATCACATCCGGCGACAAGTCCGATCGCATCAGATTCGTCTCGATGAACTGACGTGCCCGCCGGATCAACGCCACGTTGATTTCCGATTCAGCCTCGCTCAATGTGTCAGGTGAGCGCATCAGTGCGGCTCTCAATAGATTGTTGGTGGCACGGGTCACGTATGGAACGGCTTCGCTGCTTAACTGGTCGATATTAGCCATCAGGGAGAGCAGATGGTCTTTTAGAATGGCGCCAATCGCCGGATCAAGGATGTCGCCGTACCGCTTGAGATCCAGCGATTGGAATAGATCCCGCGGAATCACCAAACCAATGGTGTCACCGGCCGTCACCATGCAGTCAAACGGCCTGTTCATATCGAACAGGTAGAGGCCGCCTGCGCGAACGCATCCCGTCGAATGTGCCCACTCGCCGACCGCTCCCCCCGTCAACTGCAGCACCAGATGGTAGTGATCGATCTGATCGCTTCGAATCTTTTTGGTGTTCCGTACCGTTCGGTAATGAACCAGTTGCTCCGGCAGAAGCCAGCGGCGGCCCGCAAGCACGAACGGTCCGAATCGGGTGGCATTGAATTCCGCATCGAACGACACGGTCGCATTGTCGGGCCGTTCGTACTCGCACGTCGAAATCGCCGCGGCCCATGCATCAAACCGTTGCTCTCCCGGCTCATCAACGGTCGTAAATCGATACACATCCAGAGGGGAACCGTTAGGCATGACCGACGTTTACGTGCAAAGAATGCAGACAAAGTACCCAGAACGATGTGATCGCAGATTGGCTTACTGAAAATACGATCACAGCGATTCCTTTTCATGAGAATGAACAGCGCGCACAGACCGATGCCGCCATACACGACCCGTAATGACCGCCGAATTTCCATCACCGCATTGCCCATTACAGGGCGAGAATTTAACTCCGAGATGTTTTTAATGAAATAGGCTCGTCAGAGTCTGGCAATATCATTTCCCGAAAAACAGCAAGGTTGCCCAGTTGCTCGTATGTTGGGATGTAGAAGCATTGCCGGACGGATTGCCTCCGGAGGATGTACAGGAATTTAATCCTTGATCAACGATGATATTCTTGGCATCAATGACCAAAAACACACGACATTTATCGGCCACCGTCTCGTAGTCCCCGTTTGGACTGGAAATCTGCTCCTCCGTGCCGTTTGGCCCCGGCGTCGTGCCAACTATATGCGATCCACCAGTCGGGACGAATTGCTTGCTTGCCGTTCCTGTTGGAACATTGTTCCAAAATGAAATGTCTTCGACCCACTCGATGTATTTTTTTGTAAACGCCCCAGATTCCCGGCCATATACAGTGTAGGCAGCAGTGATGTTTTTTCCCATTAACTCATTTTTTTGAGAAAACGGATTATCATCGAATGCAGAGCAACCCGCTAAAAGCGCAACACCAGCGATTGACATAGCGCTGCCTCAGCCTGACCCGGTGATCACTATCGATTTTGCAAGCAATATTGGCAGAAAATACAATTCCTCAACTCACTGACCAATCGAAATGGCAATCACGGACCGACGCGTATTCAATGCGTATACTCGATGTCCTCAATGAGTTGAGAAAAAAGGAAAAACGTTTCTTGCATGAGTCTCTGGATAGTACAACAACGTCATGCGCAGATGGGTGGATAGGCGTCTATAGTTGGTGGATTCTTGTTTTGCCAGAACACCAATGAGACGCTGTCGATCGAGCGCTACCCCTGCGGCTCTCATGGATTATTACAAGTTGGAAAGCAATCAGAAATCCTTTCAAGAGTGTAAATACTTTCGGTCGCTATACCGAAGCGTGCCGACGGCATCTGCGGAAGGCATGTGTCACGGAGGTCGTAAGAGATGCTTTCATGTGCGACGCGTGTCGCCGTCCGCTGGACGTAATCGGCAACGTAGTGGATGGCAAAGCTCTTCTCTGCCTTGTCGGACTCAACAACCCGAAGATCGGAGATTGAAACTGTGGCCTGCTGTACGACCGGCAGCTGCCTACCCAGACGCGCGCGACTGGTGACGGCCGGGCTCCATGCTCCAGCGACAACGTACCCTTCCTATGGGCGGTCCACCGGGCGACCGGGCAGGGATCGACGGTGCCAGCAGCCGCGAGGTGTTGGGGGCCAGGCAAATTCGATATCGCTCGGATTTGTTGATCGAGGCTGCCAGAAGGGCTCTGCAAAGTTAGCAGGTTGTTGAATTACCTCAATTGGAGCAAGGGAAATCTGGTTTTCATGGGTACCTTTTCCCTTTGCCGGGGTGGCGAGCGCGTCATATAGGCCATTCCGGGAGGTCGCACTTTTCGAGCGACACCCGCCAAAATAGTATTTCAACAGCCTGTGAACGGAAGTGGGAAATTGCAAGCCAGCCGAGCCGCTCACAGCTTGTCGCACTCCGTCAGGGAGCTTTCCCGCGCCAACTTGAGTGCCTGCATTCGTTCCCTCGCTTCCGCTGGCGTGTATCCGAACTCTGCCTTGAACACTCTATAGAAATATTTCTCGTCGCTGAAACCGTAGTTCAAAGCAACTTCCTTGATCCTCTGCGAACCGCGTACCGACTCCGACAACGCACGATGAATCAGAGCGAGTCGCTTGCGACGAACTTCGCGCATAACGCCGCCGGTGCTCTCGAACAACTGATAGAGCTTCGCTCGAGACAACCCGACATCTCGACAAATACGCGCAATATCAAGATCGCCATCAAGCATGTGATCGTCGATATAGCGCCCGACTCGCGCCAGAAGCAACTCGCGGATCGGCACGTCAGCCTGCCTTAGATTGTCTTGCGAAGGTGTAATGCCGGCCATCAGCAGATGAGTCGTTGCTTGCACAACATGCGGAATATCGTCGACCGTCATTCTCGACAGATTCCTGAAGAGCGATTGCAAGTGATCGCACAGCAATACTCCAGCGGCCGATACAAGCGACTGGCCATGCAATGTTTCGGTCGAAGCAGGCAGCGTTTCACGCGGCACAATCAGCGAGACGGCATTCCCCATCGTGCCCAGGCATTCGATCGACTGAGAGGCGTCCGTCATGTATAGCTCGTACGGCTGCTTTCGTCCCTCACCTGCCTCAGTTCGCCACTCGACGCTGTTGGTAGCTTGGTATGTGAAGTAGTAAAAATCTGCACCATCACGAAGACGCTTGGTATCGCGTTTCGCCCGATACTTGCTGCGTCGCGTTGGGTCATGCCAAGTCCGGCCACCAACAAATAATGGCCCTACCGACGCGCCATCGTAGCGGGCTTCAAAGGGCGCACTACGATCGTCCTCCCGCGAGAAATCGACAACCTGACTAAGCAAGGCCCACGCGTCGAGCTGCTCGCCAACAGGGGCGTCGAGCGTCGAGAAGTGCACAAGATCAATTTGTCTGGTATCCATATGCATTCGGTACACGATCAGGCGACATGGATATGCGATCGCGATAGATGGCGATCGCAGTCGCGGTAGGTGCCCGGAGCATCGTGACGCGCACGCGTCCAAATAGCGGGAACAACAGCATCATATCCATGATCGGTTTTCCCGCTACGCGGATTATGCGCTTTCGATTTCGATGATGTCCAGCCAGATTACATCGTCGAATATGGGCCCCCATGCTTCGCCGGTCGGCCAACTGGAGACGTGCCACGTTTTGTATCGTTAATAGATGCGTAACGCGCGCGTGTCGTCTCTCGTGACATCCGCGCACAATGCCAGCGTCAGTTGCACCGGACCACTTCCCCAATAGCCCCACGCGAAACCGGTCGGATCGGTCCAGAATTCCTAAAGCGGATCAATGACACTCTGCTCACCGACAGCGACCAGCGCACCGCCAACATTTCCAAGCCGGCCTGCAACAGGTCCATCCCAAGTAGATTCGAGCCCATGCTCCCGAAGTCGGTGTTGCTCAGGCCCAGCCCATCGTCGACGCCCTGCGTCAAGCCCGACACCGCCCCGGCTTCCAGCCTGCTCTCTTCCGGACCTCGTCTCAACCAGAACCGTAGACGTTCCCCGAGACAACAGCCCACGGCGACGCAGCGTCGTCGTCGGCATGATCGGCAACGCTGCTGCAATACCCCTGGGATTCATCTTTCCGTTATCCCTCCACTAGTCCTGCTTCGTTTTTAGAGATGCCGCGCTCGAGCTAGAATCCGGGGTGGAAGGGGCAGAGCTACCGTTACCGCCCGTATATTTGAGCGATTCAATCTCCTTCGGGGCCGTTTCGGGATCATCGAGTGACGGGGTGATGTGACCAACCAGAACCCCCATGCTGATTGATGTTCTTACGTATTTCGTTTCACCCGCATGGAGCGTGAAATCGACGGAGCGGGTTACTTCGGTTTTGGTCGATACCGTATAGCTTCCCGGGGGTTCGTCAACGTAAAAGAAGCCACCAGAAACAGAACGCCCAACAACCTGCTCGTTGAGCTTGATCTCAGGTTGAATCATCGCTCCACCGAACGATTCGGAACGAAAAAAATAGACTCGCCCATGGTCGGCGGCCAGTGTAGGAATGGAAGCAGCAACATCCTTGTATTGCGGGCCAGTTGCGCAACCCGCCACAAGAAGAGTTGACATTCCTGCGAGCACGATCTTTCTTAATTTATTACCCATACTATTCTCCATTTCAAATAATTGAAATTTAACTGCCAACGAATATAACGAAATTATCGCGATCACCAACGCCATAGAGCACAAAACCGATTCGCGTCCGGGTTCGTCTCACTGCTGCTGTCCGAGCGATGGTTCAATGCCAGCGCTGAGGGCTACTCTACTCTTGCAAGAGGTGTGATACATCTATATGCATTTGATCTCCGCAATGAATCAATAAATTCCCACCTTCAGTGGAAACGGGAATTTTATATTCATTTATAAAATCAACCAAAACTTCTAAGGCAACGCCAAATTCACCCACCTCAATGTACTCACGAATGAATTCATGCCTTTCGGTTGGCAAACTTCCTTTTATATCGCTTAAAACTGACCGAAGCATATTTTGAATTTCCATGACAGTGTCTCAATAGCCCGGGTAAGCCCCCCTTACTAGCGGGTTGGAAGATGACTTTTATCGTAACGCCGTTGTATATGCCAATCACAACAAATGTGGGCGGGCTGCCAGCATTAGTAGCGAGAGACTCAGCCGGACCAGTTTGCTGCACAACCGTAGAGCTTGGATAAAAAGTTATTTGGAATCACAAAGCTGGAATATCTCGATCCACCTCGGCTTGAACAAGCGTCTAAAGAACAATGCGCTGCGCCACCTCGCGCGCGCGGATGCGCTTACTGTAGTCGGTTCCGGCCCCGGAGATTGTCAATTCTTCTCCGGTAATTTTTACGGTTTCCTAACTACCCTGCCGTCTTAACTCTCGTCATGGGAGTGGCGAGTAAGCGCTCGTTTTGCTTTTTTGCCCGATGGTCTTCGCCTGCTTCTCGGACGCCGGGCGTAAAAAAGCCAGCTCCAAGGCTGGCTGCTCATTGACGAATCGCGTTTTACGCCCCGTCACCGGTTTCGATCCACGTCGGCGCGCTATGCTGTACGCTCCCTCACCCGTTCGACCGTCGATCCATGCTCATCCGCGAACATGGCGATTTCGTCCGCCTGATCCGCTCCGAACGCATCCCCGACACGACCCGCTCCCGTCAGATCGTCGTCGGCACTTTTCGTCGCGCGCACGGCCCCACTCAGGCCCTGCTCAACGCCCTTTCCGACGACGAGCGCGATTCGCTCTCCCGATGGCTGTCCGTGCCAAACCCGGCACCATGAACCAAGACGTCCTGAGGACGGCCCTGCAAGCGCTCGTCAACGACGCTTCCGCCCGCTCCAAGATCGCTCGCCTGCGCGAGCTGCTGCCCGCCATCGAAGAGGCCAAACGCGCCGGCGTCAGGCTATCGTCGACGCGCTCAACCATCACGGCTTCGCGCTCTCGCTCAAGTCCTTCGAGATGATGCTGTATCGGCTACGCCAGTGAACACCATGTGGTGCAATCTGCACCACGCCGCAAAGCCTTGCTGCGCTTGGCTTTCAGACCGATTGAAAGGTTCGGACGCCAGCTCGCCACATGTTTTCGTGCACCGCATCAAACCCAATACCGGCAAAGCTTGCAGCCAGATCGGCACGCGGTTTGGTACGTGCGTCATATCTGTGCCATTTCAAGGGGAGATTTCGATGACGAACCGCGACCAGCAATCGCGCAATTCCACGGCCGCACGATGAACATCGCGCAATTGCCGATACCTGGCTGCGGCACGCGATCGACGGAATTCGGCAAATGCACGGAGACGAGGGCGTGCGCCGCGAGGTGGCGAGGGGAATTTTCTAGCGGGCGGGGGTACACCTCGCGGCCGACGACGAATCGAGCAATTCAGCAACAGCGCCGTCACGCTCGCCGACGCCATAAAGCACAAACCCGGCTCGCGGTCGGGTTCGTCTCATTACTGCTGTCCGGGCAATAACCGGCGCAAGCCTATCCTGCCTCATGAGGGGCAGTAACTTCCAAGATTGTTCCATCGGCGAAGTTACCCATGTCCCACAAGGCAAACTGCGCACCGGGTATCAACATATCTTTGACGAGGTTCAGGTATAAGAATTTGATTGGAATGTCAGCCGTACATCCCGGCGACAAGCTGATCCCGACCTGATTCAATAGCAACCGGCAGTCGAACAGTTCCCCGTTGACCGAAAACGGACATCGATACTGTATAGGCGGAATCGTAACCGATTTCCCACCTGCATCCGTCGGATACATCGTTACTCTGGAGATGATATCTGGTGTAACGATCTTGATCATGGCCGAAACGGTGGTATCGGGAAATAGTTATGAATTGTCGGAGTGAGTCCCGGCAACAGGTTATTTGGAATCACAAAAGCTGGAATACCTCGATCCACGTCGGCTTGAACACCTGGCAATTGCAAAATGCTGCCCACCTGCTCAGGCGCTTCGCCCCCGAGACCCCCGAACATCGCGCGCAGCAGCGTACATTGCGAACGCCACAAACAACAAACCCGGCCGAAGCCGGGTCTCGTTTTGCGCGCTGCCCGGTTAATTGGGCCCGCTGGCCTATCCTGCCATGGGGGGAGATTTTGTACGTCTCCCAAAGAGGGCTCATTCGTCGACGTCAGCGATGACTTTCAATATTTCGCCTTTGGCGATTGTTCGACGCTCCCACAAACTAAACAATACGCCCGGGTGAAGATATTTTTTTATCAAATCTGGACATAAGAATTTGATTGGCACAATCACCGTATCGCCCGGAGCAATGGCCCCATGCTGATCCAGCAAGAGGCGACAGTCAAAGTAAGCGTTAACACCATCTATTCTCAAGGGACAGCCGAACACTCGTTCGGGCGTCCTTCCTTGCCGACCGCCTTCCTGTGAAGGAAGGAATTGAATTCTCGCTTCAACATCACCCCTAATCACTTCAACCCTCCCGGAATCGGAGAATAGTTTAATGGTACTGGCGCTTTAAGCTGCGGCAGCAGATTAGTCGGTACTACAACCGTAGGAATTCCTCGATCTACACCATATTCCGGAACCATATCAGGCGTAATACTTGCCGAGGGGATTCCCGTCTGAATGATCGTAAACGGACCAATTTTAAGATTTTGGCTCGCTTGTTGTGCATATGATGCCGCACCTTGGGGGGTGGTCGAGAAATACTTATTTTCAATCCCTTGAACGTTGCTAAACGCTCCCGTCGCATTAATCGACTCTAGCTCGCCATCTTCCACGGCCCGGTAGAGCGCGGTTGTTCCGCTGTTTGTGGCGCTACCGCCGCCCATCACGCCCGGATTCAGCGCGGTGGCAACGCCCGCTCCCGTGGCTTGGCCGGCCGTCTGCGCATTGCCGCCAGCCCCCGACTGTTGGTCCCCGCCATTCTGAACCTGTTCCTGCCCGGTCAACGGCGAAACCGTAAATTTCGCCCCCTCGTCCTGCATCGCGGCCTGTTCACCGGCACTTGCCGCACCGTGTTCAAGGTTGCTACCGATCGACTTGAACGACGTCCCGTTGTTGATCGCCTCGTTTTCCGCAGCACCGGCACCCGCTGCGGCGTTCAGCCCTAGCGCGCCCGCCGTGACCCCGCCCGCCAAGGTCGCGGCCCCAATGATCGCCGCGCGCTGCGAATCAGTCAGCGTATTCGAACCGCCCGCCGCATCCACCAGCGCACCCGACGTCACCGCGCCTGCCGCACCGCCCACTGCCGACGATCCGCACCCCGTTCCCAGCGCCGCACCCGCAGCACAACCGAGCGCCGCGTGCTCCGCGATGTTCGTCGGCGACAGCGGATCGGTCGTCACGCCGATTGCGTTATTCGCCACCGACTCCGCGTCGGTCGCCACGTTGTTGAGCAACGCCGTGCCGAAGCTACCGCCCTCGATCGCGGTCTGTACGCCGGCGCCGATCAGACTCTGCCCAACGATGTTCTCTGCCGTGTTCCCCAGATTGGCCAGCGTCGCGGCCGGCGTGCCCTGCGTGATCCCGTTACCGAGGTTGCTGAGACCTGTGTTGCCGAGCAGTCCCTGCGTAAGACCCGCCGTCAGCGCCGTCACCCCTGCCGTCTCGAAGGTCGTCTTCAGATTGAGACTGCCCGTCGAGATCAACTGGTCCGCCGCGCTCGCCACCAGCGCCGTTGTGCCCGCCGCGAGACCTGTCGCCGCTGCACTGCCGAGCACGGCTAGTGTCGGACTGATCGCCGCGAGCGCAATCGGATCGATCAGCGAGTTGTAGAACGCGAACAGCTCGGGACCGAGCTCATACGAGAGTACGACCGCCGCCACCATCCCGATGACCGACAGCGGATCGAAACCCGTGTCGTCCGCGATCAAGGTCGTCTGGAGGTTGTTGCTGACCGTACTCTGCTGAAACTGCCCGCCAAGCTGACTCTTGAGGTTCGACAGCAGCTGCTGGGTGGCAGCCGTGTTCACGCTGCCATCCGCGTTGACCTGCTGCAGCGCCCCGCCGATCTGGTCCAGGCTTTGCACCTGCAGATCGTAGTTGGCGGCCGTCATGAACCCGCCCTGCTGCACCACCGTGCCGGTGGTTTGCAGCACGCCTTCATCGGCCTGGTTGTAGATGGTCCCGACGTTGGTCGAGCGCTGCTCGTTGGTGAGGCTCGCGGTATCGACGCTCAGGTTCTGCGCCGAGATCGAACCCGTGTTGAGGATGCTGTTCGCGTAATTCAGCGCGACGTTCGTGCCCGTGATTTCGCCGTCGGCGTTCACCACCGCATAGTTCTGCGGCAGCAGTACCTCGGGCATCAGCGCCTGCACCGTCGGGCACGCACCGTTACCGGTTGCCGTGCACCCCGGCTCCGGCACCGCCTGCTCGACGTACCAGAGCATCGGCGCGTTGATCTGCGCGAGCTGTGCCTGGCTCAGTTGCGTGCCCAGCGCGACGTTGTTCTGCTCCGCGTACTGCAGCGCAGCACCATACAGCGCCGCCGTATCCTGATTGTTGACCGACGCCTGACTGGTGCTGTCGGTCGCGCTGGGCGTGCTATAGAAGCTGCTCTTGCCGGTCGCCTCGAGCGCCGCCTGCTCGACCTGCTGCGCCTGCGTGTACGGGTCGTAATAGAACGGCACACTGCCCGGCTGCAGGTCGGCCGGCAACGCCGCGATCAGTGCCGCCGGCGACAACGCGCCCGTCACCTCCGCTGCCGGATTGTTCGTCAGATACGACACCTGAACAGTCTCGCCCGAAATCGTCTTGACGGTCGTGCTGCCGGGTGCGTTCGACGTCGGCACCGTCGGCGCGACCGGCTTGCCCACGGTCTGCACGCCGATCGGCGTGTTCGCCGGCAAGCCCGCCGCGCCCGTCACCGAAGTCGGCTGACCGGCAAGCGTCGTCACGAGGCCCGCGCTGTTGACCGTCGTCTGCGCGCTCGACGGTGCCGCCGGCGGCCCGAGTGAAATCACCTGCCCCGACACGGCCGGCGGCGGCGTATAGACGTTCGGATTCGTCAGCCCGTTCACGAGCGTTGCGCCCGTGAGGTTCACGGTCTGGCCAATCACGTTACCCGTATTGGTCAGCGTCGGCGAATTCACCGCAAGCGTGTTGCCGGCCTGAATCGTGCCCGGCACGAAGTCCGGCAGCCCCACCGCATCCGGCAAGCCCGCGGGATCCTGCGGCGCACTGCTGCTGTACGCGCTACCGTACAGTTGCGCGCACAACGACGAATTGTTTGCACACCCCCACGTCGCATACGGCGTTCCGTAGCGCGTGAAACCGCTGCTCCAGTACGCAGACAGATATTGGTTGTTGCTGGCCGCGCTGTTGCTCGCGTCGATCGTCACGTTGTTCAGTGCCGTGACGAGGCTCCCGGTGTTGCTGAAGGTTCCGGCCGTCAGGTTGACGTTGTGGTTCGCCGTGATCGTTGCGGGGCTTGCCGACTGGACGTCGACATACGCCTCGCAGTTGTACGTGCAGCCCGTATAGGGCGTCGCGCTGCCGTAGTTCTGGTGGATCTGCACCGGTGCGGCGATCGTGTTGGTCAGCGTCGCGGCATTGATATTGACGTCGTTGCCCGCCTCGATCGCGCCCGAGGTGTTCGTCACGCTGCCCGCCTGCGTGAGCGCGGTGGGCGTCGTCGACGTATCGGATGCCGTCGTGCCGGCCCCGCCGATCACGACGTTGCGTCCGGCCACCAGATTGCCGTAGGTGTTCGAGACCGAGCCTGCCGCGATCACGACATCGTTGCCGGCCGTGACGGTCGCGTTGGTTTGCTGATACGCATACGTCTGCGAATTCGGATTCGTCGTCGACAACGATGTACAGCCCGCGCTGTAGCCCGACGCGCAACCGGCCGTGGTCGTCATCGTGCCGATATTCGTGCCCTGATTCGTAAAGCTCGACGCGTTGACGTGAACGTCGTTGCCGGCCGCAAGCGTGCCCGCATTGGTCAGATTCCCGCCGGACAGGTTCAGGTTGTGACCGGCGACGATCTGGCCGGTCGCCTCCTGCACCGTCGTCGATGACGTGACCGACTGCACGGTCACGGCACCGGGCGAGTCGAACGTGAACGACGTGGGCGGCGTCGACGGGCCCACCGCGCAGAACTGCCCGTTGTCGCCCCCGCCGTTCGTACAGCCATACGCCCCGCCCGCATTGCCGCTGCCCCAGACAGATACGCCGCCCGACTTCTGCATCGACAGCAAGCCGTTCATGAAGGCCGTCAGCGACGCGGTATCCACCGTGTCCGTCACCGTCGAGCTCGCGGACGAGCCGCCGTTCGACAGCGACTGCACGTTCAGATTGACGTCGTTTCCGGCGCTGACGGTACCGCTCTGGTTATTGAGGCTGTTCGCCGTGAGATTCAGGTCGTGGCCCGCCGCGATCACCGAGCTGCCTGCGACGGCCCCGGTGGTGGTGGTCGTTTCCGTCACGGTCGGAATCGTCAACGTCGTAACCGGATAGACCGTGCCGTCACCATTGTTGGTCGGCACCGCCCCACCCTGCACGTACCAGAGATTCGCGCTTTGCGGCGTGCCGGAATTGCCGTTGTAGCCGACCAGCGTCGGCACCTGCACATACTGAACGGTGCCCGAGGTCGCGACCGGCGCGGACTGCGGACCGCTCACGCCGATATAGCCGACCCCGATGTTGGTATTGTTCGCGCCATCGGACCATCCACTGGTCAGCGGCGGCACGATACCCGTCACCGACAGCACGCCCCCGAGCGTGGCCGGCACCGTGGTCGACACCAGCGTCAGGTAACCGCCGTCCGGGCCGATATCGGTGATCCCGTACACCGTTTCGGTGCCGATCACGGTCGACATCAACAGAGGCGTGTTGACGATGGTCTTCGTGGTCGTCGTCGTGCTTGTCGTCGACGCGGACGAGTTGTTGACGGCTGCCGCCGTGATCGACACGTCGTTCGTCGCACTCAGCGTGCCGCCACCATTGTCGAGATTGCCTGACAGGTTGACGTTCAGGTTACCGCTGCCCGCCGGGCTGTTGCTGTTGCCGGCCTTGGTCGTGCCGTTCGAGTTGTCATAGCTCGAACCCGAAATCGTCAGCGTGTTCGCGGCCTGCACGGTTCCCGCATTGGTACCCGAACCATTCAGCGTGAATGCATCGTTCGCCGCGACCGTTCCGCCAGACTGATTCGCGAGCGACCCATTGATCGTGAGATCGTTGCCGTTGACGGTACCCGAGTTGCCGACCGTGCCGTTCAAGGTCAGTGAACCGGCGCCCTGGTTGATCGTGCCGGCATTGTTGATGCCGTTGGCCGCCGTGACCGTGACGGTCGTTCCCGGCAGCGTCCATGTTCCGGAGTTGTTCACCGACTGCGCCGACAGGTTCACCCCGTTGCCGCCGTTGACGGTCCCGTAACTGGCTGCCGACGGATCGAGCGTCTGGTTCGGCAGGTTCAGCGTCGCGACGTTCTGCGCGAGAATTTTTCCGTTCGTATTGTCGAACGAGCCATTGCCGCCCGTCACCGTCACGGTCGTGTTGCCGACGGCGGCAGTCGGGTTGCTCGCGTCGCTGGCAAAAATCAGGCCGTTCGCGTTGCTCAGGCTGCCCGTCGTCAGATTCAGCGCGTTCGTCGCGAGCAGGCCGCCCGAGTTGGTCGTCGCACCCGATACGCTGACGTTCGCCGTCGGCCCGTAGATCGTTCCCGAGTTGTCGAGGTTCGTCGCGGTCACGTTCGCCGTTTGCAGCGACGACAGGCTGCCTGCGTTCGAGACGGTCGTACCCGACACGTTCAGGTTGCCGGCCGCCATCTGCGTGCCGACGTTCGTCACCGTGCCGCCCGCCAGCGTCGCGTCGCCCTTGAACGCGGCCGTACCGCCCGTCGTCAGGCTCTGCGATGCCGCGATCTGCGTGGTGCCGCCGACCACCGCGTTCGCGGTCGTCACGTTCGCGCCACTCAAGGTCGCGTTGCCGCCGACGGACAGCGCCGGGGCACTGGCGTTGAAGGTCTGGTTGAGCTGGCCCGCCGACGTATCGAGGGTGTTCGCGGCCGTCGCGGTCAGGTTGCCGCCGACGGCCACGCCTTGCGTCGTGATGTTGGTCGCCGACAGGCTCGCGTTGTTCGAGGCGGTCGTCTGAGCGTTCAACGTCAGGTTCTGTCCGGCGTTCAGCGTTGCGTTGCCTGCGCTCGATACCGGGCTGGATGCCGTCAGGTTGCCTGATTTCGCGTCGACCGCGAGATCCCCCAGGCTCGTCACCTTGCCCTGCGTGTTCACGTCAGTGCCGGCCGTGATCGTCGTCGCCCCGCCCGAGAGCGCATCGCCCGCGAGCGTTGCACTGCCGTTCGTCGCCGTCAGCGTGCTGGTGCCGACCGCGGTGGTCGCGCCAAGGTTCAGGCTGTTCGCTGCCGTCGCACTCAGGTTGTTGCCGGTCTGGATCGCGCCCGAGACGGCAACGTTGTTGCCGGCATTCAGCGTCGTGTCGTTCGCGACGTTGATCGCGCCCGTGCCGTTGAGGTTGCGGCCCGCCGTGACACTCGCGTTACCCGTTCCATCGACCTCGAGGCCGCCGTTCAGGTTCACGTCGCGCGCGGCCGCGATCGTCGTGGTCTGGCCGCTCTGGAGCGTGCCGGCGACGGTTGCGTCCTGCCCGGCGTCGATGTTGACAGCGCCCGGCGTCGACACCGCCCCCGCCACCGTCACGCTGCCTGCGCTCGATCCGATCGATGTGTTGCCACCGCTGTAGACGGTGCCGCCAAGATTCACGCCCTGCGAGCCGCTCGCGTTCAACGTGCCGAGCGACACGACATTGCCGGTCGTCGTCAGCGAGCCGCCGTTTGCCGCAAGCGTCATGTCGCCGACCGATGCGGCCGTGCCCTGCACGCTGGTGTTGCCGCCCGACGTCACGCTCAGATTCCCGCCGCTCGTCACGTTCCCGCCGAGCGTCGTGTCTTGTCCGGACTGAATCGACACCGCGCCCGGCGCGGACACGGTGCCGCCGAAACTGGCGTTCGTGCCGGCCGTCGCGTTGACCGTGCTGCCGCTCTGCACCGCGCCGTTCAGCGCGATGGCCTGGCCTGCATTGAGGTTCACGCCCCCCTGCGAAGACGTGACGTTGCCCTGCCCCGTGATCGACCCATCCTGGGCGGCGATCGTCACGGGTCCTTGCGCCTGCACCGTGCCGCCGATCGTGGCGTTCTGGGCCGCCGTGACGGTGGCCGCGCCGTTCGACTGCAGGTTACCCTCGACCGCGGCCGAGCCTGTCGTTGCCGTCACGCTCGCGTCGCCCACCGAGGACACCGCCCCGTTGACGGTCGCATTGCGCGCGCCGGCCAGCGTTACCGTGCTGCCGCCCTGTACCGCGCCGTTGACGGTCAGGTCGCGCCCGGCGTTCGCCGAAATCGTGCCCGGCGCGCTCAACGACGAATTGATCGTCAAATCGCCGGTGCCGGTCTGCAACGCGAGATTCTGGCCCGACATCGAGCCGACCGTCATCGCATTGCCCGCATTGAGTGTCGCGTTCCCGTTCGCCGACACCGATGCGGTATTCAGGTTGCCGCCGGCAGTCATCGTGACGTTCTGCCCCGCCGACACCGCACCCGGCGCATTGATGTCGCCGTTTGCCGTGACCGTATAGTTCTGATTTGCCAGTCCGGTCCCGCTGATCGTCGTGTTGCCTGTGCTGGCGAGATTGACGTTCTGGCTGGCAAAAGTTTGTCCGACCGATACGTCGCCGTTCGCGTTGACGACCACGTTGCCCGCCGTTGCAGACAACGGGCCTTGCATGTTCGCGCCGAGCCCGGCGGCATTCTGGATGATGTAGATCTGGCCGCTCGTGACGGAGCCGTATTGGCTCGCGTCGATCGCCAGGCCGTTCGCAGTCGGGATCGCCGCAGCGTTGTTCGGCAGGCCGTTCGAGGCCGTCGCGTAGGTGATGCCGGTCGCCCCGGTAGCGGTCGGCGAAACGAGCTGGTTGCCGGTAATGATGTTCACACGCTGGTTGGCGTTCAGCGGTGCATTCACATTGACGGTCTGCGCGATCAGGTCCAGGTTCCCGACTGTACCGGCGATACCGGCTCCCGGCGTGCCATCGTTACCCTCCGGCCCGTCGACCGTGATGTTGCCGCCACCGACGCTGTACGCAACGGCGCCCGCGTTCGCGAAACTCGTCGCCGTGCCACCTACGCCGGTCAGAAACTGCGGCGTGCCGGTGGTCAGCGTGAGGTTCGAGATATTGGTCAGCGCGGTGCCGCCCGGAACGCTGATCCCGTTCGGATTGGCAATGATCAGGGATGCAGAATTTCCGAAAATCTCAAGAGGCCCGCCCAATACGGACGCATATTGACTGCCGGTGGATGTGACCTGAGCGAGGATGACCGAGGCGGTGCGCCCGGCGAGATTCGGATTGGCGCCGACCTGCCCGCCGATCAGGGAAGTCCCCGCGTACAGGCTATTGTTGAAGATCAGGCCAGCCGGCCCTGCCGACAGGTTCTGGAACTGCGACGCCGAAATGCCTTGTGCGTTCGGCGCAGGAATATCGATTACCGGGACCCCGGCCGAGCTTTGCGTGATGGTGGGCTGGAATGGAATCGGTGCGCGCGGGTCGACGATCGGCGCGGCATGGGCCACTTCGTCTGCCAGGAATACCGCCGGCGCGAAGTACATCACGACGATCATCGCCGCGGCAATACAACGCATCCACGCAGGCCGCGCAACGTCGGCACACGTCGAATCAGAAAAACGATAATCCGTACATGCCGATTCGCGTGCCAGCTTGCCCTGTGCAATGCGCTCGACCCCGGCCCATTGCGCCTTCTTGTTACGCATGATCTCCGCCCCTGCCAAGGCTTATTGTTCTGTCGTCCCGAGAAAATCCCGATGCGACCTTTCTCGGTTTGATAGTTTTACCGAGCGGAGCGTATCACGTGCAAATTTTGCTGATCATCAAGAATGGTTAGGCATCCCTTTCGATTTCCTTGATCCGGATGTAATCCTAAATCTTCCGTTGATGAATAAATTTATTCACGACGGAACGACCAGTTAGGATGGCTTTCATTTTCTTCGATGCTGCTTGACGGGCGATCCGCGCCAAACCGCCCTCACAGTCGAGGTCGAAGGAAAAAGTCGGGCTCTACGTGCGCAACGGCCGAGTCGGCAAGGTAAAGCCTGACCGAATGACGATCTGGAGGAAAAGGGGAATTTGGCGGAAGGCAGCCGGAGTCGAACCGACCCGGGAGTGTCTGACACCCCCAACCGGGTTTGAAGCCCGGCCGTACCACCGGATACGAATGCCTTCCGTGGAGAAAAAAACCCGAAAACAACCTGCGCCTACGGCTGAATACCCGCCCAACCGCTGTCAGGCCGCAGGAAGTGAAGATCGAGGTGAAAGCGAGTATACCCAACCCGATCGAAGAACTCGAGAATCTGGATCGCGCGCTTGCGGCCGAGCCCCGTCGCGTCGCGGAACGTCGCGGCATCGAGCCCGCCGCCGCTGCGCGACGCCGCGAGATGCGCGACCAGCTCAGCCAGTTCGCGCACGACGTCCGCATGATAGAACAGGTCGCGCACCATCTGCTGCACGTCGCCGCGCCGTGCGAGCTTGCGCAGCAGCGTACGCACCGCATCCTCGGACACCCCCGTGTCGCGAGCCAGGTCGCGCACCCACGGCGGATCGAAACGCCCCGCGTGAATCATCGGCAGCAGTTGCCGCGCCAGCGCTTCCTCCCGCTGATCGAGGCTCACCGAATGCGACGGCAGGTGCAGCCACGGCCCGCTGCGCACCACTTCGCCGCCGGCCACCAGCGCGTCGACGAGCGCGCGCCACAGCACATCGCCGGCGAGCGGCGCAGCCATCCGCCGCAGGCGCGCGGCGTCGAGCCCTTGCTCGTCGGGCACCCGCTCATGATAAGCGTGCAACGTATCGATCGCCCGCGTCTGCAGCGCACGCCAGTGCGCATGCGAAATCACCGCACCGTCATTCGACGCGGCACCGCGTTGTCCGATCGCCAGCGCGTCGTCGGGCAGCGCCAGCGCGTCCGGCGCGAAACCCGTCAGATGCGTGAGCACGTCGCGCGGGAGACCGAGCGGCGCCTGCGCGAGCAGCGCGTCGAGACGTCCTTCGTCGAGCCATGTCGCAAGCGCGTCGAGCCACGCACGGCGCTCGGGCGTGCGGCGCTTGCGCGCCGGCCCGAACGGATCGAGCACGCGACCGCCGCCGACCGTGCGCGTCGCCTGCGGATTGCGAACGATGAAGCGGTCACCCGGCAGCGCGAACACCGGTTCGTCGAACACCAGTTGCACGCGCATCCGCTGGCCGGCCGCAAGCGTGTCGCCGTCGAGCAGCGCCGCGTGCGCGACGCGATGCAGCGTGCCGAGATGCACGTGCAGCGGCGTCCAGTGCGACAGCGTCAGCCCCGCGTCCGCGAGCAGCGTCAGTTCGACGTCGAGTCGCGGCGACGTGGCGGCGAGCCGCGCGTCGGCAACGGTATCGCCGCGCTCGACGTCGGCCTTGTCGACCGCTGCCAGATTCAGCGCGCAACGCTGGCCCGCGCGCCCGGACTCGACCGGCCGGTTCTGCGCATGGATGCCGCGCACGCGGGCCGCGCCGCCCGTGCGCACGATCGCGAGCGTGTCGCCCGTCGCAACGCGGCCCGCGAACGCGGTGCCCGTCACGACGGTCCCCTGCCCCGCCAGCGTAAACACGCGGTCGACCGCGAGCCGGAACAGCCCGTCGTCGCGGCGGGCGCGCCACGCGATCGCCGCGTCGGACAGATGACGCTTCAACGCGGCCACACCCGGATCGTCCACGGCCGTGGCCCGCGTTTCGAAAACCGGCACGCCGGCCAGCGCCGAGTCGTGCAGCCAGACGGCGATTTCGTCGCGCACCTCGGCGGCGCGCGCAGCGTCGACGCGATCGCATTTCGTGAGCGCGACGGCGCCGTGCGTGACGCCCAGCAGTTGCAGGATCGCGAGATGCTCGCGCGTTTGCGGCATCACGCCGTCGTCGGCGGCAATCACGAGCAGCGCGAAATCGATCCCGCACGCGCCGGCCGCCATCGTGTGAATCAGCTTCTCGTGGCCGGGCACGTCGATCAGGCCGAGCACGTCGCCGTTGTCGAGCGGCGCATACGCGTAGCCGAGTTCGATCGAGATGCCGCGGGCCTTCTCTTCCTTCAGGCGATCGGTGTCGACGCCCGTCAGCGCGCGTACGAGCGTCGTCTTGCCGTGGTCGATGTGTCCCGCGGTGCCGACGATCATGCGGCGGGCCCCGCGAGCGGCGCGGGCGGCGCGCATTGCGCGACGAACGCCGCTTCGTCGGCGGCTTCGAGGCAGCGCAGGTCGAGCCGCAGCGCATTGTCGGCCACGCGGCCGATCACGGGGCGCGGCCACTCGCGCAGCCGCTTCTCGAGCTGCATGAGTGCGCGGCCGCTGCGCTTGCCGTCCGGCGTGCGGACGACGAGCCCGGCGCTCGGCAACTGGTCGACCGGCAGCGCGCCGCTGCCGATCTGGCTGAACATCGGCTCGACCGTCACGTCGAAACCGCTGCCGAGCGCGGCCTGCAGCACCGGGCGCACGCGTTCGGCGGCGTCGGCGATCTCGCGCTGCGGGCGTGTCAGCAGGCGCAGCGTCGTGAGCCGGTCGCGCAGGAATTCGGGCGCCCGGTAAAGACCCAGCACGGGCTCGAGCGCCGCGAGCGTCAGCTTGCCGACGCGCAGCGCGCGCTTGAGCGGATGCTTCTTGATCTTCGCGATCAGCGCGCGATCGCCGACGATCAGGCCGGCCTGCGGCCCGCCGAGCAGTTTGTCGCCGCTGAACGTGACAACGTTTGCGCCGGCGGCGACGGTTTCCTGCACGGTCGTCTCGTGCGGCAGGCCCCATTGCGACAGGTCGGCGAGCGTGCCGCTGCCGAGATCGACGGCGACCGGCAGCCCGTGCTCGCGCGCGAGCGGCGCGAGTTCGGCGAGCGTCGCCTCCTTCGTGAAGCCGCTGATCGCGTAGTTGCTGCAGTGCACCTTCATCAGCAGCGCGGTGCGCGGGCCGATCGCATCGGCGTAGTCGCGCAGATGGGTACGGTTGGTCGTCCCGACTTCGCGGAGCCTCGCACCGGCACGGCTCATGATGTCGGGAATGCGGAAGGCGCCGCCGATCTCGACCAGTTCCCCGCGCGACACGACGACTTCACGCTTCGTCGCGAGCGCCGACAGCGCCAGCAGCACGGCCGCCGCATTGTTGTTGACGACGGTCGCGGCTTCCGCGCCCGTCAGTTCGCACAGCAGATCGTCGATCAGGTCGTCGCGATCGCCGCGGCGGCCCGTGGCGAGATCGAATTCGAGGTTGACGGGCCGCGTGAGCACGTCGACCACCGCGCGCACCGCATCGTCCGGCAACAGCGCGCGGCCGAGATTCGTGTGCAGCACGGTGCCGGTCAGGTTGAAAACGGCGCGCACGGCGCCCGTGCGCTGCGCGGCCAGCGTACGCTCGACCGCCGTCGCGATGCGTGGCTCGTCGAGCGGCCCGGCCGCCGCCGGATCGTGCTGCGCCGCCGTGCGCCAGCGGTCGAGTTCGGCGCGCACCGCGTTCAGCACGCGGGTGCGGCCATAGTCGGCGAGCAACGGCTGCAGCGGCGCCGACGACAGCACACGCTCGACCGACGGCACGCGCGCCAGCACGGCATTCAGTTCATTCACACCGGGTTCGGTCACGTCTGGGGGGCTCCAGTCTGATGCTTCGCTGGGGGCCGGCGTCGGCGCTCGCGCACCGCCCCGGCCCCCGCCGTCAATCCGCTTCCCGCGAAACATCCGGCCACAGCAGCGGGTTCGGCGAACTGCGCTGGTAACCGGCCTCGTTCATCAACAGGTCGAGCGTGAGGCTCGCGAGATCGTCCGCCAGCGGCTCGAACTCGTAATCCTTCTCCTGGTAGCCGATCTTGCGATACGTCTTGCACTCGTCGCACGATTCGGCCTTGATGGCTTCGCTGCCGCCTTCGATCCCGTGATAGGCAATGCCCTTCGTCGAATCGCAGTGCGAGCACTTCGTGCGCACCATGTGCCATTCGGACGTGCACAGCCCGCATTGCAGGAAACGGTAACCCTGGAACGAGCCGCCGACCCGCACGACGCTCGCGACCGGATGCGTGCCGCACACGGGGCACAGCCCCGGCTGGTCGAGATACGGGACGTCGGCCGGGTTCACGCGGCTCGCGAGGTCGGTCCACACGACCTGCAGCGCGGCCATCAGGAACGGCGCGGTGGCCGGGTCGACTTCGGCGAAGCGCAGTGCGAGGATCGCATCGGCTTGCGCGTCGAGTTCGGCGGGCGCCATCAGGCGCAGCCGGTCGAGCAGCTTCGCGAGCGGCGGGTTGACAAGCCCGGCGCCTTCGACGCGGTCGAGCAGTTCGTACAGCACGGCACGCCAGCGCGGATCGCGCTCGCCGTCGAGCGCCGGCACGAGCGGCATCGAATGCTGCTGCGCACGCGCGATCGCTTCCTGCGACGGCAGCGGCAGGTCGAGCGTCTGCAGCGTCGCGTGCTGCGCATCGGCGACGGTGGCCATCAGGCGCAGGTAACCGCTGATCGGGTTCAGGTCGGCCAGCTTGCGCAGCCGCGCGGCGCGCGCCGAGAACGCGGTGGCGCGCTCCGGCAGGCGAAAGCGCGGGATGGCCGAATGATCGAGTGCCGAGATCTCGGTCGGTTCGAGGATGCGTTGAGTCACAGATATGTCTTCCAAAAAAACAAGCGCCGACGCATCGGCGCTTTCGGGCGGTTCCGGCGACGGGCGGGGCGGCCCGCCGCGATCGGCGAGCCGCCCCGCTCCGGTGCGTCATTTCACGCTTTCACGGAACCACTTCGGGTGATGCTTGCGAGCCCAGCCCAGCGTGACGGTGCCGCGCACCATCGCGCCGATCGAGCCCTTCACCCACAACGCCGCGTATATGTGCACGATGATGCTCGCGATCAGCACGAAGGCCGCCGCGGCATGCACGACAGCGGCCGCGCGGATCACCCCGATCGGGAAGTAGAACGAGAAGTAGCGCCGCCAGATCACGACTCCCGACAGCAGGAGCATCAGCAGGCACGCCACCAGCGTAAAGAATAGCAGCTTCTGCCCGGCGTTATAGCGGCCGACGGGCGGCAGCTTGTCCTCCTGGTTGGTCAGCACGTCGCCGATCTGCTTCAGCCACTGGCGATCGTCCGCGTCGAGCGCGTTGTGGTGCCAGAAGCGCACGACCAGGATCGCGAACGACACGAACATCACGAGGCCGACGAACGGATGCAGGATCCGCGTCCACTGGCCGCCGCCGAACAGCGCGGTCAGCCAGAACATCGACGGATGGAACAGCGCGAGCCCGGACAGCGCGAGCAGCACGAACGTGATCGCGGTGATCCAGTGGTTCGTGCGCTCGTTCGCCGAGTAGCGGACGATCAGGTTGGGGTCGTCGTGCTTCATTTCGCGTCCTCCTTGATGCGTCGCGCCTCGTCGCGCGCGGCCGATTCTTCCTCGTCGCTCACCTCGTTCGGGCCGATCCGGACGTAGTGGAAGAACCCGGCGAGCGCGGTCAGCACGATGCCGGCGACCGCGAGCGGCTTCGCGATGCCCTTCCACAGCTTCACCATCGGGCTGATCGACGGGTTGTCGGGCAGCCCGTGATACAGCGACGGTTTGTCCGCGTGGTGCAGCACGTACATCACGTGCGTGCCGCCGACGCCCTGCGGGTCGTACAGCCCCGCATGCTCGAAGCCGCGCTCCTTCAGGTCCTCGATCCGCTCGGCCGCGTGCTGCTTCATGTCCTCCTTGGTGCCGAACACGATCGCGCCCGTCGGGCAGGTCTTCACGCAGGCCGGTTCCTGGCCGACCGCGACGCGGTCGGAACAGAGCGTGCACTTGTACGCGCGATGATCCTTCTTCGAGATCCGCGGAACGTTGAACGGGCAGCCGGTCACGCAATAGCCGCAACCGATGCAGTTCTCCTCGTGGAAATCGACGATCCCGTTGTTGTACTGCACGATCGCGCCCGGCGAAGGGCACGCCTTCAGGCAGCCCGGATCCTCGCAGTGCATGCAGCCGTCCTTGCGGATCAGCCATTCGAGGTCGCCCGCCGGGTTCTCGTATTCGGAGAACCGCATCACCGTCCACGAGTGTTCCGACAGGTCGGCCGGGTTGTCGTACACGCCGACGTTGGTGCCGACCTCGTCGCGCAGGTCGTTCCACTCCATGCATGCCGTCTGGCATGCCTTGCAGCCGATGCACTTCGATACGTCGATCAGCTTCGCGACGCTCCCGGTCACCGGTTCGCGCACCGTGGGCGGTGGCGTCGTGGTGGCCGAGACGCGCTTGATATCCAGCGATTGCAATGCCATCTCTATCCCCTTACGCCTTTTCGACCTTCACCAGGAACGACTTGAATTCCGGTGTATAGGAGTTGCCGTCGCCCACGGACGGAGTCAGGGTATTGGCGAGATAGCCGGGCTTCGTCAGACCCTTGAAGCCCCAGTGCAACGGAACGCCGACCGTCTGGACCGTCTTGCCGTCGATCGTCAGCGGCTTGATCCGCTTCGTGACGAGCGCGACCGCGATGATGTAGCCGCGCTTGGACGACACCTTCACGCGTTCGCCATGCGCGACGCCGACCTCCTTCGCGAGCTCCTCGCCGATCTCGACGAATTGCTGGGGCTGGATGATCGAATTCAGCCGCGCATGCTTGGTCCAGTAGTGGAAGTGCTCGGTCAGACGGTACGTCGTCGCGACGTGCGGGAACTCCGATGCCTTGCCGAACGACGCGCGGTCGTCCGGGAACACGCGCGCAGCCGGATTGTTCAGCGCCTGCGGGTTGTTCGGGTGCAACGGGTTCGCGTCGAGCGGCGTCTCGAACGGCTCGTAGTGCTCGGGGAACGGTCCTTCGTTCATCCCCGCCCGTGCGAAAAAGCGCGCGACGCCTTCCGGGTTCATGATGAACGGCCCCATCCCGTTTTCGGGCGGTTCGTCCGCCTTGAAATCGGGAATGTCGGGCCCCGCCCACGCCTTGCCGTTCCAGCCGATCAGCTTGCGGGTCGGGTCGAACGGCTTGCCGTTCACGTCGCACGATGCGCGGTTGTACAGGATCCGCCGGTTCGCCGGCCACGCCCACGCCCAGTTCAGCGTCTGGCCGATGCCGGTCGGGTCGGCGTTGTCGCGCCGCCCCATCTGGTTGCCGGCCTGCGTCCATGCGCCGCAGAAGATCCAGCAGCCGCTCGCGGTCGTGCCGTCGTCCTTCAGCTGCGCGAAGCCGGCCAGTTGCTCGCCCTTCTTCACGAGCGTCTTGGCCGGATCCTTCGGGTCGGGCAGATCCGCGAGCGCACGGCCGTTGAACTCCATCGCCAGCTCTTCGGGCGTCGGGCTTTCCGGGTTCGCGTACGGCCAGGTCAGGTTCACGATCGGATCCGGGTACTTGCCGCCGTCCGCCTGGTACATCTTGCGCATGCGCAGGAACAGCCCCGACATGATCTCGAGATCGCTCCTCGCCTCGCCCGGCGGCTCCGCGCCCTTCCAGTGCCACTGCAGCACGCGGCTCGAACTCACGAGCGAACCGTTTTCCTCGGCGAAGCACGTGGTCGGCAGACGGAACACCTCGGTCTGGATCTGCGATGCGTCGACGTCGTTGTAGTCGCCGTGATGCTTCCAGAACTCGGACGTCTCGGTCGCGAGCGGATCCATGATCACGAGCCACTTCAGCTTCGCGAGGCCTGCCGCCGTCTTCACCTTCGACGGCGCCGCCGCGAGCGGGTTGAAGCCCTGGCAGATGTAGCCGTTCATCTTGCCGGCATTCATCAGCTCGATCGCCTGCAGCAGGTCGTACTGCTTGTCCAGCTTCGGCAGGTAGTCGTAGCCCCAGTTGTTCTCGGCCGTTGCGGCGTCGCCCCACCACGACTTCATGAAGCTGACGTGGAAGGCCTTGTAGTTCTTCCAGTAGCTCAGCTGGTTCGGCCGCAGCGGCTGCTGCACGCGCTTCGCGATGTAGCCGTCGAAATCCTGCTCGGCCTGCATCGGCAGCGTCATGTAGCCCGGCAACAGGTTCGACATCAGCCCGAGGTCGGTCAGCCCCTGGATGTTCGAGTGGCCGCGCAGCGCATTCATCCCGCCGCCGGCGATGCCGATGTTGCCGAGCAGCAGCTGCACCATCGCGCCGGTGCGGATGATCTGCGCGCCGATCGAGTGGTGCGTCCAGCCGAGCGCGTACAGCACCGTGCCGGCGCGGCCGGGCACGGCCGTCGTCGCGAGCATCTCGCACACCTTCAGGAATTTCTCCTTCGGCGTGCCGCAGACCTGCTGGACCCGCTCCGGCGTATAGCGCGCGTAGTGCTGCTTCAGCAGGTTGTACACGCAACGCGGATGCTGCAGCGTCGGGTCGACCTTCGCGAAACCGTCGTCGCCGCGCTCGTAGTCCCAGCTCGATTTGTCCGGGTACGCGTGCTTCTCCGCGTCGTAGCCGGAATAGATGCCGTCGTTGAACGCGAAATCCTCGCGCACGATGAACGAGAAGTCCGTGTAGTTCTTCACGTACTCATGCTGGATCTTGTCGTTCGTCAGCAGATAGTTGATGACGCCGCCCAGGAAGACGATGTCGGTGCCGGTGCGGATCGGCGCGTAGTAGTCGGCCACCGAGGCCGTACGCGTAAAGCGCGGGTCGACGACGATCAGCCGCGCCTTGCGGTGCGCCTTCGCCTCCGTTACCCACTTGAAACCGCACGGATGGGCCTCGGCTGCATTGCCGCCCATCACGAGAATCACGTCCGCGTTCTTGATGTCGACCCAATGGTTCGTCATCGCTCCACGGCCAAACGTCGGGGCAAGACCTGCCACCGTCGGGCCATGTCAGACACGCGCCTGATTGTCGAATGCGAGCATCCCGAGACTGCGGATCGTCTTGTGCGTCAGGTAGCCGACCTCGTTGCTGCCCGCCGACGCGGCCAGCATGCCGGTCGTCAGCCAGCGGTTGACCTTCGCGCCGTCTTCCGCCGTCTCGACGAAGTTCGCGTCGCGGTCGGCCTTCATCAGCTTCGCGATGCGGTCGAGCGCGTCGTTCCACGAGATCGGTTCCCACTTGTCGGAGCCGGGCGCACGATACTCGGGATGCGTCAGGCGGCTCGGGCTGTGGATGAAATCGATCAGGCTCGCGCCCTTCGGGCACAGCGTGCCGCGATTGACGGGGTGGTCGGGATCGCCCTCGATGTGGATGATGCTCGGCTGCGCATTCTTCGCGCCGTCTCCGAGGCTGTACATCAGGATGCCGCAACCGACTGAACAATAAGGACAGGTGTTGCGCGTTTCGACTGTGCGCGCCAGCTTGTACTGTCGGACTTCGGCAAGCGCTTCGGACGGAGAAAAGCCCAGCAGGGCAAGACTCGATCCGGCAAGCGACGTGGCCGTCACCTTCAGGAACTGGCGCCGGGACATTTGTAGCATGGCGGTCTCGGCGTTATTGTGGGGGTGAGGAAACTGAAAGGAATTATAGACAGTCTGCGCAACTATGTTCGATTCCTCGCATCAATACGGTAATGTGCGCCTAAAAGCACGCAACATCCGATATCCGTCCGATCCACATTCCCGGCCGGCACGCCGGGCCGCTACCGGTCACGCATGAAACGACAGATCACCACCGAGGCGACCCGCCTCGCCCAGCAGCAGGCCAACTGGGCCCTCACCGCGTTCCGGCGCTTCTCGTCCGACCGCTGCTCCGCGATGGCCGCGGGCATCGCGTTTTTCTCCGCGTTCTCGCTCGCGCCGATGCTCGTGATGGTGATCGCGGTGGCCGGCTGGTTCTACGGCGACGACGCCGCGCGCGGCCAGGTGTTCGAACAGGCGCACCAGTTGATCGGCAACGACGCCGCGGCCAGCATCCAGACGATCGTGCAGAACGCGCACCGCGCCGGCGAGCGCGGCGGCCTCGCGACGCTGATCTCGTTCGGCGCGCTCGCGATCGGCGCATCGGCCACCTTCGCGTCGCTCAGCGCCGCGCTGAGCGTGATCTGGCCTGCCACCGAAAACCGCTGGTCGAGCATGCTCGGGCTCGTGCGCGTCCGGCTGATCTCGTTCGGGCTCGTGCTCGGCGTCGCGTTCCTGCTGATCGTGTCGCTCGTGCTCGACACCGCGATCACGTTCGTCGGCACTTGGCTGCTCGGCAATTCGCCGTATGTCGTCGTCACGAACCTCGTGCAGTTCTTCGTCGGCATCGCGGTGCTGGCCGGCGCATTCGCGTCGCTGATGAAGTTCCTGCCCGACGCGCGCGTCGCGTGGCGCGACGCGGCGATCGGCGGCGTGGTGTCCGCGATCCTGTTCTCCGGCGGCAAGAAACTGTTCGCGCTGTACCTTGCGCATGCGGGCACCGCGAGCGCGTTCGGCGCGGCCGGATCGTTCGCCGTCCTGCTGATGTGGCTGTACTTCTCCGCGGTCGTGCTGCTGCTCGGCGCGGAATTCGCGGCGGCGCGCGGCAACGCGCACCGGAGCGCCGGCGCCGAACCGGCCTTGTCCGCCCAGACCGGGCAAGCCGTCGAGCGCCTGCGCGACGACTGATCCTCTCGCGGTTGACCGGCCTCGCGCACGTCGCCAAGCCCCCCGCACATCCCCCCGCCCCCTTGCAATCACGCTGCCCGCCGCGCATTCGCGGGCGTTGACGCGTTCTTTGCACGCCGGCGGATGCGCCGCCGCAATCGCAAACGTTTGCAAGCCTCCGATTCCGTGTCCGAACCGCCCGAAACGGCCTGCCTGCCGTACCGTGCTTCGACTATCGAAACAATCGCACCGCAGCAACTGTCAACCATTTCAAAAATAGGAACAGTCGTTGATGTACTTGATATATATGGACTTTTTCGCGCTGTCACCTTTTCGAGACACTTTATTTTTTAAGCTTTCTTGCGTGTATGGCACTGAGCTATTCTCCATTTCGCAACAAATAACGATGAATCACTTGCGTGGAGAAACTCAACGATGAAGAAATTCGCTCTCTCGACCCTCTCGCTGGCCCTGCTGGGTGCCGCTGGCGCTGCTCACGCTCAATCGAGCGTCACGCTGTACGGCGTGATCGACACGTCGATCGCCTACGTCCACGGCAACAACGGTCAAGGTAACAACTCGTGGCAAATGCTGTCGGGCAACCTGCAAGGCAGCCGCTTCGGCCTGAAAGGCGCTGAAGACCTCGGCGGTGGCCTGAAGGCGATCTTCCAGTTGGAAAACGGTTTTGATCCGGGCACCGGCAAGCTGAACCAGGGCGGTCGCATGTTCGGCCGTCAGGCATTCGTCGGCCTGCAGAGCAACCAGTACGGTACGCTGACGCTCGGCCGCCAGTACGACCCGCTGGTCGACCTGGTCCAGGCAGTCACGGCAGACAACTACTTCGGCAGCACGTTCGCCACGCCGGGCGACGTTGACAACAACGACAACAGCCTGCGCGTCAGCAACGCGATCAAGTACACGTCGCCGGTCTTCGCCGGCTTCCAGGCTGAAGGCATGTACGCCCTCGGCGGCGTGGCAGGCAAGACGGGCGCCGGCCAGACGTGGTCGGTTGCAGCTGCATACAACAACGGCCCGGTCGGCGTTGCCGCAGGCTACTTCTACGCGAACAACCCGTCGCCGACGACCGCCGGCCTCCGTTCGGGCTGGGGCTCGACGACGTCGGACAACATCGTCGACGGCCCGATCAACTCGGGTTACGCATCGGCGAAGTCGATCGGTATCGCACAGGTTGCAGGTCAGTACGTGATCGGCCCGGTGACGGTCGGCCTCGGCTACAGCAACGCACAGTACAAGCCGGACGCATTCTCCGGCTTCGGTTCGACCGAAAAGTACAACACGGGCCGCGGCTTCGTGACGTACCAGGTCACGCCGCCGCTGCTGCTGGGCCTCGGCTACTCGTACACGAAGGCGAGCGGCGACACGGACGCGAAGTACCACCAGGTTTCGCTGGGTGCGGACTACTCGCTGTCGAAGCGCACGGACGTCTACCTGGTTGGCGCGTACCAGCACGCAAGCGGCACGCAGCTCGTCGACGGCGTGCAGCAAAGCGCGCAAGCTTCGATCGGCTCGTACGGCTTCGCCGGCAAGAACTCGCAAGAAATGGTCGCACTCGGCCTGCGCCACAAGTTCTAAAAACGACGTACCCGGCGTGCATGGCGTCTCCGACGCCTTGTCGCCGACCTGGAAAGCCAGTCATCGGTTTCGGCCGTGGCTGGCTTTTTTTTCGTCCGTCGGCGGCGGGCCGGCGCGACCCGCAGCGGCCGACGAACGCCGCCCGGCTGCCCAAGCCCGTCCGCCGTCCGGCAACGGCGCCTGACGGCTGCCATGCGCCGGAAGAACGGCTTCCGGATCGCAGCCCCTCGTCGTTTCTCCACCGGGCGACTACCATCCGCACTGTCGGCGCCACGGATCGGGCGTGGCGACCGCTCGCCCCGGCCTGTCGATTCCGACGGCGCTCGTCCGTCGTATCGAGGCCGGCACACGGTTTGCGCCGTGCGCCCTGACGGACAGGAGATTCGCCATGACGATTCAGAAGATCACGCCCTTCCTCTGGTACGCGGCGGAAGCCGAGGAAGCCGCAACCTTCTATGCAGGCATTTTTCCGGATTCGCGCATCGTACGCGTCACGGCGGTGCCCGGCACCGACGGCACGCGGATGGTCGAGTTCGAGCTGTTCGGACAGCCGTTCTTCGCGATGAGCCACCCGCGCACCGAGACGTTCAACCACGCGATCTCGCTGCTGGTCAGTTGCACCGACCAGGCGGAACTCGACCGCTACTGGTACGCCCTGCTCGACAACGGCGGCACGGCCGACGGCTGCGGCTGGCTGAGAGACCGCTACGGCGTCTCGTGGCAGATCGTTCCGGAGGCGCTGATCCCGATGATGGCCGACCGCGACGCCGTCAAGGCCGCGCGCGTGGCCGCCGCGATGATGCAGATGACCAGGCTCGACGACGCCGTGCTGAAGGCCGCCTATGCCGGTACGGCCGGCTGACGGAACACGTTGCGCCGCGCATGCGCCATGATGCGCCGGGGCGCCTGAGGGGCGTCCGGTTCAACGGCACGCGCATACGGCCGCCACGCGAATGATCGTGATCCTCGTCGGTGACGCCCGGAAGGCGGCCACGTTCGCGGCATCCGCCGCTATGTCGACAGCATCGATTCGACCGTGCGCCGCGCGTCGCCTATGAATGCCGCGAGGCATTTCCCCGACAGGATCGCCGC
>NZ_JPGL01000085.1 GCF_000732615.1 Burkholderia paludis
CTGATCGAGATCGCGCTGAAGAACAACCGCGACCTGCGCGTGTCGGTGCTGAACATCGAGGCGGCGCGCGCGCAGTATCAGATCACCCGCGCGGGCCTGTTCCCGACGCTGGGCGGCGTCGGCAGCGAAAGCCTCCAGCGCTATCCGGCCGGGATCGCGTCGGCGGGCGCGCCCGCGACGTTGTCGCGGGTCTACAACGTGGGCCTGTCCGCGTCGTGGGAGCTCGACCTGTTCGGCCGCGTGCAGAGCCTGAAGGACCAGGCGCTCGCGCAGTACCTGTCGACCGCGTACGCACGGCAGGCGAGCGAGATCTCGCTGGTGTCGCAAGTCGCCGATCAGTACCTGACGCTCCTGTCGACCGACGACCTGCTGAAGGTCACGGAAAACACGCTGAAGACCGCGCAGGCGTCGTACAACCTGACGAAGCTGCAGTTCGACAACGGCACGGGCTCCGAACTCGACCTGCGCCAGGCGCAGACGGTGGTCGAGACGGCGCTCGCGAACCAGCAGTCGCAGGCGCGTTCGCGTGCGCAGGCGCTGAACGCGCTGGTGCTGTTGATCGGCGAGCCGCTGCCGGACGATCTGCCGGCGGGCATGCCGCTCGACGCGCAGAACCTGCTGACGGACGTGCCGGCCGGGTTGCCGTCGGACCTGCTGACGCGTCGTCCGGACGTGATGCAGGCCGAGCAGACGCTGCTGGCCGCGAACGCGAACATCGGCGCGGCACGCGCGGCGTTCTTCCCGAAGATCTCGCTGACGGCGGCGTTCGGCACGTCGAGCACGACGCTGGGCGGCCTGTTCAAGGCCGGCACGGCGGCGTGGTCGTTCGCGCCGAACATCGCGCTGCCGATCTTCGAGGGCGGCTCGAACATCGCGAACCTCGATCTTGCACACGTGCAGAAGCGCATCGAGATCGCGAACTACGAGAAGGCGATCCAGTCGGCGTTCCGTGAGGTGTCGGACGGCCTGGCCGCGCGCGGCACGTACGACCAGCAGATCGCGGCGCTGGAGCGCAACGAGCACGCGCAGCAGCGCCGCTTCGACCTGTCGGATCTTCGTTACCGGAATGGCGTGGACAGCTACCTGTCGGTGCTGACCGCGCAGACGGATCTGTACTCGGCGCAGCAGTCGCTGATCAGCGCGCGTCTGGCTCGCTGGACCAATCTGGTCGATCTGTATCGCGCGCTGGGCGGCGGGTGGATCGCACGCGCCGGCGAGGCGCCGCGCGCGCCGGATGCGCCGGTCGACTACGACAAGGCGGCCGCTCCGGCCGCTGCGTCGGCAGCAGCGGCGAACGGCTGAGCCTGACGCGGGGCAGGGGCGGGAAACCGCTTCTGTCTGTACGCGGAAATGAAAACGCCACGGACGACCGAGTCCGTGGCGTTTCTTTTTGCGTCGTCACCCATCGCGGGCCTGGTGGCCGGCGATGGATGACGGAGGTGTCACGTTACCGCTGCTTGTCCCACAGCGTGCGACCGAAGAACGTGAGCGTGCGATCCCATGCGTTTTGCGACCACACCGGATCGAACTGCGTACCGGCGATGCGGCCGGGGCCGACGGCCGTTTCGTTCGCGAACGCGTGATGGGCGAGATAGCGATGGAACTCGACGTCGACCTTCGCATCGGTCAGCTTTTTCTCCAGCGCATCGACCTGGTCGATCGCAAAGAAGACGTCCTGCGTGGCCCAGTGGCCCATCAGCGGCACCTTGAGCTTTGCCGGATCGAGGTAGTCGAGCGGCGGCATGCCGTACCACGTGACGCCCGCGTCCGCATCGGCGAACTGCAGCGACAGCAGCGTGAGGGCGCCGCCCATGCAGTAACCCGTCACCGCGACTCGCGATGCCAGCGTCTTCAGATACGTCACCGCGCCCGGGATGTCCTGCGAGGCCGCGTCGCCGAAATCGAGTCCGGTCATCAGATGGTGCGCTTCTTCCTCCTCGACCGTCGATTTGCCGCGATACAGGTCGGGCACGAGCGCGAAGTAGCCGCAGCGTGCGAGACGATCCGCGACGCCGCGGATCTGGTCGTTCAGCCCCCACCATTCCTGGATGACGACGACCGCGGGCGCGCCTTCGGTCCGGGCCGGCCTGGCGAGGTAGCCCTGGAGTTCCTGGCCGTCCGGGCGGCTGAACGTGATCATGGAACCGGATGTTTGAGACATGAAACCGCTCCTTTTCGAAAAATGCGCTGAGTGCGGCATCGGGCCGACCGGCGGGTGCGACGACGATCGGGCATGCCGGGCGTCGTGGTGCCGCTCGCGTTCGTTTCGGCCGGCGCCGACCACGCGGCCATTCTATGCGCAAACCCCGGCTGCCTGCGCGAACGGCGTGCCGCCGGCACGCGATCGGCAGGATCGTGTCGATCGAGGCGGCATCGGTTCCCGGCGAGCGGACCGCCAACGATCAAACACCCCGCCCCGATGAACGGGAGCGGGGTGTTTCGGGGGTGCCGCGCGCCGAGGAATACGCGGCGCGTGACCGGCTTACTGGCCGAAATACACGGAGTCGCGGCCTTCCTGCCTGACCGCGATCGCGCGGCCGGCGCGCACGCCGGCGGCGGCTTGCGCACCGTAGCCGGCTTCATCGGCGTTCGTCACGCGGGCCTGTGCGGTCTGCAGCGCGCGCGGGTAATACTGATCGGAGACTTCGGGCTTGTAGCCGGCCTGTTCGAGCTGGACGAGTTCCGCGCGGACCTGGGCGCGCGTCAGCTGATCCGACGGGTTCGATTGCGCGAAGGCGCCATACGAGGCGGACAGGGCGGTTGCGGCGACGACGGCGTAGATGAACGACTTCATGATGACCTCCGGTTTCGTTGATTTCGCGCTTCGCATGTTGCGTTCAGCGGGTTGATTGCATCGTAGCGATCACGTTACCGGTCGGAAATACGCGTTCCAGCGAATAATTATTGCAACTGGGTAAACGATCGCGCATCGGAGTGTGTTTTGTCTGATGGTTCGGCATCGATCGGTTGGCGGGCTGCCCTGCCGGCTTGTGCTTGACGGGAATGCCGGCCCGGTCTGTGAGAACGGAATAGCGGCGATCGGCTGGCGACGTCGTGTCGACATGATGAATCGGATTCCGAAGCATTTTGGCGGTGCCGTTGTCGTACCGTGCGGGCACGGTCGAGTCACTCGGCCGGAAGCGCCTGCTGCTTCCTGTATTCGGCCGGCGTGACGCCGACGTGTCGCGTGAACGACCGCCTGAGCGTATCGACATTCGCGAAGCCGCATTGCGCGGCCACCTGCTTCGGCGAGTGACGGCCGCTCTCGAGCAGGTGTCGGGCCGCCGAAATGCGGGTTGCCTCGACCCATGCGGCCGGCGTCGTACCGACTTCCGCGCGGAACAGACGTGCGAAGTGGCGCGGGCTCATGCCCGCATGCTTTGCCATCGTTGCGACGGAATGGTCGAGTTCAGGGTTCGCCGCGATCCAGCGCTGCACCTCCTGCAGCACCGAACGTCCTGCGGGGCGCGCTTCGCCCTTGCGGCTGAACTGGAGTTGCCCGCCCGGGCGCTTGAAGTACATGACCAGTTGCGCCGCGACGCGCCGTGCGATCTCGCGGCCCAGATCCTCGTCGACCAGCGCGAGCGCGAGATCGAGCCCGGCCGTGACGCCGGCGCCGGTGCGCAGTTTGCCGTCGCGCACGTACAGCGCGTCCGCGTCGACGGCGAGCGACGGATAGGCTTCGGCAAGTGCGTCCGCGGCGGCCCAGTGCGTGGTCAGGCGACGCCCTTTCAGCAGGCCGGTGGCCGCGAGGATGAACGCGCCGGTACAGATCGAGCCGTAACGCCTGCTTTGCACCGCCGCCGATCGCAACCAGGCGAGGACGTCGGTGCGCAGGGCGATCCGGCCGGCGCTCGGCGCGCCGGCGACCAGCAGCGTGTCGATACGCTCGGGAATGTCGGGAACGATCCAGTCGGGCAGCAACCGGGTCCCGGACGAACTGCGGATCGGACCGGGCTCGCTCGCGATGACCCGCAACGTATAGAACGGCTTCCCGCACTCGGCGTTCGCTTGGGCGAAGACATCGAGCGGGGCGGAGACATCGAGTAGTTGGACGCCCGGAACGGCGAAAATTCCCACGACCTTCGGCATGATCGGTTGCGTGCTGTGTCGAACGTGACGCGTAGCAGTATAGAGGCGCCGGCAGTGCGTGGGGCGCGTGGCGGAGCCTGTTCCCGGCGTTCATCCGGCCGCGCGGACGCCGTGTCCGTCCGTCACGCAAAATGGCAGGATTCGACGCAACAAGTCCATTAAAGACAGCCCCCGGACGCCGGAAAATCGGGGTGTTTCCAATGGAGGTCGATCATGACAGAGGACGTTGCAGGCATCACCATTCCCGATAGCCAACTGACGCGCGAGATCACCGAACTCGTTCGCGATACCGCGTCACCGTTGCTGTTCCATCATTCCAGCCGGGTCTTCTATTTCGCGGCGCTCGCGGGCCGGCGGCGCGGGCTCGAGTACGATCCCGAGTTGCTTTACTGCGGCTGCATGTTTCACGACATGGGGCTCACGCACCGGCACAGCAGCGCGTGCGAGCGCTTCGAAGTGGACGGCGCGAATGCCGCCCGCGATTTCCTGAAGGGCAAGGGCATCTCGCAGCAGGACATCGACGTCGTGTGGACGTCGATCGCGCTGCATACCACGCCCGGCATCCCGCAGCACATGCATCCGGTGATCGCGCTCGTCACCGCGGGCGTCGAGATGGATGTGCTGGGCCTGACGTATCCGGAATACAGCGACGTCGAACGCGAGGCCATCGTCCGCGCGCATCCGCGTACGCCGCGCTTCAAGGAAGACATCATTCAGGCGTTCTACGATGGGATCAGGCACAAGCCGGACACGACGTTCGGCAACGTGAAGGCTGACGTGCTCGCGGACAAGGATCCGAATTTCCGCGCCGGCAATTTCTGCAGCGTGATCCGCTCGTCCGCGTGGGCCAGCTGATACCGGGTGCTCGTGAGTCGGGAAGAGAAATGCACGATATCGGGACGGCGTCCGGCTTGAGGGGCGGCGGTTCGCCGGGCGCGATGGACGGTCATGCCCGACGATCGTCTTTCCTGGCCGTAGCCTAGTCGGCCTCTCCGCCTCGTTCGGGTGAAGGGCGTGGTGGACGGGCACGAGCGGGAATGGGTGCGGTAAAAAGTTGTTACGTGACAATCGGAAGATATAGCTCGGGACTTTATATACTGAATAACTGTATCCCCTCACCGAGGCGAATCTTCGATTCGCGGCCAACTTTGCAACTAGCCTGGCGAGCGTGCCAAAGGCACGCTTCCGGCCTTTCCCGCACATTTTCGGCAAAACGCCTATAATGATTGGGCAAATTGCCGGGAGAGGTCATGAGCACCATCGCTTTCCATCCGTCAGGCGTCGCGCATCCGCGTCAGGCCGAATTCACGATTCTCGAACAGCTGCTGGCGATCCGCGTCCGATCGGGGGCCGATCTTGCCGAGCTGGCGAGTGCGCGCGTCGACGTCTCGGTGATCGACCGGCTGTCGGAGCGCGGGTTGAAATCGGACGAGCTGGCCTTCATCATTCCGCGCCGCACGCTGAGCCACCGCCGCCAGGCGCACGAACGCCTGTCGCCGGAGGAATCCGACAAGGCGATCCGCCTCGCGCGCATCGTCGCGCAGGCTACAGCCACGTTCGGCGATCAGGACAAGGCAATGGCGTGGCTGCGCAACGGGCTCCAGCGCTTCGGCGGCCGCACGTCTCTCGACATGGCGAGCACCGAGCACGGCGCGCGACTCGTCGAGGAAGTCCTCACGCAGATCGACGAGGGGTACTTCGCTTGACGACGCTGTGGCGAATCAGCAATTACGCCGACCTGAAAGGCATCGGCGGGTTGCGCGCCGGCGGGCGCTGGCATTACGCCGGGCAGCCCGTCGTGTATCTCGCCGAGCATCCGGCGCTCGCGTTGCTCGAGACGCTCGTCCATTTCGAAATCGCCACGGTCGCGCAATTGCCGAGCGGGTATCAGCTGCTTCGCATCGAGGCGTCCGAATCGGTGGATATCGCCGAAATCGCGGAGGGCGACGCGCCCGACGACTGGCGAACCCAGGTCGACTGGACCCGCAGCGCCGGCACCGAGTGGCTGCATAAGCAGCCGAGCGCGCTGCTGCGCGTCCCGAGCGTCGTCGTGCCCCACGCGCACAACTTCCTGCTGAATCCGCTGCATCCGGCTGCGTCCGAGGTGCGTATCGCGGAAGTCATGCAGTCGCCGTACGACACCCGGATTCTGCGGCTGATCCGGTCGACGCCGGGCGAATAGCGAACGGGACAGCCTCGGGCCCGCAACGGGTGCGGGATCAGCGTTCATGCGCGGCGCGATCGGCCGCCGCGTCGGGCGGCAGCGTCTGCCGGAGGCGCGTGACGGTTCGCGCGCTGACGAGGCCGAGCATCGCGCTGACATCGGCATGCGCATGACCGGCGAGCAACTGGCGGCGCGCATACGTGTTGCGCAGCACGCGCGGGCTCATGTCCGCCGCGTGGAAGCCGATCGCGGTCAGTGCGTCGCGCACCACGAGCACCAGGAACATGTCGTTCATCGCGCCACCGCTGCGCGGCGCGGGAAACAGCCGTGCCGCTGGCGCTGCTTCCGGCGTGCGCGCGTACCATGCGGCGAGCGGCGCCAGCGCGAATTCCGCGAGTGCGATCCGGCGCGCCGGCCGCGCGCGATCGCGCGGCACGGACAGCGCAGGCGGCTGCGCGTCGAGATCCGTCGCGTCATGCGTCGTCGCGCGAATCTCGGCCGACGTGATGCCGCTCGCCAGCAGCAGAGCGACGATGGCGCGATTGCGGCAGTCGGCCGGCGTGTCGCCCGGGCGAGGCTGTACGTGGCGCTGCAGCGCCGCGTCCGCGTCGGGTGGCAGGAAGCACGGCTCGGGCTCGCTGTCCGGCCATGCGAGATCGCGCGTGGTTCGGCCGGCCGGATGCATCGTGCGCACGCCGGCTTCGACCAGATGCCGGCCCAGCCGGTCGATCAGTTTCGCGTACCGCATGCGGGTCGATGTGCCGGGTGCGCACGTGCGGTCGAGCTCCGCCAGAAAGGCCGCAACGTGGTCGGGCCCGAACGTGGCCAGCGACACGCGGTGTGCGCTCAGATGACGCAGGAATCGTTCGAACATCGCGACGTGCTGCACGACCGATCGCGGCGCGAACGGCCGGCGGCCGGCGCCGGTCGCGGCCGTTTCCTGCCAGGTGCGGAAGGTGCCGAGCGGGTCGATAATCCAGCGATTCGTGTCCATGCACGATTTATAGCCGGAACGCGGTGACGCCGGCAATCGTTCCGATGGCCGGCGGGCCGGCCGGCCCCGATGCAACGGGCACGTCGGTGCGCGGTACGCGTGCCGTCTGCGCGGCACGCTGCGCATCGTCGGGCAAACGCGCGAGAGCGGCAGCGCGACGAAGCAACGGGGCAATATCGTTTCATCGTTTCGGCATCCATATTTCGAACGATGCATCGTCGACCGATATCGACCCGACAAGCCCGGTGCGGAAGCCGAGTGTCGGATCGGTGGGTGCGACCGGGCTCGACGCGCGGAACGCGACATCGCCTGCGCGCGGTAGCGCACCCCGTTTCCTGCCGTCGCCGTTACGCGTCGCGCGAAGGCGAGGGCGCAGCGGTTGCCGCCGTGCCCTCGCGCGCCCTCAACCGTTCGAGGGCGGCGAACGTCAGTTGGGTCGCGATAGCCGCGAGCGTACCGGCTGCCATGCCGTTGCCGAGTACGATCTGCACCGGCGCGCCGAAATGACGGTACAGGTTCGGCACCAGGATCGGCGCGAGGCCGACGACGAGCGCGGCCGCGAGCGTGTACTGGTTGGCCCGCGCGTGCAGATCGGTGCCGGCGAGCAACCGGATGCCCATCACGCCGATCATCGCGAACACGACCAGTGCGGTGCCGCCGACCACGGGGGCCGGAATCGCATACGCGAGCCGAGCGAGCGGCGCGCACAGCGCGATGACGATCAGGATCGCGCCGGCGGCGGCCGTCACGTAGCGAGAGCGCACGCCGGTCGTCTGCACGACGCCGATATTCTCGGCGCTGGTCACGATCAACGGCGTGCCGAACAGTGCGCCGACCAGCGATGCGATCGCATCGCCGCGGATCGTCTTCGGCACGTCGCGCGGCAGCGAGATTGCCTTGCCGCACGTTTCGCCGACGGCGACGGTCTGCGCGGTGGCCTCGGCCATCGAGATCGCCGTGAAGATCAGGAGCGGCAGGGCGGCCAGCACATCGAAGCGCGGCATGCCGAACGGCAGCCACACCGGATGCGTGAGCAGCGGGCCGCGCCACACGTCGTCGAACGCCGGCATTGCGCCGAGCGCCCAGCCGAGCGTCGCACCGGCCATCAGGCCGATCAGCACCGCGAGGCGCCCGAGCATGCCGCGAAATGCGCCGGCCACGGCGACGGTGGCGACGATCGTCGCCAGCGCGAGACCGAGCGCGCGCGGTTGCGCGAAGTCGGCCGAGCCGGGCTGGCCGACGACGATCGTCGCGTAGATCCGGAGCAGGTTGACCGACACCAGCAACAGCATCGCGCCCACGACGACGCGCGGAAAGAGCCGCAGGCAGCGCGTGAAGACGGGCAGCAGCACCCAGTAGAACGCGCTGGCAAGCAGTGCGGCGCCGGTCGCGACGGGCAGGCCCGATTGCGCGGCGATGCCCGCGAACAGCATGGTCGGTGCGCCGCCGGGCACCATCACGAACGGCATGCGGGCGCCGATCGGGCCGGCGCCGAGCGATTGCAGCAGCGTGCCGATGCCGCAGGCGAAGAACGTTGCGCCGATCAGCTGGACCGTCAGGTCCGCCGGTAGCGCGAGGACTTTTTCGATCAGGAAGACGGCCGTGATCGGGGACGCGGCCATCGACAGCACGTGCTGCAGCCCGAACAGCACGAGTTGCCACGCGGGCAGCCGCGTATCGACGGGCGGTGAAATCGGATCGTGCGACACGGCAGGCCTCTCGGTAGCGAACGACGGCGTGGGCCGGAAACGGGCGGCGAACGGAATGTCAGGTCCGCAGCCAGGGAAGCTGCGCGGCGCTGTAGCGGAACGTCTGGAACACGCTGTTCAACTGTCCGGGGCCGGTCTTGCGTGCCGCTTCGTCCGGGTATTCGGCAAACCACGGGATCACGTATTCCCAGACGACCTGGCCGGCGGGCGTCACCTCGAACAGCCGGCCCGTCGAGGATTCCGTGACGTGCGTGTTGCCGTTCGGCAAGCGCTGCGCGTTGCCCATGAACGGCGTGTAGAACAGGTTCACTACGTCGTCCGAATACGACCACACGATGCGTTGCGTCGCCGGGTCGATTTCCACGACGCGCGAGAACGCGACATGCGCGCCGTGGCGGAAATTGCCGTTGTCGAAAGCGAGGATGTTGCCGTTCGCGAGCGGCACCGGCGCATGCTGGTGCGACACGACGTCGGGCCCGATATGCAGGTCGACGCGGCCGGTTTCGCGGTTCACGCGGATGATGCCGGACGTCGTTCGCAGGCTCATCAGCACGCGGCCGTCCGCGTCGACGGCGAGACCGTTGACGAGCGGCCAGTGGTAGCGGCCGAAGCCGGCGGCAATCGGAAAATCCTCGGGCCGCAGATGCTCGCGCGCATGCCATTCCCAGACGATCTGCCCGGCCCGGTTCACCTCGCGGATCACGTCCGCGTACATCACCTCGTCGTCGCCGTGCGGCGTGCCGCCCGGCACGCGCCGCGCGAACGCGGGATCGACCGGCTCGCATGCGGCGTAAAGCAGGTTGCCGTTCGGCAGCCACTGCGCGTCGTGATGGTGGGCGGGATCCTCGTAGCGCCACACGGTTTCGCCTTGCGGCGTGACTTCGCGGAATTCGCCGCCGTGCCACATCGACCACGGCGCGTAGCGCGATTCGGAGCGGGGGTGGTTGCCGTTGTAGCCGAGGTTGCCGTTCGCGAGGATGACGGCATGGCGGCCGGGGCGCACCGGCATTTTCCAGTGATGGGCGACTTCGCCGTCGATGTCGACGAGATAGACGTTGCCGCCCGCCGTCTGCGGCGCGATGAGCGTATAGCCGCCCGCGGACAGCGCGGGATCGTGGGCGATGAGGCCGACGCCGCGGCGGCGCTGGGTGATCTGGTCGACGGTCGTCACTGCGGTCTCCATTCGAATCGGACACGGGAATGCAGCGGAATCTAGTCGATTCGGCGAGTCAGCAAAACCGGATTATTCTTGACGGCCTGTTCGGAAAAATCTAACGGAACCCTCATGCGTTCGATATCGCAGACATTCCGCTGTTTCGACGAAGTCGCGAGGCGCGGCTCGATTCGCAAGGCGGCCGAAGCGCTGCACCTGACGGCCGCGGCCGTGCACCAGCAGATCCGCAATCTCGAGGAGCAGGTCGGCGTGCCGCTGTTCGACCGGCTGCCGCGCGGCATGCAGCTGACGCTCGCCGGCGAGATCGTGATCGCGGCCGTGCGGCGCGGCCAGCGCGACTTCGACAACGCGCTGACGCAGGTCGAGGATCTGCGCGCCCTGCGGCGCGGGCACGTGAACCTGGCGGTGCCCGCGTCGACGGCGGAAAGGCTCGTGCCCGACGCGATCCTCGCGGCGATGCAGCGCTATCCGGGCGTCACGTACAGCGTGCGCTCGGGCAACGGCGAGAGCATCGTGCGCTGGGTCGAGACGGGCGAAGCCGATATCGGCTATGCGCTGCGCCGCCGCACGTCGTCCGGCGTCGTCGAGGTGCGTGCGTTCGCACAGCCGCTGGGCGTCGTCACGGCGCCCGGCCATCCGCTCGCGGCATGCGGCGGCAAGGTGCGGATGCGCGATTGCTTCGCGCACCCGCTGATCCTGATGACCCCCGATACGGAGCTGCGCGCGATGTTCGACCAGATCGACGCGCGGCAGCCGCGCAGCGTGCGGCCGCTGGTCGAGACTGGCTCCGTGCCGATGGTGCGGCGACTCGCGGCCGAAGGCGTGGGCATCGGCTTCCTGATCGCGGAGAACGTCGCGGACGACGTGGCCGCCGGCCGACTCGCGTGGACGCCGCTCGCCGATGCGGGCGCGCGCTCGTTCAGCTGCATCTACCAGCGGGCGGACATGAGCGCGACCGTCGCGATGACGATGTTTCTGGAGTTCTTCTCCGAGGCGATCGACGCGATGGAGAGCGGTTTTGCGCGCGACGGCCGGGCAGCCGGCAAGCGACGTCGGGCCGTGCGGTAACGCAGCGACGACACCGGCCGTGCGCGCGCGTCGCATCGTATCGCGACGCAGTGCACCATGCGTCTCCGGCGTGCGCGCGCGATGACGTTGCGCACGCAACGTCCGTTCGCATTGCGTCATTTCCTTATTGCGAAAAAAAATTCGTTCATGGGACTATCGGACGCGCTGCCGGCGCACCGAGGGGGCGCCGGCAGCGTGACGTTCATCGCAACGACCTACAAGAACACCGACAGACAATGAACACGACAGCGATTTTTCCGTATGCGCCCGCGCTGCTCGCGGCCGCCTTGCTGACAGCATGCGGCGGCGACGTCGAGAACGAAGCGGCCCGCGCGACGACACCTTCCACCGATGCGAGCTGCCTCGCGGTCGACAACAGCGGCGCGACGGTGGTGGTGGGTTCGAACCAGCCGGGCGATCCGTCGCTGCCGGAGGCGTCGTCCGGCTATCGCACCGGGATGAAGCCCGTTTATGCGAAGACCTATCTGGTGGCCACGTCGAACGCGCACGCGAGCGCGGCCGGCTGCGCGGTGCTGAAGCAGGGCGGCACCGCGGCCGACGCGGCGGTTGCCGTGCAGGCCGTGCTCGGCCTCACGGTGCCCGAAGCGACGGGCCTCGGGTCGGGCGGCGTGCTGCTCTACTACGACGCGCACGGCAAGACGCTGCAGGCATACGACGGTCGGGAAACCGCGCCGGCCGCCGCGACGGAGAACTACCTGCGCTACGTCGACGACGCGACCGACCGGTCCGCGCCGCTGCCGAGCGCCCGCGCGAGCGGCCGCTCGATCGGCACGATCGGCGTGCCGAGGCTCATCGAGGCGCTGCAGCAGGACCACGGCCGGCTGCCGTGGCGGAACCTGTTCGGCGATGCGATCACGCTCGCGACCAACGGCTTCCCGATCGGCGGCCGGCTTGCCGACGCGATCGCGGCGAACGCCGCGAACCTGAAGCGCGACCCCGAGGCCGCCGCGTATTTCCTGAACGCCGACGGTTCGCCGAAGACCCTCGGCACCGTACTGAAGAATCCCGCTTACGCGCGCACGCTGACGCTGATGGCGCAGTCCGGCGCGAACGCGCTGTACACCGGGCAGATCGCGCAGGACATCGTCGCGAAGATCGCGGCGACGAAGGGTGCGGACGGGTCGACGCTCACTCCGGGCAAGACGAGCGTCGCGGATCTGGCCGCGTATCAGGCGAAGCGCCGCGAACCCGTATGCACGACCTATCGCAGCTACTGGGTCTGCGGAATGCCGCCGCCGTCGTCGGGCGGCATCGCGGTCGCGTCGGCGCTCGGCATGCTCGAGAACTACGACCTGAAGTCGCTGAAGCCGACGGCGATCGATCTCGAAGGCGGCAAGCCGACCGTCGCGGGCGTGCACCTCGTGACCGAGGCCGAACGGCTTGCGTATGCCGACCGAGACAAGTACGTGGCCGACACGGATTTCGTGCCGCTGCCGGGCGGCACGTGGAACACGCTGCTGAACAAGCCCTACCTGAAGTCGCGTGCAGCGTTGATCGACCCGACCCGGAGCATGGGCACGGCGCAACCCGGCAATCTCGCCGCGGCGCCGCTCGGCGTTGATACGACGCTGATCGAGCACGGCACGAACCAGTTCACGATCGTCGACGGCGACGGCAACGTGCTGAGCGCGACGACGACGGTCGAGTCGAGCATGGGCTCGTTTCACATGACCAACGGTTTCCTGCTGAACAACCAGTTGACCGACTTTTCCGCGAACCCGGTAGACGTCGCGGGCAATCCGGTGGCCAACCGCCTTCAGCCGGGCAAGCGGCCGCGCAGCTCGATGGCGCCGACGATCGTGTTCGCGCAGGCCGCGGACGGATCGCGCGGCGATTTCGTGATGGCGACCGGGTCGCCGGGCGGCGGCACGATCCCACAGTACGTGGTCAAGACGCTCGTCGGCGCGCTCGACTGGGGCCTCGATGCGCAGCAGTCCGCCGGGCTGGTCGATTTCGGCGCGAGCAACAGCCCGACGACCACGATCGGCGGCGAGCATCCGAACGTCAACACGGCGAACAACGGCGCGAACGATCCGCTCATCACGGGGCTGCTCGCGCTCGGGCACAAAGTGTCGACGTCGGCGCAGGCGAGTGGCGTCAACACCGTGATGCGCGTGACGTCCGGCCAGTCGCGCGTGTTGCAGGGCGGCACCGATCCGCGTCGTGAAGGCGTCGTACTCGGCGATACGTTCCGGCCTTGACCGGGCGGCGCGAGCGAGGCCCGATCCGCCGATGGGCGAGTCGGGCCGCGTGCGGCAGAAAGAGGCGTTGCGACGACGAACCGGTATTCGCCGGTAACGGGCGTCATCCTGTCGAAGCCGTACTTTCTCGGTTTCGTCGGGGAACCGGACCACGACCGCGCACTGGACACTCGTGGTGCCGATCCGTTCGACGTGCAGCGGATACTGTCGTCAGTCGAATTCGACGACGATCCGGGGGCGGTGTTCGACTGGCGGGCGCCGGATGTGCCGCCGGAAAAGGTGTTCAGGCTTGCATGCAGCGCGTCGGGGAACGCCGGAGGGGCGGCGTGCATATCCGGCGGCATTGAACCGATCGCCGGAAGCGGGTTATCGGGTTTTACCGAAGGTTGGTTGACGTAAATTATTCGGAATGCTATCGAACGAGCTGGTTCTCTCACACGCCGCATCACCTGCCGGGCTTCCCGACACGCGACGATCGGGGCATCGCCGTTACAGAGTAACCCGTCGCGACGCACCTCTCCAGGCGTGTTCACGGCTTCTCCCGCAAGTACGGCCTCCAGCCCGCTGCTTACTTCCGATTGTCAAAGTATGTGAGTCAATCGTCAGCATTTGCAACGGAAGTAACAGTCCCTGCAAATCAGTCGTTTTGCGCGCCGGCGCCGCTACATTAACTCCACCTGCCGCACGTCGCGGCGAGGCATGCGACAAGCCGCACGAAGGCGGCTCGCAGCAACAACGTCTTTGGGGAGAATGACCATGAACAAGATCCGTACGATTCTGCTGGGCGCGGCACTGACGGCAATGGCAACGTCGGCTGCTTTTGCACAGACGGCCCAGACCGGTGCGCAGGGCGCAGCCGGCGCAGGTGCACAGGTTCAGACGCCGCTGCTCGGTGGCGGCGCGGGCGTGCAGGCCGGCGCGAACGCGACGGGCACGGGTTCCGCGGCGGGCAACGTCGTCGGCAAGACGGTCGGCGGCACGACGCACGCGGCCGGTTCGGCAGCGGGTGCGGCGAAGGAGGCCGGAGCCTCCGCCGTTCACTCGACGAAGTCGCACGTGAAGCATGTCGCCGGTACGGCGAAGAGCCACGCGCAAGGCGCGGCATCGACGGCGGGCGGCGTCGCGGGCGGTGCGAAGGCAAAGGCCGGTGAAACCCTCGAAGGCGCGACCCGTCCGGCGCAGGGCAGTGCATCGGTCGGCCTGAAGGGTTCGGTGTCGACGCAAGGCAGCGCACAGTAAGCGGAGTGCATTCCGTCACGGCCCGCATTGATGCGGGCCGTTTTTTATTGGCGAGCCCGGCATGTCGTTCGTCGCAATACCGGACTGGCCGGGCGCGAGATTCATCGGAGAACGCGGGGCCATTTGGCGAGCGGCTTTGGCAAACCGGACCGACTGTGAGCCCACTCGTGGATCGGGGCGCGAGGACATGCCGCTTTCCCTGCGCGTCTTTCAGACAGACGGGCGCGTGGTGGCACGCAATGGCGAACCGGCAGACGCAGAGCCCGGCGCTGGCATTCTCCATGCGGATGACGGGAGACGAGGAACCGACGCGCGGGATGCCAGCGGGCGTGGGCGATTCGATACGGGCCCGGTCATCGGCCGAGCGTAAGCCGCATCGCGCAGCCATCCATCACGATTTCCATAATCCCGGTGCGTCGGGTGGAGTTTGCACCTGCTTTCGAATGGATCGCATAAAGTATGTTGCTCCGTGCCCGTGAGTTCGGGAAAGGAGCTGCGGATCGATAACCGAGGAGGCTGGATTGAGCAAAAGCGCGTTGGGCACGACGGAAACCTGGCACATGGACGACGCGACCGCGGGTGTATGGATTCGTGCTGCTCATCTCGGCCGGAAGATGAAGGTGGAAAAGGGCGCCACCGTCTATCGACAGGGCGAACTCGGCTTTACCTTCTACTTCCTGTTGTCGGGGCGCATCCAGGTCTCGATCTTTCAGACCGACGGGTCCGAATTCATGCTCGAGATGATGGGGCCATGGGCGATGTTCGGCGAGAGTCCGGCGATGGACGGCCTCCCTCGCATTGCCACGGCCATCGCTGCCGAGCGCTCCGAACTGATTGAATTCGACATCCGGGTCATCACCGGGGCCATTCCGTCCTGGCCCGAACTGGCCATCTCGCTGATGCGCATCGTCGCGCTCAAGCAACGCGTTCTGGCCTCCCGCATCAGATACCTCGCGCTCCCGAAACCCGACATGAGAATCGGGGAACTGCTGGGCAGGCTGGCCGAGTTGTACGGCGAGAAGCGCGTGGACGGCACGATGATTTCGATTCCGTTGACGCACGAACAGATCGCGGCCATGACCGGTGCGACGCGCGTTACCGTTACGCGCGCGTTGAAGCGGCTCACCGAACTGGGTGCGATCGAGATCAGGCAGCGACGCATCTGGGTCATCGACCCGTCGAAGATTCTGGGCTGATTTGGTAACTCGCTATACAGACAGCGGTCCGGGCAGACGCTTAGAGTAGGCGCGCTGGATTCACTTTCCTCGTCCCCTATCTGATTGAAGGTCCGCCATGAGCCATATCGAACGCCTGCGTCTTCCCGAAGACGACGCCACTTTCGGGAGCAACCGCATTTTCGACCTGTTTCAATACTCGCCGGCCGTGACTGCCAACGGGCTGGCGTTCATTTCCGGCCAGATCGGATTGCGCGCCGACGGCTCGATCCCGGACAGTCCCGAAGAGCAGATCGATGTCGCGTTCAAGCGCATCGAGGCGATTCTCGAGCATCTGGGGCTCGACTTCTCGGACGTGGTCGAACTGGTTTCCTACCATGTCGATGTCGGGGCTCACCTCGCCGTGTTTCGCGCGGTGAAGGAACGCTACATCCGGTCCGATTTCCCGGCGTGGACGATTCTCGGCATTGCGGCGCTGGCCCGGCCCGAACTCATCGTCGAAATCAAGGTCGTTGCCGCGACGAGAAAGTAAGCCGCACTTCATCACCCGCTTCCATTTTCAGGCACGACAGCGCCGGAATCGAGCGTGCCGCCCATTCGGGCGGTGGCGCACCTATCGAGTCATGGGAGTCGCGGTGAATCGCAGGTAGGCGAGCGCATGCGTGATGGTTCCTTGCGTTTCAAGTGCCGTTTTCATCCAGTAAATTATGGATTCCTATTTAATATGATGGAAGCCCGCGCAAAAACCGACGGATTTGCCTTTGTCGAATTCGTTTCCGCCCGCCCGATGGAACTCGTCGGGCTCTTCGAACACTTCGGTTTCCGGCTGTACGGAAAGTCGAAGAGCGGCGTGTTCATGATGACTCAGGGCGCGGCCGTGTTCCTCGTCAACGGCAACCCGAACGCATTCGAGCGACGTCATGGCGCGTCGGTGCGCGCGATGGGTATCCGCGTCGACGATGCGAATCTCGCTCATGCGCAGGCACTGGCCGGCGGGGCGTTGCCGGCGTCGGCCGTCGTCGAGGGGGAGTTCGTTGTGGATGCGCCCACGATCCTGGGAATCGGTGACAGCCTCGTGTATTTCGTCGACACCGAATTTGCGGGAAATTTCTCGATGCCCGTCGATGCGAGGAATGGCGCAACGGTGGATGCGAACATCCTGGCTGTCGACCACACGTCGAACATCGTGCATCCCGGGAATCTGGACAAGTGGGCAAACTTTTACCGCGACACCTTTGGCTTTGCGGAGAAGCAGTACCTCGAGGTCAAGGGGCACATGTCGGGAATGCGCGCGCGTTCGATGGTGAGCCCTTGCGGCCGCGTATCGATTCCCGTCGCTGCGGCCGCACACGATCGGCCGGGCGTGCTCAACCAGAACGACGAATTCATCCGTGATTACGGTGGAGAAGGAATCCAGCACATCGCGCTACTGACGTCGGACATCGAGGACACGATCCGCAAGCTCGCCGCGGCCGGTATTGAGTTCATGGCCGCACCGTCCAGGAACTACTATGCGGCGATCGACGCACGTCTTCCCGGACATGGCCTGGATGTGGCCCGATTGGCCGAAAGCGGTCTGCTGGTCGACGGAAAGGGGCCCACGAGAATTTTGTTGCAGCGCTTTACGAAGCGTCAGATCGGGCCGGTTTTCTTCGAGATCATCGAACGTCGCGGTGAGGACGGGTTTGGCGAAGGAAATTTCAAAGCCCTGTTTGAATCACAGGAGCAGGACCAGCAGCGACGCGGCACGCTGGGCTGACCGGGCCTGCGTCGGGGTTGCGTCGCCAGCCATCGCGATGACTCGACCGACGAGCGAGACGGCGTGCGGGAGCGCGCCTATCGAACAATATACCTTGGGTGCATGGAAACCATCCTGAAAGGTGTTGGACAGTGCCGCGACCGGGCGTTTATAAATCCAGTGAATTATTTCACGAGCATGGATCATGACCGCCACTATCGAACGCGTCGAAACGTTTCTCGTCGATCTGCCGACCATTCGACCGCACCGTCTGTCAGTCGCCACGATGTACGGACAAACCCTCATGCTGGTGAAGGTATATTGCAGCGACGGCGTCGTGGGCCTCGGCGAGGGAACGACGATCGCGGGGATGGGCTACGGGCCGGAATCGCCCGAGTCGATGAAGCTGGCGATCGATGTCTACCTCGGGCCGGCGATGATCGGCAGGGACGCCACGCGCGTCCGCGATCTGATGGCGCATCTCGGGAAGCTGGTGAAGGTCAATCACTTCTCGAAGAGCGCGATCGAGACGGCGCTGCTCGATGCGCACGGTAAGCGCCTCGGGGTGCCCGTCAGCGAGTTGCTCGGCGGCCGTTGCCGCGACCGGCTGCCGGTTGCGTGGACGCTCGCTTCAGGCGATACCGCGAACGACATCGCGGAAGCCGAGCGGATGCTGGAGGCGCGCCGTCACAAGATCTTCAAGCTGAAGATAGGTGCGAAGGCACCCGAGACCGACATCCGGCACGTCGCGGAAATCAAGAAAGCGCTCGGCGAACAGGCTTCCGTCCGGGTCGACGTCAACATGGCGTGGAGCGAGACGCAGGCGGCGTGGGCAATCCCGGCGCTGGCGGACGCCGGCTGCGAACTGATCGAGCAGCCGGTCGCGTCGCCGGCGGCGCTTGCCCGACTGATGCGCCGCTTCCCTGTCGCGCTGATGGCCGACGAGAACCTGCAAGGCCCGGAAAGCGCATTCGAGATCGCGAGGAACGCGGGCGCGGATGTCTTCGCGATCAAGATCGAGCAGAGCGGCGGGCTGTTTGCCGCGCAACAGGTCGCGGCGATTGCCGATGCCGCCGGCATCGAGCTGTACGGCGGGACGATGCTCGAAGGCGCGGTCAGCACGATCGCGTCGGCCCATCTCTTCGCCAGTTTCAGGCACTTGCAGTGGGGCACCGAACTGTTCGGCCCCCTGCTGCTTACCGAGGAAATCCTGGCGCGCCCGCTCGACTACAGCGATTTCGAACTGACCGTGCCGACCGGGCCGGGGCTCGGCATCGAGCTCGACGAGGATCGCGTGCGTCATTTCATGCGCGACGGCCTGACGAAAATCAATCGATAACAAAGGACGAACCATGCTGTTCCATGTACGTATGGATGTGGCCATTCCGGCCGATATGCCGGCTGACACGGCGAACGAAATCAAGGCGCGTGAAAAGGCGTATTCGCAGGAACTGCAGCGCAGCGGCAAGTGGCGCCATATCTGGCGTATCGCGGGCGAGTACGCGAATTTCAGCTTGTTCGACGTGGAAAGCAACGCGGAACTGCACGACATCCTGATCGCGTTACCGCTTTTCCCGTACATGAAGATCGCGGTGACGCCGTTGTGCCGCCACCCGTCGTCGGTTCGCGACGACGACCGTTGAGCGGCGCGGCACGCATTTGTCCGACAGTCGCTAAGTCCAGTGCTTTTCCCCACGATTCCATAATGGAGACAGTCATCATGAGCATCAAGGTATTCGACACCAAGGAGGTCCAGGATCTTCTGAAGGCGGCCAGCAACCTCGAAGGGGCCGACGGCAACCCGCGCTTCAAGCAGATCTGCCATCGACTGCTGAGCGATCTCTTCAAGGCGATCGACGATCTCGACATCACGCCGGACGAGGTATGGGCGGGTGTGAACTATCTGAACAAGCTCGGCCAGGACGGCGAGGCGGCGCTGCTGGCGGCAGGCGTCGGCCTCGAGAAATATCTCGACATCCGTCTGGATGCGGCCGATGCGGCAGCCGGCGTCGAAGGCGGTACGCCGCGCACGATCGAGGGGCCGCTGTACGTGTCCGGCGCGCCGGTGCGCGACGGCGTGGCGAGGATGGACATCGACCCGGACCCCGAAGCAGGCCCGCTCGTGATTCGCGGCATCGTGAAGGGCGTGGACGGCAAGCCGGTCGCCAACGCGGTGGTGGAATGCTGGCACGCCAACTCGAAGGGCTTCTATTCGCACTTCGATCCGACCGGCGCGCAGACGGAGTTCAATCTCCGCGGCGCGGTGAAGACCGACGAGAACGGCCGTTACGAATTCCGCACGCTGATGCCGGTCGGGTACGGCTGCCCGCCGCACGGGTCGACCCAGAAGCTCCTGAACCTGCTTGCCCGTCACGGCAACCGTCCGGCCCACGTACACTTCTTCGTCACGTCCGACGGTCATCGCAAGCTGACGACGCAGTTCAACATCGAGGGCGATCCGCTGATCTGGGACGACTTCGCATATGCGACGCGCGAAGAGCTGATCCCGCCGGTCAAGCAGAAGACGGGCGGCGAAGCACTCGGGTTGAAAGCCGATCAGTACATGGAAATCGACTTCGATTTCGTCGTGACGCCGCTGGTTCAGGGCAAGGACAACCAGGTGGTCGACCGCCTGCGCGCGTCGGTCGCCGCGTAATCGTCCGTTCCGGGGCGCGCCGGCGGTTGCCGGGCGCTTTCCGGTTCGCGCGAGCCAGGCATGCGGCACGGCCTGCGGCGCTTTGGAGGAGACACTTGAGGAGATGACACGTGCCCGATGAAACGACAACGCAAGCGGTCCATGACATCCGGTCCGTCTTGCCCGACCGCGCGAACGATCTGGCGCGGCTGCTGATCCTGAGGAGAAGCGGCGTGCCGACGGTTACCGTGATCGGAAAATACAATCATGGCAAGAGTCGTCTCCTCAACGAGCTGATCGGCTCGGATGTCTTCTCCGTCGCGGACAGGCGCGAGACGGTCCGCCTGTCCGACCGGATACACGACGGCGTGCGGTGGCTGGATGCGCCCGGGCTCGATGCCGATGTCGCGATGAGCGACGACCATCATGCGCGGCAGGCGGCGTGGCTCGAATCCGACGTTCGTCTGTTCGTTCACGCGGCGAAGGAGGGCGAGTTCGATGCGGCCGAGATGAGCATGCTCGCCGAATTGCGCGTGGACGATGTGCGCACGCGGCGGCGGACACTGATCGTGCTGACCCAGGTCGATCAACTTTCCGACGATACCGAATCGCATGCCGTCGCCCACGCCATTCGCTCGCAGATGCCGGGCGTCGAACTGCGCCATGTGTCTTCCGCGCGCCATCGCAAGGGGCTCGACGAGGGCAAGGGGCTGTTGCTGGAGCGCAGCGGCGTTCCCGCGTTGCGCGAGGAGCTGAAGAAGGTCATCACGGATGTGCCGACGGCGCGCGCACACGAGACGGAGCTTCTGGTTGACGAGATCAGTGCGCAGCTGACGGAACTCCGGGCGGTTCGTCACACGCGGCTTCATGCGTTGCGCGATCGTCAGGCACGGCAGCGGCACGATTTCGACGCAGGTTTGCGGGCGGTCATCGACAAGGTGAGCCAGGACGTCCTGGTCGCGTTGGCGGTCAATCGCGGCGACGATGCGCTGATCCCGGATACCGCGAAGGACGTGTACGGCACGACCGCCGGCAAGCGCGAGCGCAACCGGCTCCAGATCAGCTACTCGCGTGCCTGCATCGAAATCGACAGTTTCCTGGTCGGGCAGGGCGTGGTCGAATTGCCGGCGGAGCAGCAGACCGCGTCGAGCAGCATCAACTCCGTCATGATCGCGGTCATGGGCGTATCGGTGAAGCTTCACAAGGAGTTGAACCGGATCTTCGGAGAAGCGGCGGGGCGCGAGCGCATGCAGCGGGACTTCACGCACTACTACGAGCTTTCGGCGGACAGGCGCGCGCTTGCCGCGCAGATCCAGGATGCCGAAGCGGCACTTGCCGCGACGGAGCAGGCGCTGGTTGCATTGAGCGCGTTCAACCCTGGCGTGGCCTCGTGAATCATTCCAGCGAACGCGCATTGCTCGCCCGGCTGAAGGCACTGGTATTTGCCGACCGGGACGCTGCCGATATCCTGCACGCACTCGAGCACTGGCTGGCCGGGTATATCGCGGAGCTGCGGGCGCAACGGTTCGCCCGTGACGGTCTGGCGGCCGGCAGCGCCCTGGCCCGTCGGATCGACGCGATCGACGGCGTGCTGTCCCGTATCGCGACGGCGCTGTCCGGCGAGCAGGCGGACATGAAGGCGGCGGAATCGCTGGCCGACCTGTTTCGGGACCGCGTGCTGCTGCTCGTGTTCGGCAAGTTCAACGCGGGGAAGAGCGCATTCTGCAACGTGCTGGCCGACCGCTTTCGCGCGGCGGGCGAAACGACGCGCTATTTCCGGATCGAGAACGGCGTCGCGGTCGAATCGGACATACCCTTCGTCGAAGGCGCGACGGAATCCACGGCCCGCCTGCAAGGCGTGCGGCTCGGCGAAAAACTCGTCGTGCTGGACACCCCCGGCCTGCACTCGATGACGGGCGAGAACGCGTCGCTGACCCGGCGCTTCATCGAAAGCGCCGACGGGCTGCTGTGGCTGACGAATTCCACGTCGCCCGGGCAGGTCCAGGAACTCGACGAACTCAACCGGGAACTGCGGCGCCGCAAGCCGCTCTTGCCGGTCGTCACGCGAAGCGATTTCTTCGATGAAGACGAGGTCGATGGCAAGATCCTCAAGGTTTTGCGGAACAAGTCCGCGGAGGACCGCGCGTTGCAGGAAGCGGACGTCGAGGTCCGCGCCAGAGAGAAGCTGGTGGCAATGGGCGTGGATGCCGGCCTGCTTGAGCCCCCCGTCTCGATCTCCGCGTATCTCGCGCGGCACGATGGAGGAACGCCGGGAGCGATGATCGCGGCGGGCATGGAGCGGCTGTTCTGCGCGCTGCTCGGCATCGTCGATGCGACCGTTTCCTACAAGGACCGCAAGCGCGCCGAGATACTGCTGCACCATCTTCAGGAAAACGCGGCGGATGCGGTTCGCCGGGACGTCTATCCGCTTCTCGACGAAGCGGAAACCGTTGCGCAAGCCGCGCTCGACGATTTCGAGCCGCTGCAGTCGCGGCTCGCCAATGCGGTGTGGCGCAGCGTGGTGCCGACTCTGCCCGGTCTGCTGGACGCATACGCGGAAACCCGGGATTCAGGTGCGCTGTACGGGAGCCTTTCGCGGTCGATCGACGCCGCATTTTTAAAAGAGGCGTCGGTCCGTCTTGTCGACTATGCATTGCCCGAGGCGTGGATATCGGAGCTTGGCGTGGCACCCGTCGATGGTGAAGGATGGCACGTTGCGGAGAAGCCGGAGGCGGATCTGGCCGGAGCGTCCGGCGATGACGTCGACGTGAGGCAACTGTACGACTCGCTCGACCTGCTGGTACGCAACCGGGCCAGTCACCTGGCAAAGGCCGCGGTCGCGCGGTGCGGTGTGTCTGTCGAGCATCTGTCGGCCGACATCGCTGCCACGCGGAATCGGCTCGACGCACGAGAGCAGGAACTGAACGGTTTCGCGAGGCGGGTCCGGCATGAACTGGCCTGAATGCCGGGTCGGCCGATACCGCGGATGAGCGACAGGCGGTGACCCGAGCCGGATCGTGCAGCTGAACGGCAAGCGTGTTTTTTATCTTCGTTCGGCGCGTCCTTTCGTCGCAAAACGGCATCGTCGAACGCTCCGATGGCAAGCCGCCCGATGCGTTGCCGAATCGGGAACGGCTCCGCAGCCGCGCCGAAGCAAGGCGCTCGTCGGGCAATCGCCATTTCTCCACAACGAGCGACGCCGGCATCGCGTTCGTCTCTGCCCACCCGTCGCCGGCGCGGGCCCGCAACGGGCCGCGCGCCCTGCCCCTGCCCATTGCCCGCACGCCATGTTTAAATAGCGGGGCTTCCGTTGCCGGCGCTGGCCGGCACGGGCCGGCATGTCCGATCGACACCGTGAGGACAGACGACATCCAATGCCGCACCGGCCACCCCGGCGCGGCCCGATAACATTCCGAGGCATCACTTCATGACCATCCTGTTTCGTCTTCTCGCGCTCGCCTGCGCGCTCTGGCTGGCCGCCTGCGCCGCACCGCCGTCCGCCAGCACCGGCACGTCCGCTGCCGCCGCACCGGACGCCAGCGAACGCCGCGGGCTCGGCACCGCATGGGGCGAGTCGGTACGATCCGAAACCCGCCAGATCGATTTCGAACGCGCGGATCCGTCGAAGCCGACGGATCTCGCGTCGGTTTACTACAACGATGCGTTGCCGGGACACCCCCCGGTATCCGAGATTCGCCGATTGCCGACGCGCGTCGCGCTTGCGAACGGGGATATCGCGCTGTCGTTCACAGATGAAAAGGGCGTGCCGATGCGTCTCGCGCGCAGCGACGGCCGCTGGCACATGGCGGGCGTCGAGGGTTCGCGCTACAACATCGTGCTGCGCAACCAGGGGCGCCGCACGTTCGAGGTCGTGTCGAGCGTCGACGGGCTCGACGTGCTGTCGGGGCGGCCGGGCCGCTATACGAACGGCGGTTACGTGCTGTATCCGGGCCGTACGTTGACGATCGAGGGCTTTCGCAAGAGCCGCGACGAAGTTGCCGCGTTCCGTTTCGCGGCAGTGCCCGACAGCTATGTCGCGAACTCGAAGTACGGAGACGCCGCGAACGTCGGCGTGATCGGCGTGGCGCTGTTCGCGCAGAAGGACAGTGAAGAGGAAGCGCTGCGCCGCAACGCGAATCCGTTCCCCGGCAACGACAACGGCTATGCGCCGCCGCCCGTACCTCGCGGCGAGTGACGGGATGTCGTGGATCGGCCGCGTGCGCCGCGACGAACGACGCACGCGCTGCGATCCTGGGGCGTGCCCGGACGGCAGGCCGGGGCGCGCGACGCGGCCCGCGGCCATGCTGTGCGAAGCGTGCGAATGCGGCGCGGCTCGATGTTGTCGGCGGCGTTGAAGCTCGCGACGCTGGCGCTGCTGGTTTCGCGTGTCGCCGTTGCAGGCGCCGAAACGCCGGCGCCCGAATCGGTGCGCCTTGCCAACGGACGTTCGATCGAATGGGCGCGGCCGAGGTTGATCGAGGTGGATACGGTCCGCCGCAAGACGGCGACGCTGGTCGTGCCGGCCGCGCTCCGGCGAGCGCTTGCGGATGCGTCGAGCGTCGCGTTTCCGTCGGACCGTTCGAAGCGGATCGACGGCAACGAGTATGTGCTGGTCGTCGTCAACCGTTCGTCGAGCAGCCGTCCGACCGGATATTGCGGTGCCGGAGAGGAAGGGGCGCTGTACGTGCTGGAACTGCACGGCGCCCGCGCGGTTACGAATTTCTCGCTGCCGGTTCAAAGCTGTCTCGAGTCCGTTTCGCTGGAAACCGACGGCGGCGCGCAATCGCCCTATCTGGCGATCGCGTGGCGCGACGACCCGGTCGGCATCGACATCCGGTGGGAATATCTCGCGCATGGCGGTGCAACGCACCGCGTCTATCGTTTCGTGAACGGGGCGTTTGCCGAGGTCGAGGCTCCCCGGTAACGCGGTCGTGCTGCGGCACAATGGCCGTTCGAGTCCGTATGGGGTGCTTCCCCGCCACCCAGACCGATGGAGAGTTGCATGGCGTTACCCGCTTTCAGGTACCATCCCGACCCGCTGGCCACCGGCAGCGTGATCCGTTCCGGCGCACGCTGCGTGTGCTGCGGCGACGTGCGCGGTTACGTGTACGCAGGCCCCGTGTACGCAGGCCCCGTGTACGCAGGCCCCGTGTATGCGGTCGACGAGTATGAGCAATGCATCTGCCCGTGGTGCATCGCCGACGGTTCGGCGCATGCGCGGCTCGATGCCGTCTTTGCCGATACCTGCGGCATCGGCGACGGCGAATGGGACCCGGTGCCCGAAGCGGTGGTCGACGAGATCGCGTGCCGCACGCCGGGCTTTCAGGGCTGGCAGCAGGAGCGATGGTGGACGCATTGCGGCGATGGCGCGCAGTTCATCGGTCGCGCGGGCGCCGACGAACTGACCGCGCTCGGTCCGCAGGCCGTCGCGTCGATCCGGGCGTCGACCGGGCTCGACGACGACGCGGAGTGGGCGCGCTTTTTCGCCGCACTCGACAAGGACGGCTCGCCGACCGCGTATGTGTTCCGCTGCATCCATTGCGGCGAACCCGGGGGCTACCAGGACAGCGACTGACGGCCGGGCCGGCGGCGGCGTACGACGATCGCAGGCAATCCCGTCGTCATGAAACAGAGGAATCTTCGTGAAGTTCATCCACGCGGCAGACATTCACCTTGACAGCCCGTTGCACGGCCTGAGCGCGTATCCCGACGCCCCGGCCGCGCAGTTGCGCAACGCGTCGCGCGAGGCGCTGAGGCAGCTCGTGGATCGCGCGATCGAAGAGGAAGTCGCATTTCTCGTGATCGCCGGCGACCTGTACGACGGCGACTGGAAGGATCACAACACGGGCATCTTCTTCGGCCAGCAGATGGGGCGCTTGCGCAAGGCCGGCATTCGCGCGTTCGTTCTCGGCGGCAATCACGATGCCGAAAGCGAAATGACGAAAAAGCTGACGCTGCCCGACAACGTCACCGTGTTCGGCCACCGCAGACCGGAAACCCACAAGCTGCCCGAATTCGACGTCGCGCTGCACGGGCAGAGCTTCAAGGACAAGGCCGTCGTCGACAATCTCGCAATCGGCTATCCGGACCCGGTGCCCGGCTATTACAACATCGGCGTGCTGCACACGGCACTCGAAGGCTATGCGGCGCATGCGAACTACGCGCCGTGCACGCTGGCCGAGCTGCACGCAAAAGGCTACGACTACTGGGCGCTTGGCCACGTGCACGAATTCCAGCAATGGTCGGGGCCGTCCACCGTCGTGTTTCCGGGCAACCTGCAGGGGCGTCATATCCGCGAGACGGGCCGCCGCGGCGCGGTGCTCGTGACGGTCGAGCAAGGCCGCACGCAGGTCGAGCGGCTGTATCTCGACGTGCTGCGCTGGGAGGCCGTGTCGGTCGACGCATCCGACTGCTTCACGGTGGCCGACCTGTCGAGAAAGATCGGTCAGGCGCTGGAAGCGCTGTTGAACGTCGACGGCCATGTGCCGCGCGCGGTGCGCGTGACGGTCACGGGGCGCACGCCGGCGCACGGCCTCTTTTTCGGCCGCGCGCCGCAGTTGCGTGCGGAGGTGCTGAACCAGATCGGCATCATCGGCAACGAGCGGCTGTGGCTCGAGAAGGTCCGGCTCGCGACCTCCGCGGCGGATCGGCAGCCGGGCGAGAGCGAGCAGCTGGAAGCGCTGGAGGACCTGAAGCAGATCCTGGCCGACGCCGCTCAGGATCCGGATTTCCTCGCGCTGCTCGAACGCGACCTGAAGCCGTTCGTCGGCAAGGTGCGCAGCGACGTGAAGGAGGAGGTGCCGTTGTTGACGATGGCGCGCGCGGGCGAGCTCACGGCGCTGGTGGAACAGGTCGGGCCCGCGCTGCTCGCGCGGCTCGCGAGGGGGGAGTGAGCGATGCGGATCAGCCAGCTCGATCTGATCAAGTACGGCAAGTTTACCGACGAGACGCTGCGGTTCCCGTCGGCCGGCGAGGATTTCCATGTGATCGTGGGGCCGAACGAGGCCGGCAAGTCGACGATCCGCACGGCCGTGTCCGAGCTGCTGTTCGGGATGAAACTGCAGACGCCGCTCGATTTCCTGCACAGCACGCCTGAACTGCGGATCGGCGGCGTGCTGGAGAGCGGCGCGGGCGAACTCGCGTTTCATCGCGCGCGCGGCCGCAGTCCGTTGCGCACACCGGCCGACGACAGGCTGCCCGACGACTATCTGGCCGCCGTGCTCGACGGCGCGACACGCGAATTCTTCGAGCAGATGTTCGGGCTCGATCACGGGCGGCTGGTCGACGGCGGCCGCAGCATTCTCGACGCATCCGACAAGCTCGGCCAGGTGCTGTTCGAATCGGCCGCCGGCGTCGGCAGCCTCGGGCCGGTGCGCGAGGAGCTCGAGGCGCGCTCGCTCGAACTGTGGGCGCCGCGTCGCAGCGGCAGCGCATTCGCGCTGGCCGAAACGTCGTTCAACGAAGCCGTGACCGAACTGAAGTCGGTCCAGGTGCGCACGCGCGACTGGGTCGAGCGCAAGGACGCGTGCGAAGCGGTCGACCAGCAGATCGAGCAGGCGCGTGCGGAGCAGCGCCGGCTCGAAGCGTCGCGCTCGAAGCTCGAACGCGTGCGGCGGCTGGCGCCGTACCTGAAGGAGCTGACGGTCAAGGACGCGGCGCTGGCCGAACTGGGCGCGGTCGTCGAGTTGCCGCCCACCGCGTACGCGGATCTGCTGAAGGCGCAGGGCGATCTTGCGGCCGAGCAGAAGGTGCTCGAGGAACGGCGTGCCGACCTGCTTGCGAAACGCCAGGTGCGCGGCGCGATCGACGCCGATGCCGATACGCTGGGGCTCGAAGCCGACATCGAAGCGCTCGACCGGCTGCGCGGCGCCTGCATGAATCACGCGCAGGATCTGCTGTTGCTCCGCGCGGACGTCGAGCGGCACCTGTCTGCCGCGAGTGCGGCGGCGGCCCAGCTCGGCTGGCCGACCGACGAAGCGTCGCTGAGCGCGGCGCTGCCGACCGCGCTGTCGTTGCAGACCGTCGCGAACCTGCTGCGCGAACACGGCATGCTGCACCAGGCGCTTGCCGGCGCGCGCGAATCGCTCGACGAACGCACGCGCGAGCTTGCGCAGGTGCGCGAGCAACAGGCGCGGCTGTCGACTGTCGACGTGCCCGAAGCGCTGCGCGCGGCGCTTGCCGACGCGCAGGGCTTTCGCAACAGCAACCAGCGCGAGCAGGCGCTGGAACATGAAATCGCCGCCGCCGAACGCACGTTGTCCGGCGCGCTCGATGCGCTCGGCCGGTGGCGCATGCCGGTTGACACCTTGCGTGCGCTCGACGTGCCGTCGGCGGCGCGTCTCGGTGCGTTGCTCAAGGAGGACAGCGAACGCGCAAGCGCGGCCGCCGCGGCGCGCGATGCGCGGGACGGCGCGCGCGAAGAACTCGAGCGGCTCGAATTGCAGGAACGGCACTTCGCGGAAAACCACAAGGTCGTCACGACCGCCGAGGTACTGGCCGCGCGCGCGCGGCGCGACGGCGCGTGGGGCGAGATCCGCAGTGGCGCCGTCGATCTCGTGACGGGAGCGCCGGCGGTCGACGACGCGATTCGCCTTGCGGACGAACTCGTCGATGCGCAGCTTGGCGCCACCCAGGCGGCGGCGACGCTGCAATCGCTGCGTCAGCAGGTCGAGTCCGCGCGTGCCGGCTTGACACGCCGGCAGGCCGCGGCGACCGAGCGCGAGTGTGAACTGGCCGAGCATCGCGACGCATGGGCCGCGCTTGCGGCGACGGCCGCGGTGCCGGGTATGCCGCTGGCGGCGATGGGCGACTGGTTGTCGAAGCGCGACACGGTGCTCGTCGCGCAGGGCGATCTCGACCGCCAGCGCCGCGAGTTCGACACGATGCGTGCCGCGCGCGCCGGAGCCGAAGCCTCGCTGCGTGCGGCGCTGCGTGCCGTGTCGCGAGGCGGCGAGTCGGACGGGTTGGCGGCGCTCGTCGCGAGCGCCGAAACTTTCGTGCAGTCGGCCGAGAAAGCGCTGGCGCAGAAGGACAGCCTTGAGGATCGCGCGCGGGAAGCCGAACGCGGATGCGCGACGGCACAGTCGCGGGCCGGCCATGCGCAGGCGGCCTACGACGCCTGGCACGCGCAGTGGCGCGATGCGCTGGCCGACGCGAAGCTTGGCGCGAGCGCGGCAACGTTCGCGGCAGCGGAAGGCGCGCTCGGCCTTGCGGGCGCGGTGACGGCCGAACTGGCCGATGCCGACGCGCCGCGCAACCGGATCGCCGCGATCGGTGCGGAGCTGGACGCGCTCGAGGCCGGTGCGCGGCGGCTCGCTGCGGCACTTGCGCCGGAATGGCTGACGAGCGGCGACTGGCCGGATGTCGCACGCCGTCTGACGATGCGTCTCGCGGCCGCCAGGGAAATCGCGCGTGCGATCGATCGTGCCGACGAGGCCGTGCGCCAGGCCGACGGCAAGGTCGCGGATGCGTTGGCCGCGGTGGCCGGCGCCGATGCACGCATTCAGCCGCTGCTTCAACTGGCCGGCGTCGCGTCGATCGACGCGGCGCTGCCGCTGGCCGAACGCTCGGATCGCCAGCGCCAGCTGCGGCAGGCCCTCGAGGCCGCGCACGAGGCGCTGGTGCGCGATGGCGACGGTTTGTCCCGGTCGGCCGTGGAAGCCGAGGTCGCGGAACAGGAGATTGCCGACGTTCCCGCGCACCTGGAAGCGGTGAAACAGTCGCTCGGCGATGTCGGCCGGCGGCTGAACGAGCTGTCGCAGCAGCAGGTCGTGGCCGAGCAGGCGTTCGGCGCGATCGACGGACAGGCGAACGCGGCCGTCGCCGAGTCGAGGCGGCAGGAAGCACTGGCGGCGATGGGCGACGCGGCCGAACAGTATCTGGAGGCGGCCACGGCGAGCCGGCTGCTGAAGTGGGCGACGGATCGCTATCGCGACCAGAAGCAGGGGCCGATGCTCAGGCGCGCGGGCGAGATCTTCGCGGGGCTCACGCTCGGCGAATTCGCGCGGCTGACCGTCGATACCGAACGGACGCCGCCTGCGCTGTATGCGAGGCGCACACAGGGGGCATCGGTGCAGGTTGCCGGGTTGAGCGAGGGGACGCGCGACCAGTTGTTCCTTGCGCTGCGTATCGCGGCGCTGGAGCTGCAGCTCGGCAGCCGGACCGCATTGCCGTTCGTGGCCGACGATCTGTTCATCAACTTCGACGACGCGCGTGCCAAGGCGGGCCTCGATGCGCTGCGCGATCTGTCGACGCGGACCCAGGTGTTGTTCCTGACGCACCACGACCACCTGCTGCCGCTCGTGAGGGACGTATTCGGCACACGGGTCAACGTGGTCGAGCTGCAGCGCGCGCCGGCCGGCGCGTGAGGCGGCATGCGGGGGGAGACCTGCGCGCGGGGAGGGTCATCGCGTACAGGTAGTATGTGCGGTTCCGAAACGCACGCGGCCGGTCCTTCCGGTCGCGGGTCTGGCCACACGAGGTGTGAACATGAAAAAGCTGGTAGCCGCCATTGCGTTCGCGGCGGACAAGCATCGCAATCAGCGGCGCAAGGACGAAGAAGGGTCACCGTACATCAATCATCCGATCGCGCTTGCCGACGTGCTGGCCAACGAGGCCGGCATCGAGGACGAGCGGGTGATCGTCGCGGCCGTGCTGCACGACACGGTCGAGGATACGGAGACGACCGAGCAGGAGCTGCTGCGCCTGTTCGGCAAGGATGTCGCGGACATCGTGATGGAAGTCACCGACGACAAGTCGTTGCCGAAGGACGAACGCAAGCGCCTGCAGGTCGAGCATGCGGCGACCATCAGCCGGCGCGCGAAGCTCGTGAAGCTGGCCGACAAGATCTGCAACCTGCGCGACATCGTGCGGCATCCGCCGGCAGACTGGCCGCTCGAGCGCAAGCAGGCGTACTTCGACTGGGCGAAGTCGGTCGTCGACCCGATGCGCGGCGTGCATCCCGGTCTCGAAGCGATCTTCGACGCCGCCTACGACGCGCGGCCGGCGGACTGAGGCGCCGGCATGCGAACGCCCCGGTCCGCCGGATCGGCCGTGCGGCAATGGCCCGCCGTGGCGGGTGTCGATGTCGGCGGCGAGAAGAAGCTGTGCGATCTCGTGATTCTGCGCGGGGTGACGATCGTCTGCCGAGAGGCGCGGATCGCGCCCGAGGCGGTGCCTGCGCTGTGCCTCGCCCATGACGTCGTGGCGGTCGGTGTCGACGCACCGAGCCTGTGGTGGGCGGGAAGCGGGCGCCGGGCGGCCGAGCAGGCGCTTGCGCGCGAGCGGATCTCGTGTTTTCCGACGCCGTCGCGGGAGCAAGCCGCAACCAGCCGGTCGGGCTTCTTCGACTGGATGTTCGTCGGGGAACGCGTCTACCGCGCGCTGGCCGACGCCTATCCGCTGTTGACCGGCCCGCGCTATGCGGGCGGGGGCGTGAGTTTCGAAACCTATCCGTATGCGATCACCTGCGCGATGCTCGGCAGGGCGGTGGCCTCGGCCAAGCAGAAACGCACGCAGCGCCGGCAACTGCTGGAGCGGCTGGGAATCGACGTTTCGACGCTGAAGTCCGTCGATGCGCGAGACGCGACGCTGTGCGCGTTGACGGCGCAATACGTCATCGACGGGAATGCCCGCGCGTACGGCGATGCGGCGGGCGGATATATCCGCGTGCCGATCGTGAGCGAGACGCTCGTTCTCGATGCTCCGTAGCGGCATCACGCGGCACGAGCAGCGGGCGATTACCGCGGGCCGTGACGACGAGGTGAGCTTTTACGGGAGACGGCAGCCTGACTGACGATGCTGTCGAGCCCCGGTTGTCGACCGCCGCGCGTCGCGACGATCGGCGCACCCGACGCGAAGCCGATGCGCCGGGGCGATCCGGCGGCGCGGTTCAGTCCTCGAGGATGATTTTCGGCACGCTGGACAGATCGCAGGCTTGCGCCTGGTCGAAGTAGCTTTCCGCATCGTCGATCATCACGACGGCGACGTCGATCAGTTCGTCGAGCCGTTGCAGCAGCGATTCACGCCACTCGAAGTCTTCGTCGCGTTCGGGCGTCTTGTCCAGTTGCTCGATGATCGAGTCGGCCGTCTGCAGGAACGGAATCGCCTGCTGATAGTTCTCGATCGAGACCATCGCTGCGTTGCGTGCGCCGACGAGCCGCTCGCGGTGCTCGTCGGCCAGTTCGGATTCGCCGCTGATTCGCGGCAATACATCCGAGATGCGTTGCAGAAGCGGTGGAGCCTGTTCTTCCAGCAGGGTGGCGCGCTCGCGCAGTGCGGCATATTCGTCGCGAAGATCCGTGTCGCCGGGTTGGGTGGTGCTGTCCATCGTCGATATGAGTGCGTGGTTCGGTCGCCGCATGATACTCGACAGCGCCGGCGGCCTTGGCCGTTTCCAGGTTGCCTGCCGTCGGGATCGAGGGGCGGTTTGCGTCATATCTATATGAAGCCGTTCGCATGACGATGTGCGCCTCGCCATGCCCCGACCCGCCGTGCGCGGCAGCGCACGGCGGGTTTTCAAAATATTTTCACAAAGGGGCTTGCGCGGTTCGGGTCGGATGCCTACAATCACGCCTCTTTCGCGCTAACGGAAACGC
>NZ_JPGL01000086.1 GCF_000732615.1 Burkholderia paludis
CACCCCCGCCCGCCCCCGCGCCCCCGCCCGCCCGCCCCCGCCCCCCTCAGGTGGGGGATAGGTCGACCCTTGCCGCGGCGGCCGGCCCCCCACCCGCGGCCGGCCGCCGCGACGCGCAAGCAGGCAGTCCCCGAACCGTAAGAGGTATTGACCCAATGAGCGAACAGATCAAACACATCAGCGACGCATCGTTCGAACAGGACGTCGTCAAATCCGACAAGCCCGTGCTCGTCGATTTCTGGGCCGAATGGTGCGGCCCGTGCAAGATGATCGCCCCGATCCTCGACGAAGTCGCAAAGGACTACGGCGACAAGCTGCAGATCGCGAAGATCAACGTCGACGACAACCAGGCCACGCCCGCGAAGTTCGGCGTGCGCGGCATCCCGACGCTGATCCTGTTCAAGAACGGCGCGGCCGCCGCGCAGAAGGTCGGCGCGCTGTCGAAGTCGCAGCTCACCGCATTCCTGGACAGCCACCTGTAATACCGGCAGTTCCGCGGACGTGTTGTCAACCGGCAACACGTCCGCCGCCCAGCCGCCGATCGTCCGCTCAAGCGCGAATCGGCGTATGCTAGAATTAAAAAACGTCTACAAGACGCATTTAAGTCTCTGAGCGCGTCCGCTCGCCCTCCTCCCTTTATTTCTTTCGTCGTCTCCTCCCTGGCGGGTTCTCCGTATGCATTTATCCGAGCTCAAGTCTCTGCACGTGTCCGAACTGATCGAAATGGCCAATGGCCTCGAGATCGAAAACGCGAACCGCCTGCGCAAGCAGGAGTTGATGTTCGCCATTCTTAAAAAGCGCGCCAAGACGGGAGAGACGATCTTCGGCGACGGCACGCTCGAAGTGCTGCCGGACGGCTTCGGCTTCCTGCGCTCGCCGGAAATGTCGTACCTCGCGAGCACCGACGACATCTATATCAGCCCGTCGCAGATCCGCCGCTTCAACCTGCATACCGGCGACACCATCGAAGGCGAAGTCCGCACGCCGAAGGACGGCGAACGCTACTTCGCGCTGGTGAAGGTCGACAAAGTCAACGGGCAGCCGCCCGAGGCCTCGAAACACAAGATCATGTTCGAGAACCTCACGCCGCTGCACCCGAACAAGCCGCTGTCGCTCGAACGCGAAATGCGCGGCGAGGAAAACGTCACGGGCCGCATCATCGACATGATCGCGCCGATCGGCAAGGGCCAGCGCGGCCTGCTCGTCGCGTCGCCGAAGTCGGGCAAGACCGTGATGCTCCAGCACATCGCGCACGCGATCAAGCAGAACCACCCGGACGTGATCCTGTTCGTGCTGCTGATCGACGAGCGCCCCGAAGAAGTGACCGAAATGCAGCGCTCGGTTGCCGGCGAAGTGATCGCGTCGACGTTCGACGAACCGGCCACGCGTCACGTGCAGGTCGCCGAAATGGTGATCGAGAAGGCCAAGCGCCTCGTCGAAATGAAGCACGACGTCGTGATCCTGCTCGACTCGATCACGCGTCTCGCCCGCGCATACAACACCGTGATCCCGGCCTCGGGCAAGGTGCTGACGGGCGGTGTCGACGCGAACGCACTGCAGCGTCCGAAGCGCTTCTTCGGCGCGGCGCGCAACATCGAGGAAGGCGGCTCGCTCACGATCATCGGCACCGCACTGATCGAAACCGGCAGCCGCATGGACGACGTGATCTACGAAGAGTTCAAGGGCACCGGCAACATGGAAGTGCACCTCGAGCGCCGTCTCGCGGAAAAGCGCGTGTATCCGTCGATCAACCTGAACAAGTCGGGCACGCGCCGCGAGGAAATGCTGATCAAGCCCGAGATCCTTCAGAAGATCTGGGTGCTGCGCAAGTTCATTCACGACATGGATGAAGTCGAGGCCATGGAATTCCTGCTCGACAAGATCCGCCAGACGAAGAGCAACTCCGAGTTCTTCGACCTGATGCGCCGCGGCGGCTGATCGCCCCGCCCCGCAAAGAACGGCCGCCCGCGCATCTCGCCGGCGGCCGTTTTTTTGCCTAAACATGAACGTGAACGTACAGGTTGATCTACAATCGCGTCATCGCCCCGATCGACTCCTCCGCCCGCCGATGCCGAACGACGCCTCCACCCCGCTGCTGACCGTGAGCGATGCCGCCTCACGGCTCGGCGTCACGCCGCGCACGCTGAAGTACTACGAAGAACGCGGGCTCGTCACGCCGTCGCGCAGCGAAGGCCGCTACCGCCTCTACGACGAAGCCGACCTCGAACGCTTCGCGCGCATCCTGCGGTTGCGCGCGCTCGGGTTCTCGCTGCACGGCATCACCGAGATGCTGAAGCGCCCGCTCGAGGAAACCGGCGACGGCCGGCGCCGTTATTCGGACGCGTCGCTGCGCGACATCCGCGCCGGCCTCGCCGGGCAGATCGACACGCTCGACCGGCGGATCGAAGCCGTCCAGCGCGAACTGAAGGAAGCCGTCGCGCTGCGCAAGGAACTGCAGCACGACATCGATTACGTCGAGCGACGCCTCGCCGGCGAAAACCCCGACGCGCTGATCGCGCAGCGCCGGGCCGAAGCCGGCCCGCGGCGCGCACGCAAGGATCGTGAATGAACGCGCTGCCCGGCCGCCCGCCGCTGTGGAGCCGCGCGAACCTGCGCGCCGACCTGTTCCCGTGGGCGCTCGCGCTCGTGACCGGCCTCGACTACTTCGACAACGCGGCCTTCTCGTTCTTCGCGAGCTACATCGCGGGCGGCGTCAACGCATCGCCCGACGAGCTCGTGTGGTCGTCGAGCGCGTACGCGGTCACGGCCGTGCTCGGCATCCTGCAGCAGCAATGGTGGGTCGACCGGCTGGGGCATCGCCGCTACGTGGCCGGCTGCATGCTGATGTTCTCGTTCGGCGCGATCGCGGCCGCACTGGCGGACACGTCGCTCGAACTGGCATTCGCACGCGGCTTCCAGGGATACTTCATCGGCCCGATGATGGGCGCGTGCCGGATCCTGATCCAGATCAGCTTCAAGCCGCAGGAACGGCCGCCGGCAACGCGCGCGTTCCTGGTCATGATCCTGCTCGGCAGCGCGCTCGCGCCGATCGCGGGCGGGCTGCTCGTCGCGCATTCGACGTGGCGCGCGCTGTTCGCATGCACGGCGCCGGCCGGCATCGCGTTCGCGATCCTCGCGCTGCTCACGCTGCCCGACTCGGGCAGGACTCCCGACGACGAACGCGGCGCCGGGCACTTCTGGCCGTACGTCGTGTTCGCGCTCGCGCAAGGCGCGCTGCAGATCGTGCTGCAGCAGGTGCATTACCAGCTCTACAGCGGCTCGCCGATGCTGATCCTGCTGACGATCGCGGGGATCGGCGCCCTCGCCTGGTTCGCCTATCACCAGTGGAACCACCCGACGCCGCTCGTGCGGCTGCACGCGTTTCGCGAACGGACCTTCCAGGTCGGGCTGCTGCTCTACATGTTCTATTACTACGAGTCGACGGGTTTCAGCTACCTGACATCGCGCTTTCTCGAAAGCGGGCTCGGCTATCCGGTCGAGAATGCCGGGCGCCTGGTGGGCACGACGTCGCTGATTTCGGCCACCGCGCTGTTCGCTTACCTGCGTTACGCGAAATTCGTCACGCACAAGAAATGGTTCGTCGTGCCGGGGTTCGCGATCGCCGTCACGGCGGCGCTGTGGATGACGCGCATGACGCCGCAGGTCGGCGAAGCCGCGCTGATCGTCCCGCTCTTGCTGCGCGGGCTGCTGCTGCTCTTCATCGTGCTGCCGGTGGCCAACCTCACGTTCCGGATCTTCGCGATCGACGAGTACACGCACGGCTACCGGCTGAAGAACATCGTGCGGCAACTGACGATCTCGTTCGCGACGTCATCGGTCATCATCGTCGAGCAGCACCGCGTGGCCGTGCACCAGACGCGGCTCGTCGAGCGCGCCAACGTGTTCGACCCGCTGTTCCAGCAGACCGTCGACGCGCTGACGCAAGGCTATGCGGCGGCCGGCCACGCACCGAACGAGGCGCACGGCCTCGCGATCGCCTCGATTGCGCGGATGGTCGCGCAGCAGGCCTCGTTCCTCGCGTCGCTCGACGGCTTTTACTTCCTCGCGGGCGTGGCGCTCGTCGGCGGCCTCTTCGCGGCATGGCAAAAAGAGATCGATTGAGTTAAAAGACAGGCTTTGGATTTCCGCGCGCCGCCCCATGCTCTCGAAACTGACCCGCTGGCTCGACGACCGCCGCCGCGATCGCGCGCTGCGCAGCCACCCGATCCCCGACGCGCTGTGGCAGGACACCGTCGAGCGCCTGCCGTTCCTCGCCGCGCTGTCGCCCGACGCACTCGGCCGGCTGCGCGAGTTGACGAGCCTGTTCGTCGCGAAGAAATCGTTTTCGACCGCGCACGGGCTCGAGCTGACCGACGCGATGATCGTCGCGATCTCCGCACAGGCCTGCCTGCCGGTGCTGAACCTCGATCTGTCGCTGTACGACGGCTGGGTCGGCGTGGTCGTGTATCCGGGCGAATTCGTGATCCGCAAGACCGTGCAGGACGAGGACGGCGTCGTCCACGAAGTCGAGCAGGACGCGAGCGGCGAGGCCTGGGAAGGCGGGCCGGTGATCCTGTCGTGGGAAGACGCGCAGATGACGGACGGCCGCGACGCGTACAACGTGGTGATCCACGAGTTCGCGCACAAGATCGACATGGTCAACGGCGCGGCCGACGGCTATCCGCCCCTCTTTCGCCGCTGGCATGCGCCGCACCTCGACGCGCAGGCGTGGGCCGACGTGTTCGAGCACGCGTACGATCAGTTCTGCGCGCGCGTCGATGCGGTGCCGGACCGCGCGTGGGCGCGCTTCGAGCGGGATTCGCTGATCGATCCGTATGCCGCCGACCACCCGTCGGAATTCTTCGCGGTATGCAGCGAGGCGCTGTTCGTAAGGCCGAAAGCGTTCGAGTCCGAATTCCCGGAGCTGTACCGGCTGCTCGCGCGCTACTACCGCCAGGATCCGGCCGGTGCCGGCGCGCTCGACGCACCGTGAAAATTATTCGTCAACCATCTGATTTTCTGGCATAATCGCCGTTTTTCGACCTTAGGCAAGTGGCTCGCGCCGGGCTTGGCGTCGTCTGGTTTGCGCAATGAGTGCACTCCGGCACGGCAAGCGGCGGGTTGGCTACCGCTCTCACCAAGGAAAGACCATGAAAGAAGGCATCCACCCGAATTACCGCGAAGTCGTCTTCCAAGACATGTCGAACGGCTTCAAGTTCATCACGCGCTCGACGATCCAGACGCGTGAAACCATCGATCACGAAGGCAAGACCTACCCGCTCGCCAAGATCGAAGTGTCGTCGGAATCGCACTCGTTCTACACGGGTCAGCAAAAGATCATGGACACGGCAGGCCGTGTCGAGAAGTTCAAGAACAAGTTCGGCGTTCGCGCCAGCGGCAAGGCGAAGTAAGCTTCGCACCGCATCCGGTGGTTGCAACGCACCGGTATCGCACAAAAGGGCAGCCCAGGCTGCCCTTTTTTGTCTCCGCTCGCCGGGAAACCGCCGACCGCTGCCCGGGGCATCGACCTGACGCGCAACAGCCCGCGCGACTACAATGCCGGATGCTCGAAACCGGCTCGACCGCGCGTAACCGCGCCGGCCGCCCGCCCATAACAAATCGCTCATCTGCATGAAGCCTGTCGTCCGTCTCACCGCCTCCGCCACGCGCGCGCTGCCGCGCTGGCTGCTGCTCACGCTCTGTTTCGTCTACGCAGCGTTCGGCCTGTTCGGCCGCGACCCGTGGAAGAACGAGGACGCGGCGGGCTTCGGCGTGATGTGGACGATGGCCAAGGGCGGCTGGCACGACTGGCTGCTGCCCAACCTGGTCGGCAAGTTCATCACGACCGACGGGCCGCTCGGCTACTGGCTCGGCGCGCTGTCGATCCGCGGCCTCGGCCCGTGGGTCGATGCGAGCAACGCATCGCGCATCGATACCGGCGTGCTGTTCTGCATCGCGTGCGCGTTCGTCTGGTACGCGGCCTACCTGCTCGGCCGGCGCGCCGAGGTCCAGCCGTTCAAATACGCATTCGGCGGCGAGCCCGAGCCGCGCGACTACGGCCGTACGCTCGCCGACGGCGCGCTGCTGGTCCTCGTCGCCTGCTTCGGCCTCGCCGAACGCGGACACGAGACGACGCCGCAGCTCGCGCAGTTCGCGTGGATCGCGATGCTCGTCTACGGGATCGTGCGCAGCATCGACAAGCCGATGCAGGGCGCGCTGTGGTGGGGGCTCGCGATGGGCCTCGTCGCACTGTCCGGCAACCCGGTGCTGGTCGCCGCCCTGCTCGCCGGCACGGCCGTGCTGTGGCTCGTCACGCCCGAGATGCGCAACCTCCGGCTGCCGCTGGTCGGCGTGCCGCTCGCAGCCGCGATCTTCGCGCTGTGGCCGCTGGCCGCATTCATCGCGGCGCCCGACGACGCCGCGTGGTTCCTCGACCAGTGGATCCACGGCAGCCTGCTGCGTTTTTCCGGCCCGCCGACCGCCGTGCTCGGCTACGCGGCAAAGAACCTGCCGCTGTTCACCTGGCCGGCGTGGCCGCTCGCGATCTGGGCGTGGTGGAGCTGGGCCGGCCTGCGCCGCCGCGCCCACATCGCGATCCCGTTGTCGGTCGCCGTGCCGCTCGTCGCGCTCGTGATCCTGCAGAGCCAGCAGTCGAACCGCATGTACATGCTGCTGCTGCCGCCGCTCGCGGTGCTCGCGACGTTCGCGCTGCCGACCCTCAAGCGCGGCGCGATCAACGCGATCGACTGGTTCGCGGTGCTGAGCTTCACGATCCTCGGCTCCTTCGTGTGGCTCGTGTGGCTCGCGTCGCTCACGGGCTTCCCGCACCCGCTCGCGCGCAACCTTGCGCGGCTCGTGCCCGGCTACGAGCCGCATTTCAAGATCCTGTCGTTCATCTGCGCGATCATCGCCACGGTATGCTGGTGCGTGCTCGTGCGCTGGCGCATCTCGCGACAGCCGAAGGTGCTGTGGCGCAGCGTCGTGCTGTCGGGCGCCGGCACCACGCTGATGTGGGTGCTGCTGATGACGCTGTGGCTGCCGATCGTCAACTACGGCCGGACCTACCGCGACGTCGCGCAGCAGATCGCGGTGCACCTGCCGTCCGATTACGAGTGCATCTCGCCCGTGCGGCTCGGCGACGCGCAGATCGCGACCTTTGCATATTTCGGCAACATGCGCTTCGATTTCTCCGGCGACTGCGACGTGATCCTGCGTCAGGACCGTGCGGACTACGGCGAGCCGAGCTCGATGTCGCAATACGTGTGGCGTCTCGTGTGGGAAGGCCGCCGCGTCGCCGACCGCGACGAACGCTTCCGCCTGTACGAACGCATCGAGCGGCCCAAGACGCCGGTCAAGCGGCGTCCGCCGCGCCGGCAGGCGGCCGACTGACGATGCTCGGCGACATTCGCCGGATCGTAGGCCTCGCGTGGCCGGTGCTCGTCGGCCAGCTCGCCATCATCGCGTTCGGCGTGATCGACACGGCGATGGTCGGGCGCTATTCGGCCGTCGATCTGGCCGCGCTAGGGCTCGGCTCGTCGATCTACGTGTCGATCTATATCGGCCTCATGGGCATCCTGTCCGCGCTGCAGCCGATCGCCGGACAACTGTACGGCGCGCGGCGCCATGCCGAGATCGGCGAGGAAGTCCGCCAGGCGCTGTGGCTCGCGCTGCTGCTCGCGGTCCCCGGCTTTCTCCTGCTGCATTTTCCGGAGCCGCTGCTGCGCATCGCACACGCACCGGCCGCACTGCACGACCGCACCGTCGACTACCTGCGCATCCTGTCGTACGGGCTGCCCGCCAGCCTCGTCTTCCGCATCTACAACGCACTGACCAACGCGGCCGGCAAGCCGCGCCTGGCGATGATCCTGCAGGTCGGCGCGCTGCTGCTCAAGTTTCCGCTCAACGTGTGGTTCATCTTCGGCGGTTTCGGCATGCCGGCCCTCGGCGGCCCGGGCTGCGGGCTCGCGAGCACGCTGATCAACTGGGCGCTCGCGCTGATCGGCTACACGCTGCTCGCGAAGCTCGACGTGTTCGCGCCGCTCGCGATCTTCTCGCGCTTCTGCTGGCCCGTCTGGGAGCGTCAGAAGGCGCTCCTGAAGCTCGGCGTGCCGATGGGCCTGTCGTACCTGATCGAGGTCACGTCGTACACGTGCATGGCGCTGTTCATCGCGCAGTTCGGCACGACGACGCTCGCCGGCCACCAGATCGCCGGCAACATCGGCGCGGTGCTGTACATGACGCCGCTGTCGATCGGCGTGGCGGCCTCGACGCTGGTCGCGCGCGCGCTCGGCGCCGGGCGTCCCGAGGAAGCCCGGCTGCTCGGCCGGCACAGCGTGATCTTCGCGTGCGGCATTGCCGCGACATACGGCCTGCTCGTGTTCGGGCTGCGCCCGCTGATCATCGACGGCTATACGCCGAACCCGGCCGTCGCCGCGGCCGCGATGCCGCTCGTCGCGATCGTCGCGTGCTACCACGTGTTCGACGCACTGCAGGTCACGTCGGCGTTCGTGCTGCGCGCATACAAGGTGGCAATCGTGCCGACCGTGATCTATGCGGTCGCGCTGTGGGGCGTCGGGCTCAGCGGCGGCTACACGCTCGGCTTCGACGTGGGCGGGATCGCGCCCGCGTGGCTGACCGGCGCGCGCGGCTTCTGGTTCGCGAACACGATCAGCCTGATGCTCGCGGGCACCGGGCTCGTGGCCTACCTGCGCCGCGTCAGCCGCGCGCGCGTCGCCGCCGCCCGCGCCTGACGCGCCCCGCTACGCGCCGTCCAGCACGTCGGCCGCGTGATACGACGACCGCACGAGCGGGCCCGCCACGACCTCCCTGAAGCCGTACGCCAGCGCCTCGTCGCGCCATGCGGCGAACGCGGCCGGGCTCACGTAGCGCCGCACCGGCAGATGATGCGCCGACGGCGCGAGATACTGGCCGAGCGTCAGCACGTCGACGTCGTGCGCGCGCAAGTCGCGCAGCGTGTCGCGCACCTCGTCGTCGCATTCGCCGAGCCCGAGCATCAACCCCGATTTCGTCACCAGCCCCGGCCGCGCTGCCTTGGCCTGCGCGAGCAGTTCGAGCGAGCCGCGATAGTCGGCGCCCGGCCGCGCCGCCCGGTACAGCGACGGCACCGTCTCGATGTTGTGGTTGAACACGTCGGGCCAGGCCGCCGACAGCGCGTCGAGCGCCCGCGCGACACGGCCGCGGAAATCCGGCGTCAACACCTCGACGCCGATGCCCGGCACGCTTGCACGCACCGCCGCGATACACGCGGCGAAATGCGCGGCGCCGCCGTCGCGCAGGTCGTCACGGTCGACCGACGTAATCACGACGTAGCGCAGCCCGAGCGCCGCGGCCGCCTCGGCCAGCCGCGCGGGCTCGCCGGGATCCAGCGGATCGGGACGACCGTGCGCGACGTCGCAGAACGGGCAGCGCCGCGTGCAGAGCCCGCCCATGATCATGAAGGTCGCGGTGCGCTGCGCGAAACATTCGCCGATGTTCGGACACATCGCCTCCTCGCAGACGGAATGCAGCCGATGGTCGCGCAGCACGGCCGCCATGTCGGCGACCGCCGCGCTCATCATCGGCCGCGCGCGCAGCCACGGCGGCTTCGGCAGCGCCGCGCCGGCCGCGGGCTCGACACGCACCGGGATGCGCGCGAGCTTGTCGCGGCTGCGCGCGCCCGGCTGGCCGAGCGCCGTGAGGCTGGGTCGTTCGAGCGCGGCGGCCATCGTCAGGCTCCGAGAAACGCGACGATCAGGCGGTTCACGTCGGCGGCGGCCTCCATCTGCACCATGTGCCCGCTGCCGGCGATCACCTCGGCGCGCACGCCGTCCGGCAAGCCCTGCGCATGCTGCGCGGGAATCACCTGGTCGCGCTCGCCCCAGATCACGAGCGTACGGGGCGCCAGCGACGCGAGCCGGTCGCGGAACACGCGCCGCTGCGCCGCGCCGTCGAACGCGGCGTTCGCAATTTTCTCCAGCGCGGCCTGCACGCCTTCGAGCCGCTTGTACTTGACGAGATCCTCGACGAGTTGCCGCGTGACCAGCGCGTTGTCCGCGAACAGCGCGCCGAGGTGCGGCTTCAGCGTGTTGCGGCTGTTGCCGGCGACGAAGCCGTCGATATACGTGCGATTGATGTCCGTGCCGAGCCCCGCGCTCGCGATCAGCGTCAGCGATGCGACGCGTTGCGGCGCGCGCTCGGCGGCCGCCATCGCGACCGCGCCGCCCATCGAATGGCCGATCAGGTGCGCGCGGTCGATGTGCTGCGCATCGAGCAGCGCGAGCACCGCGTCCGCCAGTTCGTCGAGGCTGCCCGTGTCGACCGCCTTGCCCGATTCGCCGTGGCCCGGCAGGTCGAGTGCCCACACGGGCCGGTGCGCAGCAAGATCGGCGTGATTGAACAGCCAGTTGTTCAGGTCGCCGCCGAAGCCGTGGATCAGCACGGCGGGCGTGCCCGCGCCGTCGCCGAGCTTCAGGAAGCGCACCGTGCGGCCGCCGATCTGCGCCTTCTCGGGCTGCGGCCCGGCCGCCTCGTCGGCAGCCGCGCTCGGCACGAAATCGCGCTGGAAATCGGCGATCGCCGCCTCGATGTCGGCATCGCTCGCATCGGCGGCCGCGACGACGCCGAGCAGCGCACCCACGGGCAGCGTCTCGCCTTCCTGCGCGACCTGGCGGCGCAGCGTGCCGTCGAACGCGCATTCGACGCCGGACGAGATCTTGTCGGTCTCGACGTCGAGCACTTCGTCGCCCTTCGTCACGCGCTCGCCGATCGCCTTCAGCCAGCCGTTGACCTGCCCCTGCTCCATCGACAGGCCCCACTTGGGCATCGTGATCATGTGAATCGACATCGTGTCAGCTCCTCGTCTTCAGGACCGCCTGCACGATCGCATCGGCGGACGGGATGTACAGGTCTTCGAGCACGCTCGCGAACGGCGCGGGGGTATGCGGCGCGGTGACAAGCTCGATCGGCGCCTGCAGCGCACGGAACGCGCGCTGCGCGACGAGCGCGGCGATGTCGGTCGCGATCGAGCAGCGCGGGTTCGCCTCGTCGACCACCACCACGCGCCCGGTGCGCTCCGCGCTTTCGAGAATCGTCTCCGTGTCGAGCGGCGACGTCGTGCGCAGGTCGATCACGTCGACCTGGATGCCGTCCTTCGCGAGCGTCGCGGCGGCGTCCATCGCGAGATGCACCATCCGGCCGTACGTGACGATCGTCGCATCGTCGCCGTCGCGCAGCACGTTCGCCTCGCCGAACGGAATCGCATAGGATTCCTCGGGCACGTCGCCTTCGCGCGTATAGAGCAGCTTGTGTTCGAGAAAGATCACGGGATCGTTGTCGCGGATCGCCTGGATCAGCAGCCCCTTCGCGTCGTAAGGCGTCGCGGGGCACACGACCTTGAGCCCGGGAATGTGCGTGAACAGCGACGTGAGCATCTGCGAATGCTGCGCGGCAGCGCGCAGGCCGGCGCCGTACATCGCGCGGATCACGACCGGCGTCACGGCCTTGCCGCCGAACATGTAGCGGAATTTGGCGGCCTGGTTGAAGATCTGGTCGAAGCACACGCCCATGAAATCGACGAACATCAGCTCCGCGACGGGCCGCATCCCGCACGCGGCCGCGCCGACCGCCGCGCCGATGTAGCCGCCTTCGGACAGCGGCGTATCGAGCACGCGGCCCGGAAACTTGTGGAACAGCCCCTTCGTCACGCCGAGCACGCCGCCCCATGCGTCGTCCTCGCCCGGCGCGCCCGCGCCGCCTGCATTGTCCTCGCCCATCACGATCACGCTCTCGTCGCGCGCCATCTCCTGCGCAAGCGCCTCGTTGATCGCCTGCGAATAAGTGATCTTCCTTGCCATGTCTGTCTCCTGGAATGTTCGGTTCGCCGTGCCGGCCGCGGGGTCAGGCCGCGCTCACGGATACGACACGTAGACGTCGGTCAGCAGGTCGGCCGCATCGGGCAGCGGCGCGCTCTTGGCCTGCGCGACCGCGTCGTCGATCAGCGCCTTCACCTGCGCGTCGACCGCGCGCAGTTCGCCGATCGTCAGCGCTTCGGCGCGCACGACGCGCGTCTCGAAATGCTTCAGGCAGTCCTTTTCGTCGCGCAGCTTCTGCACCTCGCCCGGTGCGCGGTAGGTTTGCGCATCGCCTTCGAAATGGCCGAAATAGCGCGTGAACTTCACCTCGACGAGCGTCGGGCCGCCGCCGTTGCGCGCGCGCTCGACGGCCTCGCCGAGCGCCTCGTGCACCGCGAAGAAGTCGAAGCCGTCGACGATCACGCCCGGCATCCCGAACCCGTTCGCGCGATCGGCGATGTTGTCGGTCGCGACCGACCAGCTCGACGACGTCGCTTCCGCATAGCCGTTGTTCTCGGCGACGAAGATCGCCGGCAGCCGCCACACCGCCGCGAGGTTCATCGACTCGAAGATCACGCCCTGGTTCGACGCGCCGTCGCCGAAGAAGCACACACCGACGCCGCCCGTGTTCCGGTGCTTCGCCGCGAGCGCCGCGCCGCACACGAGCGGGCCGCCCGCGCCGACGATCCCGTTGGCGCCGAGCATCCCCATCGACAGATCGGCGATGTGCATCGAGCCGCCCTTGCCGTGGCAGACGCCGGTCTTCTTGCCGTAGATCTCGGCCATCATTCCGTGCACGTCGACGCCCTTCGCGATGCAATGGCCGTGGCCGCGGTGCGTGGTCGCGACATAGTCGGCGAGGCCGAGGTGCAGCATCGTGCCGACCGCGGACGCCTCCTCGCCCGCATACAGGTGCACGAAACCGGGAATCTCGCCGGTCGCGAATTCGACGTGCAGGCGCTCCTCGAATTCGCGAATGGTGCGCATCAGGCGGTAGGCGTCCAGCAGCTTGTCCCTGCTGATCTGGTTCGAAACGGTCATGTATGTCTCCTGGATAGGTCTGACTGCGAATGCCGCCGCGGCCGGGCCGCGGCGACGGATCTCACGGCGCGCGGCCGTCAGCGGAACGTGAAGCCGCCTTCGACGTTCACGGTCCGGCCCGTCACGTTGTCCATCGTCGCGAAGCGCAGCGCGCGCCGCCCGTGACGATGACGGCTTGTCCTTCGAGTGGCAGTGTCATGGCGATGTCTCCTCGATGATCGTTACGGATGCCGAAATGCTTACCGGAGCAACGAACGCTCAAGCACGCCACGGGCCGGCATCGCGCAGCAGTTGCCTGGACGACGCGTAGCGCAGCGTGCGGCCGACGTCGACCGTCAGCGGCCCGTGCCAGTCAAGTGCAATCTCGTAGCGATCGCCGCGCGCGACCTCGATCTCGCGCTCGCCGTCGAACGCGAGCGTGCCGCGCTCGAACGGGATCGTCTGCCACGCACCCGGCTCGAGCCGCTCGCAACTGCGCATCACGACGCGATCGACACGGCCCGGCGCGATCGGCGCGACGAGCGGCGTGCCGGCCGTCTTGTCTTCGGCCGCAAAACGCATCGCGAGCCCGTGCGGCGCGCTGCGTTCGAGCGGCGCCCACGCGCCGCCGAGCGCGGACAGGCCGATCCCGTCCGGCTCCGCGAACGTCAGGTAGAGAGAATCGATATCGTCCGATCCCGAGATCGCGCGGGCGCCGACGAAGCGCTGTCGCGCCGCGCATACGTCGACGAGCGCGATCTCCTCGCGCCCGGGCTGCGCGCCCGCGATGCAGCGCACGACGAGCCGCTTGTTGCGCGCAAGCGCGATCTCGGCCGGCACGGCGCCCGCCGCGACGAGCCCTGCCGCCACGCCGGCGACGGTCGCTTCGCGATGTTCGGGGAATGCGTTGTTGGTGCCGGTGGACAGCGCGACGAGCGGCGTCGCGCCGCAATGCGCGGCGACGGCGCGATGGGTGCCGTCGCCGCCGAGCACGACGATCAGCGCGACCTCCATCCGGTGCAGGTACGCCGCGCCGGCCTGCGTGTCGGCAACGCTATCGGTGATCGGCAGGTCGACGAACTCGACCTCGGGCCAGCGCTCGCGCGACGCGACCGCACGATGCGTATCGAGCGCGCGCAGCAGCAGCGTCGCAATGCCCGTCCGGTCGCGCAGCGTCAGCACGCGCTCGACGCCCATCGCGCCGAGACCGGCCAGCAGGCGCACGATCATGTTCGCCTTCTCCGCCGTCGGGAACACGGATGCATGCGTCGTGAGGCGGCGGATGTCGCGCCCCGATGCGGGGTTCGCGATCACGCCGACGGTAACGGGCGTCGTCACGGTTTTGTCTCCATCCAGTCGGCCGGCGCCGGCGCATTGGCGCCAGCGCCGGCCCTGCCTGTTTTGTCCGCCGCCATCGACGGGCGGCGGATCGTCGTCACCGACGCGATCGCGCCGGGCTTGCCGGACATTCCTGCAAACGGCGTGCCATCTTCCACGCGACGACCGTGAAACCCACGTACAGGCTTGCGCGGCGGACCTGCCCGCACACCGGCGCCGCTGCCGTGACGACCCGGCGCGCGCCCGCTTCCGCCCGTGCGTCTCACGCGTTCGATGCAACGCCACGGCCGCCGCGACCGCCGCGAAGGCCGGCATCGGCGCGGCGCGCTGCCCGCAAACCCGGCGGCATCGCGGCACCGCGGATTCGATCGGATGCCGGACGATCCCTTCACGACGCCCGCGGCCGCGTCTCAACGATGCGAGACGCACCGAGATACCGGTGAGACGAACGTCTCAAGCCCGCCGCGTGCTGCGATGCAATGTGATCCGCCGAACGGGATGTGCTACAAGGACATCGAATTCCCCGCCGTACGGAACCCCGGAGCCGACCATGCCCTACGCCGTCCCCCAGGCCCAGCACGCCGACCGCGTGCTCGGCGCGCTCGCCGGGCGCCTGCCCGCGCCGGCCGATTCGGCGCGCCTCGTGTCGTCGTGGCAACGGTCGCTGGAGCGCTACTGTCTCGACCCCGCTTCGTCGATCGGCCCGCGCGTGCTGACCGCGGCCGAGCTGCGCGAGGTGCGCGACAAGGAGGAGGCGTTCCTGCGCGCGTCGGGCCAGTGCCTGACGCGGCTGCACGACATGATTCGCGTCGCCGACTACTGCGTGATGCTGACCGACGCGCACGGCGTGACGATCGACTACCGGATCGACCGCGAACGCCGCAACGACTTCCGTCATGCGGGATTGCACATCGGCTCGTGCTGGTCGGAAAGCGAGGAAGGGACTTGCGGCGTCGCGAGCGTGCTGACCGATCTCGCGCCGATCACCGTGCACAAGACCGACCACTTTCGCGCGGCGTTCACGACCCTCACCTGCAGTGCGGCGCCGATCTTCTCGCCCGGCGGCGAGCTGATCGGCGTGCTCGACGCGTCGGCGGTCCACTCGCCGGACAACCGCGACAGCCAGCGTCTCGTGTATCAGCTCGTGCGGCAGAGCGCGGCGCTGATCGAGGACGGCTACTTCGTGCACAGCACCGCGCAGTACTGGATCCTGTTCGGGCATCCGAACCGTCACTACGTCGAAGCGCAACCCGAGTGGCTTATCGCATTCGACGAGTGCGGCAATATCGTCGCCGCGAACCGGCAGGCGCGCGATGCGCTGCCGGCATTGCGCGAACCGCGTCATATCGACGAGATCTTCGATGCGACCGAGATGCCGCTGCGCGATGCCGCGCAGCTCGACGCGATCGTCGCGCTGCGGCTGCGCGCGACCGGCGCGCCGCTCTACGCACGGCTGCGTGCGCCGCTGCGGCGCACCGGCCGCGAACCCGGCACGGCCTCACGCCGCGCGGGCAGCGCGCAGCGCCACGTCGGCGCGCTCACGCCGTTCCTGCACAGCCCCGATGCGCGCATCGCGCAGCAGGCCGAACTCGCGCTGCGGGTCGCGAGCAAGCGGCTGCCGATTCTCGTGCTCGGCGAAACCGGTGCAGGCAAGGAAGTGTTCGCGCGCGCGATCCACGACGCCGGCGCGCGACGCGCGCGGCCGTTCGTCGCGGTCAACTGCGGCGCGCTGCCGGAAGCGCTGATCGAGAGCGAACTGTTCGGCTATGCGGCCGGAGCGTTCACCGGCGCGCGCAAGCACGGCGCACGCGGCAAGATCGCGCTCGCCGACGGCGGCACGCTGTTTCTCGACGAAATCGGCGACATGCCGCTCGCGCTGCAGACACGCCTGTTGCGCGTGCTCGCCGACGGCGAAGTCGTGCCGCTCGGCAGCGACACGCCCGTGCGCGTCGACCTCGACGTGATCTGCGCGACGCACCGCGATCTCGCGCGCATGGTGGCCGACGGCACGTTCCGCGAGGATCTGTACTACCGGCTCGGCGGCGCGACGTTCGAACTGCCGCCGTTGCGCGAACGCGCGGACGTGCGCGACGTGATAGCCGCCGTGTTCGCCGAGGAAGCGCAGGCGACCGGCCACGTGCTGACGCTCGATGCGGCGCTCGCCGAGCAGCTCGCCGCGCATCCGTGGCCCGGCAACGTGCGGCAGTTGCGCAACGTGCTGCGCTATGCGTGCGCGGTATGCGACGCCGCGCGCGTGACGCGGCGCGACCTGCCGGCCGACTTCGCCGCGCCGCCCGGCACGGTGTCGCCCGGCACGCTGCCCGACGACGAACGGGGCCGCATCGTCGCGGCGCTCACCGCGCACCGCTGGCGGCCGGATGCGGCCGCGCAGGCGCTCGGCATTTCGCGCGCGACGCTGTACCGGCGCATCGCGAAGCACCGGATCGTCGCGCCGCACCGCGCGTGATGCGCCTGCGCGAGCGCCGTCACGCCGGCTGCGCGGCCGCGGCCTCGCGCTGCATGAAGACCTCGTGCGCGGCGAACAGCGCATTGAGCGCGGCAGGAAAGCCCGCGTAGACGGCCATCTGCATGAATACCTCGACGATCTCGTCGCGGGTGCAGCCGACGTTCAGCGCGGCCTCGACATGCACCTTCAACTGCGGCTGTGCGTTGCCGAGCGCGGCCAGCGCCGCGATCGTCGCGATCTCGCGCGCCTTCAGGTCGAGTTGCGGCCGGCTGTAGATGTCGCCGAAACCGAACTCGACCAGCAGCCGTCCGAAGTCCGGCGCGATCGGCGCAAGCGCCGCGATCACGCGCTCGCCCACTTCGCCGTCGATTTCCTTCAGTTTGTTCCAGCCACGCGCGTAGCGGTCTTCAACGAGTCGTTCCATGGTGTCCGTCCTGTTCCGATGCAGAGTGAGAAGAATTCGCCTGTCGTTCCGCTTCGCGCTCCCGTGCCTCGTAATACGCGATCTTGTCGCCGATCGCGTCGAGGCTCGCCTGCAACACCGCGATATGCGCGCGCACCGCGTCGCGATGCGCGACCAGCAACTCGCGTCGCGCGCCGAAGGTCGGCTCGCCTTGCGCGCGCAACGCCGCGAATGCCTGCATCTGCGCGATCGGCATGCCGGTCGCCTTCAGGCGCATCACGAAGGCCAGCCAATCGAGATCGGCCGGCGCATAGAGCCGGTGCCCGGCCGCCGTGCGCGAAATCGCGCGCAGCAGGCCGGCCTGCTCGTAATAGCGCAACGTGTGCGCCGACACGCCGGTCATTTCGGCAACCTGGCCGATCGTGAGCGGAGCGGCGGCAGAGGATGGGACAGCGGTTTTCGACATGGCAGGAACAAGGTTAGGAGTTAGAGTTCACTCTAAGTCAAGCCCTGTCGAACGGCTAGTGCGGCGGCCGCCCCCGCCATCGGCGCGACACCGTAAAGAATGGTCAAAATCGCCGCCCGGCGTGGGCTTCGGACTTTACAGCGGCGCAAGCCTTCAGCAAGATTCGGTCAGCCTGTCTTAAAAAGGGCACGCATTTGTCCTATGCTTAACGGCGACGCCCGGCCGGGCCCCGTCCCGCCGTCCGTTGCAACAGCCATTCATCCGCCAGAACCAGGGAGCCTTTGCCATGCTGAAGAAGCTGCTGATGCTGTTCGTCGCGCTATCGCTGTCGCTCGCTGCGGGCCTTGCCGCCGCCGTCGAAGTCAACACGGCCGATCAGGCCACGCTCGAATCGGTGAAGGGTCTCGGGCCGGTGAAGTCGAAGGCGATCATCGACGAGCGCACCAGGAACGGCCCGTTCAAGGACGCCGACGATCTCGCGAACCGCGTGAAGGGCCTCGGCACGAAATCGGTGGGACATCTCGAGGAAAACGGCCTGACGATCGGCGGCTCGTCGACGCCGCCGAAAGGCGTGAAACCGTCGAAGCCGGCCGCCACGCCGGCGACGACGTCGGCGGGCACCGCATCGACGTCCACGGCCGCGACCGCCGGCACGACGGCCACGGCGCCGGCGGCAAGCACACCGGATGCGGCAGCGAAGCCGGCCAAGAGCAAGCGCGCATCGAAGAAGGAGAAAGCGGCGGCGGCCGCCGCGGCATCCGCCGACGCGGGTGCGGCTGCGAGCGTACCGGCCGCGGCGTCGTCCGCAAAGGCGACGAAGGGTTCGAAGAAGAAGAGCAAGAAGGACAAGGCAGCCTCCGCCGCCGCGGCGTCGGGCGCCTGATGTGCGCCGCGCGCGCGACGGCGTGCGCGCGGCATTCGTTCAACGGGCGTCGTCGTCACGGCGCCCTTTTCAGTAAAGGTGAAGAACCATGGGTCTCCTCGACATCGTTGGCGGTCTGATCGGCGGCCAGGCCGGCGGCAACTCGCAAGGCGCGCTGGTCACGACCGCGCTCGAATTCATCAACAACCAGCCGGGCGGGCTGAACGGCCTGATCGAGAAGTTCAAGGCGGGCGGCGCCGGCGACATCATCGGTTCGTGGGTCGGCACCGGCCAGAACCAGCCGATCTCCCCGGACACGCTGCAGAACGTGCTCGGCTCGGACGCGATCGGTGCGCTGGCGAGCAAGTTCGGCGTCGATCCGTCGACGGCCTCGACCGTGCTCGCACAGGTGCTGCCGCACGTCGTCAACCACGCGACGCCGGACGGCACGGTGCCGGCCGACGGCCAGGCGCAGGTCGACACGTCGAACCTGCTCGGCTCGCTGTCGCAGATCGCCGGCCTGTTCGGCGGCAACAAGCAGGGCTGAGCGACCGGGACCGCGCGCGGCGCGGTCGACGCCTCCATAAGCAAACACCCCGCCTGCGGCGGGGTGTTTGTTTTTGCGCGCCCGGCCGAACCGGGCGGCGGCCGATGGCTCGCGGTCAGTGCACGACGCGGTCGAACACGAACTTGCCGTCGTGGACGTCGACCGGAATCACGTCCTTCGGACCGAAGCGGCCCGCGAGAATGAGCTTCGCGACCGGGTTCTCGATCTCCTGCTGGATCGCACGCTTCAGCGGCCGCGCACCGAACAGCGGATCGTAGCCGACCTTGCCGATCTGCTCGAGCGCCGCCTCCGACACGTCGAGCGCCATGTCGAGCTTCGCGAGCCGATCGTGCAGGCGCGCCAGCTGGATCTTCGCGATCGACTCGATGTTGCTGCGGTCGAGCGCATGGAACACGACGACGTCGTCGATCCGGTTCAGGAACTCGGGGCGGAAATGCTGCTTCACCTCGAGCCACACGGCGTCCTTGATCTCTTCCTGCGGCGCACCCGTCATCGCCTGGATCACCTGCGAGCCGAGGTTCGACGTCATCACGATGACCGTGTTCTTGAAGTCGACCGTCCGCCCCTGGCCATCCGTCATGCGGCCGTCGTCGAGCACCTGCAGCAGCACGTTGAACACGTCCGGGTGGGCCTTCTCGATCTCGTCGAGCAGGATCACGCTGTACGGCTTGCGGCGCACGGCTTCCGTCAGGTAGCCGCCTTCCTCGTAGCCGACATAGCCCGGCGGCGCGCCGATCAGCCGCGCGACGCTGTGCTTCTCCATGAACTCGCTCATGTCGATGCGGATCAGGTGTTCTTCCGAATCGAACAGGAACGACGCCAGCGCCTTGCACAGCTCGGTCTTGCCGACCCCCGTCGGGCCGAGGAACAGGAACGAGCCGTACGGTCGGTTCGGATCGGCCAGACCCGCGCGCGAACGGCGGATCGCATCGGCCACCGCACCGATCGCCTCATGCTGGCCGACCACGCGCTCGTGCAGCTTTTCCTCGATGTGCAGCAGCTTCTCGCGTTCGCCCTGCATCATGCGCGACACGGGAATCCCCGTCGAGCGCGACACGACTTCCGCGATTTCCTCTGCACCGACCTGCGTGCGCAGCAGTCGCGGACGCGTCGGGTTGTGCTGCTCCTGCTCTTCGGCCTGCGTGACCTGCTTCAGCTGGGCCTCGAGCTGCGGCAGCCTGCCGTACTGCAGCTCGGCGACCCGCTCCAGCTTGCCGTCACGCTGCAGCCGCGCGATGTCCGCACGCACCTTCTCGATTTCTTCCTTGAGCTGGGCACTGCCCTGCACCGCGGCTTTCTCGGCGGTCCAGATCTCCTCGAGGTCCGCATATTCGCGGCCCAGGCGCTCGATCTCTTCCTCGATCAGCTGCAGGCGCTTCTGCGACGCTTCGTCCTGCTCCTTCTTCACGGCTTCGCGCTCGATCTTCAACTGGATCAGCCGACGGTCGAGCTTGTCCATCTCTTCGGGCTTCGAATCGATTTCCATCTTGATCTTCGAAGCGGCTTCGTCGATCAGGTCGATCGCCTTGTCGGGCAGGAAACGGTCGGTGATATAGCGGTGCGAAAGCTCCGCCGCGGCAACGATCGCCGGATCGGTGATGTCGACGCCGTGGTGCAGCTCGTACTTCTCCTGCAGCCCGCGCAGGATCGCGATCGTCGCCTCGACGCTCGGTTCGTCGACGAGCACCTTCTGGAAACGGCGTTCGAGCGCGGCATCCTTCTCGATGTACTTGCGGTATTCGTCGAGCGTGGTCGCGCCGATGCAGTGCAGCTCGCCGCGCGACAGCGCCGGCTTCAGCATGTTGCCCGCATCCATTGCGCCCTCGGCCTTGCCGGCGCCGACCATCGTATGGATTTCGTCGATGAAGACGATCGTCTGGCCTTCGTCCTTCGCGATGTCGTTGAGCACCGCCTTCAGGCGCTCCTCGAATTCGCCGCGATACTTCGCGCCCGCCAGCAGCGCGGCCATGTCGAGCGACAGCACGCGCTTGCCCTTCAGCGTCTCCGGCACTTCGCCGTTGACGATCCGCTGCGCGAGCCCTTCGACGATCGCCGTCTTGCCGACGCCCGGCTCGCCGATCAGCACCGGGTTGTTCTTCGTGCGGCGCTGGAGAATCTGGATCGAGCGGCGAATTTCGTCGTCGCGGCCGATCACCGGATCGAGCTTGCCCGCACGGGCGCGCTCGGTCAGGTCGACCGTGTATTTCTTCAATGCCTCGCGCTGGCTTTCCGCATCCTGGCTGTGCACCTGCGAGCCGCCGCGCACCGCGGCGATCGCGGCTTCGAGCGCCTTGCGCGTCATGCCGTGCTGGCGCGCGAGCTTGCCCGCGTCGCCCTTGTCGTCCGACGCGGCAAGCAGGAACATCTCGCTCGCGATGAACGTATCGTTGAGCTTCTGCGCTTCCTTGTCGGCCTGGTTCAGCAGCCCGGCCAGTTCACGGCCGATCTGGATGTCGCCGCCCGTGCCCGTCACTTGCGGCAGGCGCGAGATGGCTTCGTTCAGCGCGCCTTGCAGCGCCTGCACGTGAACGCCCGCACGCGACATCAGCGAGCGCGCGGAGCCGTCCTGCTGCGCGACCAGCGCGGCCAGTACGTGAACGGGTTCGATGTATTGATTGTCGCGGCCTGCCGCAAGGCTTTGCGCATCCGCGAGTGCTTCCTGGAACTTGGTGGTGAGCTTGTCGATTCTCATTTAGTCGAGACCTCCAATTTTCGATTAACACCAAGATGAGGATGGTTATGCGGCTTTCAAGCGAAATTCGGGTTGATTCAGCGCAAAAATTGCCGGATCGCCGAGATGCGGCCCGGAGGCGGGCCAAAGCAGGACCGGGGCGCGCGGCGCGCGCGGGTCAGCGGCCAGTCGACGGCGGCTCGACGGGCGCCGTCGCGTCGTCCTGCGACGATGCGGCGCGCGCAAGCGCAACCGGTCGGATGCCGAGCAACGTCATGAGCGGCGCGGCAGGTTCGACCAGCTCGCAGAGCCGGTGACGGTCGAGTTCGGCAAAGAACGCATCGCGCGCGGCCGCCAGCACGCCCTTCAGGCGGCACTGCGGCTCGATCACGCAGCCGCGTGCCTCGCCGTCGTCGGACGGGAAGCAGCCGACCAGTGCGAAGTCGCTCTCGGTCGCGCGCACGACCTGGCCGACCGTCAGCTGCAGCGATTCCGGGAAAATCCGCAGCCCGCCATTGCGGCCGCGCACCGTGTCGACCCATCCCAGCTCGCCGAGCTGCTGCACGACCTTCATCAGATGATTCTTCGAGATGCCGTAGGCGTCCGAGATCTCCTGGATCGTCGCGAGCCCCTCGCCGCGCACGGCAAGGTACAGCATCACGCGCAGCGAGTAGTCGGTATAGTCGGTGAGTCTCATGGGCGAATACGGAAAAGATCGATCGCACCCCGATTACGTGAGCCGGGCCGATCGGGAGGCGCGGGAAGCCGGCCGGCGGCCCCGTTCCACGGCTCCCGGTTGCCGGGATGGCGCGTGCGCAATAAGATGCATTTAATCTGCACGTTTTGCAGGGGACGCTGGACGCTATTTTGCGTCAAAATCCGGCCGGCGTCCTGCTCGATGCCCGCGCCGCCTCCGCCCCTGTTTCCCGGCCCTTTTTGCCATGACCGTCATGTCCGCCTCGCCCGATACCGCACCGGCCCGCCCTCGCGACGCCGAGCCGACCGAAGAAAACATTCGCGACCTCGTCTACGCGTTCTACGACCGCGTGCGCGCCGACCCGCTGCTCGGGCCCGTGTTCGACGCGAAGCTGGCCGGCCGCTGGGACGACCACCTGCCGAAGATGGTCACGTTCTGGTCGAGTCTCGTGCTCGGCACCAAGGGCTACCGCGGCAACGTGCAGCAGGCGCACCAGCCGCTCGACGGGATCGAGCCGGCCCATTTCAGCCGCTGGCTGTCGCTGTTCCTGAAGACCGTCGAGACGCGCTACGCGCCGCCCGCGGCGATCCGTTTCATGGAACCCGCACTGCGGATCGCGCAGAGCCTGCAATTGAGCCGGTTCGGCTGGGACTACCGGATTCCGCCCGAACAGCAGGCGCTGCTCGACGCCATCGCGCCGCGCCGCCGCGACGCGGGCGACGATCCGCACGCGCTGCCGTCGCGCGCCCGCGGCGAACCCTTTCCGGCGAAGATCATCGGGCGCGGCACCGACCCTGACGCTTGACGCAGCCGCTGACACGTCACGCGCGGCGGTCGCGCCGATGCGGCGCATCGCCGCACCGCGATGACGCACGCCGCGCTCAGCGCCGCGTGTTGCCCGATTCGACGCCCCAGCGCGCGAGCGCGGCATCGTCGGTGCTGCGCGCATCGACCCAGCGCTCGCCGTCCGGCGTCGTTTCCTTCTTCCAGAACGGCGCTTCGGTCTTCAGGTAGTCCATCACGAACTCGCACGACGCGAACGCATCGCCGCGATGGGCGGCAACCGTCGCCACCATCACGATCTGGTCGAGCGGCAGCAGCCTGCCGACGCGATGCACGATCGCGACGTCGATGCCGGGCCAGCGCCGGCCGGCCTCCGTGGCGATCTTCTCGAGCGCCTTCTCGGTCATCCCCGGGTAGTGCTCGAGCTCCATCGCGGCGACCGAATCGCCTTCGTTCAAGTCGCGCACCGTGCCGACGAAGCACGCGACCGCGCCGATCTTCGGATTGCGCGCCCGCAGTGCCGTCACTTCGGCGTTCAGGTCGAAATCGTCGGCCTGGATTCGTACCGTTGCCATCGCGCGCCTCAGCCGCCCGTCACCGGCGGAAAGAACGCGACCTCGCAGCCTTCGGTGAGCCGCGTGTCGGGATCGGTCATCTCGTGGTTGCAGGCCATGCGCAGCGCGCGCCCTTCGGCCAGCGTCTCGGCCCACGCACCGCCGCGCACGCGCAACCACGCGCGCACGTCGCCGACGGTCGTAACGCCGTCCGGCACGTCGGCCTGCTCGTCGGCGACGCCCAGCGCCTCGCGGACGCTCGCAAAGAATTTCAGCTGAATCTTCATGGTTCGGGAAGCCGTCGCGTTACGACAGCAGTTCGGAAAACGGGATGAAACGCACGGTCTCGCCGGCGCTGATCGCATGCTGCGGCGGATTGTCGATCAGACCGTCGCCCCAGACCGTCGACGTCAGCACCGCCGAACTCTGGTTCGGAAACAGCTCGAGGCCGCCGGCCGCATTGACGCGTGCGCGCAGGAATTCGTTGCGCCGGTCGCCCTTGCCTTGCGAAAAATCGGCACGCAGCGACAGCGCGCGCGGCGCGACGTCGCGCACGCCGGACAGGCGCAACAGGAACGGCCGCACGAACAGCAGGAACGTGACGAAGCTCGACACGGGATTGCCGGGCAACCCGATGAAGTGGGCATCGGGCCGGTCGTCGCCGCGGCGCACCGCGCCGTAGGCGAGCGGCTTGCCGGGCTTCATCGCGATCTGCCACAGCGCCAGCCGCCCTTCGGCCTCGACGGCCGGCTTCACGTGATCCTCGTCGCCGACCGATACGCCGCCGCTCGTCAGGATCAGGTCGTGATCGCGCGCGGCCGCGCGCAGCGTGTCGCGCGTCGCGGCGAGCGAGTCGGGCACGATCCCGTAGTCGGTCACGTGGCAGCCGAGCCGCTCCAGCAGCCCGCGCAGCGTGAAACGATTCGAGTTGTAGATCGCGCCGGGCTTCAGCGGCTCGCCCGGCATCGTCAGTTCGTCGCCGGTGAAGAATACCGCGACGCGAATCCGCCGCGCGACCGACAACTGCGCGCAACCGACCGACGCGGCCAGGCCGAGCGCCTGCGGCGTGAGCCGCGTGCCGGCCGGCAGGATCACCGCCCCCTGCCGGATGTCCGCGCCCTGCGCGGTGATCCACTCGCCCGCCTTCGGCGTGTGCAGGATCTCGACCGCGTCGCCGTCGGCCGCGGTCTGCTCCTGCATCACGACGGCATCGGCTCCCGGCGGCACCGTCGCACCGGTGAAGATCCGGGCGGCCGTGCCGGCCGCGAGCGGCCCGGCCGGATGGCCGGCCGGAATGCGCTGCGACACCGGCAGGCGACGCTCGCCGTGCAGCAGGTCGGCGACGCGCACCGCATAGCCGTCCATCGCGCTCGTGTGCATCGGCGGCACGTCGAGCGGCGAACTCACGTCGGCCGCGAGCACGCGGCCCAGCGCATCGAGCGTGGCGACGGTTTCGGCGCCGGGCAGCGGCTTCGCGGCGTCGAGCAGCGCGGCGAGCGCTTCGGCGGTCGACAGCATCGGCGCGCGCGGCGCCGCGGGATTCGGGTTCGACATCGATGGAATCGGGGAGCGTGGGAATCAATACGTCATTGTAGCGACGCCGTCGCGCGGGCGCGCGATATGGCGGACATGCGAGAACTGTGATTGGCGCGAACGCGCCGGTCTGGCACCTGTTTCACGCGACGCGCGGCGGACCGGCCGCCGCCGGCGCTCCGCGCCACGGAGCCACCGCGCCACCAAACGAAACGGCCGGCATCCCGATCCGTTCGACGCATCGGGATGCCGGCCGTCCTGCGCGGCCGGGCCTGCGGCCCGGCCGTGCGTCACGCGCCCGTGTGCGCGGCGATGAAGTCCTTCACCTGCTGCGCGTCGGCCTTCACGACCTCGAAGCGCTGCGGCAGCGCCTCGAGCCCGTCGAATGCGGCCGGACGCTCGGCTTCGCGATCGAGCGCTTCGCGGATCGTCTCGCCGAACTTGATCGGCTGCGCCGTCTCGAGCACGACCATCGGCACGCCCGCGTCGAGATGCTCGCGCGCGACCTTCACGCCGTCGGCCGTGTGCGTATCGATCATCGTGTCGTAACGCGAGAACACGTCGCGGATCGTTGCGATGCGGTCGGCATGGCTGCTGCGGCCCGACACGAAGCCGAACTCCGCAACGCGCGCGAAATCGCCGCTTGCCGCGAGATCGAAACCGCCCTTCTCCTCTACGTCGCGGAACAGCTGCATCACGCGTGCCGGATCGCGGCCGAGCAGGTCGAACACGAAGCGCTCGAAGTTCGACGCCTTCGAGATGTCCATGCTCGGGCTGCTCGTGTGATAGGTGTTCTCGGCGCTGCGCACGCGGTACGCGCCGGTGCGGAAGAACTCGTCGAGCACGTCGTTCTCGTTGGTCGCGACCACCAGCTTCGCGATCGGCAGCCCCATCATCCGCGCGATATGGCCCGCGCAGACGTTGCCGAAGTTGCCCGACGGCACCGTGAACGACACGCGCTCGTCGTTCGACCCGGTGGCCGCGAAGTAGCCCTTGAAGTAATAGACGACCTGCGCGACCACGCGCGCCCAGTTGATCGAGTTGACCGTGCCGATCTTCTGCTGCGCCTTGAACGCGTGATCGTTCGACACCGCCTTCACGATGTCCTGGCAATCGTCGAACACGCCTTCGACCGCGAGGTTGAAGATGTTCGGATCCTGCAGGCTGAACATCTGGGCCGTCTGGAACGCGCTCATCTTCCGGTGCGGCGACAGCATGAACACGCGCACGCCGGCCTTGCCGCGCATCGCATATTCGGCCGCGCTGCCGGTGTCGCCCGAGGTCGCGCCGAGGATGTTCAGCGCTTCGCCGTGCTTGGCCAGCGTGTACTCGAACAGGTTGCCGAGCAACTGCATCGCCATGTCCTTGAACGCCAGCGTCGGGCCGTTCGACAGTTCGAGCAGCGACAGCGCCGCGCCGTGCTCGGTGCCGAGCGTCTTCAGCGGCGTGATGTCGGCCGCGTTCTCGCCGTGGCGCGTGTTGCGGTAGACGTCGGCCGTGTACGTGCGGCGCGTGATCGCGCGCAGGTCGTCGGCCGGAACGTCGTCGCAGAACTTCGACAGGATCTCGAACGCGAGATCCGCGTACGGCAGCGTGCGCCAGCGCGCGAGTTCGTCGGCCGAGACCTTCGGATACTCGGCCGGCAGGTAGAGCCCGCCGTCCTTCGCGAGACCGCCGAGCAGGATGTCGGAAAACGTGTGGCGCTCGCCGATGCCGGCGCCGCGCGTGGAAATGTAGTTCATGTCGCCCTCAGCTCAGTTCAGCGCTTCCATGCGCAGCTTCGTCACCTTCGACACGACCGTCTCCAGCTTCTCGATTTGCGCGATCGCCGCATTGACGTTCTTCTCGAGCGTGACGTGCGTGATCAGGATGATGTCGGTTTCGCCGTTCGCGGCGTCGACCTCCTCCGATTCCTTCTGCAGCAGCGCGTCGATCGAGATGCCCGATGCGGCGAGGATGCGCGTGATGTCGGCCAGCACGCCGGTCTGGTCGGCGACGCGCAGGCGCAGGTAATAGCCGCTCGTCACTTCGTCGATCGGCAGGATCGGCGTGTTCGACAGGCTGTCGGGCTGGAATGCGAGATGCGGCACGCGATGCTCGGGGTCGGCGGTGTGCAGGCGCGTGACGTCGACGAGATCCGCGACGACGGCCGACGCGGTCGGCTCAGCGCCGGCGCCCTTGCCGTAGTACAGCGTCGTGCCGACCGCGTCGCCATGCACGACGACCGCGTTCATCGCGCCCTCGACGTTCGCGAGCAGGCGCTTCTCGGGGATCAGCGTCGGGTGCACGCGCAGCTCGATGCCGTTTGCGGCGCGGCGCGTGATGCCGAGCAGCTTGATCCGGTAGCCGAGTTCTTCCGCGTAGCGGATGTCGGTCGCGTCGAGCTTGCTGATGCCCTCGACGTACGCGCGTTCGAACTGCACCGGCACGCCGAACGCGATCGCGCTCATGATCGTCGCCTTGTGCGCGGCGTCGACGCCTTCGATGTCGAAAGTCGGATCGGCTTCCGCGTAGCCGAGCGCCTGGGCGGCCTTCAGGGCGGTCGCGAAGTCGAGCCCGCGGTCGCGCATTTCCGACAGGATGTAGTTGGTCGTGCCGTTGATGATGCCCGCGATGTACTGGATGCGGTTCGCGGTGAGCCCTTCGCGCAGCGCCTTGATGATCGGGATGCCGCCGGCGACGGCGGCCTCGAACGCGACCATCACGCCCTTCGCGCGCGCGGCCTCGAAGATCTCGGTGCCGTGCACCGCGAGCAGCGCCTTGTTGGCCGTCACGACGTGCTTGCCGTTCGCGATCGCGCGCAGCACGAGCTCGCGCGCGATGCCCGTGCCGCCGATCATCTCGGCGACGATCGCGATCGACGGATCGTCGACGACCGCGTTGAAATCGTCGGTGATCTGCGCGGCGCCGGCGTCGCCGCCGAGCGCGGCCAGCGCCTTCGCCGGATTGCGCACGGCAATGCGCGTCACCTCGATGCCGCGCCCCGCGCGTCGCTTGATTTCTTCCTGGTTGCGGCCCAGCACCGTGAAGGTGCCGCTGCCCACCGTGCCGAAGCCCAACAGGCCAACTTTGATCGGTTCCATGCTGCGTGTGATCGATGAGTGAGAAGTCATGAGTTTCGTGTGGTCCCGCCGCTCAGGCCGAATGGCGCTTGCGGTAGCCGTCGAGGAAGCGTGCGATCCGGTTGATCGAATCGGCCAGGTCGTCGAGGTTCGGCAGGAAGACCACGCGGAAATGGTCCGGCGTCGCCCAGTTGAACCCCGTGCCCTGCACGAGCAGCACGCGCTCCTCGAGCAACAGGTCGAGAATGAACTGCTGGTCGTTCTGGATCGGGTAAAGCTTCGGGTCGAGGCGCGGGAACATGTACAGCGCGGCCTGCGGCTTCACGCAGGTCACGCCCGGGATCGACGTGAGCATGTCGTACGCGAGCTCGCGCTGCTTGTACAGGCGCCCGCTCGGCACGATCAGCTCGTTGATGCTCTGGTAGCCGCCGAGCGCCGTCTGGATCGCGAACTGGCCGGGCACGTTCGCGCACAGGCGCATCGACGACAGGATGCCGAGCCCCTCGAGGTAATCCTTCGCGCGCCGCCGGTTGTCGCCGCCGAGGCCCGAGACGGCCATCCAGCCCGCGCGGTAGCCGCACGAGCGATAGCTTTTCGACAGGCTGTTGAACGTGACGGTGATCACGTCCTCCGACAGCGAACCGAGCGCCGTATGCTCGAGACCGTCGTAGACGATCTTGTCGTAGACCTCGTCGGCGAACACGATCAGCCCGTGCTGGCGCGCGATCTCGAGCAGCTCGAGCAGCAATTCGTCCGAATAAAGCGCGCCGGTCGGATTGTTCGGGTTGATCACGACGAGCGCCTTCGTGTTCGGCGTGATCTTGCGGCGGATGTCGTCGAGATCGGGCATCCACGCGTTCTGCTCGTCGCACACGTAGTGCACGGGCGTGCCGCCCGACAGGCTCACCGCGGCCGTCCACAACGGGTAGTCGGGCGCGGGCAGCAGGACTTCGTCCCCGTCGTTCAGCAGCGCCTGGGTCGCCATCACGATCAGCTCGGACGCGCCGTTGCCGATGTAGATGTCGTCGAGGCCGACGCCCACGACGCCCTTTTCCTGCGTGTAGTGCATCACGGCCTTGCGGGCCGAGAACACGCCCTTCGAATCCGAATAGCCCGACGACGACGGCAGGTTGCGGATCATGTCCTGGATGATCTCGTCCGGCGCCTCGAAACCGAACGGCGCGAGGTTGCCGATGTTCAGCTTGATGATGCGGTGGCCTTCATCCTCGAGGCGCTTCGCGTGCTCGAGCACCGGGCCACGGATGTCGTAGCAGACGTTGAGCAGCTTGTTCGATTTCTGAATCGGTTTCACGACGACACGGTTCCTGGGTTGGCCTCGCGGCCGGGGGACGGGATCAAAACTGGAAAGCGGCCGGTCTGTGCGCGCTGTCTAGACTGGGAAAAAAGCGGGCGGTCGGACGCAGCTTGTGGCGACGCACGACGCAAGTGGCGCCCGGGAGCGACCAAAAAGTTATAATTTAGCGGATTTTGGCTGACTTTCGCAATGCACCATAGCCGCGCCGGGCCCGCGCCGTCAGGCGTCCCGCGCGCCCGGGCATGCGAATCCGGCCATCCGGGCCCCTGCGGCCCTGCGACCCATTCCCCTTCGGAACCGCGGAATACCGACTTGAAACTGCACCAGGACGCGAGCGGCGCGCTCAACACCGTCACCGGCTACGGCCCCGATTATGTCGACGTCAATCTCCAACGCCACGAAACGAGCGTCATCGTGCTGCCCGGCGCGCCGGTCCAGGCATGGCCGGTGTCGTCGTTCGACGCGCTCGCGCCCGAGCATTTCGCGATGCTGCTCGACCCGACGCCGGAACTCGTGATCTTCGGCAGCGGCGCGCGGCTGCGCTTCCCGCACCCGCGGCTCGTCGCCGCGCTCACCGCGAAGCGGATCGGCGTCGAGACGATGGATTTCCAGGCCGCGTGCCGCACCTACAACATCCTGATGGCCGAGGGCCGCAAAGTCGCCGCCGCGCTGCTGATTGAACGTTAATCCCCGATGCGGTAAAACTCGGGCCGAGCGGGTCGATCCCCCCGCCCGGCCCGGCCACGCCGCC
>NZ_JPGL01000087.1 GCF_000732615.1 Burkholderia paludis
AGCCCCACCCGCCCCGCGTGCGTGGCCGTTGCGCCACGCGACACTATCGCCGCGATTGAAACTCTCGTTCGGCAATGCAGCAATGGGGCCTTTATAATGCGCGTCTGATACCCATCTATGACGGCATCCCGGTCAACCCGGATCGTACGGCGAGCCCTACCCTGCCCGCCACGGCCGCCTTTTACGGATTCGCACATGTCCACGCCCAAACACGCCAAAGTCCTGATTCTCGGTTCCGGCCCCGCCGGCTACACGGCTGCCGTCTACGCGGCACGTGCCAACCTGTCCCCGGTTCTGATCACCGGCATCGCACAGGGCGGCCAGCTGATGACCACGACCGACGTCGAAAACTGGCCGGCCGACGCGAAAGGCGTGCAGGGTCCGGAGCTGATGGCGCGCTTCCTCGAGCACGCCGAGCGCTTCAACACCGAAATCGTCTTCGATCACATCCATACCGCGAAGCTGCACGAGCAGCCGATCCGCCTGATCGGCGACTCGGGCGAATACACGTGCGACTCGCTGATCATCGCGACGGGCGCGTCCGCGCAGTATCTCGGCCTGCCGTCCGAGGAAGCGTTCATGGGCAAGGGCGTGTCGGCCTGCGCGACCTGCGACGGCTTCTTCTATCGCGGCCAGGAAGTCGCGGTGATCGGCGGCGGCAACACGGCCGTCGAGGAAGCGCTCTACCTGACGGGCATCGCGAAGAAGGTCACGGTGATCCACCGCCGCGACAAGTTCCGCGCGGAGCCGATCCTGATCGACCGCCTGCTGGAGAAGGAAAAGGAAGGCGCCGTCGTGATCAAGTGGGATCACGTGCTCGACGAGGTGACGGGCGAGGATTCGGGCGTCACGGGCCTGCGCATCAAGAACGTGAAGAGCGGCGCGACGGAAGACCTCGCCGTACAGGGCGTGTTCGTCGCGATCGGCCACAAGCCGAACACCGACCTGTTCCAGGGTCAGCTCGAAATGAAGGACGGCTACATCCTGACGAAGAGCGGCCTGCACGGCAACGCGACGTCGACGAGCGTCGCGGGCGTGTTCGCCGCGGGCGACGTGCAGGACAACGTGTACCGCCAGGCGATCACGAGCGCCGGCACGGGCTGCATGGCCGCGCTCGACGCGCAGCGCTACCTCGAAAGCCTGCACGACAAGAAGTAAGCCGCGAAACCGCTCGCGCCGGGCGCTACAATGGCGTCCGCTGCCGCGAAGCGAGCTCGACCGGAAAGCCGCTGCCGCCGTGCAGCGGCTTTTTTTTGCCCGCGCGCCCGAACGCGCCTGTCCTGCGTACCGAATCATGGCGAAGAACCAGCCCCATCCGAGCGATCCCGCGAAGCGACAGATCGCCGCCCGTCCCGCGAACCCCGCGCCGGCCGCCCCGCCGCCCGCGCCCGATCCGGCCGCGCTGCGCGGCCAGGGCCTCGCCGGCCTCGGCGCGCTGCGCGCGAACCTGAAAGGCGAAGCCGAGCGCCGCGAACGCACGCGCGTCGAAACCGCGAAGGCCGAGCGCAAGGCCGAGGCCGACGCGAACCTGTTCCGCAACGAGATCGGCACGATCCAGCCGCTCAATGCACCGCCGCGCGCGGCGGCCGGCCGCACGCCGCCCGACCCGGTGCCGAAACAGACGCAGCGCGACGAGGAAGCCGTGCTGAACGCGACGCTGTCCGACGAATTCGATCCCGAGACGCTGCTCGACAGCGACGACTCGCTGTACTACCACCGCCCCGGCATCAGCCGCGACGTCGTGCGCAAGCTGCGCAGCGGCGCGTGGATCGTGCAGGCGCAGATCGACCTGCACGGGATGCGACGCGACGAGGCGCGCGACGCGCTCGCCGAGTTCATCCGCGAAGCCGGCAAGAAAGGGCTGCGCTGCCTGCGCGTGATCCACGGCAAGGGGCTCGGCTCGATCGGCAAGGAGCCCGTGCTGAAAGGCAAGGTGCGCGCGTGGCTCGTACAGAAGGAAGAAGTGATCGCGTTCTGCGAGGCGCGCGGCAACGACGGCGGCGCGGGCGCGGTGCTGGTGCTGCTGCAGCCGTTCGCGACGCCCGCCGACCGGGGGCCGCGTGCCGCATCCTAGGCTGACGCTCGCGATCGCGATACTGGAGGCGATCGCCACGCTGGCCTTTGCGATCTCGGGTTTCATCGAGGCGCGCAAGAACCGTCTCGATTCGGTCGGCACGTTCGTCGTGGCGCTCGCCACCGCGTTCGGCGGCGGCACGCTGCGCGACATCCTGTTGGAGCGCCGGCCGTTCTACTGGGTCGTCCACGACGACTACGTGATCGCGATCTTCGTGCTCGCGCTGTTCGCGCCGTTCGTGCTCCGCATGCTGTCGCGGCTGTCGGCCGAGCGGCTGCTGCTCGTCGCCGATGCAATCGGGCTCGGGATCTTCAGCATTTCGGGCACGGCGATCGCGCTCGACGCCGAGATGCCGCGCTTCATCGCGGTGATGATGGGCGTGATCACGGGCGTGGTCGGCGGGATCATCCGCGACGTGCTGTGCAACGACATCCCGCTGATCCTGCGCGATTCGCGGCCGTACGCGACCTGCGCGTTCGCCGGCTGCTGGTTCTACCTGCTGCTCGTGTGGCTGCAGTTCGATTCCGTGTACAGCGTGCTGCTCGCGACCGGCTTCATCCTCGTCGCGCGGCTCGCGACGTTCAAGTTCGACGTGCGGCTGCCGCACTGAGCGGCTCGATCCACCGCAGCGCCCCACCTCGGCAGTCCACCGCTTAACTTCGCTCAAGGCGAATCCCCAATGCGGTGTCGAGAACATTATGCCGTTTCGCTCCTTCGAACGTATCAACAGCCCTCACGATGTCGCCGCTCACAGATCAAATGCAACGCGACGACTCCAGGCGGAAATCTCAAAATAAACCGGTTGCAAACATCCGTCGATTACGCAACACTGCGAAAGCATTTAGTAATAAACGTTTATCGGTTAGCTATCCAAATAAATTTGAAGGAGAAATATCGGATGAGGGCATTGACCATCAGGGAACTGGATCTCGTTTCTGGCGCCACTTGGGCAGGTGATATCGCCATGAGTGCGGCAACCGGCTGGGCAGGTGCTGTCGCAGGATTTGGCATCGGCGGCGTGATCGGCGGCCCCGTAGGCGGCATGGTCGGCGGCGCGATCGGTTTTTGAATGGGAGTGGCTGCGAGTGCAGGTTTCTCTGCAAGCGGCGGTACATTCGGACGTGAACCAGCTGGCACGGACTACTCGGGCTGCAACTACCATTAAAATGGCAGACGCTTCACGACACTAAAATACCCGGAAGGAAACTTCGTGAGCATTCAGTTTTCCGTTGGCCCCTTAATATTCGAGAGTCAATATCAAGAAAAGAAGCCTCTTCTTATGAGGAGTGCAGCTTCGACCGCGAATTTCTCCTGGAGAGATGCAAACGAAATTCTTGCAAGAAGCGATGCCTCCTCGAAGGATTTCAAAATTTCATATTTCAGCCATTTCTCAAGATCACAACCATTCGACCTCGTTCCGCTCGACACTCCCGAGAATATTCACTTACACCCGAAAATGGCGATGAAAACAATCCCATTCCTATTCATCCTTCGACTGATTGTTCCAGAGCTGAAATTCACTTCCGAAAATGAAATTCACTCCGTTATCGATAGCGCAAAACTAACCTCGAAAGATCACACAAAGAAACGCTACCGGCAATGCTTCGTTGCGTCCATGTTTGTTCCATTCCTTGTGCTGTTCCCCATCTTCTTTTCACTCAACCTGTTCTCAGCAGGACATAGAATGCTGTTCGTACCGATTCTAACCGCTGTCTCGGTCTACCTGAGCTTACTCATGCTCTCCGTTCTAGGCTCCGTTATATTTGCCCCCGAGGTTCGTAGGAAACTGAAATCCAACCGTCGCTTTCGTCAGGTCGATTGACGTCGTTTCATCAACTCGTGACGATATTTTTTTCCCAGTGACCGAGGAGCTCGCGAAACTCTCTCATCACGCCGGCGGAAGGTACAAGGTGGGAAACGAGATGTTTTTTCGCACTTTTGAAGATTCGGAGCGCGTTCGCCGACGCCCGGAAGTTGCGCGTATCGGCGGTGAGTACCGGCATCGCCCGCCGAAAACGCAAAGGGCCGTCAGAAATATGACGGCCCTTTGCGTTCTCGGCGCGACGTGCGACGTCACGCGATCCGCTCTTCCGACGCCGGATCGAACAGCACGGCCTTCGACACGTCGAACAGCAGCGACTGCGTCTGCCCCGGCTGCGGGTTCGCGGCCGGATGCACGCGGCTCACGATCCGCTTGCCGTTCACCTGGGCGAACACGTGCGTGTCCGGCCCGGTCGGCTCGGTCACGTCGACGCGCACGTCGACCGGCTGCAGGTTCGACGTCTCGCCATGATGCGCGTTGCGCGCGTCGGTGATGCGCTCCGGGCGCAGGCCGAGGATCACCTCGCGGCCGACGTGGCCGTTCATCCGCTTCACGTCGAACGGCAGCTTCAGCGCGCTGCGCGCGAGGCCCGTATCGATCTCGAGCGCGATCCCGCTGCCCTGCTCGACCAGCTTGCCGTTGATGAAGTTCATCGGCGGCGCGCCGATGAAGCCCGCGACGAACAGGTTCGACGGCGAATCGTAGATCTCCTGCGGCGCGCCGAACTGCTGAACCACGCCGTCCTTCATCACCGCGATCCGGTCGCCGAGCGTCATCGCCTCGATCTGGTCGTGCGTCACGTAGACGATCGTCGTGCCGAGGCGCTGGTGCAGCAGCTTGATTTCCGCGCGCATCTCGATGCGCAGCTTCGCGTCGAGGTTCGACAGCGGCTCGTCGAACAGGAACAGCGACGGATCGCGCGCGAGCGCGCGGCCCATCGCGACACGCTGGCGCTGGCCGCCGGACAGCTGGCCCGGCTTGCGGTCGAGCAGGTGCTGGATCTGCAGCATCTGCGACACGCGGTCGACGATCTGCTGCTGCTCGCTCTTCGGCACCTTGCGGATGTTCAGGCCGAACGAGATGTTCTCGCGCACCGTCATCGACGGATACAGCGCGTACGACTGGAACACCATCGCGATGTCGCGATCCTTCGGCGACAGGTCGTTGACGACCTTGCCGTCGATGCAGATCTCGCCGCTCGTGACCGTTTCGAGCCCGGCGATCATGTTGAGCAGCGTCGATTTCCCGCAGCCCGACCCGCCGACCAGGATCAGGAACTGTCCGTCCTCGATCTCGATGTCGACACCCTTCAGGACCGGCACCCCGTTCGGGTAGGTCTTGTACACGTCACGGATGGAAAGGCTTGCCATGCTGTGAATCCTCTGTCTCGTCTCGCGCGGCGCACTGCGGCGCCGCGTCGGGTTCGTTTCGATGCGCCGCGCGCGATGCGCGGCCGGTTCGTCGTATCGGATGAAACCGCGCTTACCCCTTCACCGCGCCCGCCGTCAGCCCGCGCACGAAGTAGCGGCCGGCGACGATGTAGACGAGCAGCGTCGGCAGCGCGGCGATGATCGCGCCGGCCATGTCGACGTTGTACTCCTTCACGCCCGTCGACGTGTTGACGAGGTTGTTCAGCGCAACCGTGATCGGCATCGAATCGACGCCGGAGAACACGATCCCGAACAGGAAGTCGTTCCAGATCTGCGTGAACTGCCAGATCAGGCACACCATGAAGATCGGCAGCGACACCGGCAGCAGGATCTTCGTGAAGATCGTGAAGAAGCCCGCGCCGTCGATGCGCGCGGCCTTCACGAGTTCGGCCGGCACGCTCACGTAGAAGTTGCGGAAGAACATCGTCGTGAACGCGATCCCGTACACGACGTGCACGAACACGAGGCCCGGAATCGTGTTGGCGAGGCCGAGCATCCCCTGCAGGCGCGCCATCGGCAGCAGGATCACCTGGAACGGGATGAAGCAGCCGACCAGCATCATCGTGAACAGCGCGTCCGCGCCGCGAAAGCGCCAGTGCGTGAGCACGTAGCCGTTGAACGCGCCGATCAGCGACGAGATCAGCACGGCCGGAATCACCATCTCCAGCGAGTTCAGGAAGAACGGCTTCATGCCGTCGCAGCGCACGCCGGTGCACGCGCCGCTCCACGCCTTCACCCACGGGTCGATGGTCCAGGTGGTGGGCGGCGTCAGCAGGTTGCCGGTGCGCAGCTGGTCGAGATCCTTGAACGACGTCGACAGCATCACGTAGATCGGGAACAGGAAATACAGCGCGAACAGGATCAGTGCCGCATAGATCACTGCCCGGCTGATCGTCATCTTAGGCTGCATTGCGGGTGCTCCTCGATTCCATATACATCAGCGGCACCAGCACCGCGACGACGGTCGCGAGCATCATCACCGAGGACGCCGCGCCGAGCCCGAGCTGGCCGCGGTTGAACGAAAACGTGTACATGAACATGGCCGGCAGCGACGACGAGGTGCCGGGGCCGCCCGCCGTCAGCGCGACGACGAGGTCGAAGGTCTTGATCGTGATGTGGCAGAGGATCAGCAGCACCGAGAAGAACACCGGGCGCATGCTCGGGATCACGATCTTGCGGTAGATGGTCGGCAGCGTCGCGCCGTCGACCTGCGCGGCCTTGAAGATCTCGGCGTCGACGCCGCGCAGCCCGGCGAGGAACAGCGCCATCACGAAGCCGGTCGATTGCCACACGGCCGCGATCACCACGCAGAAGATCGCCTTGTCCGGATCGTCGAGCCAGCCGAACGAGAAGCTCGTCCACCCCCAGTCGTGCATCACCTTCTCGAGGCCGAGGCCCGGGTTCAGGATCCACTGCCACGCGGTGCCCGTGACGATGAACGACAGCGCCATCGGGTACAGGAAGATCGCGCGCAGCGCGCCTTCGTTGCGGATCCGCTGGTCGAGCAGGATCGCGAGGAACAGCCCGAGCGCGACGCAGACCACGATGAACGGAATCCCGAACCACGCGAGGTTCGCGGCGGAGGTCCACCACACGTCGTTCTGGAACAGATCCGTGTAACGGCCGAAGCCGTCGAATTCGTAGTTCGGCAACAGTCGCGAATTGGTCAGCGACAGATAGCCGGTAATCAGGATGAAGCCGTAGATGAACACCACGGCGATCGCGACGCTCGGCGCAAGCACGAGCTTCGGGATCCAGCGATCGGCGAAGGCCGACATCGGCGACGTACGCCGTGCGGCGGCAGCGCCGGATCCGTTTCCGCTAAGAGGGGCAGCCACTTGATTCGACTCCTGGAACGAGGGCGACGCAGGCCGGGCCGGCGCCAGGTACGGCACGGGCCCGCGGGCGAGCCCGTTTGCTGCACTTGCAAAAACGCCCGGCCGAGTTCGCGTTTCCGGCCGGGCGCCTGTCGCGCGTTACTTGACCTTCGCGGCCTTCGCGAGCGCGGCGACCGCGCTCTTCGAATCCTGCTGCGAGTTCATGAACTTCGTCACGACGTCGGTGATCGCGCCGGCGGTCGCATCGCTCTGCGCCATCCCGTGCGCGAGCGACGGCACGAAGCCGCCCGACTTGATCGCGGTCTGCTCGTCGGCATACGACTTCTTCGCGCAATCGTCGAACTTGTCCATCTTCACGCCGAGGCGAACCGGCACCGAACCCTTCAGCAGGCTGAACTGCTCCTGGAAGTCCGGCGTCATGATCGTCTTCGCGAGCGCGAGTTGGCCCGGCGTCGCGGCCTTCTCGCCCTTCTGCTGGAAGAACACGAACGAATCGACGTTGAACGTGTACGAGTTCGCCGTACCCGGCACCGGCGCGCAGATGTAGTCCTTGCCCGACTTCTTGCCCGCGTTCTCGAACTCGCCCTTCGCCCAGTCGCCCATGAACTGCATGCCGGCCTTGCCGTTGATCACCATCGCGGTCGCCAGGTTCCAGTCGCGGCCGTTGCGGCCGGTATCGAAGTAACCCTGGATCTTGCGCACCGTATCGAACACGGACAGCATCTGCGGCGACGTCAGCGTCGCCTGGTCGAGGTCGACCAGCGCCTTCCGGTAGAACGCCGGGCCTTGCGACAGCACGACGTCTTCCCACAGCGTCAGGTCCTGCCACGGCTGGCCGCCCATCGCGACCGGCTGGATGCCCGCGGCCTTCAGCTTGTCGGCCACCGCGAAGAATTCGGGCCAGGTGGTCGGCACCTTCGCGCCGACCTTGTCGAGCGCGGCCTTGTTGATGTACAGCCAGTTCACGCGGTGCACCGAGAACGGCGCCGCGACGGTGTGGCCCTTGTACTTGATGATCTTGTCGATTTCCGGCGGCAGGTTCTGCTTCCAGTCGCCGGCAGCGGAATCGACGTTGACGAGCACGCCCTGGTCGGCCCAGTCCTGGATCAGCGGGCCCTTGATCTGCGCGGCCGACGGTGCGTCGCCGCTGATCACCTTGGTCTTCAGCGCGGTCATTGCCGCTGCGCCCGCGCCGCCCGCGACCGCGAAGTCCTTCCACACGTAGCCCTGCTTCTGCAGGTCGTCCTTCAGCACGCCGACGGCCTTCGACTCGCCGCCCGAGGTCCACCAGTGCAGCACCGTTACGTTCTCGGCTGCCTGCGCCGCCACGGCGCCAGCCATCAGACCTGCCGCGCAGAGCGCACCCATGATCGAGCGAACTTTCATTACTTATCTCCTCCAGACTGAATCAACTCGTGAGGTTCCCTGACCGGGAACCGGCTTCTTGATAACGACGGGGAAATCGAGCCGCGGGACGCATGCAGCGTACGGGCCGATGACCGGCCGGGCTCTTACAGAAAGCGTGAATCGAGATTCAACGGCGTGTCTCCTCTTTGTGTTTCTGGCCCGCCGCGATGATGCGGCGCGAGCCCGGGGCCGACGGCGCGCGGACGATGCGCGCCATCAATGTCCGATAACATTCGGCACAAGGCGCTCCCAAGGCGAAGCTCGCGCAGCTCATCGACCGCACTTCTTTTTTTCTTCACCCAGGTGCTACCCCTTGCGGCGGATTGTAGTTAAACTACAATTCAGTGTCAAAAATATTTTTATCGCACTACGGATCGCTTCCCAGCACCCCAACCCGGCGGAGACACATGCATACCGATTCCAGCTTTACCTTCGTACTTTTCGGCGGCACCGGCGATCTGTCGATGCGCAAGATCCTGCCCGCACTGTTCGAAGCGCATCGCGCGAACATGCTGGCGGAGAGCGGCCGGATCGTCGCCGTCGCACGCCACGAATCGGATCGCGCCGCCTATCTCGAATGGGTGGACACGCATGTGAAGCCGCACGCGAGCAAGGCGGCCGGCAAGGCGTTCGACGAAACCGCGTGGCAGTCCTTCCTCGAGCGCATCGACTACGTGCAGCTCGACCTCGGCCGCGCGGAAGACTACGTGGTGCTGCGCGACGCGATCGCATCGCTGCCCGGCATCCGCGTGTTCTACCTGGCGACGGGCCCGTCGCTGTTCGTGCCGATCTGCAAGGCGCTCGCGTCGGTGGGCCTGAACGAGGGCTCGCGCATCGTGCTCGAGAAGCCGCTCGGCTACGACCTGCGCTCGTCGAATGCGATCAACGACGCGGTCGGCGAGATCTTCGCGGAAGGCCAGATCTACCGGATCGACCACTATCTCGGCAAAGAGCCGGTGCAGAACCTGCTCGCGCTGCGCTTCGGCAATGCGCTGTTCGAGCCGCTGTGGCGCCGCGAATGGGTCGAGAGCATCCAGATCACGATCGCCGAGGAACTCGGCGTCGAGGCGCGCGGCGATTTCTACGACAATACGGGCGCGCTGCGCGACATGGTGCAGAACCACCTGTTGCAACTGCTGTCGATCGTCGCAATGGAGCCGCCGCACTCGATGGATTCCGACTCGGTGCGCGACGAGAAACTGCGCGTGCTGCGTGCGCTGAAGCCGGTCGATCCGCGCGACATCGGCAAGGTGGCCGTGCGCGGCCAGTATCATGCGGGCGTGATCAAGGGCGCGCAGGTGCCGGCCTACGCGACCGAGCCGGGCGTCAAGCCGGACAGCCAGACCGAAACCTTCGTCGCGCTGAAGGTCGAGATCGAGAACTGGCGCTGGGCCGGCGTGCCGTTCTTCCTGCGCACCGGCAAACGTCTTGCAGACCGCGTCGCGGAAATCGTCGTCAATTTCCGCCCGGTGCCGCACTCGGCGCTCGGCCCGACCGCGCTGCGGCCCGGTTCGAACCGCCTCGTGATCCGGCTGCAGCCGAACGAGACGATCCGCCTGTACTGCCTCGCGAAGCAGCCGGGTGAAGGCATGAACCTCGCGAGCGTGCATCTCGACCTCGCATTCGACCAGTTCTTCAAGGAAGGACAGATGGAGGCGTACCAGCGCCTGCTGCTCGACGTGATCAACGGGCGGCTCGCGCTGTTCGTGCGCCGCGACGAACAGGAAGCCGCATGGCGCTGGGTTGAGCCTATCCTGAACGAATGGGCACGCACGCTGAAGCCGCCGAAGCCGTACGCGGCGGGCACGTGGGGGCCGGCCGCGGCGAGCGCGATGCTCGCGCAGCACGACACCTGCTGGCTCGAGGAAGAAAACTGATGCAAACCGTTGCCGTGCGTGCCACCGCGTCCGGCAACGTGCCCCACGATTCGTACGATTTGAACAGACAAAGCAGTCCGGAGGAGATGTGATCGAGATCCACGCTTTCGACACCCAGGAAGCGCAAAGCGACGCGCTCGCGCGCGCCGTCGGCGATGCGCTGCGCGCCGCGCTCGCCGGCCCCGCGCGCCCGACGCTCGCGGTGTCCGGCGGCACCAGCCCGCGCCCGTTCCTGCAAACGCTGTCGCATGCGGCGCTCGACTGGGCCGGCGTCGACGTGACGCTGGTCGACGACCGCTGGGTGCCGGAGGACGACACGGCCAGCAACGCGCACCTCGTGCGCGACACGCTGCTGCAGCACGCGGCGGCCCCCGCCCGCTTCCTGCCGCTCGTCGACACGCGCAGTGCGCTCGACGCGCACGTCGCCGCGCTGAACGCGAACGCCGACTACCGCGTGCCGAGCGTCGCGGTGCTCGGCATGGGCGAGGACGGCCATACCGCGTCGATCTTCGCCGATGCGCCCGAATGGGATCACGCGATCGCGACGCGCGAACGTTTCGTCGCCGTGCATCCCGGCGCCGCGCCGCATGCGCGCGTGAGCTTCTCGCTCGATGCGCTCAAACGCGTCGACCGGCTGTTCCTGCTGATCGCGGGCGAACGCAAGCGCGCGGTGCTCGACGCCGCGGCCGCATCGCTGCAGAAGAACGCGATTTCCCAACTGGCCAACGACAAGGGGACCCAGCTCGATGTCTACTGGTGCGCAAAGTAAGGCGGCCGTCGCGGGCCAGCATGCCGACGGCCCCCGCCTGCTCGCGGACGTCGGCGGCACCAACGCGCGCTTCGCGCTGGAAACCGGCCCGGGCGACATCACGCAGATCCGCGTGTATCCCGGCGCCGACTACCCGACGCTCACCGACGCGATCCGCAAATACCTGAAGGACGTGAAGATCAGCCGCGTGAATCACGCGGCGATCGCGATCGCCAACCCGGTCGACGGCGACCAGGTCACGATGACCAACCACGACTGGAGCTTCTCGATCGAGGCGACGCGCCGCGCGCTCGGCTTCGACACGCTGCTCGTCGTCAACGATTTCACCGCGCTCGCGATGGCGCTGCCGGGCCTGACCGACGCGCAGCGCGTGCAGATCGGCGGCGGCACGCGCCGCCAGAACAGCGTGATCGGGCTGCTCGGGCCGGGCACCGGGCTCGGCGTGTCGGGGCTGATTCCGGCCGACGACCGCTGGATCGCGCTCGGCAGCGAAGGCGGCCACGCGTCGTTCGCGCCGCAGGACGAGCGCGAGGACCTGGTGCTGCAGTACGCGCGCAAGAAGTTTCCGCACGTGTCGTTCGAGCGCGTGTGCGCGGGCCCCGGCATGGAGATCATCTATCGCGCGCTCGCCGCGCGCGACAAGAAGCGCGTCGCCACGACCGTCGACACGGTCGAGATCGTCGAGCGCGCGCATGCGGGCGACGCGCTCGCGCTCGAGACGGTCGAAGTTTTCTGCGGGATTCTCGGCGCGTTCGCGGGCAGCGTCGCGCTGACGCTCGGCGCGCTCGGCGGCGTGTACATCGGCGGCGGCGTCGCGCTGAAGCTCGGCGAACTGTTCACGCGCTCGTCGTTCCGTGCGCGCTTCGAGGCGAAGGGCCGCTTCACGCAGTATCTCGAGAACATCCCGACCTACCTGATCACCGCCGAGTATCCGGCGTTCCTCGGCGTGTCGGCCATTCTCGCGGAGCAATTGTCGAACCGCTCGGGCGGCGCGTCGTCGGCCGTGTTCGAACGGATCCGCCAGATGCGCGACGCGCTGACGCCGGCCGAGCGCCGCGTCGCCGATCTCGCGCTGAACCACCCGCGCTCGATCATCAACGATCCGATCGTCGACATCGCCCGCAAGGCCGACGTGAGCCAGCCGACGGTGATCCGCTTCTGCCGCTCGCTGGGCTGCCAGGGGCTGTCCGACTTCAAGCTGAAGCTTGCCACCGGCCTCACCGGCACGATCCCGATGAGCCACAGCCAGGTGCATCTCGGCGATACGGCCACCGACTTCGGCGCGAAGGTGCTCGACAACACGGTGTCGGCGATCCTGCAGTTGCGCGAGCACCTGAACTTCGAGCATGTCGAGAACGCGATCGAGATCCTGAACGGTGCGCGCCGCATCGAGTTCTACGGGCTCGGCAATTCGAACATCGTCGCGCAGGACGCGCATTACAAGTTCTTCCGCTTCGGAATCCCGACGATCGCATACGGCGACCTGTACATGCAGGCCGCGTCGGCCGCGCTGCTCGGCAAGGGCGACGTGATCGTCGCGGTGTCGAAGTCGGGGCGCGCGCCCGAGCTGCTGCGCGTGCTCGACGTCGCGATGCAGGCCGGCGCGAAGGTGATCGCGATCACGTCGAGCAACACGCCGCTCGCGAAGCGCGCGACCGTCGCGCTCGAGACCGACCACATCGAGATGCGCGAATCGCAGTTGTCGATGATCTCGCGGATCCTGCATCTGCTGATGATCGACATCCTCGCGGTGGGTGTCGCGATCCGCCGCGCGTCGACCAACGGCGAGCTGCCCGAGGCCGTCGCGCAGGCGAAGGCACGCGCGAACGACGACGAAACGGCCGACGTGCTCGACTGGCTCAGCCACGGTGCGTCGCCGGCGGCGAAGGACGTCGCGCGGGATTGACGCTTCGGCGAAACACCGTCGATTCACGACACCCCGAACGCTGGATTCAGGCCCGGCGTTCGGGGTGTTTCACATGAGCGGCACCGATCCGAACCACACCGCCCCGGCAATCGTCGACGATCGTTTTGCCGATGTCGCCGCGTGATGTCGTACGTTCGTACGCGGACTTATTTTCGAACAAATCCAATTGTCGGCAGTCGCGCAGGCTCAGTAACCTCCTCCACTCCGCGTGATGCCGCCGTCCCGATTGAACGCGAAAAATGGAGTCTGCCTTGAGACAAAATCCGCTGCTACCGTGCGTGATATTTTGGGCACTGACGTTAGCGGCACATGCGAGCCATGCAGCCGGTACAACGTCGACGCCGCAAGCTGACGGCCGAGCCTACGCTCAGAACTACAAGGACATGGTGCTCGCCGAGTGCGTCGCGACCGCTTATCGGAATGAACCGTCTGCCGCCATGGACGCGGGAAGCAGCGCCAGCGCACTGATGGACTGGACATCCTTCGATCTGGAACGGAATCCCGACGCGGGCAAATCGCTGGTCAGTCGTTTTCTTGCACGCGACTACCGCAATCCGATCGTCGAATCCGAAATCAAAGGCGTCAGGTTTGATTTTTTGAAATGCCTGGACCTGTACCACAGCAAGGAACTCGATGCCCAGGTCAAGCGGTTTGTCATCAACCCGAAGCGCAGCTATCGACTCGACAATCGCTCGTCAGACCGTTCCAGGTGATTCGGATGTGTGGAAGCCGGTGCATGGCTCGCATTGCCGACACACGCGCCCCCCGACACCGCGAAACCGCTATTCGACGCGTCCGGCCATTCGCGAGGCGACCAGTAGCAAATAGTCGCCCGGCTGCATTCGTGCCCCCGTCTGTCCCCTTGCCTGCCAACGCTACCGCACCGCTCAAGCCCCGGCTTTCACCGGCCGGCCATGCCAGCGCAGCACGAGATAGCGTCCGGCGAAACACAACACGCCCGACACGCCGATCGTCACGCCCATCGCGAACGGCGTGCCGTCCGCAAGCGCGCCGATCGCGACGCTCGCGATCGCGCCGAGCGCCAGCTGCATTGCGCCGAACACGGCCGCCGACGCGCCCGCGTTGTGTGGATAGCGATGCATGAGGTCGGTCGTGCAGTTCGCGGACAGGATCCCGACCACGCCGACGACGAAGAACAGGCACACGACGATCGACCACAGCCCGCCCCACCCCGTCAGCGCGACGAGCGCGACCGCGAGGGATGCGATGCAGCTCACGAGCGACGCGGCCGCGATGATGCGCAGCGAGCCGATGCGGCCGACGAGCCGCGTGTTCGTGAAGTTGCCGATCATGATGCCGACCACGTTCAGGCCGAACAGCAGCCCGTAGTACTGCGGCGACACGTGGAAATACTCGATGTATACGAACGGGGTCGCGGTGATGTACGAGAACATCGACGCGAACGCCATCCCGCCGCACAGCATGTGGCCCCATGCGACGGGATCGGACAGGATGCGCCCGTACGACGCGAACGACGCGAGCACGGCCGCGCTCTTGCGCCGCTCCTTCGGCCAGGTCTCCGGCACGCGCAGGTACGCGGTGACCGCGCAGACCGCGCCGAACATGGCCAGCACGACGAACACGCCGCGCCAGCCCGAGAACCGCAGGATCTGCCCGCCGATCAGCGGCGCGAGCAGCGGCCCGACCGCGGTGACGATCGCGACCATCGACAGCACCTTCGCCGCGTCGGTCGGCTCGTGCGCGTCGCGCGCGATCGCACGCGACAACACGGACGCCGCGCCGGCGCCGAGCGCCTGCAGGAAACGCACGAGGATCAGCATGTCGATCGAGCTCGACACGAAGCAGCCGATGCTCGCGAGCGTAAACAGCGCGATGCCGCCGAGCAGCACGGGACGGCGGCCCCATGTGTCGGACAGCGGGCCGTACAGCAGCATGCCGATCGAGAAGCCGGCCATGAAGCTCGTCAGCGTGCGCTGCGCGGCGCCGGGGCTGACGGAGAAGCCGTCGGCGATCGACGGCAGGCTTGGCAGGTACATGTCGGTGGCGATCGGCCCGCAGGCGGCGAGCGCACCGAGCAACAGGATCAGCCGGGCATCGGGCCGGCGTCGGACGACGTGAGACATGGGTATCCGGAATGAAGCCCGCGCGCATCGGGGTGCGCGTGGCGGTGAAGACGGGGGGCGCGCGCGTTGGACGCGTGTCCAGCCCATGATTGTACGCGCAACTTTCTCGGATGCCCCCGGCCGTGCCGCGGCGCACGGCCGGCAAGCGCCGACCGGCGCGGCGCTTGCCGCGCGGGAGCGTGCACGCGGATTCGATTAAGCTTGCGGCTCCACGCCTCTTTTGTCCGATCCATTCGACGCACGTCCCACCGATGACCGCTTTCCTGCTGATCTGGAGCCCAAAGAAATGGCCCTGGCCCGAACTGCCCGACGTCGCCGCGCGCGTGAAGGCCGGCGAGGCCGTACATGACGTGTGGGGCTGCGGCTTCGCGCGCGGCATCCTGCCGGGCGACCGCGTGTTCCTGCACCGCGTCGCGCAAGCGCCCAAGGGCGTGTTCGGCTCCGGCTACGTGACGCGCGCACCGTACGAGGTACCCGATCCGTCGACGAAACGCGGCTACCGGCTGTGCATCGACTTCGTGTACGACTGGCTGGTCGACGCGCACCAGGACGTCGTGATCACGCGCGACGCGCTTCGCGTGCATCCCTACTCGGTGCAGACCTGGGATGCGCAGAGCTCCGGCACGGCGATCAAGCCGATGGTCGAAGGCCCGCTCGAGAAGCGCTGGGCCGAGCTGACCGGCAAGCGCAAGCCGCCGCCCCTGCCCGATCGATAACGGGGCCTGATTGCCTCGCCCCCCCTTTCGGTCCGCAGCCCCTCGCGCGCCGAAAGGCCGCAGACCCGGCCGCGGGCCCGCCGCGCGCGTCTCCGGTACAATCGGACGGATCGTTCCGCCCAGGCGCCGCGGCCCGTGCACAGGCCCCCCGCGCCCTTCTCTCGCAGGTTTCGTCCATGTCCAACAATCAGATCCTCTTCGAACGCGCCCAGAAGACCATTCCCGGCGGCGTCAACTCGCCGGTGCGCGCATTCCGTTCGGTCGGCGGCACGCCGCGTTTCGTCGCGCGCGCGCAAGGCCCGTATTTCTGGGATGCCGACGGCAAGCAGTACATCGACTACATCGGCTCGTGGGGCCCGATGATCGTCGGCCACGTCCATCCGGAAGTCCTGTCGGCCGTGCAGAACGTGCTCGCCGACGGCTTCTCGTTCGGTGCGCCGACCGAAGCCGAGATCGAGATCGCCGAAGAGATCTGCAAGCTCGTGCCGTCGATCGAGCAGGTGCGGATGGTGTCGAGCGGCACCGAGGCCACGATGAGCGCGCTGCGTCTCGCGCGCGGCTTCACGGGCCGCAGCCGCATCGTCAAGTTCGAGGGCTGCTACCACGGCCACGCGGACAGCCTGCTCGTGAAGGCCGGCTCGGGCCTGCTGACCTTCGGCAACCCGACGTCGGCCGGCGTCCCGGCGGACATCGCGAAGCACACGACCGTCCTCGAATACAACAACGTCGCCGCGCTCGAGGAAGCGTTCGGCGCGTTCGGCGACGAGATCGCCGCCGTGATCGTCGAGCCGGTCGCCGGCAACATGAACCTCGTGCGCGGCACGCCCGAATTCCTGAACGCACTGCGCGCGCTGTGCACGAAGCACGGCGCCGTGCTGATCTTCGACGAGGTGATGTGCGGTTTCCGCGTCGCGCTCGGCGGCGCGCAGGCGTACTACGGGATCGCGGCCGACCTCACCTGCCTCGGCAAGGTGATCGGCGGCGGGATGCCGGCCGCCGCGTTCGGCGGACGGCGCGACATCATGGCCCATCTGGCGCCGCTCGGCGGCGTCTATCAGGCCGGCACGCTGTCGGGCAACCCGATCGCGGTCGCCGCGGGCCTGAAGACGCTGCAACTGATCCAGGCGCCCGGCTTCTACGACGCGCTCACCGCGCAGACCAAGCGCCTCGCCGACGGCCTCGCGGCCGAAGCGCGCGCCGCCGGCGTGCCGTTCGCGGCCGATTCGATCGGCGCGATGTTCGGCCTCTACTTCGCCGAGCGCGTGCCGGCGAGCTTCGCCGAAGTCACGCAGAGCGACACCGGGCGCTTCAACCGCTTCTTCCACCTGATGCTCGACGAGGGCGTGTACTTCGCGCCGTCCGCGTACGAAGCCGGCTTCGTGTCGAGCACGCACGACGATGCGGTGATCGACGCGACGCTCGCGGCCGCGCGCCGCGCCTTCGCGGCACTCGCCGCCTGACCCGGGCCTGCGCGCATGTTCTCGGACATCGATTTCGCCCACATGCAGCGCGCGCTCGCGCTCGCGGCGCGCGGCATGTACACGACGGCGCCGAATCCGCGCGTCGGCTGCGTGATCGTCAAGGACGGCGACGTGATCGGCGAAGGCTTCACGCAGCCGGCCGGCCAGGACCACGCGGAAGTGCAGGCGTTGAAGGACGCGCGCGCGCGCGGCTACGACGTCGCGGGCTCGACCGTCTACGTGACGCTGGAGCCGTGCAGCCACTTCGGCCGCACGCCGCCGTGCGCCAACGCGCTGATCGACGCGCGCGTCGCGAAGGTCGTCGCGGCGATGGAAGACCCGAACCCGCAGGTGTCGGGGCGCGGCCTCGGGATGCTGCGCGACGCGGGCATCGACGTGCGCTGCGGGCTGCTCGCGCATGAAGCCGGCGAGCTGAACATCGGCTTCGTGTCGCGAATGACGCGCGGCCGCCCGTGGGTGCGGATGAAGACCGCCGCGTCGCTCGACGGCCGCACCGCGCTGCCGTCCGGCGAGAGCCAGTGGATCACCGGCGAGGCCGCGCGTCTCGACGGGCACGCGTGGCGCGCGCGCGCATGCGCGATCCTGACCGGCATCGGCACCGTGCGCGAGGACAACCCGCTGCTGACCGTGCGCGGCATCGACACGCCGCGCCAGCCGCAGCGCGTGCTGATCGACAGCCGCCTCGACCTGCCGCTCGACGCGCGGCTGCTCGAAGGCGCGCCGCTGCTGATCTTCTGCGGCCGGCTCGATGCCGCCGGCGAAGTGCGCGCGAACGTGCTGCGGGCGCGCGGCGCGGAAATCGTGCCGCTCGCGAATGCGCACGGCAAGGTCGACCTGCCCGCGATGCTGGCGGCACTCGGTGCGCGCGGCGTGAACGAGCTGCACGTCGAGGCCGGCCACAAGCTGAACGGTTCGCTGCTGCGCGAACGGTGCGTCGACGAGCTGCTCGTCTACCTCGCGCCGAGCCTGCTGGGCGCCGACGCGGCCGGCATGTTCGACCTCGCCGCGCCGGCGAGCCTCGATGCACGCACGCGGCTCGCGTTCCACGGGTTCGAGCGGATCGGCGACGATCTGCGGATCCTGGCGCGCTTCACGCCAGCCGACGCCGCGCGCTGAACGGGATTGTCGTGACCGTCCACGTGGTCGACGGCCACGCGGACGGCTGCGAATGCCCACCCCTCCCGATTCCGCATGCGGTCGAGGCCGCGATGCTGCGCCACCTGCAGGCCGGCGACCAGGTCATTCTTCAGGTCGGCATGATCGCCGGTATGTGGAAAGACGCCTGCCGGCGTCCACCGCCGGCCATCCGTCGACGAGGTCGTCCGGCCTTCGACGGCGCTCCGCGCCGCCGACTCCTCGAATCCGCCCGGTTCGATCAGATCCCGGCACCGGCCCCCGCCCCGCTCACGCCGCCATGCCCGGAATCGCGACGCCGAAAGTCTGCAGCAGCAGGATGGCATTCAGCACGAGGATGATCGCGGTCGCGCCGATCGCGGCGATATCGGTGACGCGGCTGTTCACGAACTCGCCCATGAGGTCCCGGCGGCGCGTGAACAGGACCAGCGCCACCATCGGGACCGGCAGCGCGAACGACAGCACGACCTGGCTGAGCACCAGCGCCTGCGTGGCGTTCACCCCGAGCGCGACGACCACGAACGCCGGCACCATCGTGACGAGCCGCCGCAACCAGACCGGAATCCGGAAACCGACGAAGCCCTGCATGATCATCTGGCCCGCCATGGTGCCCACGACCGAGCTGGAGATGCCGGAGCTGATCAGGGAAATCAGGAAGATGACCGCCGCGCCCGCGCCAAGCAACGGCGTCAGCGTGCGATAGGCGGTCTCGATTTCGGCGACGTCGCTGTGCCCCGCATGGAACGCGGAACTCGCCATGATCACCATCGCCATGTTCACCAGGCCGGCCAGGGACAGCGCGAACACGACTTCCCGGTTCGAAAAGCGCAGCAGCAGGCGGCGCTCGCGCAGGTTGCGTCCCACGATCCGGCCCTGTGTCAGCCCCGAATGCAGGTAGATCGCGTGCGGCATCACCGTGGCGCCGACGATGCCGACCGAAACGGTCAGCGCCTGCGCGCCGGGCAGCGACGGCACGACCGAATGCAGCGCCACCTGGCCCCACGCCACCGGCGCGATGAACATCTCGGCGAGATAGCTCAGGCCGATCACGCCGACGAGCGCGCCGATGATGATTTCCATCGGCCGGAATCCGTTGCGCTCGAACAGCAGGATCGCGTAGGTGACGATGGCGGTGACGCCCATGCCGATCGTCAGCGGCAACTTGAACAGCAGCGCCAGCGCAATCGCGCCGCCGAGGAACTCGGCGAGATCGGTGGCCATCGCCGCCACTTCGCTGACCGCCCACATCAGGTAGACCGCCGGGCGCGGAAACTGCTCGCGGCACAGCTCGGCGAGATTGCGTCCCGTCACGATGCCGAGCTTCGCGGACAACGCCTGGAACAGCATCGCGACCAGGTTGGCCATCGATACCACCCACAGCAGCGAATAGCCGAACTGCGCCCCCGCCTGGATATTGGTCGCGAAATTGCCCGGATCCATGTACGCGATCGACGCGATGACCGCCGGGCCCGCGAACAGCAGCAACGTGCGGGCTCCGCGCCGGTTGCCGGCGAGCACGTCGTGAATCGCGAACGTCGCGCGATCGCTCAATGTGCTCCTGCCCGTCACGGTATTCATCCCGACCTCCGTCGTACGACGCGTTTCTTAAAAACTATCATACGGGCATCTCAATTTCAAATAACTATCGAATCGGGAAACGGGAACCGGCCCCGCGATCGGCGCCCGGCGCCGGCCGCTGGCCCGAGCGGCCGGTTCCCGGCGTGGCGCGTTACGAACCGCGACGCGAGCCGCGCGACGCGGCGCGGAATTCTTCGACGAAGAACTGCAGGCCGCCCAGTTGCTGCGCGAGGTAGCCGCCCGTCGCCATCGATTCCGGTGCGCGTTTGTCGCCGGTGGGCGGATACTCGTTCGAGAAGTCCGCCGTGCCGAACAGCATGTCCCAGAACGGAAAAACCGCGCCGTAATTGCACGAGTTGCGGCCTGCCGCGCGCAGCCCGTGATGCAGGCGGTGAAAACGCGGCGACACGAGCAGCCGGTCGCCGAGCCAGCCGAACGAGAGCTTGATGTTCGCGTGGCTCAGGCTCTCGATGAAGCGCATGAACAGGAACAGCAGCGGGAACTGCAGCGGCGGGATGCCGATCGCCAGGCCGACGACGCCGAACCAGAGCCCGGCGACGAGGTCGTCGAGCAGGTGGTTGCGGTCGTCGGACCAGAAGCTCATCTGCCGCTGCGCGTGATGCAACGCATGCAGCGCATACCAGCTGCGGAACGCATGCGAGAGCCGGTGCCGCCAGTAGTCCGCGCAATCCAGAATGAGCGCGTAGCAGACGAACGTGACGACCGGGTGCCCGAGCAGCGGCGGAACGATCGTTTCGAGCGTCGGCGGGATGTAGCCGAGGCTCACGATGAAGCCGTTGACCCATACCTGCACCTGGTAGAACAGCAGGAAGCTGACGACCGGCAGCACGCCGACCCGGTTCAGGATCGTATAGAACGCATCGGTCAGCACCGCCTTGCGGTCGTCCCAGCGTTCGATCGGAAAGAACGCCTCGAGCGGCCAGCACACCGCGTAGGTCGCGACGACCGCGAAGAAGCCGTACACGCAGATGAGCGCCCAGTCGAACGAGAGCTCCTCCCACTGCATCCAGCCGAAGTGGTAGAGCAGCGGCAGCACGAGATACTGGTCGATCTCGCCGGCCAGCATGTTGAAGAACCTGTCGATGAAAGTCAGCATGGCGAATCCGTTACAGGGTCTCCGCGGTAATCAGGCCGGGCCGGCGCAATTCGGTGGTCAGGAAAATGCCGTGCGGCGAGCGGCCCACGTCGATCGTCTCGTAGCTGCCGCTGACCGGATCGAGCACCGCGACCTGTTCGCGAAAGCGCAACGTAACCCACAGCTTGCCGTCCGGCGCGACGCTGACGTCGTCGGGGCCGGCCCCATGGAACGGATAGGTGCGGCGCAGCGCGTAGTTGACCGGATCGAGCGCGGCGAGCGACCCGCCGATGCGGTTGCTCACGTACAGCGTCTTGCCGTCGGGCGTGAGAAAGATGTTGTGCGGGCCGACGCCGGTCTTGATCCGGCGCAGCACCTTGCCGTCCGCCGGATCGACCTCGGCCACGTGGTCGGCACCCATCACGCAGACGAGCACCTTGCCGTTGTGCCACAGCACGCCCGCCGGCGTGGCGCCCACCCTGGCGGTCCAGCGCACCGTCATGCTGCCGAGGTCGAACGCAACCAGCGTATCGGACTCCTGCATCGAGCTGAAGCTGGTACGCGCGTCCGGCGCGAAGTCGAGGTGGCTCGGCATCCCGCCGGCCTCGAAGCGCTTGACGAGCGCGAGGTCGTCGGCCCGATACACGTCGACATAGTTCAGGCGCAGCGCATTGACGACGAGGTAGCGATGGTCCGGACTGAAGCCGAGCTGATACGGATCGGCGATGGTCTTGTGACCGAGTGCCGTGCCGGTGAGCGGGTCGACGACGAACAGCGCGTTGCCGCTCGCGTCGGCGATGTAGAGCTTGCTGCGATCCGGGGTCAGTGCCCAATGGCTGGGCTCGCGCAGCGTCGGCAGCGTGCGCACGACCCGGTGCGTCGCCATGTCGATGACCGACACGCTCGCCTCGCCCGAATTCATGACGATCGCGAGTGCGGGAACGGAGGTGGGGGCGGAAGCAGCGGCGGCGAGACCGGAACGAAGCGAGAGAAGCGGTGACAGGCTCAGGCCCAGGGGAACGGCAAGACTGTGGCCGAGCCACGTACGGCGAGAAAGCTTCATGAATTGTAAGCGGTCCGAAATAATTCAGCGGCATGTGCATCCGCCGACGGGTATCGCAAGCGGCACGCTGCGGACACTATATCGTCCTGACCTTTCGATTTGCCCAATGCACGCGCAGGTGGGCACGCGCAGGTGGCGGGCGGTGCGGTCGTTCCATTGCGGAACGGCCGCACCGCCGGATCAGGCGGCCCGCTCCGCGACGCGCGCCAGCAGCGTCTCCAGCAATTGCCGCACATGCTCGCGCGCCGCACGCTCGGCCGCTTCCCCGTCGCGCGCCGCGAGTGCGTCGAACACGCGCCTGTGTTCGGCGACGTTGCCCTGCAAGCGTTCCCAGCCTGCCGCGCGGCCGGGGCCGCCGGCGCACATCGCCTGAACCTGCGCGTACAGCGACCGGAGCGACGCCTCGATCGTCGCATTGCATGCGGCGGCCAGCAGCGCATGGTGGAAATCGAGATTGGAGGCCTGATACGCGGCGCCGTCATGCGCGTCGACGGCCTGCGCCTGCCGCGCGAGCGCGTCGTCCATCGCCGCGAGATCGGCCGGCGTGACACGCATGGCGGCCAGCCGCGCCGCCATGCCCTCGAGCGCTTCCCGCGCCTCGAAGATCGCCACGATCCGCCGTTCGTCGAACGCGATCACGAACACGCCCTGGCGCGGCACGACTTGCAGCAGCCCCTCGGCCTCGAGGCGCGAGATCGCGGCCCAGACCGGGGACCGGCTGATGCCGAGATCGCGCGACAGCGCTTCGACGCTAATTTTCTCGCCCGCCTCGAATCGGGCCTCGTCGAGCAGCATCTCGCGTATCGCCTCGTACGCATCGCGGGAAAACGTCGAACGCTCCAACGCAACGCGCGTCATGCGACCCGCCGCCGACGTGCAATGTGAAGCCCCTTGCCGACCGGCACGATCGTCGTGTCGAACTGCCGCGACGCGTCGACCGCGGCGAGATAGCCGGCGATCTCCTCCGGATGCGACAGCGCGTTGTCGGCGACGAGCAGCGCGTCGGCCGTCAGCTTCGGCAGCAAATGCGCGAGCTGCTGCGGCGCGCTCACGCGGTCGGCATCGAAGAACACGCAGTCGAACGGGCCGGTCACGGCCGCGCACACCTGCGTCGCGTCGCCTTCGATCACCTGCGCCCAGTCCTGCAGCGAGGCTTCGCGCAGGTTGGCCCTCGCCTGCTCGGCCTTGCCCGGCGCGTACTCGACGGTGACGAGCGGCTGCCCGTCCGTCTCGCGCAGCGCATGGGCGAGCCAGATCGCGCTGTAGCCGTTCGACGTGCCGATCTCCAGCACGCGCCGGCGCCGCGCGCCGGTGACGAGCAGGTACAGCAGTTCGGCCGTGGGCGGCTCGAGGTTGAGCATCTTGCGGCTGCGGTCGTCCGTACGCGCATCGTTGTCCTGGCCGAACGACGCCAGCCGGGCAAGCACGGCCGATGCCGCGCTGTCGAGTTCAATCATGTCGGTCTCCGTTGCTTCATATTTCGTGTTTCGTGTTTCATGATACGACAATCCGGACGACCGCGTACGACGACCGGCCCCGCCCACGCCCCCGGCCGGACCGCGCCGGAACTCGGCTCCGGCACAACCTGTCTATTCGCCTCCACCAAACCGACAAGGCGCTTGCGTGACCGCTCTCCCCTCGTATCCCGTGTCCCCTCGCCGCTTCACGGTCGACGATCTGTTGTCGCTCGACAGCTTCCAGTTCAACTACGGTCGCACCTGCACGTTGTCGCCCGACGGCGGATCGCTCTGCTTCGCCGTCGTCCGCCCGATGGCCGATGCGCCCCGCTTCGACCGCGCGTACCTGGGCGGGCTCGACCGGGCCGAACTCTACCTGCACGAATTCGCCGGCGGCACGACGCGCCGGCTGGCCGGCGACGCGCGGGCCGGCCGCGCCTGCGGCTCGCCGTCGTGGTCGCCCGACGGGAAACGGATCGCGGCCGCCACGCTGTCGGCCGACGACACGGCCGTGCACGCCGTGCTGATCGATGCGGCCGACGGATCGGCGACGCCGATCACCACGTCGCGCAGCCTCGACCTGTCCCCGCTCGACCGAGACGGGCCGTTCACGTGGCTGGCCGACGGCCGGGTCGCGCTGCCGCTGCTGGCCGAGCACGCCACGCCCGTCATGTCGCACCTGCACCGCCGCCTGTTCGGGAACGCGCGTCAGGCATGGGAAGCCACTGCCGCCGGCACGCGACCGACGGCCGATGTGCTCGACAGCGCATCGTTCGGCGACAAGCCCGTCGAGCCCGCGCGCGACTGGTGGGCGTTCGATCCGGCCGCCGGCGTGCTGTCCGCGCTGTCGCCCGGAGAATGTGCGCAGGCCGGGCTGACGCGGCCGCCGACAACCGACACCCCGCCGGCCGCGCCCGATGCGAACGAAGCGAACGACACCGACGAGCCGCAGGACGGCAGCGGCACGCGCCGCGAACGCCTGCCGGCGGAGGCGGGGCGCCCGTATGCGGCCTTCATCGAGCACGGCCGCGACGCGACCCGGTTGACGATCCGCCTCGCCGGCGCGCGCGATTCGACGGTGGTGTTCGAGACGAATCGTCGGCTGGCGGACATCCCGACCGGCACGACGCACCGGCTCGCATGCCGCGGCTCGGAGCCCGGGCAGCAGCGCTTCGTGGACGTGCTGCTGCCGCCGGATTTCGCGGGTTCGCCTTTGCCGGCGGTCGTCTGGGTGTATCCGTACGAAAAGGTCGCCCCCTTTCCGCACTCGTTCCACGAACCGGACTGCCCGTTGCCGTTCAATTTCCAGCCGTTCGCCGCGCACGGTTTCGCGGTGATCGACGTCAACATGCGGGAGGTGCTGAACGAAGCGCCGGCGACGATGGCCGACCGGATGCTCGAGGATGTGCTCGCGGCCGTCGACGCCGCGGCCGACGCCGGGTACGTCGATCGCGACCGCTTGCATCTGTACGGCCAGAGCCTGGGAGGCTGGGCAACGATGATGCTGCTCGCCCGCACGCCGATGTTCCGCTCGGGGATGTCCAGCGCCGGCATCAGCGACGCGGCGGCGCTCTACACGTCGCTCGACGCGCGCGTGCGCTACGAAACGGGCAACGACGCCCGCGCCGAGCGTTTCGCGCTGGTCGGCAAGATGGTGGCCGACAACAGCTGGAACATCGATGCACCGCCGTGGGACTGCCCGGACGCCTATCGCGCGATCAGCCCGATCCTGAATGCGGCGCACATCACGACGCCGCTGCTGCTCATGCACGGCGACGCCGATTACGTGCCGCTCGAACAGAGCGAACGGATGTTCGCGGCGCTGACGCAGCTCGAGCGCGAAGTCCGGCTGATCCGCTACTGGGGCGACGATCACGTATCGCAATCGCCTGCCAATATCGCGGACCGGTATCGGCGGATGATCGACTGGCTGCAGTCGTTCTGACCGGGCCGGGCGCCGCCGTCGCGGCGCCACGGCGAATGCCCCCGCGTGGCGGCGCATGCACGCGCCGCCACGCGGGGCGCGTCACGCCCGCTCAGTAGCCGGCATCGGCGGCCAGAACCGGCCCCAGCCCGTCGAGCAGCGGCCGCAGCGTATCCGCGTCGGGCCGCCAGGGGCGCAGCGCGTCGCGATAGAGCGGCCGGCGCACCTGGGCCGCGCTTGCCGTCGTCACCTGTCGCCGGGTCTCGTGAAACACCGCGCACCGATCGTTCCAGTCCAGCCCGCAATGCGCGAGCATGCGCCGCACCTGCGCATCGAAATCCTCGACCAGATGCTCGTAGCGGACTTCCAGCAGCGCCCCGGGCGGCAGCGTCGCGTGCCAGTGCGCGACCAGCGCATCGTAGGCCCGATAGAAGCGGCCGAGTTCGCCGAGGTCGTAGCTGAACGGCACGTCGTGGAAACAGCGCGCGAAGACCGACAGACAGGTGTCGACCGGATCGCGCCGCACATGGATGAGGCGCGCGTTCGGCAACGCGAGATGAATGAAGCCGGCGTTGATGAAGTTGTACAGGTACTTGTCGACGATCCGCGCATACGTGCCGCCCTGCGCCTTGCGCGCCATGCGCTGCCGATACGCCGCACCGAGCGCGCACAGCGATTCCGGCGTGGCGGCGGCGAGCCCGTCGAGCGCCAGCCCGCCGGTGCCCGGCGCGATCGCCTGCACCAGGCATTGCGCGAACGCGTCGCTTTCGCCGGCGCCGAACACGTCCGGATGGCTCGCGAGAATCTGCTCGACCAGCGTCGTGCCCGAACGCGGCATGCCGAACACGAACACCGGCGTCGCCGACGGATCGCCCAGGCCGCGTTTCGCCTGCAGCAGGTCCGCGGTAAACGCACCGGCCACCTGTTCCAGCAGGCCGAGCATCGCGGCTTCGTCGTAGCGGGTCAGCGACCGGTAGAGCGTGTTCGCGCGCACGAGGCACTCGAATCCGCGCACCGGCTCGCCGATACCCTTGAGCGACTGACCGTAGGCGAAATACAGGTCGGCCCGACGATCGGCCGACCAGGTCGCCGACTGCGCGACCTGCTTCTCGAGCGACACGAAACAGGGATCGTCGGCGGCGAGCGTCGTGAACTGGACCAGATTGCGGTAGTACGACGCGCTTTGCGGCATCAGCTCGATCGCGGTGCGCCACGCGGCCTGCGCGTCGGCGAGCCGGCCGAGCACGTTCAGGCAGTTCCCGAGGTTGTTGTAAGAGCCGTCGGCATGCGGATCGAGCTCGGTCGCGCGACGATAGCAGTCCACGGCGGCCTCGAACACGTGGTCCTCCTCCCACACCATGCCGAGTCGATGCCATGCCTGCGCATCGCCGGGCGCCTGCGCGAGCGCCGCCTGCGCGTTGGCGAGCGCGGCGGCGCGCACATCGTCGACAGGCGCGCTCATGCGTAGTTACGCCGGCGCAGCGCGGCCGCGCGACGGCCGTCGTGCATGCCGGCGCGCCGGACTGTGGTTGCGCTCATGTGGGTCCCCTTTTCGATCCAGTACGCGGCCCACGTCGTCATTCGCTGCGACGACGCGGGCCATCAAAGGGCCGCAGTATCTTGAAATTATCCGCGCGCTGCGTAACGAATCGATACGGACGTATTACCGACGTAACACGCCCGGCCAGCCCACACGCCCGGCGCCGGACCCGCACGGGCCCGGCCGCACATGCCGGCGCCGGGACTGCATCGCCAAGCCCGGCGGGCACGACCGCCGTTCGCGCGCCGCCCGCCATCGGAGCGCGTGCGCCTTCACGCCGCGTCCCTGCGCGAACGCGCGGGCGCTCATCGTGTCATCGCCGGTAATACGTGTAATCCAGGCAGAAAGGTGATTCAAAGCCGCGCCACCTATAGTCCGACGCCATACGCTGCAACGAAGCAGCGGTGCCCCTCCGCACCTAGACGTGAGGGTGCGACACTTAAAGCCAACGGGGAAATCGGGGCATGTCCATTCAAACACTGACGACGGCACACGACGCCGCCACGTCAAGCACGCGCACCGACGGGGCCGACACGGCCGCAGCACTGGTGCAGCGCGCACTGCAAGTCGAACCGACCGCCCTCGTGCCGCAACTGCTCACGCAAAGCGGCAACACGATCCATCGCGTCGAACTCGCCGACGGTCGAACGGTGGTGCTGCGCGTCAGCTCGCAGCCCGCCGCGTACGCGCACACCGAAGCCAACCTCGCCGCGCTGCGTGCGCTCGGCCTGCCGGTCCAGCAGGTGCTGGCGGCCGGGACGGCCGCGCCGGGCCGATCGTTCGTGATCCTGAACTGGCTGGACGGCTTCGACCTGAAGTTCGCACTGCCGGCCATGCGCGCGGATCAGATGGCCGCGGTCGCCGAGCGTGTCGCCGACTGCCAGCGTCGCGTCGCCGGCCTGCCCGCGAGCCGCGGCTTCGGCTGGGCGCCGATCGGCCGCGACGCCGCGCATGCACGCTGGACCGACCTGTTCGGCGCGCCGGCCGACGCGTCCGTCGCCGTCGAGGCGACTCCGCTGAATCAGCTGCGTGCGCGACTGCGCGCCGTGCGGGCGACGCTCGAGCCCTACTTCGCGGCCTGCACGCCGGTGTGTTTTCTCGACGACCTCACGACCCGCAACGTGATCGTCGACGACGGCGCGCTGAGCGGCTTCATCGATCTCGATTTCGTGTGCTACGGCGACCCGCTGCTGCAGGTCGGCACGACGCTCGCCTATCTGGCCGCCGATGTCGGCGACGCGGGCCGTGCGTACGGAGATGCGCTGGTCGACTGCTGGTCGCCGTCCGGCGACGCGCGCCGCGCGATGTACTTTTACGCGGGCCTGTGGGCGACCGGCTTTCTCGCCTCGGCCGAAGCCGCCGGCGATGCGTGGCGGATCCGCGTGCTCGAACCGGCGGCGCGAGCCCTGCTGGATGCCGCCGAAGCAGACTGACCGCGGGACGACATCGATGACATCCAATGCCCTGAATTTCTCGGGCGGCCCGGGCGCACTGCCCGAGGTCGTGCTGCGCCAGGCGCACGAGGCAATCGTCGCGCTGCCGGAAACCGGCGTGTCGGTCCTCGGCATGAGCCATCGCTCCGACTGGTTCCATGCGCTGCTCGACGAGGCCGAGCGCAACCTGCGCACCTTGCTCGGCGTGTCGGACCGCTACGCGCTGATCTTCCTGCAGGGCGGCAGCAGCCTGCTGTTCGCGACGATCCCGATGAACTTCGCGACGCGCCGCCACGCACCGCCCGCGTATGTGAATTCCGGCTACTGGAGCAGCCGCGCAAGCGCCGAGGCGGCACGCGTCGGCACCGCGCGCGTGGCATGGTGCGGGCGCGACACCGGCTTTCGCCGGCTGCCCGCGCTCGAACAGCTCGCGCTCGCGCCCGATGCGGCCTACCTGCACTACGTGTCGAACGAAACCGTCGAGGGGCTGCAGTTCGACACGCCGGCGGCCGCGCCGCACGACGTGCCGCTCGTCGTCGACATGTCGTCCGACTTCCTGTCGCGGCCGCTCGATACGAGCCGCTTCTCGATGATCTACGCGCATGCGCAGAAGAACCTCGGGCCGGCCGGCGTCACGGTCGCGCTGATCGACCGTGCGCTGCTCGAGCGGGTTCCGGACAGCCTGCCCGGCATCCTCGATTTCCGCACGCACGTCACGCACGGCTCGAACTACAACACGCCGCCGGTGTTCGCGATCTACGTGCTGACGCTGGTCACGCGCTGGCTGCGCGACGAGATCGGCGGGCTCGCGGCCATGCAGCACATCAACGACCGCAAGGCGCTGCGTTTGTACGACACGCTCGACGCGCTGGGCGACGCGGTCGCCGTGCATGCGGAGCAGCCGTGGCGCTCGCGGATGAACGCCGCGTTCACGTTCGGCGATGCGAGGCTCGACGGTGCGTTCGCCGCCGCGGCCGCGCAGCGCGGCATCATCGGGCTCGACGGCCACCGTTCGCTCGGCGGGCTGCGCGCGTCGCTCTACAACGCCGTCACGCCCGGCGCCGTGGATACGCTGTGCGAAGCGTTGACCGAATTCGCCGTCGCGCACGCGTAAGCCGCACCGCCACCCCGGCCTCTGCCCCTTCTACACATCT
>NZ_JPGL01000088.1 GCF_000732615.1 Burkholderia paludis
ATGCGCGGGTCGGGTGGGGCGCGATGATGATCGTGACCGCCGCGGCGATCGTGGCGGCCGGGTGGATCGGGTCCGCGGCGGCGAGCGGCGCGGCGCGGAACGAGCCGACGTCCGCCGGTTGAGCGCGTGCGGACATTCGTGCGCGATCGCGCCGGACCTGCCTTTTTCTCGCATGACTGCGTGCTTCGCCGATCGGCGGTGAGCCGCGCCCGGCATGCACCCGCCCGCGACGTTGGCGGACAGGCCGGCGCCGGGGCCGGCAGTTGCGCTCGGGCGCGCGCATCACGAGTCCCGAATCCCGAATCCCGAATCCCGAATCCCGAATCCCGAATCCCGAATCCCGAATCCCGAATCCCGAATCCCGAATCCGGCGACAGGCGCGTCGGCTCGCACGGCGAAAGGCTTCCTTCGATCCCGCGCGGCGACCGGGCGGCCACGCTGTCCTAATACACGCTCCGTACTATCGGCAGATCGCCGGCATGAGCATGGCGTACCCGTGCGAATTCGCATTTGGCGATTGTGCCCGGCGTGGCCGAACGCGGCGGCGGCCGGTCGATTGCAGGGGCGTGTCATTGCCGGATCACGGGAAGCGAATCAGAATAGGCCGGTACCGCGGGGAGCGCGACCGATAAAGGATATCGATCGCGCGCCCCGGAACATCATCGGGTACACGTCACCGGAAATCGAAAAAAACCGGCGTTGAAGCATAAAAAAGGGAATTGCAATGAACGTGAGAGAGCTTCGCAACAAAAAGGAAAATGTCTATCACTGGCTGATGATGGTGATCGGAGCCATTCTGTGGCTGGCGATCGCGCAACTGGTGTGGGACTACTGGGATCATCCGAGATTTGGCGCAACGGTCCGTATGTACTTCGGATACGCCGTTGCGTTCGTGGTGTTCCGCTGGGTGGCCGGCGTGATGTATCGCGCGATCGCATTCGGAAACATGGTGCTGCTCGGCCCGTCCCAGTTTCCCGAGATTTACGCGATGGTGGAAGCGGGGGCGAAGGAGATCGGTCTGAGTGAGCCGCCGAAGACGTTTATTTACAATTCGAATGGATTGTTCAATGCGTTTGCCCGACGCATCCTGGGCAGTCGCTACGTCTTTCTGACATCGGCGCTCGTGCAGGCAAACAACGATGCGCAGGTGCGCTTCGTGATCGGCCATGAAATCGGCCATCATGCTGCCGGGCACCTGAACCCGTGGTTGAATTTCATCAAGCTGCCGGCGCACATCGTTCCGTTCCTGGGCAAGGCCTATTCGCGCGCAAGGGAGTACACCTGCGACAGCATCGGCGCGTATCTGTCGAAAGATGCCCATGCATCCCGCCGCGCGTTGCAAATGCTTGGATGCGGCTGTCAGCGGCTGAACGATTCCATGAACTGCGAGGCGTTCGTCGCGCAAGAGGACAGCGTGCCGGAGATTGCCGGATTCATCGTCGAGATTTGCAGAACGCATCCGCGCCTGACGCGACGCGTCTCCGCCATCAATGCGTGGTCGAAATATGCGGGCGATGGCGAACCGACCTTCGACATGACGTTGCCGGCCGCGCAACGGTAATCGCGAGGCCCGCGGCCGAAAGCGTGTTCGCGGGCCTGACGGGCAACCTTGTCGGCATGTCGATCAAGGCCCGCGCGTCGTCGATGATGCCGGCGGCCCTCGCCGGCATCGCGATGCGCTTCACGCTGGCCGACAAGCCGTCGGGCAAGCGATCGACCACCGGCATCGCGACGACGTGCCGGCCCGTGCGTCATCGGGCCGTCCGCTCGCCGCGTCGAAGGCGAACCGGTTCATTTCGACCAGCGCTTCATCGCCCGGCTGAACGCGGACGTATTCTTGTACCCCAGTCGCGCGGCGATCTCCTTCACGGTGTATTCCTTTTCCGACAGATATCGCGACGTCAGGTCCTGGCGGACGATGTCGTACAGCGCACTGAACGACGTGCCCATTTCCTGAAGCTTTCGCTGCAGGCTCCGCATTGAAATGCCGAGTTGTTGAGACAATTCCGCGACGTCCTGGCACGTGGGATCGTCGTACATCAGGCCGAGCAGCCGCCCGATGAGGTCGGAGGGAACCCAGTGCGCCAGCTCGAATTCACGTTTGGCGCACGCCTTCCTTGCCGTTTCGAATTCGAGCGGATGCGCGAGCGGAAGCGCGATTTCCAGCGTCGATGCACTCAATTCGAGGTAGTTCTCGTCGGCGCCGAATTCGATCGGGCAGTTGAAATATTCCGCGTAAGACGCCGCGTGCGGCGGCTCGGGGTAGACAAACCCGATTCTCGAGAACTCGGGATTGCATCCGATCAGGTCGCGTATCTGCCGGCGCACCGCCGTAAATACCATGTCGGTGTTGACGACCAGCAGATCGGTGCGATAGGTGTAGCCGCCGACCGTAATTCTCGCGGTCTCGCCCGACGTGGTCACCCGTATTCTGAAATAGCTGATCCCGAGCAGCGGATGCTCGAAGCCCAGTCGCAGCGCCGCGCCCAACGTCGGGCTCACCAGCATCGCGTGGCCGCGCAGGCCGTACGACGTCACCGGGATCGCATGGCCGATATGCAGTCCGATCGCGCTGTTGCCGGTCGCCTCGCGCGCATTCGCGAACAGCACCATTTCCTGTGCATGCGTCACCATTGCGCCGGGGCGTTCGATGTCGGAAGGAGAAATGCCGGTGCCTTTCAGCAGGACATCGACCGGAACACCCATGCGCTTCATCAGGTCGAGCGTGATGAAGATGGTGTGCAGCGGTGCTGGACATTGTGCAGCAGTGCGGCGAATCGCGTCGGCTACCGGCTTCATTCGATCCCTTGGATTCTAGTTCCCCAGCGACTTCGTAAACACGACCTGGCACCCGTACTCGTCCAGGTCGCCACGCTTCCAGCCCAGACGCTGGTAAAAGCCGTCGGCGCGCGAGCCGGGATCGGTCACAAGCGTGACCTGAGCCACGCCTTTCTCCGTCAGCCAGGTCAGCGCACGGGCGAGCAGCTCGCGGCCGATGCCCGCGCCATGGAAGGGCGGTGCCACGAACAACGCGGAGATGAACGGCTTTTCGGTAATGACCGGCAGGCAGATTCCGACGGCTTCGTCGTCATGCTCGCAGATCCAGCCGCCGCCCTGCCGGATCTTCTCGATCAGGAGGTCGCGGTTCAGGAGGTGGACCTGGTGGGGGTGAATTCTATTCTCGCGCACGGAGAATCGCACATCATAAAAGGCGCCGACATCGCGTTCGGTCATCGGGCGGTATTTCAGCTTCTCAGCAATGGCCATGTTTTTATTGCCTCTCTTCTCGTTATGTGAAATTTGCGTGCCAAAAAACTGCGCAACTATCTCACGATTTTTGCAAACACTCCACGATCGAGGATTATCGATCCGGCCGAAGACGTGTCGCTGGGGGTTCGCGATGGCCGGCTGGCGCGGCCGGGAAGCCCTGCTCCCCACGCGAGCGATCCGGTAGAGCAGGGCAGGGGCTGGCGGCTGCGCTGCCGAGCGCCACGGATCACCGGCCCGGTGTCGGCGCATGGCCCGGTGCACCCTATCCGGTCATTTCAGCGCGACGATCAGCCGCCTTAAAATGCCGGGGCGGCGATTTCCGTAACGCGCGCGATCGGAAATTTCCGTATATGCAATAATTCTTAAAAAAATGCAGTATCGCAAATTTATAATGACGATGGCGCACAGGGGTAACACATTGGCGTAATCGGCACACGCGCCGACTATAAATGAGGCTGTCGATTTGGTACGCTTCTTGCCAATCGAACTGACTGATTTGAGGTCGTTGGCCGTGCGCCAAGTCTCCCTGCTCAATCTGCTGAAGTCCTGGCGGCCGATGGCCAACCCGACGCTGCTCGTCATGATGGTGGGCGTCGTCTTTCCGCTGATCGTCCTGGCGGTGGTGTCGCTCAGCGCGCCGCGCGATTTCGGCGGCGTGTCGTGGGGCGACTTCACCGCCCGGGCGTACGAGCGGATTGTCTTCGATCGGGACTGGGACGGGGCGCGCGTCCTTCAGCGGGGCTATCTCGCCATCTTCGCCCGGTCGATGACCATGGCCGTCCTGACCACCGCGGGATGTCTGCTGATCGGATTCCCGACGGCGCTGTTCATTGCGACGCGCTCCCTGAAGTGGAAAGCCATGCTGCTGATCCTGATCACGATTCCGTTCTGGACCTGCGTCGTCGTCCAGATGTACGGCTTGATCATCGTCATTGCGGACGACGGCCTCCTGAACCGGCTGTTGTCCGGCATCGGCCTGATGCACGGCCCGCTCGGCTTGCTCTATACCGATCTCGCGACGCTGATCGGCCTCGTCTATGCGTTCACGCCGTTCATGGTCGTGCCGATCTTCGCCGCGCTCGACGATTTCGACTGGCGGCTGGTCGAGGCGGCCTACGACCTGGGAGCCGACAAGTCGGCGGCACTGGCTCATGTCGTCGTGCCGTGCTGCCGTCCGGGCATCATGGCCGGAACCGGGCTCGTCTTCGTTCCGGCACTGGGTTCCTATACGATCCCGGGCCTGCTCGGCGGCAACCACGCGTTCATGATCGGCAACCTGATCGACTTCCAGTTCGCCGGCGGACGGGATTGGCCGCTGGGCGCCGCCATGTCGTTCGCGTTGCTCGCCATCGTGCTTGTGGCGATGCTCGCGTCGCGCCTGGGTTCGCTGTTTCAACGGCAGGAGCGCATGCATGATTTCGCCTGAGCTGCGCCGGTTTCCACTGACCGGGGCGATCGCCTGCGCGGTGCTGGCGTTCCTCTATCTGCCGATGCTGACCGTGATGGGGATGAGCTTCAACGCCGGGCCGTCCGCCCTCGTATGGGACGGGTTCGGGATGCGCGCTTACGTCGACGCCTGGGCCGATCCGACGCTGGTCCGCGCCGCGAAGAATTCGCTCCTGCTGGCGCTGGCGTCGATGGTGCTCTCCACCACGCTCGCGACGGGCGCGGCGGTCGCCTGGTGGTCGAGAGGCAACCGGCGCGGTTTCGACTCCGCGGGACTCGTCATTGCGCTGCCGCTCGTGATACCCGAGATCGTGCTGGCGATCGCGACCATGATGCTGTTCTCGATGTTCGAGACGGAACTGGGATTCGGCGCCGTGCTGTTTGCCCACGTGGTGTTTTGCGTACCGCTGGCCTACCTGCCGATCAAGGCCAGGCTCGCGACGATCGATCGCACGCTGCTCGAGGCAGCCGCGGACCTGTCGGCCACGCCCTGGGCCACTTTCCGTCAAATTACCCTGCCGCTGGCGCTATCCGGCATCGTCGCCGGGGCCTTGCTGTCCTTCGTCGCGTCGATGAACGACTACGTCACCAGCTACTTTCTCGCCGGCGCGGGCATGACCACCTTGCCGATGTACATCTTCGGCGCATTGAAGATCGGAATCACGCCGAAGATCAGTGCCGTGTCGACCGTCATCATCGGACTCTCGACGCTGCAACTGATGGCGGTCTGGATCATCGGCGCCCGAGGCAAGAAAAGATCCAGGACCCAGCAGTCCGAGATACACCACGCCAATCTACACGCAATAGGAACAGCATGAAAAAAACAATCGGTGCGATGTTGCTGCTTGCCGCTGTCTCGACCCAGGCCGCCGAGCTCCATATCGGAAGCTGGCCGAACATCCTGCCCGTCAACCTGCTCAAGAAGTTCCAGGCCGATACCGGGATCGAGACGACGCTCGACACCTATGCAAGCGATGCAGCGTTGACCCAGAAGCTGCAGGCGGGAGGAGGGGGATACGACGTCGTGGTGGGCGGCGACTACTACGTGCCGGTGCTCGTGAAGTCGGGCCTTCTGCTCAAGCTCGACAAGAGCAAGTTGCCCAATATCGCCAACATCAAGCCCGAGTACCGTCATCCGTCGTTCGACCCGCAGCGGGATTACGCGATGCCCTTCACGGTCGTCCTGACCGGGTTTGCCTACGACAGCGCGCGCGTGCCGGGCGGCCGGCTCGACGACAGCTGGAAGTCGTTCTTCGAGCCTCCCGAGGCGCTGCGCGGCGAGATCGGCGATCTGGACGTCGAGGAGGAACTGTACATGGCCGCGAGCTGGTATCTGGGACAGGACGAATGCACCGAGCGTCCCGAGGACGCGAAGCGCGTGCTCGACGTGCTGCAGAAGCAGAAGCCGTTCGTGAAGACGTACAGCAACGACGGCACGGTCGATCGCCTCGCGACCCGGCAGATCATCGTTCAGCACGTCTGGAACGGCGCCGCCGCACGAGCGCAGGACCGCCTGCCGACGATCCGCTTCGTGTATCCGAAAGAGGGCGTCCGGCTGTTCATGGACAGCTTGCTGGTTCCGGCAAAGGCGCGAAATGTCGATTCGGCGTACAAGTTCCTCGACTGGATGATGCGGCCCGAGAACATCGCGCTGGTGACGAACGCACTCCGGTACAGCAACGAGATTATCGGATCGGAGCGCTACATCGATCCCGCGCTGCACGACAATCCCGCGATCAAGACGCCGGAGCAGTACAAGTCGCGGCTCAAGCCTTACAAGATGTGCTCGCCCGCGGCGATTCAACTGCGCAACAAGGTCTGGCTGAAGCTGAAGAGCAATCAGTGATTCGCACCGGCCGTCGACGACGGACCGGATGAGTGATTCGCGCGTGCAGGGGTGGAGCCGGGCGTGACGATGCCGCGTTCCACTTCACGCAGCGCGCACCGCGCGAGGTGCGAAGCGGCGCTGCAAGACCGCGCGGCCGCGGACGATGCTGCGACATCGCCTGCGGCCCGACCCTGGCATACCCACTGAGGGACCACCATGGCTGACCGTATGTCACGACGACCCTGTCCGATCGAAGCGCATTGCGTCGGTGCGCCGGGCGCTGTCGCTGCCCGCATCGCCCGATGCGATCGTCGGCTCCGGCGGCGGTCGAACACGGGGTTGTCGAGCCGGCATGCAGTCGCCGAGGGGATCTTGCGCGCCGGAGCGCGTTGCCTGCATGGGCCCGGACGGACTTCGAACCGTCACTTTGCCGATGCGCGATTCCAGTCCGGCGAGGACACGTAGCCTCGGTCGCCGGCCCGTCCGTGTCCGGCGATGGGCAGGCTGTCGGCGCGGACGGTTCGCGATCGCTTGTTTCGATCGCGCCTTTTATTCGACGCGGCGCACGGCATCAGATCGATATGATTCGGATACCTATGTTTAATTGTCGCGACTGTCGAGAGAAGACAGACGATTGACTTTCTTCGTTTCGAGAATACGATATGCAGAGCTACCGAGATTTGAAAGACCAGATTCAAAAACTCCAGACGCAGGCCGAACTTGCGCGTACTCAGGAACTGGCGAGCGCGATCAAGGAAATACAACGGTTGATTGCCGAATTCGATCTGAGGCCCGAGGACCTGTTCTCCAGGCCGAAGCTCAGGCCGCGCCCCGTCAAGCGCCGCGGTCCCGCCGCCATCAAGTACCGCGATCCGGAATCCGGTGCCCAATGGAGCGGGCGCGGGCGGGAGCCCCGGTGGATCGCCGGCCGCGAACGGGACCAGTTCCTGATTCACGACGCGCATGAGATCGCGGAGCGCGCGGCATAGCGGGCAAGCGAGGGGCGGGGGCGACTCGCGGAACGATCGCCCGGCGTCACGAACCATCCGGAATGCGGTGGCCGGCACCCGAACGCCGGCCCGGTCCATGCGAGCTTACGGCATACCATGTCCAGATCATCGTCGCCCGACCGAATTCGTGTTGCCTGGGAACTGATCCGCGCATCGGTCCGGCATTGCATTCCGGCGGCGTACCGCAAGCCGGGCGGCTTGCAAGCGCCGCGCGTGCCTGCGGATCCGAGCGGGGCCGACGTGGTGCTCGCCGCGACCATTTCCGCCGTCCGGGCGGAAGCCAGCGTCTCCGAACTCGAAAATCTGGAAGGCCGGCACCTGAGCCTGGCGACCGCGCATTTCCCGAGCGTTCGCGCCCGCATCGACCTGATCGGCTCGCGTGTCCGGAAAGCCCGGCTCCACGCCGTGCGCGCCCGTGCCCACGCCGACGCCGCTGCGCTGATGTTCCTGGGGGGAATGGCGCATCACCCGGGCTCGCCGCTGGAAGGGCTCAAGCGTCACGCCGAGCAGGCGGAACAGGCGCAAATACTCGCAAGCGATCTCCTCGACATTTCGCTTGCGCTGGAACGCAGGGAATCATCCCGTTTCTCGCGACGCCGGTGAAGACTCCTCCCGGAGCCGGGCTGTCGCGCCGGCCGTGCGCGCATGCTCGCGCGACGACGCGTCGCCCGTACCGTTTCGCTGTTCAGGCGTTCGGAATGAGCGCCCGCGGCGGCAACCCGTATCGCTCCGGACGGCGCCCGCGTGAAGCGAACGAGTCGATGAGGTAAGCTGCCGACTGGCTGGAGGGTACTTTGATTTGGATGGATGTTCTTCGACATTAATCTGGCAGAAGACATGAAACCCGACGAAAACGTCCCGAATACCGGTGGCGGGCTTGCGCCAGCGCCGACGGAAACCGGCGCGCCGCAGGCCGCCCTGGCCGCGCTCGTGCGCGGCGTGGAAAGTTACGGCATTCCTGCCGGCACCGATTGGCCGAGCGCGGAGCGCTTTCTCGCGGACAACGACGGGCAGTGGAAATTCTCGGCCGTCCTGGTCGCGATCGTCGCGCGGCCCGAGCCGACGATCCTGCTGACCCGGCGTGCGTCGGGGCTCAGCGAATACTCGTCGCACGTGAGTTTTCCGGGCGGCCGCCCGGCGGAGTCCGACCGTGACATCGGCGCGACCGCATTGCGCGAGGCATTCGAGGAAATCCGGCTCGATCCCGGCGCGATCGGCGTGGTCGGGTGCCTGCCGATCCACAAGACCCGAAAGCGCAATCACGCGATCTTTCCCGTGGTCGGCATCGTGCCGGCAACGGCGCAATGGGATGCGTCGCCCGCGGAAGTCGCGGAGATCTTCGAGTTTCCGTTCTCCGCGCTGCTGAATCCGGATCTGCCGCGCCAGTACGCGGACGGCGAACGCGCGGGCGCATGGTACTGGGCGGAGCAGGCGCAGGACATCTGGGGCGTGACGGCGCTGATCCTGAAGTCGCTGGCGGGGCTGGCGCGCGACGTCGCGTCCGGCGAGCGTACGCGTCGCGACTAGGCACATGCTCCGGGTGCGCGCCCTGCAAGGATCGCTCATGGAGATCGCAGAAACGTTCGACGACGAGGGCTTCGACGTTCCGCGCCGCTATTTTGCAGCCGTCGCGATTCTGATCGGCGTGTTCATGTCCGCGCTGGACAGCGCGATCGTCAACATCGCGCTGCCGACGATCTCGACCGACCTGGGCGTGAACGCCGCTTCCGTGATCTGGGTGGCGAACGGCTATCAGGTGGCGAGCGCGGCGACGATGCTGACGTGCGCGTCGCTCGGCTCGAGAATCGGCGAGCGACGCTTTTACACGATCGGGCTGGTGCTGTTTACGCTCTCGTCGCTCGGCTGCGGGCTGGCGTCCACCTTCGGCGCGCTGGTGGCGATGCGGATCCTGCAGGGTGTCAGCTACGCAATCCTGATCAGCGTCGGCTACGGCCTCTACCGGGTGATCTTTCCGCCCGGCTCGCTGGGGACGGTGTTCGGCGTCAACGCGCTGGTGTTCGCGGTGGGCACGGCCGTCGGTCCCGCATTGGGCGGCCTGATCGTCTCGTGGGCGTCGTGGCCCTGGCTGTTCTACATCAACCTCCCGTTCGGGATCGCCGCCATCGCGTTCTCGTTCGTCGCGCTGGGGAAAGACACGCATCGGGCGCGCGGCTTCGACGTGGCGGGCGCGGTGACCTCCGCCGCCGCGTTCGGCCTCTTCGCGCTCGCCGTCGACCAGATCGGGCGGTGGAGCCATCGTACGGTGCTCGTGCTCGTCGTCGCGGCGGCCGCCTCGATGCTGGCATTCTGCCTCGGGCAAACCAGGGCGCGGCATCCGCTGCTGCCGCTGGACATCTTCCGGTCGCGCCGGTACACGTTCGCGGTGCTGACATCCGTGACGATGTTCGTGTCGCAGGGCATGGCGCTGGTGGCCTTGCCGTTCGTGCTGCAGCACACGTACGGGTACGGCGTGCTGAAATCCGCGCTGGTCTTTACGCCCTGGCCGATCGCAGTCGCGCTGTGCGCGCCGTTCGCGGGGCGGCTCGCGAATCGCTTCAATGCGACGCTGCTGTCGAGCACCGGCGTGTCGGTGTTCTGTCTCGGGATCGGTTCGCTGATCCTGTTGCCCGCGCAACCGTCCGACGCGGACTTCCTGTGGCGCGTCGCGCTCTGCGGCGTGGGGTACGGTTTCTTTCTCCCGCCGAACAACAAGGAGATGTTCGCGAACGCGGCGAAGAACCGCACGGCCACCGCTTCCGGCGTGCTGTCGACGGCGAGAACGACCGGCCAGTCCATCGGCGCCGCGCTGGTCGCCGTGGTGATCGCCCTCGTCGGCGGAGCGGGCGGCGGCGAGCGGCAGTTTCCCGTTCATGTATTCGCGCTGGCCTGCGCGATCGCCGCGCTGTCGCTCGTCGCGAGCATCGCGCGCGTTTATCGGCGGCGCGGCTAGCTGGCGCCGGCGTGTCGCGCGATGCGGGTCAATGCGACGACACGAACACCGCATCGTCGAATGCGGCCGGAATGGCGAAGCTCGCGCGCATGCGCTCCGCCTCCTTCGCCGGCGTCAGGCCGAACAGGCGCTTGAATTCGCGGCTGAACTGCGACGGGCTCGCGTAACCGACCGCATGGCCGGCCGCCTCCGCCGTCAGGTCCTCGCGCACCATCAGCAAGCGCGCCTGATGCAGTCGCGTCGACTTCAGGTACTGCATCGGCGACACCTGCGTGATCGCCTTGAAGTGGCTGTGAAAGCTCGGCACGCTCATGCCGGCTTCGTCGGCCAGCTGCGTCACGTCGAGCGGTCGGGCGTATTCGGCGTGAATGACGCGCAGCGACCGGCCGATCCGGCCGAACTGTCCACGCATCGCGAGCGCGCTGCGCAGCGCACTGCCCTGCGCGCCGGTGAGCACGCGAAAGTACAGCTCGCGCAGCAGCGCGGGGCCGAGCACCGCCGCGTCGAGCGGCCGCTGCATCGCCTCGACGAAACGCAGCACCGATGCGTGCATCGCGCCATCCATCGGCGTCGACATCATGCTGCGCGGCGCCTGCACGGGTTCGGGCATGCCTTCGCGATCGATCTGCGCCGCGAGTTCGGCGGCCATCGTGAAATCGAGGTGCAGGTACAGCGCGAGCAGCGGGCGCTCGGGCGTGGCGTCGGTTTCCATGCTGAACGGCACGGGTACGGATACCGCCAGGTAGTGATGCGCGTCGTACAGGTAGCGTTCGCCGCCGAAATAGCCGCGCTTGCAGCCCTGGCATACGATCACGATGCCCGGGTCGTACAGCACCGGCGTGCGCGACAGCGCGCGGTTCGAACGCAGGATGCGCACGCTCGGCAGCGCCGTCAGGTTGTAGCCTTCGTCGGGCGCCAGTGCGCGCAGCAGCGCGGCCAGGCGCTTGCGGTCGCGCGGCGACGGCGAGGGCGGCGACAGGGAGGCGGGTGTGGCACTCATAGTTTTGTGCAAGAAAATCAGCGGAATCGGGCTTATCCGGCATCGTTGGCCAGACTAGTATGCATGCATCAATCGATACTCGGGAGAAACGCAAATGGCATCAGGCAATCTCATGCTCATCACCGGTGTCAGCAGCGGCTTCGGCCGCGCGCTTGCACAGGAGGCGCTCGCGGCCGGCTACACGGTCGTCGGCACCGTCAGAAGCGCGCAGGCGGCGCGGGAATTCGAGGCGCTGTCCGCCGATGCGGCTTTCGCGCGAGTGCTCGACGTGACGGATTTCGATCGCATCGACGGCGTCGTCGCGGCGATCGAAGCGGACGTCGGGCCCGTCGGCGTGCTGGTGAACAACGCCGGCTACGGACACGAAGGCATCATGGAAGAGGCGCCGCTCGCGGAGCTGCGCCGGCAGTTCGACGTGAACGTGTTCGGCGCGGTCGCGATGATGAAGGCCGTCGTGCCGTTCATGCGGGCGCGGCGGCGCGGCCGCATCCTGAACATCACGTCGATGGGCGGCCACATCACGATGCCGGGCATCGCCTACTACTGCGGCAGCAAGTTCGCGCTGGAAGGGATTTCCGAAGCCGCCGGCAAGGAACTCGCGCCGTTCGGCATCTTCGTGACGGCCGTGGCGCCGGGTTCGTTCCGCACCGACTGGGCCGGCCGCTCGATGGTCCGCACGCCGCGCGCGATCGCGGATTACGACGCGCTGTTCGACCCGATCCGCCAGGCGCGCGAGGAGAGAAGCGGCAAGCAGCCGGGCGATCCCGCGAAGGCCGCGCGGGCGATGCTCGCGGCGATCGCGGCGGAGCATCCGCCGGCGCACCTGTTGCTCGGCAGCGATGCGCTGCGGCTCGTGCGCAACAAGCTGGACGCGCTCGGCGACGAGATTCGCGCGTGGGAGGCCGTGACGGTGTCGACTGACGTCTGATGCGCGGTGCGACGGCGCGCGGGAATCCGGGCGCCGCGTCTCGTGCGGGTGTCGTTGCTGCAACGCAGCGCGACCGTGCAACCGCCCGCGTACCCGCCGGAGCAAGGGCGGCAGGCGCGTCTGCACCGTGGCGCGGGGGTTTCACAATAATGGCCGATAATGGCTTCCGGCCAATGTGCCGTGTTCGTCCACATCACAGGAGTCAATCGCGATGCCATACGTCACCACGAAGGATCACGTCGAGATTTTCTACAAGGACTGGGGCCCGAGGGATGCGCAGCCCATCATGTTCCATCATGGCTGGCCGCTGTCCGGCGACGACTGGGATGCGCAGATGCTCTTCTTCGTCGAGAAGGGCTACCGCGTGATCGCGCACGACCGGCGCGGCCACGGCCGTTCGGCGCAGGTCTCCGACGGCCACGACATGGATCATTACGCGGCGGACGCGTTCGCGGTCGTCGAAGCGCTCGACCTGCGCAATGCGGTACATATCGGCCACTCGACCGGCGGCGGCGAAGTGGCCCGCTACGTCGCGAAGCACGGCGAGCCGGCCGGTCGCGTCGCGAAGGCCGTGCTGGTCAGCGCGGTGCCGCCGCTGATGGTGAAAACCGCATCGAACCCCGAAGGCCTGCCGATCGAAGTGTTCGACGGCTTCCGCAAGGCGCTCGCCGACAATCGCGCGCAGTTCTTCCTCGACGTGCCGAGCGGCCCGTTCTACGGTTTCAACCGCGAAGGCGCAACCGTGCATCAGGGCGTGATCCGGAACTGGTGGCGGCAGGGGATGGAGGGCAGCGCGAAGGCCCACTACGACGGCATCAAGGCATTCTCGGAAACGGACCAGACCGGGGACCTGAAGTCGATATCCGTCCCGACGCTCGTGCTGCATGGCGAGGACGACCAGATCGTGCCGATCGCGGATGCCGCGCTGAAGTCGATCAAGCTGCTGAAGAACGGCACGCTGAAAACCTACCCGGGCTACTCGCACGGGATGCTGACGGTCAACGCGGACGTCCTCAACGCCGACCTGCTGGCTTTCGTGCAGGCGTAACGGCGTCGCCGCGGGCCCGCCGCGCCGTGACCGACGGCCGGGCCCTCCGGCCGCCCCGCGAGACGCGCCGCCCGTCGCCGGCCGCGCGCTTCAGCCGATGTCGTTGAAGCGGATACCCGGATGCGCGAGACGCGGCATCCGGTCGGCAAGGAACGCATGCAGTTCGCGCACCTGCGCGGCCTTGCCGGAGTCTTCCGGCCACACGAGGTAGTACGCGTCGCCGCTGCTGACGGCCGTCTTGAACGGCAGTACGAGCTGCTTCTCGTCGACGGCCCGCGCGCACAGCGCGAGGTCGCCGATCGAAATGCCGTGGCCCGCGATGGCCGCCGCAATCCCCTGTTCGAGCATGTCGAACACCTGCCCGCGCGTGATGTCCACCTCCAGGTCGTGGCCGCTGCCCTTGAGCCAGCGTCGCCAGTCGCGCCGATCGGGCGACGGGTGAATCAGTTCGCAGGCAGCCGGGTTCGTGCGGGCGACGGTCGCGGTTGCGCGCGAGCACACCGGAATCAGCCACTCGTCGAACAGCTTCACGCACTGGGTGTTCTCGCCGAACCGGCCGGTGCCGAGCAGGATCGCGCAATCGTAGGACTCGCTGGAAAAGTCGACGGTATCGATATCCATCCACACGCTCGCGATCTGCACCTCGAACGCGGGCCGCGTGCCGCGAAAGGCGGCCAGCGCGTCGAGCAGCCAGCGCATCGTGAGCGTGGACGGCGCCTTGAGCCGCAACACGTCGCGCTGCGTCTGGAACAGCATGCACGCTTCCTCGATCTGGCGGAAACCGCGCCTGAGCCCCGACGCGAAGATGCGGGCTTCCGCCGTCACGGTCATTTTCGGCCCGCGCCGGACGAACAGCTTCCGGCCGAAGTAGGCCTCGAGCGTCTTCACGTGCTTGCTGACGGCGCTCTGCGTCAGGCTCAGCTCTTCGGCGGCCAGCGTGAACGAGCCGGTGCGCGCGGCGCTTTCGAACGCGCGCAGTGCATAGACGGGGGGCAGCGGTTTGGCCTTCACGGGTTTCGAATATGAATAAAACTCATGTCATGCGACAGGATTTTCCGTTTTTCCGACGCGAGGCCGGCGCGCAATACTGCATCAGGCCGCGCGATTCGACGCGTCGGGCTTCCATGATGCCACCGTGACAGGTGCGCGCGTCAAACCATTCGACAACTTTTTATCATGACACTCCACTATCCGCTGCTGTTCGGCTATCTGGCGGCAATCGTGCTGCTCATCGCGACGCCGGGCCCGGTCATCATGCTCGTGACGGGCACCGTCGCGCGGCGCGGCTTTCGCCAGGGCATGCTGACCGCGGTGGGCGCGAATGCCGCGAGCCTCGTGATGATCGCGGGCGCGATGCTGATGGTGTTCGGCGTCGTGCTCGTCAGCGATCGCTTGCTGACGGGGCTGCACATGGCGGGGTGCGTGTTCATCGCGGTGCTGGCGATCCGGACGCTGCTCGGCGAATGGCGTGCCGGCCGTGCGCGCGACGCCCGCGACGCGGCGGTGGGCGCGCCGGTCGCGCCGTCGCGGGGATTGCCCGGCCCCGTGCGCGGTTTTCTCGTCGGCATCGCGAACCCGAAGGATCTGCTGTTCTTCGTCGCGTTCTTTCCGCAGTTCGTCGGCATCACGCCGGACTCGCGCGTGAGCCTGGCCATCCTGGCCGTGCTGTGGATCGCGGTCGATTTCACGATCATGGCCGGCTACATGGCCGCGATCAACCATCCGCTGATCCAGCGCAAGCAACGCTGGATCGTCGCATCGTCGGCGCTCGCGCTGCTCGCGATCGCGCTCGCCGGGCTCGGCAGTGCGATCGTGGATGCTGCGTGAACGTATCGGCGATTCGCGTTACGCTTCGTTTTTCCTGACTTCCTTGCCGAATGCCATCATGTCCAGCACGACCCCGACTTTCTCCGAGCAACTCTTCTCGTACGGCACGCTGCAACTCGAGCAGGTACAGCTCGCCACCTTCGGCCGCAAGCTCGACGGGCGCGCGGACGCGATGCCCGGCTACGCGATGACGATGCTGAAGATCGAGGATCCGGACGTGGTCGCGACGAGCGGGAAGACGCATCATCCGGTGGTGACCCGTACCGGCGAGCCGGCCGACCGCGTGACCGGCACCGTATTTGCCATCACGCGCGAAGAACTGCAGCACGCGGACGATTACGAAGTCGACGCGTACCGGCGCGATCGCGTCGTGCTCGAGTCGGGCGTCGCGGCATGGGTGTACGTGGACGCGCGTTCGCCGCGCCCGGATTGAAGCGGAGCGCGGGCGCGGCCGGCCGCGCCGGCCGCCCGGCCGCTAGCCGTTGCGCAGGAACACGACGTAGCCGCGGAACCACGGGTTCGTCGCGAGATACGGCGGCGCGTCCCACTCGCCGCCCTGGATGATGCCGATGCGAAACGGCAACTGCAGCCGCGCGACGCGCGGCAGGTAGTTCGCATAGTCGGGAATCGTGCGGCGGCCCTGGTAGGTCTGCACGACCACTTCGTCGACGATGCCCCTGAGCTGGTTGACCTGGTCGGTATCGATGCGGCTGCTCCAGTCCAGCAGCCCCGTGATGCTCAGCCGGCAATCGGCGGGCAGGGTCGCGCGCAGCGTCCGCAGGAATTCGAGGTAGTCCTGCAGGTGGCGCGTGCGCGCATCGAAGTCGATCTGGATGCCCGTGATCGTGCGGCCCGACGCGCGCCAGCGCTCGAGCTGCGCGAGCATGATCTGCGTGACGCGCGGCGTCCAGCGCAGCGTATGCGCCCGGTAGACGAGCCACACGCGCGCATGTGGCGCGGGCGGCAGCGCGACGCCCTGCGCGATGACGCGCACCTGCGATTCGTCGCGCGGCGCCGCCTCGATCTGCCCTTGCAGCACGTAGACGGCGCGGGCGTCGCGCACGATTGCCTGCGGCTTCACGCCCGCCCACAGCCAGAACGCGTCGTACCGGGCGGCGTCGACGGTGCCGGCCGGCGCGACGCGCGCGGCCAGCAGCAGCGCGAGGCACGCGATGCGCCTCACGCGGCGCGTGCTTACCAGTAGTAGCGGAGCTTCTGCGCCCACGGGCTGCCCGGGTAGGTGCTCTTCAGCGTGTCGAACCAGCGCTTGCGCGCGTTCTTCGGCACGTCCTTGCCGCCGCATTCGTTGTTGCCGCCCGGCGCATAGCACTTGATCGCGCGGTAGAACGCGTAGGCGCGGTCGTTCGGGTTCGCCTGCGCATCGGCCATCACCGTCACGTAGCTCGGCATCCGCTCGTACGGCTTGCCCGCGAACTGCGACGGCGCCGCGCCGAGCGTCGGCGGTACGCGCGTGGCGGTTGCCGTCGACGCATTGCGCGTCCACGGCGGCACCGGGTCACTGTCGACGCCCGACGCGGGCGGATGCAGGCGCACGAAATCGGCGAGGCAGTTCAGCGCCTTCGCGTCGCCCGGGTTCTGCTGGAGCGCCGTGGCGATGTCGCGGGCGGACGGGCACGCATAGCCGTCCTCGTTCTTGGCGCCGGCCGCGACGAACGGCTTCAGCGGATCGGCCGGCGTGCCGGATACCAGCGCGGCGTCGGCGACGAAGTCGGCGTAGCGCGAACGGGTGAGCTCCTTGTACAGCAGCGTGTACAGCGCGGTGTCGCGGATCGCGCCGCCGGCCGCCTGGTTTTGCGCCTGCGCGCGCAGCAGGTCCGCATTGGCCGAGTGCTGCAGCAGGATCGCGCGGATCGCGGCGTTCTGCACGGGCGAATCGTCGGCGAACACGTCGTTGACGAGCCCCGCCTGCTCCAGGTTGATCGCGAGCGCGAGCTCCAGCGCCTCGCGCTGGAAGCGCAGCTTCGCGAGCGGGATCAGGTCGCGCCACAGCTGGCGGGCCTTGTCGCCCTGGCCGCTATCCTCCAGCGCGAACCCGCGCAGCGCCTGCTGGCTCAGGCCGAAGTAGTCGAGCGGCGTGGCCGGCGTCTGCGGCAGCAAGGCGAGCGCGGCCTCAGGCTTGTGCCCGATCTGGACATACCAGGTCGCGAGCAGGTAGTCGTAGAGCACCGGTGCGTTCGCGAAGCGCGGCTTCTGCGCCTGCAGCTCGTCGAGCGTCAGCGGCTTGCTGGTGCCCGGATCGCTGCTGTTCGAGAGCCGCATGCGCAGCAGGTCGACGGTCGCGAGCACGGTCGGCGACTGGATCTGGCGCGCGTCGAGTTCCGAGCCGAACAGCAGCTTGCTGTCGAGTTCGTTCGCCAGCTGCATCAGCGGCACGTTCGACGTCTCCGGCGACCAGCGCGCGAGCGCGCGGCCGTAGAGGTCGGCCTGTTGCGTGACGTTTCCGCCGAGCCACGCGACGCGCCGCAGCAGCCCCGTCGCGGAAGCCGCGTAGAGCCCCTGCGGATACACCTTCAGATAGGTGCGAAACACCGTGTTCGCGGCGTCGAGCGACACCTTCGTCACGCGGTCGCGCGACGGCGCGGGGTTGTCGTTGTTGAACGCGTCGGCCTGCGCGGCGTTCAACTGCGCGCGCCCGACCATGTACAGCCCGGTTTCCTTCAGCCACGGGTTCGCGCTGTGCGAGGCGTTCGCGAACGCACGGGTCGCCGTGAGGAAGTCGTCGCGGTAGAACGCGTTCGTGCCGTCGAGGTACGCGGCGAACTGCTGGCCGAGCGGCGACTTGACCGGCGGCTTCGTCCACGCGGCGTTCGCGCCGCCCGCGGCGCAGGTTTTCTGCGCGATGTCGGTACGCGCCGCGCGCAGCCGGGCGGCTTCGTCGGCGGGGAGGCCGCCGGCGCCCGTCAGCGCGTCGTTGAACGCGTCGACGCCCGCGCTCATGCTGCGGCAGATGCTGCCTTCGCCGTCGGCGTACTGGCTCGACGACGCATCGGCATCCGCCGTGCCGCCGCCCTTGTCGGGCTGCTTCTGGCCGATGTCGATCCATCCGGAGAAGTCCATCGGGAACGGCACGATGATCTGGTTGATGCGATCCTTCGCCGGGATGGTCTTCGGGTCCGGAAACACCTGCGCGACCTTGCCGCTGTCCACCATCATCAGCATCGCGTTGACGCGCGTGTCGTTGGCGGGGCTCAGCATCGGCACGTTGGCGCACGAATAGCCGGCTTGCCGGAGCGTGGCCGGCGCATAGCAGCCGTCGTCCCCGCTGGCGCGGGCGGCCGGAATCCAGAGCAGGCTGGCCGCTAGCGCGGCAAACAGGTTTCGGTGCAGCAATCGGGTTGTTGGCATTTTTCTTGTGCGGAGGTGGGGCCGCGACGGCCGGGTCTCTCAGGGGGCGTCGTGCCCCGGCGCGTATCGTACCGCACCGGCGGGGCCGGTCGGGGCGCCCGGCGCCCGCCGAACCTGCGGCGGCCTTCCGGCGTGCGTGCCGGCCGGGCGGGCGGCACGCGACGCCAGCGCTCGCGCGTCACGCGCACACGCTGCTGGCAACGCCGTCGTCGGCGGCGTCGTCGATCGCGGCCCGCAGGTCGTCGATCGCCACCATCAGTTCGCGGACTTGCCGCAACGACGGGTATTGATGCAGCACCGCGCGCCATTGCGGCAGCGTCAGCAGCGCATGCCAGACGACGCCGAGGCCGGCCGGGTCGGCGTCCGGCCGTTGCGCGAGCGCACTCGCATAGTCGAGGCTGGCTTGCGCCGACAGCAGCTGCATCCGGCTCGCGGCGCCCAGCAGGCGCGGCGTCGGGTCCGCCGATGCATCGCAGCAATAGAGCACTTCCCGTTGCAGCGCCGCGTCGTCGGTCGTCAGCGCGCGCAGCGACGCGCCGTGCACGCGTACCGTGCCCTGATGCGTCTCGAACGAATAGGTCGTGCCCGGGTCGGCCTGCGCGAGCAGGTTCAGGCCGCGCAGCAGCCGTGGCAGGTCGGTCGTCGCGGCATCCGCCGAGGCCTTCGCCTCGACGAGGAAGCGGACGTTCCAGGCGGATGCCGGGTCGTCGCCGCGCGGGCGTTCGAGCAGGAGCGCGTCCCATTCGGTTTTCGCGCGGTCGTGCCGGCCCGGGATCGACGACGGCACGCGCATCGACGTGATCACCCGGTACGTGCGGCGGGCGTCCACGGCTTCGAGTCGGCGGGCCAGCGCGTCGAGCGCCTGCGCGGCCAGCGCCTCGACGGCCGCGCCGCGCTGCTGCGACGCGACGCCCTGCGCGAGCGCGATCGTGCTGCCTTCCGGCGGGCCCTGCCGGACCCAGAGCGCGCGGTAGCGGCGAACGTGTTCGTCCGACGCCAGCGCGCCGACCCGCAGCATGCGTTCGAGCGCCGGGCTGTCCTTCAGCCGGACGATGTCCTGCGCGAACCCGGGATCGGTCGCCATGTCGGGCAGTGCGAGCAGGTGCAGCAAGGTTGCGTGCAGGTCGGCCCACGCCGTTTCGGTGGCGGCTGCGTGCAGCCGCGCGAGCCCGTCGCGTTGCCACGCCTGCGCGCTGCGCGCGAGTTTGGCCGGATGCGCGATCGCATTGACGGCCGAATGCAGCGCGCGCCGGTCCTGCTCTGCGTGCGCTGACAACGATGCGTATTCGCGCACGCTCGGCGCGTCGTGCCGCAGCACCGAGGCCTGGAAGGCGGGATCGCCGGCATGCGGATCCATCGCGTCGCGGATCATCTGCGCGAGGGCGTCGATGAAGCGCTGCCGCAGTGCCGCGTCGGGCGCCCGGCCGTCGCCGTGCATCCGGCGTGCCGCCTCGATCACGTGGGCGAGGGTGGTGGCCGGGTTCACGGCATCGGCCGGCGACGGCGCGCCGTCGAGCGGCGGCAGCCGGTAGCGGCGCGCGACGGTGCGCAGGGTTTCGTCGAACAGGGCGGGAAGCGGTGTCAGCGACATGGCGGGATAGGAGCGTGAAGGCGGCGCGCGATGATGTGCAACGTTAGCACGCACGATAACGGGATGGTCGCGGCGATGCGGGACGCCGTCGCGCCCGGATCGCCGGCCGCGTCAGTCGCGCGCGAGGTCTTTCGTCAACGTCTCGATCGTCAGGTCGGCGTCGCGGGGCATGCCGACACCCGCATCGACCGGGTAGCGCGTCCGCTCGCCCGTGCGGGCGTAGCCGCGGCGCACGTAGAAGTCGATCAGTTCATGCCGGACCGACAGGACGACCATGACGGCCTTGCCGATCTGCCAGCGGCGGCGCGCGAGCTGCTCGGCCTCGTGCAGCAACGCCTTGCCGAGCCCGCGATCCTGCATCGACGGGGAGACGGCCAGCGTGCCGATGCGGGCCTCGGGGCCGGTCGCCGCGACTTCGATGCAACCGGCAACCCGTCCTTCGATCTCGGCGACGAGCAAGACGGTGTCGGGCGTCTCCAGCGTCTCGGCGACCTGGCGCGCCGTGATCCGCGGCCCGTCGACGATGGCCGCCTCGTGCGTCCATCCGGCCTCGGCCGTCGTCGGGCGGTAGGCCGAATTGATCAGCCGGACGAGCGCGTCGACATCGCGCTCGTTTGCTGCCCGGAAGCAGGGGGCGCCGTTGCGCGGCGCCGTCGCTCGATTCATCGCAGACACTCCGTTTCCATGGGGGCGGTTCGGCCCGAACCCGGCATCCGACAAGCATATCGGAACGGCGCGCCGGATTCGGCATGCGCCGGGCGCGGCCGAGCGGGCTGCAATCCATATTTCGCGTCACGCCGAAGCGTTCGCGCGCTGCCGCCCGCACAATCCGTTCGCATGACGCGTACCGAGCGCGTCGATCATGCCCCCGTCACGGACCACGAACGCGAGCGACCCGACATGCATTCCGCCACGCCCACCAGAGCGCCCGCCGTCGCGGACCTGCTGCTGCTCCTGACGCTCTCGACGCTGTGGGGCGCGTCCTACACCTTCATCCGGATCGGCGTCGAGACGATCCCGCCGCTGACGCTGATCGCCGCGCGCACGTTGATCGCGGGCTCGGCGCTGCTGCTGTGGATGCGCATCCGCCGCGTCGCGATGCCGCGCGATCCCGCCGTGTGGCGTCGTTTCGCCGTGCAGGCGCTGCTGAACAGCGTCGTGCCGTTCACGCTGATCGCATGGGCCGAGCGTTCGGTCGAAGCCGGCCTCGCGACGATCCTCAATTCCGCGTCGCCCGTCCTCGCGTTTCTCGGCACGTGGCTGATCACCCGCCACGAGACGTTGACGCCGCGCAAGCTGTTCGGCGTCGTCGCGGGGCTCGCCGGCATCGCGCTGGTGGTCGGCGTCGGCGCGCTGGAAGGGCTGGGGCGGCAGCTCGTGCCGCAACTGGCGATCGTCGCGGCGACCGTCTGCTACGCGGGCGCCGCGATTTACGGGCGCGGCTTCAAGGATTTGCCGCCCGCGGCGCCGGCCGCCGGCTCGCTGATCGTCGGCGCGATCGTGCTGGTGCCGGCCAGCCTCGTCGTCGATCGCCCGTGGACGCTTCACCCGTCGCCGCACTCGCTGATGGCGCTTGTCGCGCTCGCGGTGTTCTCGACCGCGCTGGCGTTCGTCATCTACTTCCGCCTCGTGCAGACGCTCGGTTCGGTCGGCGCGACGGCGCAGGCCTACCTGCGCGTGCCGATCGGCGTCGGCATCGGCGTCGTGCTGCTCGGCGAGTCGCTGTCGACGTCGGCATGGCTGGGGCTCGGGTGCGTCGTCGCAGGCGTGGCCGCGATGACGCTGCCGTCACGGCCGGTCGCGCGGCGGCGTACCTGAACCCGGGCGCATCGGCAGGCGCGCCGCGCGCGTCACGCCGTCAACGTCACCGACAGGCTGCCGAGGTCGCCGAAGCGGACCGTCAGCGCATCGCCGAGCGGCACGTCGATCGCCCCCGCATACGAGCCGGTCGTCACGATCTGCCCGGCGCGCACGGCATCGCCGCGCGACGCGAGGAAATTGACGAGCCACACCAGCGGCTTCAGCGGATCGCCGTCCGGATGGCGGCCGTCGATCGCACGGTTCAGCGCGCCCTCGAACGACAGCGCGAGCGTCTCGAGCGGCGCGTCCAGCCCGCCGGGCACGACCGGCCCGACGCACAGGCCCTGGTTGAACTGCCCGTCGGCGAGCAGCTCGAACTTCGACGCGCGCGCCGGCTCCGCATAGCGGCAGCCGAGCACCTCGAGCACGATGCGCACTTCGCGGATCGCGGCGCGGACGTCCTGTACGTCGTACGGCCGGTCGCGCGCGGGCAGGTCGCGATCGAGCACGAAGGCGATCTCCGGTTCGATCCGCACGATCGGCCCGCCGACGACGCGGTACGGCGCGTCGGCCGCGCGGATCGTCGACGCGAAGATCGGCGCGAGGATCACGCGGTCGGGCGGCGGCAGCGCGCATTTCCATCCGCCGACGGGTTCGCCGAGCAGGTCGGCCACGCGTTGCTGGATCGCCAGCGCGGTCTCGACATTCTCGGGGCGCAGCGTATCGGGCAGCAGCGGGCCGGGCGAGCCGGCATGGCGGGCGGCGACGAGATGCTGGGCGGCGCCGTCCACGCGTTCGGTAGTCGTTGTCATGTCGGTTGAACGAGTTGAAAGTGGGCCGGCAAAAAAGGGCCGGACGAAAGTCGCATATCCGATGATAGCGCCTTCGGCGCGAAGGCCGCTCGATCCGTTCGTGCACGGGCCGCCCGCGCCCGTTGCAACAGGCCCCCGGGATATCCCCTAGACGATCGGTCCGCCCCGGCGCTTGCAAGCCGGGGAGGTTGTGCGACACAATAGGGAAAGCGCTTTCCCAAGTGAATCGGATGAAGGGGGAAACGCGGGTTTCCTGCGCGACGGGCGACGGGGCGCGGCCGGATCGCACGCTGCGCGCCGCCGGCCGTGCGGCACTCGCCGTGCACCGCCGGCCGTGCGCCACTGGCCGTGCGCAACGATTCAACAACAACGTGGAGACAGCAGATGTTCAACAGGCTTCGGGCGGCAACTTTCGCAGTCCTTTCGGTGTTGGCGGCGCAGGTGTGCGCCGCGCCGGTCACGCTCGACGTGACGGGCTGGAAGGGCGGCGGCGCCGAGCCCGCCAACATGGCGGCGCTGATCGCAAGGTTCGAGAAGGAAAACCCCGACATCAAGGTCAAGTTCGAGTACATGTCGCGCAACGACACGACGACGGTCGTGTCGTCGCGGCTGCAGGGCGGCAACGGGCCCGACGTGCTGATGGTCGATCGCGAGCTGATGCGGCAATGGCAGGGGGCGCACCAGTTGCTCGACCTGAGCGGCGAGAAGTGGGTGCCGACGATCTGGCGCGGCGTGCGCGGTCATGCGCAGATCGGCGGGAAGACCTACATGCTGCCGATGGAGCTGGTCGGCATCGGCCTGTTCGCGAACCTCGACCTGCTCAGGCGCGCCGGCGTCGCGACGGTGCCGACCGACGTCGACCAGTTGAAGGCCGCCTGCGGCAAGCTGGCGGCGGCCGGCATCACGCCGATGCTGCTGCCCGCGAAGGAAGGCTGGGCGCCCGCGGCGCTCGTGATCGCGTCCGGGCTCGCGGCCGGCGGCGGCGATGCCACCGCGCGGGCCGAATCGTTCGTCGGCGCGGGCAGCGCGCGCTTCGCGGCCGATCCGGCGTTCAGGCAATCGGTGGCCGCGCTGAAGACGCTCGCGGACGCGAAGTGCTTCGCGCCGCGCCTGAACGACGGCGTGAGCGCATGGAGCACGGGGCTGACCGAATTCCAGGCCGGCCGCGTCGCGATGATGCCGCAGGGCGCATGGAACATCGCGAAGTTCAGCGCGACGAAGGGGCTGTCGTTCCAGTTCGCGCCGCTGCCCGCGCTGGTGCCCGGCAACGGGCCCGTCGCGCTCGACATGCTCGGCACCGCGTGGGCGATCAACGCGGCGTCGCACCAGGCCGACGCCGCGAAGAAGTGGCTGGCGTTCTGGGCGCGTCCCGACAACGACCGCCAGTTCCTCGACGCGGAAGCGGGATTCAGCCCGTTCGAGGGCGGCAGCGACGCGATGCCGCCGCAGGCGCAGCCCTATGCGGCCGCGCAGAAGAACGGCCATGTCGTGCTGTATCCGAAGGGCGTGTGGACCGGCACGCTGTTCACGGCGATCTGGAATTCGATGTCCGCGTATTTCCTCGACATCGGGCAGGACCCGGCGAAGCTGCTCGCCCGCTGGGATGCGGCCGCGCGATGAGCCGCCCGTCCGCCGACATTTCCCGCACCGCGCGCCGGCGCGCGGTGCGGTTCGACCAGGGAGGCGCGCGATGAAGCGTAACCGGACCTTGCTGTGGTGCGCCGTGCCGGCGCTCGCGCTGTACGCGCTGTTGAGCCTGTATCCGCTGTTCAAGGCCGCGCGGATGAGCCTGACGGATTTTTCCGGCGTGGGCGATGCGCACTGGATCGGGCTCGCGAACTATGCCGCCGCGTTCCGCGATCCCGCGAGCCTGCACACGCTCGTCGTCACGTTCACGTATGCGGCGATCGTCGTGATCGTGCAGAACGGGCTCGGGCTGCTGTTCGCGGCGCTGCTGTTCTCGCTGCCGCGGCTGCGCGGCGCGCTGCGGGTCGGGCTGCTCGTGCCGAGCATGTTCTCGGCGGTGATCGCCGGGTTCGTGTGGGAGTACCTGTACTCGCCGCTCGGCGGCGGCATCAACGAACTGCTGCATCTCGTGCATCTCGACGCGCTGCAGCAGGTGTGGCTCGGCGATCCGTCGGTCACGCTGCCGGCCGTCACGGCCGTGCACGTGTGGATGTACGTCGGCTACTCGACGGCGATCTTCCTGGCCGGCTACCTGAACATTCCGGCGGAGCTGCACGACGCGGCGAAGCTCGACGGCGCGAACGCGTGGGTGCGCTTCACGCGCATCGACCTGCCGCTGCTCGCGCCGGCGTTCACCGTGAACATCACGCTGAGCACGATCGGCACGCTGAAGACCTTCGAGCTGCCGCTCGTGCTGACCAACGGCGGGCCGGACGGCGCGACGACCACGCTCGGGCTGCAGATCTTCCACAGCCTGTTCAACGACTACAAGTTCGGTTTCGCGAGTGCGCTGTCGATGATCATGCTCGCGATCGTGGTGGTGGTGGCCACCACGCAGAACACGATCCTGCGCCGCCGGGAGGACAACCTGTGAACGTCATCCGTCAACGCTTTCACGAAGGCCGCCCGGCCGCCGGCACGTCGGCCGGCGGGCGGCGCGCCGGCGCGCTGCTGCGCCGCGTGCCGGGCTGCGCGCGGCTCGTCGCCGCGATCGCGATCGTCGCGATCGTGCTGCTGCCGACGATCTACATGGTGCTGATGTCGCTGCGCACCGGCGACGACATCATCGCGCGCCCGCTCGGCCTGCCCGACCACGTGTTCTTCGGCAACTACGCGGCCGTGTTCACGCAAATGAACTACTGGCGCAGCGTCGCCAACACGATCGGCATCACGCTCGCGGTCACGTGCCTGGTCGCGCTGCTGTCGTCGCTCGCCGCGTATCCGCTGGCGCGCGTGAAGGGCCGGCTGTCGGGCGCGGTCTACATCGTGCTGACGCTCGGCCTGACGATCCCGATGTTCGTCAGCCTGACGCCGCTCTACGTGCTGTTCCGCGACCTGCACCTGCTCAACACGTATCTCGGCGTCGTGCTCGCCTACACCGTGCAGAGCCTGCCGCTCGGCGTGTTCTTCTACACCAGCTTCCTGAAACGGATTCCGCTCGAACTCGAGGAAGCCGCGGTGATGGACGGCTGCGGCCCGCTGCAGGTGTACTGGTACATCGTGCTGCCGCTGCTGCGGCCGATCACGGGCACGCTCGCGATGTTCGTCACGCTGTCGGTGTGGAACGACCTCGTCTATCCGCTGCTGTTCCTGACGGATGCGTCGAAGTTCACGATCACGGTCGCGGTGTTCCGCTTCATCGGCACCAACGACATCGATCCGACCAAGCTGTTCCCGGCGGCCGTGTTAGGCACGCTGCCGCTGCTCGTGCTGTTCTTCCTGCTCCAGCGCAGGATCGTCGCGGGCATCACGGCCGGCGCGGTCAAGGGGTGAAACCATGAATCCATTCGAATCGCTCGACGGCCGCGTGGTCGTCGTCACGGGCGGCGGCGACGGCATCGGCCTCGGCATCGTCGAGGTGCTCGCGCAATGCGGCGCGCGGGTCGTCGTCGCGGAGAAGAACGCCGCGCGCGCCGGCGCGGTGCGCGAACGGCTCGGCGGCCGCGATGCGCTGTTCGTCGAGACCGACGTCGCGGAGCCGGCGAGCGTCGCCGCGCTGTTCGAGCGCGTGGACGCGCACCACGGCCGGCTCGACGGGCTCGTCAACAACGCGGGCATCACGCTGCACGGCCCGTTCGACGCGTTCACGCTCGACGACTGCGACCGCCTGTACCGCACCAACCTGCGCGCGATGTTCCAGTGCGCGCAGCTCGCGGCGCCGCGCATCGCGCGCGCCGGCGGCGGCGCGATCGTCAACCTCGCGTCGAATCATGCGGGCGCGAGCGTGCCGGGCTTCGAGATGTACGCGGCGACCAAGGGCGGCATCGTCGCGATGTCGCGCGCGATGGCGACGAGCCTCGCGCCGCAGCGCATCCGCGTCAACACGCTGAGCCCCGGCTTCACGCTGAACGCGCCGATCGGCGCGGCGCTCGAGCGCGATCCCGCGCTGCTCGACGCGTATCGCGCGCTGCATCCCGCGCAGCGCATCAACGAACCGGCCGATATCGGCCGGATCGCCGCGTTCCTGCTGTCGGACGCGGCGGCCGGCATCGCCGGCGCGGATCTCGTCGCCGACAACGGCATGTCGGCGCTGCTGTTCAACCGGACCCGTTCCTCCACATGAAGATCACTGAAATCGAAACATTCGCGGTCGCGCCGCGCTGGCAGTTCGTGAAGGTCAGCACCGACGAGGGCCTCGCCGGCTGGGGCGAGCCGATCGTCGAGGGGCGCGCGGCCACCACCGCGGCCGCCGTGCACGAACTCGCCGACTACCTGATCGGCCGCGACCCGCGGCATATCGAGGACCTGTTCCAGGTCATGTACCGCGGCGGCTTCTATCGCGGCGGCCCGATCCTGACGAGCGCGATCTCGGGCATCGAGCAGGCGCTGTGGGACATCAAGGCGCGCGCGCTCGGCGTGCCCGTCTACGACCTGCTCGGCGGCCCGGTGCGCGAGAAGGCGCGCGTCTATGCGCACGTGAAGGGCGATACGCCGGAAGAGATGGCCGCGAACGCGCGGCAGCTCGTCGAAGCCGGCTACACCGCGCTGAAGATGGGCGTCGTCAACGCGACCGACTGGATCGAATCGCCGGCGGCGATCGATCGCGCGGTCGCGCGCTTCGCCACGGTGCGCGACGCGATCGGCAAGGAAGTCGGGCTCGGCATCGACTTCCACGGCCGCGTGCGCCGCCCGGTCGCGAAGGCGCTTGCGAAAGCGCTCGCGCCGTTCGACCCGATGTTCTACGAGGAACTGCTGCTGCCCGAGCACAACGACGCATTGCGCGAGGTCGCGCGCGATTGCGCGGTGCCGCTCGCGACCGGCGAGCGGCTGTTCACGCGCTGGCAGTTCAAGGCGCTGCTGCAGGACGGCGTGGTCGACATCGTGCAGCCGGACGTGAGCCATGCGGGCGGCATCTGGGAGCTGCGCAAGATCGCGGCGATGGCCGAGGCGTACGACGTCGCGGTCGCGCCGCACTGCCCGCTCGGGCCCCTCACGCTCGCGTCTTCGCTGCAGATCGATTTCTGCACGCCGAACGCGTTCATCCAGGAGCAGTCGACCAACGTCGCCTATCACGACGACAACGCGATGTACGCATACACGCGCGGCATTCCGTTCGCGTTCGACGGCGGCTACGTGATGCGCCCGGATGCGCCGGGGCTTGGCGTCGAGATCGACGAGGAGAAGGTGAGGGCGGCCGCCGCGACCGGGCACCGCTGGCGCAACCCGGTGTGGCGACGCGAGGATGGCTCGGTCGCCGAATGGTGAGCGGCACGAACGGACGAGGAGAAACCCAATCATGGCAAGTGTGTCGCTCAAGCAGATCCGCAAGCGCTACGACGACGGCGCGGACGTGATCAAGGACGTCAGCCTCGACATCGAGGACGGCGAATTCATGGTGTTTGTCGGCCCGTCGGGCTGCGGCAAATCGACGATGTTGCGGATGCTGGCGGGGCTGGAGGAGATCACGTCGGGCGACCTGCTGATCGACGGCCGCCGCGTCAACGACGTGCCGGCCGCGAAGCGCGGGCTCGCGATGGTGTTCCAGAACTATGCGCTGTATCCGCACATGACCGTATTCGAGAACATGGCGTTCGGGCTGAAGCTCGCGGGCGTCGATGCGGCCGAGACGCGCACGCGCGTCGGGCAGGCGGCCGACGCGCTGCGGCTGTCGGCGCTGCTCGACCGCAAGCCGAAGGCGCTGTCGGGCGGCCAGCGGCAGCGCGTCGCGATCGGCCGCGCGATCGTGCGCAAGCCGGGCGTGTTCCTGTTCGACGAACCGCTGTCGAACCTCGACGCGGCGCTGCGCGGCGGGATGCGGCTCGAACTCGCGCGGCTGCATCGCGAGCTCGGCAGCACGATGATCTACGTGACGCACGACCAGGTCGAGGCCATGACGCTCGGCGACCGGATCGCGGTGTTCAACGGCGGCCGCATTGAGCAGGTCGGCTCGCCGCTGACGCTCTACGAGCAGCCGGCGAACCATTTCGTCGCATCGTTCCTCGGCTCGCCGTCGATGAATTTCCTGCCGTGCCGCGTGCACGGCGGCGCCGCCGCGCCGCGCCTCGACGTGCCGGGCGGCTCGCTGCCCGCGCCGCCGGGCGAGGCGCGCGCGTGGCCGTCGGGTTCGCTGCAGCTCGGCATCCGGCCCGAGAACCTCGCGGTCGGCGCGCCGGGCACGGGGCTCGACGGCCGCGTCACGCACGCCGAGCACCTGGGCGACGCGACGATCGTCTACGTCGAGCTCGCGGGCCACGACCGGCCGCTGTCGGTGCGGCAGAGCCGCGACGCCTGCGCGGTCGCGGCGGGGCAGCCGGTCGGCGTGCGCGTCGACCTGCGGCACGCGCACTTCTTCGACGACGCGGGCCGCGCGCTCTGAACCCGGCCCGGCCGGCAGGTTCCGCCCGCCGCATCGGCGGGCGGCCGAACGCATGCATAACACCGAATTTCGATGACGACAGTGAAACTGGTACAGGGCGCGAACGCGGTCCTGGGGGGGGGGCCGCCCTGGGGCGGACGCCCGGCAC
>NZ_JPGL01000089.1 GCF_000732615.1 Burkholderia paludis
CTATAGCCCTGGTCGAGCACCAGACACGCGGCTTGCTGTTTGAACTCCGGGGAAAACGTACGACGTCGCTTGGTCATTAGACACCTCTTCATGGCGAGCATTCTCGCCTAAATCAGTGTCCGGGTTCATTAGACCACTACAATGCGATGGCGTGTGCGTGAGCGAGTTCCTGGTGCTGCGGTCGCGCAAGGAACTCATCCTGCCTGCGTATCTTGAGCAGCTACTGCGCTGTAGGCGTGTCATTGACCTCATTAACAGCTCGACGGCGGGAGCGAAGATGCCGCGTGCCGATTGGACCTTTATCGGCAACGTGCGACTCCCGGTTCCTCGCAAAGATGAGCAGGAGGCAATCCTGTCGCACATCGAGATCGAAACGAAGGACTTGGGCGAAGCCATCGCTCGCGCCGAAGAAGAAATCAAACTGATCCGAGAATACCGCGACCGACAGATTACCGACGTTGTCACCGGACAAGTGGACGTGCGGGGCTGGGTTCCAGACCCGGACGACGTGACGGCCGAGGAGGATCTGGCGGCGCTGAATGGTGAGGAAGAAATCGATACTGACGGGGAGGAAGACGATGGCGACGACTGACACCAGCGAGAAGGGCTTGGAAGCCCTGATCGTCCGTGACCTCTGCACCAGCGGCGGCTACATACAGGGCCAGCCCACCGACTACAACCGCGACGTGGCGGTAGACGTGATGCAGTTGCTGGCGTTTCTGCAGGCCACGCAGCCCACGGTCGTCACTGCGCTTGAGCTGGCAAACGAGGGCATCAAGCGCACGCAGTTCCTGCACCGCATCCAGGGCGAGATCGCCAAGCGCGGTGTAGTCGATGTGCTCCGCAAGGGCGTCAACCACGGCCCGGCCCACGTCGACCTGTACAAGCTGCTGCCGACTCCGGGTAACGTTAGCGCTGGCGAGAACTTCGGCAAGAACATCTTCAGCGTCACCCGGCAGCTGCGCTACAGCAACGACGAGTCGCAGCGCTCGCTGGACATGGTGATCTTCATCAACGGTCTGCCGGTGCTGACCTTCGAGTTGAAGAACTCTCTGACAAAGCAGACCGTGGCCGACGCGATCACGCAGTACCAGACTGACCGCAACCCGAACGAGTTGCTGTTTCAGCTCGGGCGGTGCGTGGCTCACATGGCGGTGGACGATGCCGAGGTGCGGTTCTGTCCGCACCTCACCGGCAAGACCTCGTGGTTCCTGCCGTTCAACCAGGGCTGGAACAGCGGCGCGGGCAATCCCCCTAACCCTCATGGGTTGAAGACCGACTATTTGTGGAAGCAGGTGTTGCTGAAGGATTCGCTGGCGAACATCATCGAGAACTTCACGCAGGTGGTGGAGGAGGAAGACGAAAAGGGAAAGAAGCGGCGCAATCAAGTGTTCCCGCGCTTTCACCAGTTGCGTACCGTTCGCGCTCTGCTACGGCGCTCGCGCGAGGATGGGGTCGGCAAGCGCTATCTGATCCAGCATTCAGCGGGAAGCGGCAAGAGCAACACCATTGCGTGGCTGGCTCATCAGCTGGTGGAGCTCAAGACCGCCGCTGATGCGATGCTGGCCCAGTTCGATTCGGTCATCGTCATCACCGACCGGCGCGCGCTGGACACGCAGATCGCCCGCACTATCAAGAGCTACGACCATGTGGCGTCGATCTTCGGCCACTCCGAGGATGCGGCAGAGCTGCGCACCTTCCTGCGCAAGGGCAAGAAGATCATCGTGACGACGGTGCAGAAGTTCCCGTTCATCCTCGACGAACTGGGGGACCTTGGCAGCAGGAAGTTCGCGTTGTTGATCGATGAAGCGCATTCCAGTCAGGGCGGCAAGACCACGGCCAAGATGCACATGGCCTTGTCGGGGGCTCCGGGCGATGACGAGGGTGACGAAGAGTCCGTCGAGGATGCAGTCAACAAGCTGATCGAGTCGCGCAAGATGCTGCCGAACGCCAGCTACTTCGCCTTCACCGCGACCCCGAAAAACCGGACGCTGGAGTTATTCGGCGAGCGCTACTTGGAGGGTGGCGAAGCGCGCTTTCGCTCGCCGGAGGAGCTGACCTATACCACCAAGCAGGCGATCCAGGAGGGCTTCATTCTCGACGTGATCGAGAACTACACGTCGGTGAACAGCTTCTATCACGTTGCCAAGACAGTCGAGGACGATCCCGACTTCGAAAAGGTCAAGGCACTGAAAAAGATTCGCCACTACGTCGAATCGCACGACAAGGCCATCCGCAAGAAGGCCGAGATCATGGTCGATCACTTCGTGGCGCAGGTGGCGGGCAAGCAAAAGATCGGTGGCAAGGCGCGGGCGATGATCGTCTGCAACGGGATCGCACGGGCCATCGACTACTACCGTGAGGTGTCGGACTACCTCGCCACAATCAAGAGCCCGTTCAAGGCCATCGTGGCGTACTCAGGTGACTTCGAAGTTAGCGGGGTAAAGAAGACTGAGGCCGACCTCAATGATTTCCCGAGCAAAGATATCCCGTCCAAGCTCAAGCAAGACCCGTATCGGTTCCTGATCGTCGCTAACAAGTTCGTCACCGGCTTTGACGAGCCGCTGCTGCACACGATGTACGTGGATAAACCATTGGCGGGCGTGCTGGCGGTGCAAACGCTCTCGAGGCTAAACCGCGCACATCCGCAGAAGCGCGACACCTTCGTGCTCGACTTTGCCGATAACGCTGAGGCGGTGAAGGTGGCATTCCAGGACTACTACCGCGCCACGATCCAGACCGGAGAAACAGACCCCAACAAACTGCACGACCTGAAGAACGATCTCGATGCGAAGCAGGTGTACAGCTGGCAGCAGGTCGAGGACTTGGTCGCGCTTTACGTAACCGGCGCAGACCGGGACAAGCTCGACCCGATTCTCGACGCCTGCGTCGCCGAGTACATCGACAACCTGAGTGAAGACGACCAGGTTGAGTTCAAGGGTAAGGCCAAGGCATTTGTGCGCAGCTACGGTTTCCTCGCGGCCATCCTGACTTACGGTCACCCAGCCTGGGAAAAGCTCGCGATCTTCCTGAACTTCCTGATCCCGAAGCTCCCCGCCCCGAAGGAAGAAGACCTCTCGAAGGGAGTGTTGGAGGCCATAGACATGGACAGCTATCGGGTGGAAGCGCAAGCTTCGCTGAAGATGTCTATGGACGATGCGGATGCCTTCATCGAACCGCCCCCGCCGGGCAGTGGTAGCGGGAGCGGCATGCCCGATATCGACAAGCTGTCGAACATCATCAAGGCCTTCAACGACATGTTCGGCAACATCGAGTGGAAGGACGGTGACAAGATTCGCAAGGTCATCACCGAGGACATTCCGGCCCGCGTGGCGCAAGACAAGGCTTACCAGAACGCACAGGCCAACTCTGACAAGCAGAACGCGAAGCTGGAGCACGACAAGGCGCTGAATCGGGTGGTCCTGGAACTGATCTCTGACCACACGGAGCTGTTCAAACAGTTCAGTGACAACCCCAGCTTCAAGCGCTGGCTGACGGACATGGTTTTCGACTCGACGTATCACCCGGGCGCGGTGCCGCCGAAAGCACCGCCGCAGACGGGGGCGTCGGTGTGAGGGTGGAAAGATGGGAGGAGACGCAATGATGGGGACAACCTCGGCCGACCAGGTCAAGGCTTCCGCACCTCGCAGAGAGGCAGAGCGACTGGAAGAAGACGTCCTCTACCCGTGTGTGCCTCCGCCCGTCTATTCAGGGCATTGATGGTATTGGTGCGGATAGGCACGCAAGGTGAAAAACTTCGAATCAAATTCGATTTCAATGCACAATTAAGAAAGAAATCTGACAGGACAAAGCGAGGACGGGGGATGAAGGTTCATCAGATAACGGCATTCACTGACTGGAAGAGGAGTCTGCTTACAAGTCGACAACTTGCACGACCGGATCGACGCCACTTATACCAATATCGTCTCTCGAAGGAAGAGTATTCTGATCTTCACACACTGCTTTGTACCTGGTGTGAAAAGTTATCCTCTCTATCATTCACGCAAATCCGGCGAATTCCGGGATTCGCTTGCCTATTTGTTCTATACGCTTCTGAGTGGTGGCGGCGTGAGTACAACGGATCCCATTGGACGTGGGACCCCATCCTCCAAAGCATCGATCCGAACGCAGACCCATGGCTGCCACAAGAACGTAGCGAATGCGTCAACGCAGGATTTCAAGACTGGGGGGTAACCAGTCAGATCAATGGGGGGCTGCGCTATTTGGGTGCAGTCGCGATCGAAGGCGGCCTTCCCATGCGGTTACTTGCAGAAGCTCGTGGCAAGATTGGACAGCTGCTCGGGCAAGTTCTCCGTCTCGCAGGCGATACACGAGTGACTCCCCAGGAGTTGTTGACCTGGGTAAATAGCTTGAAAAAAAATCTGCCTAAAAGCTATCGCCATGAAATCGTCTATACGCTGCTTGCCGATGTTGCATGGATCGTCCTTTGCCTAAAGGACGAAGCAAAACTCACTTCCAGTCAGAATGCGCTCTCGAAGCTCGATCAAAAAATCACCGGGTGGCGTGAGCGTTTCCCGCTACCCATTGACGACGCACATTCCCAAGGCCTGATCGAACAACTGATTCGGGATGCCGCAGATATTCGCACGGAGAAGCACACCTTCTGCTTCCCTGTTGAGCGCGAACTTGTCATAGACAGCGATGCCAATTGGTCCCTTCGCTCCGTCATACACGTCCCCGAAACCATTCTGGTTACTCAACTTGCCAAGCTTCTGGGCGAAACACCGGAGAGTATGCCAAGGGCTGGCGAGCTGTCACTCACGGCCGAGGGGAAACGGACGACGACAACCATACGCCTCCTAGCGGGGCAAGAGCGCTACCATATAGAGCGCTCCCCTTGGGGGTATATCGGAAGCACGGCGGCGAGCGAACATCTTCTGCATCTGCAAGCACCGGATGGGCGCCTTTGGAGCAACGTCGCTCCGAAGGGCGGTCTGCTGGATAACGAATTGCCCTGGGTGTTTTTTGCCGACGAGATCGATTCACACCGCTTTTTGCGACAAGGCAGTGGCAGCATCACTGCGAACGAGGGGCTCGTTGCATTGCCTTCAGGCTGGAGTATTCGCGCACTCAATGATGCAACGGTGACCGATTGCGGCCAACTCAATGTTGACGACCGTCGCATCGTACGCATCCGTGGCACAGTGGAAGCCCGCTGCGGGGAAGAATTTATCTGTCGGATACGGACAGGGCAAGCAGGTGTGTCAGGAGATAGTTACGAGTGGCGAGGTCAACGAGAATGGTTAGATTTTCAGAGTCCATCCGTTGCATTCAAGGGACTACCCAAGCTTTACCATATCAATCCTGACGGCAACATCCAAAAAGCGGAGGGCGAGATTGGATGGAGCATGGCGTCCAATATAGAACATGCCAAATTGCAACCCATTGGCCCCGTCACAGTCCGGTACCCTGCCAATGGTGAGATTAAGCAACGAGCACGTATCGTTGTGCTTCCTGTGGAGGCGCGAATCGCAATGCGCAGCCACAGCCCAACCGCTGGCGAAGTGAGACTACATGGTTGGGGGGCGCTCAATGCACGCGTAATGACTGATTTCGTGCAGTATGAGACTCGGCGAGAGCCTGGCACCTTAATCGTATCGATTCACACACCTCAAGGTCAGCGAGCACCGGAGCGCGTGCAACTGGAGGTGCGTTGGCCAAATACAACGACAGCCGCTCGCTTCACCATACCTTTTCCCGGCCAAGGAACACGTGCATTTGACGGTCAGGGCAATGAGCTACGGTCAGGCAGCATGCTCAGCTCCGCTCAGTTGGCCGGTGTGCGAATGCTCGTCAATAATGCAGGCAGCAACACGCGCATGCAGCTGGAGATTAAATCGAGGGATCTGAAGCAAGCGCGCCACGTCGAATTACGGGCACTGCCTGGTGCGATGTCTCTGGAAGTGCGACTCCAAGACTATGCAACGGATATTCAGCACCAACTCTCTACTGATGATGGTCCAGATGCACGAGCGTGGGTGGAGTTACGCGTAAGCGGCTGCGACGCTTACCGACTTGAGATTACCCGCTACGCAGCCAAGCTTGAAAAGAATGGTCCGTACATTGGGCTAAACGCGCACGCAAATGCGAAGCTCCTGCCGGAGCAGATCGATTCACTACCGGTCATGGCACTTCGACTTGAGCAACCCGGTGAAGAAGCCCTTCGCCTAAATCCAGCCATATCACAAGACGTCCCGACAGGGATGTGGGAGTTTTCTCCGGAAAACCGTGAGCCAGGATCGTGGCTTATTTACCCTGGTCCGAATGCGATCCTCCCGTTCCGCCCGACGCTGTGGTTTATCCCCGGAGATTTGACGTCAAACAGCGAATTGGCGCATGCAATCAATATTGGGGATGATGAGGCACGTACGATTTCGCTGGATCGCATCATTGGTGAGATGGGGATCGATTATCTCCACCATGGATGGAACGAGATCGAGCAGCTCGTAAGCCAAATCGGCCATCTTTCGCTGGCCGCACTGGATTTGTGGCGTCGATTCGCGAAATCACCAACGGGAATGGCGGCCCTTGCGATGCGCTTAAGCCAGTTCCCCGCTAATTTTCTCGTTCGATTTGATCAAGAGCTTTCCTTTGCTTGGGAAGCCATCCCATTCTCAGCGTGGCGGAAAGCGATCGGCAACCTCAAAGCTCAGTGCTACGAGGTATATGGCGATGAAATCGGAAAAGTCATCTTCCAAACTCACCACTTAAACCGAGTTCAGCAGATTACTGCATTCCACGGTGCGTTGACGTTTATGCTTGGAATGGCAAGCGCTGACTTCCTTCCCGAAAGCAAAATGCAATCCCGAGCACTATCAAGTCTAGGCATGCTAGCTCAACAGAATTTGTTTGGCGGCGAGGGAAGTTCTGTCATGGCGTTGCGCAGAATTCACGCTAACGATACTTGGCCGACTGGACTCGGCAGAATCATTGGTGAAGCGAAGAGGGATCTGACTATTGCTGCGTTGCTCTATCCAGAAAATGCTGATTTTGCAACGACTGCGATCAATGCGCCATTGCTCGTGGCTACGCAGGCCGCAACGGACCAATCAGATTCGTGGTTTAGCGATCCAAAATCCATTCATGAGTTGCGAGCAGCGCGTGCCTTTGATCCTCAGTGGTTCGACGACGCATATAACCAGACCTTCGCCCGGTGTATCGCTAACGGACTACTGCATAACTGACTAGAACATGACTCCCTATTTCTCAGAGCTGTTCCCCGTATTGGCAGAACGTGCCAAGCTGTCCGCGACCAGCCGACTCGGATTCGCTAACGCACCGTTGCAACGGCACCTTTCGGATGTATTCGGTCGTCCGTATGGCGAACCTGGTGCATTTCTGGCCGACCCCACGTTCGAAGCTGTCTTCGGTTGGCATAGTGCCGACGCGACAATGAGCGATCTTGCCGGCTCATTGCTCACGCACGACCTGATTCGGGCGATGGATGCCCCCCCAGCTGAGCTTGCAGGTGAATACCGATTTGCCAGCTCACAGTGTCCCTACACTCATCAGTTAGCTGCTTGGAAAGTGCTGACGCGCGAGACACCACAATCACTGGTGGTTGCCAGTGGCACTGGTTCAGGCAAAACGGAATGCTTTATGGTGCCGATCTTGGACCGCCTTTGCCGACTGCGTGCTCAGCAACAAAGCAAACTGATTGGTGTGCGCGCTCTTTTTCTCTACCCGCTTAACGCACTCATTAATAGTCAGCGTGAACGATTGCGGGCTTGGACCGATGCATTCGGGGAAGACGTGCGGTTCAGTCTCTACAACGGCACGACCCCTGAAAAGCTACCAGAGCGAAACCGGCAGGGGGCCAAAAATGAGGTGGCCGATCGAGAAACGCTGCGTGCGTCACCGCCGCCGATCCTTGTGACCAATTCCACTATGTTGGAATACATGCTGGTGCGTACGGCGGATGCGCCAATCTTAGCTCAATCGCAAGGGAAGCTGGAGTGGGTCGTGCTGGATGAGGCCCACACGTATGTGGGTTCTCAAGCGGCTGAGGCCTCGCTGCTCATTCGGCGCGTGCTGCACGGGTTTGGTGTCACCTCCGACCAAGTCCGATTTGTCGCGACGTCAGCCACGATCGGTGACCCAGAGGGTGAAGCAGGCAAAAAACTTAAGCAATTTCTAGCGGATGTAGCAGGCGTATCGCCGGACCGTGTCCATCTCGTTGCCGGGAAGCGAAGAATACCATCCATGGTAGGACAACAGTCACATGGCGCGATGGCATTGGATAATCTGGTCAACATTGATTCCGGCCAAGAAAAATCATCTCACCGGTATGAGGCGCTCACGGGAGAAATCACAGCCCGAAAGCTGCGCGACTTATTTGTAGGTGACCCAGAGCGCCAACCTGTTCAACGACTGTCAGACGTTTGTGCGGCTCTGTTCGAAAAGAGAAATAATTATTCTGTCGCACAACAGCACGAAGCATTGCGTTGGCTCGATTTACTCAGCGGCACGCGAGATAGCGACGGCGAGGTTTTCTTGCCATTACGTGCGCACGGATTTCATCAAACGCTCTCAGGGCTGTGGGCGTGTGCCGATGCCGCCTGTTCGCACAAGGTGAACACTCATCTTAGCGATGCCAACTGGCCTTTCGGTCAGGTGTATCTGGATCCAAGAAAGCACTGCGATTGTGGGAGTCCGGTATATGAAGTTATTTCATGTGGGGACTGTGGAACCGTTCATTTGTTAGCGGGCGCTCATCGTGGTGTCTTGACCCATCTACAACCTCAAGCCGCACTGGACGAATTTGAGCTGGAAGTCGAATCGAATGAGCGCGCGGAGGCAGATGACGGAGATGACGAAGATCACGATGAGGAGCCGCCCTCGAGCAAACAGAGCAAGGTCCTAATTGTTAATCGACCACTGCAACACGTCGGTCCATTGGATATCGATCGAACGTCTCGTCAGATTACAGAACCCTCCGGCGATGCCTTGCGCGTGCTCGCTCACGAAGATGGTGGGGAAGGTTTAATGTGCCCTGTCTGTAGTGGCACGGAATCGGCCAAAGAACGACTATTCCAATCCAGTCGGCTCGGTGCTCCATTCTTGCTTGGCGGAATTCTCCCGACCTTGCTCGAATTCGCGCCGGACGGCGACAAGCCGGCCGATCATCCGTGTCGTGGTCGACGGCTGCTAACCTTCAATGACAGCCGTCAGGGAACAGCGCGGATTGCCGCGAAGCTACAGCAGGATGCTGAACGCAATCGCGTGCGCGGATTGGTGTATCACCTTGCGCTCCAATATGGGCGTGGCCAAGCCAGTGCGCTAACTGAAGGGCTTAAAAGCGATATCCGCGCGCTAGAAGCGGCTCAAGCCATTACTCCTATTCCAGCGCTGGATCAAATGCTGGCTGGGAAAAAGGCTGAGTTAGCTAAACTCACTCGTCCCGCCCCTATCCCGTTCAACGACTTGGCGCAGCAACTCGCAAATCAGGGGCGGGATTTCGACGACATGCTGACCCACTACCGACGCCTTTCACCCGGCACATTCGGCGACAGCAGTGGCCCGGTGGAGCTCGCCCGGATGTTCCTCGTTCGAGAGTTTGGTCGTCGACCAAAACGACTCAACAACCTGGAAAGTATGGGACTTGTCGCGGTGCAATATCCGGCCTTAGAAACTCTGTCTCAGGGTATACCTTCTGCAGTGCGCGACGTCGGGCTCGATTACGCGGCATGGAAAGATTTTCTCAAGATCTGCCTTGATTTCTACATTCGCGGAGGTGGCTCTTTGGCCATTACACCGTCTTGGCGTAATTGGCTTGGCATACCGTTCCCTCAAACTCAGCTCGTTTCCAGAGATGAGCAGGAGACTGGTCGTACTCAACGCCGGTGGCCGCGAGCTAAACGTAGTGGCATGCAAAGTATCCTAGTTCGGATTCTGGCCTATGCCATTAAGGCCGATATCACCAGCGCCTATGGCGAAGACCGCGTTGATGCTGTGCTACTCGCAGCCTGGGAAACACTTGGATCGCTTGGTCTACTGACACAAAGCGGGAATGGTCGCGTCCTTGCTTTGACATCTATTGCTTTTTCGCCCATGGCTGAAGCATGGGTATGCCCAGTCACCCGACGTTTTCTTGACACGACGCTGCGAGGGATAAGTCCATATCTCCCCAAGCAGGCAACAGATGAAACCACTCTGTGCCAAAAAGTGGCAATCCCGCTATATGACGAACCTTTTGGCAATGTTACCGACGATTTAGAGCGTATCCGGCGTGGTCGCGAGTGGTTGGCGGACCAAAGTGACATCACCTTGCTACGAACCCAAAGTCTCTGGTCAGACCTTAATGATCGCGTGATCGAACTCGCGCCGTATTTCACGACCGCCGAACACTCGGCCCAGCAGGACTCCCAAACGCTCGACCGTTACGAAAAACTCTTTAAAGCAGGTGATTTGAACTTGTTGTCGTGTTCTACCACCATGGAGATGGGCATCGACATTGGCGGTATCAGCGAAGTAGCTATGAATAACGTGCCACCACACCCCGCCAACTATCTGCAGCGGGCGGGCCGCGCTGGCCGACGCAAAGAAGCGCGCTCCCTTGCGATGACGTTATGCAAGGCCAATCCGCATGACCAGTCCGTCTTCTCGAAAACGCGCTGGGCGTTCGATACGCCGTTGCCCGCGCCGCGTGTCTCACTCGATAGCGCAGCGATTGTGCAGCGCCATGTTCACTCGCTCCTGTTGTCTCGTTTCCTGGTCGACGCACTGGTAGGCAGCGGACAGGAACAGACGAAGCTGGCGTGTGGTCCGTTCTTTATCGGGAAAGGCTCCTTGGCCGACCGTTTTGTCGCATGGTGCTGCGGAAAGCCCCATCTCCAATCCACCCAGCTCGAGTCCGGACTCCAGCAGCTTCTGCGAAATAGCATCTTTGAAGGTTTGGATCTCGCTCGCGTGCTGGACAAGGCCGCGGATGAGATGAGTGAAGTCACGAACAGTTGGCGAATCGAGTGGGAAAACCTCGAACGAGAGGCCAATGAAATTCGAAAAGGGGGGGAGAGCTCACCGGCATTCCGTGCCGTCGAGCTGCATCAGAAGCGGCTTAGAGATGAATATCTGTTAAGAGAACTTGCGACCCGGGGCTTTCTTCCGGGTTATGGCTTTCCTACGCACATTGCATCGTTCGATAACCTCACCTATGGCCGGATGTCGCGTCAGAAGGCAACTGACTCCTCCCGTGACGACAATCGATATAGGCGTCGCGAGCTGGCCAGCAGAGACTTGATGACAGCGCTGCGAGAGTATGCACCGGGATCGGAGGTCGTGATGGATGGTTTGGTCTATCGATCGGCCGGTGTCACGCTCAATTGGCATATTCCAGCAGATCAACAAAACGCGCGGGAAATTCAAGATATTCGTCATGCTTGGCGTTGTCAGCATTGCGGTGCGAGTGGATCCACTCATAGCCTCGAAGCGGCCAGGCGCTGTGATGCGTGTGGTCAGGACATTGAGACGAACAACATACGCGAGTTCCTCGAACCCGCCGGTTTTGCTGTCGACTTTTATCGCGAACCTGGCAACGACGTTTCGACGCAACATTTTGTCCCGGTTGAACCGCCGTGGATTAACGCACGAGATCCCTGGAATCCGCTACCGAACCCGGAACTGGGACAGTTCCGTTCATCCGTCAAAGGGCACGTATTCCACCAGTCACGAGGCATCAATGGGACGGGTTATGCCCTCTGTCTTGAATGCGGCCGAGCAGAGCCGATGCAAGGTAGCGGAGCTATGCCAGCCATCTTCGAGAGGCCGCACACCAAGCTGCGTCGTGCGAAGGAAGATGATTTATTCTGCAAGGGCAGTGACAGTCCTTGGAAGATCAAATATGGCATCACGTTGGGGCATGAGGCCTGGACCGATGTGTTGGAAATTCAGCTCAAGTCGGAAGATGGCATCTGGCTGAATGACTCAACCGTCGCGCTCACGCTTGCCGTGGCGTTGCGCGACTCCATGGCAGAAGCACTCGGCGTCCAGGCAACTGAGCTTGGCTGCGATATCAAACCGTCAAAGCCTGCCGCAGGGCAGAGATGTCAATCGATCCTGATCTTCGATCGATATGCCGCAGGATACGCATCGAGCGCAGAACGCTATCTGGGCACAGTGCTTTTCCAGAAAGCTCGGGAGCGGCTAAATTGCCTAGCCAATTGTGATAGCGCTTGTCCGCACTGCGTGTTGGATTTTGATCAACGCTTTGCTGCTGAAAACTTGAACCGCCGCGCAGCGCTTGAGTTTCTCAGTGAGAACTGGCTCGCAGGTCTTCATCTGCCTGAGCAATATGCATTCTTCGGTTCAGATTCGCGGCCGGAATATTTGCCACTCACAGAGGCAATTTGGATGGCTGTTAGACGCAATGGGACCGGCGGCGTACGGCTGTTCACCGGGGGAGCGAATGAGGCCTGGGATATCGCACCTTCGCCTCTTAGAGATTTCGCATATCGACTGGCAGGCCATGAAATTCCGGTGGAAATCGTCATTCCCGATCAGGCAATGTCTCACCTGGACGAGTCGGACCGATTCCTGCTGGCTAGTCTCTCGGACCACTCCAGAATCTCCATCCGAACAATTAAAGCCGCTCAACGATGTGGCGCTGGCTGGCTCGTGGCCGAAACGATCGAAGGTGCAACCATTCGATGGGGAATTGACTACGAAAACGCGATCGCATTTGGTCCAGCGTGGGGCACCAGCAAGGGATTATTGATTCGCTCAGAAACGGGTGAACCGGTAACGATAACGACCGCCCCACTTACTGCCGCCATTATCCGGCCAAAGCAACTGGATGCTGGCGATCGTGAGGTCGAGATCCACCATGAATTGGATGGGCCACTCCAAGGATTTGGCAAACGCCTTTGGAAGCAGATCGCAGAGCATCACCCTGCGACACAGCTTCTCCTTGATGATGAAGACGACGACCTCGTGTCGCTCACGTATCGTGATCGCTATCTGTTTACTCCGCTGTCTGTCGCGGTACTGGCAGAACTAGTAGGAGGTTTGCGTGAATGGATAGGTCAAGCACGTTGGGCGAGTGAACCGTTCCGAGTGGTGACCACAAATCGTCGGGCCACCGGCGAAAACACCGCAAAAAATACAGTTTGGTCGGACTGGCCGGAAATGGAGACGCGGAATGCGGTGCTGAAATCCACGCTCAACTACATCGGGGTGGATACCATCCCTGTGCTAGCCGATAACTCTTCGACTGGGCACGGTCGACTGCTTGAGAGTGGATGGTCGTCAGGGAAGAAATTGACCTTGCGTCTGGACCAAGGCGTGTCGTACTGGCGCGCAGCTCATTCGACTAACCCGCATGCACGCTACTTCGATTTCGGACCAGGAGCCTCTGACGCGAAGGGCAAGCAGTTGGCTGAACTGGCTATCTCACTAGAGGGCGCTCAGTTACCGACCCAACTCTTCGTGAAGGTTCGCAACGCTTAGAGCGAAATCTCTGATGCCTCAGGCCCGATGAAAGACATCGCTTGGGGCAGCAGGCGTGCCGTCAGAGCTTATCGGTGTTCTACGTGCGCGTCGCGAGCTGCTCGAGGAACTCGAGATCGCACACGGTGACGGCAGCTTCCCGCACCGGCTCGCGCAACGAGCTGCTTGAAGTGCGCGATGATCGTTGCGTGATTGAGCCGACGGAAAATGGACCCACTTGGGGGCAAAATTCAATCGGCGCGGACAGTCCATTGATTCTTGTTCGACTAGTGGGGAATGATAGTGCTTTTGATTCTGGCGGTCTGCCGACTGCGAGATGCTACGTAACTGATAAGAATAGGGTTTGAGATGTCCACAGCAATCCAATATTGGCGGGTTGGGAGCAGTACCGAAGAGCGACTTGATTTGACTCCTGCCGAGGTGGCGGGCCATCTTATCGCTGATTGGATACCTAGCCTGCCATCTGTCTCGGCTGTCGACTTGATGGGCTGGCCTCACTACCTTTTGAAGGGCGTCGGGCATTCTCATAGCCCTTATCTTGCTATCGACGAACAGGTATCGGCGTGTGAGCGTCAATGGAAAGGGGTAATGTCGTGGATGCTGGGCGTGGCTTGTGCGCGTAAGGTGCTTTCTGAGGAAGGGTATCAATGGATTGCACCCGTAAGCGCCTTCTATCCCAATCAAATTACGCCGGTGAGTACTTTGAATTGGCATCCAATCTATCCCCCGTCGGTTCTCAAGATCGATAGAGACCCAGCAAGTTCGACGAATCTTCGCCCCGACTATATTGCACTTCGCTCGATTGGCGGCAATCTTGAGTGGGCTCTCGCTGAGTCTAAGGGAACGAGCGCGTCGCTTTCCTCCATGGCTTGTCCGCGAGCATGGCGTGATCAAGTGCGTAACGCTGTTGTTCATGTGACGCGACCAAAGGTCAGCGGCACGAACATCCCGATCTCGAGACATATCGTAGTCGCCACGCGGGTAAATCCGAACGCCAAGCGCGCGATGACCCGCAGGCTCCAAGTCCGTGCTTGGAATTCTTCTGTACCACCTACCCCCATAGATTCGAATGGGGCGGAGATCGAAGTAATGGCGGCACATCTGTACGGCCTGTGCCGCAACCTGTCGCTATTCCGGAACGCCGACGCGATTGCTGCTGCGAGCCGGTTGCGCGGACGAGCGCAGGTTCGGAATAGCGATTGGCAGCATCTCACATCTGCGAACGAGGCCGCGGATGAGGAGCTCTACCGGAGAAATGTTCGTCTCGAAGGGGGGCGCGCAATTTTTAGTTTCCCGGTGGCCGGAGAGCGAGGAGAATCACCAACCCTGAGGATCACTCTAGAGTCCCCTACGGTTGAGCTTCTGAGGGCCATACGTAAGTTTGGCGTGATCGACCATGACGCTCGCTATCAAATCGAAATTTCAGCAGGAGAGCTGAGTGATTGGTATGCAGAACGACGTGCGTTTAGATCGGAACATGTGTCTGTTCTCCGCGAGGGAATTGTCGTCGAACTGGCCTAGTATGAACGAGCTCTCTAATCGCCCTTGCAAAGCAATCTGCGCCGCAAAGGCGTGACAATAGGTTCAAGGGGCAAGCAAATACTGTATTTTTATACAGAAATCCAGCAGGTGCGCGACACCACGGCCAAGGCGTAGTTGCGGCGGAGCGTTACGACGCCGATGGCATAGAGCTTCCGGGCCCACCAACGGTAGAATGCCGCGATACAAAGTGGCGCGGCGGACGGCGCCAGACGATAGGACGGGAGAAGGGGTTATGGCGGCAGAACAGTATCCAGTTGAGGTGCAGTCGGACTTCCTCGAGAAGATCACGCGCGCTCGCCCTATCCCGGCGCTGGCTGAACTGATCTGGAACGCGTTCGACGCTGACGCCACGGTCGTGGACGTCTCGTTCGAGTACAACGACCTCGGGGCGCTGGACGCCATCGTTGTCAAAGACAACGGCGAGGGCATCGGTCGTACGGACGCCCCCGGCTTTTTCCGTTTCCTTGGCGGCTCGTGGAAAAAGTCCAAATCGCAAACCGCGTCCGGCCGGTTCCTGCACGGGCAGGAAGGTCGTGGGCGTTTCAAGGCGTTCGCCCTTGGCAACGTCGCCGAATGGGCCGTGGTCTACCGTCGGGACGGCAAGTGCTGGTCCTACACCATCCGCATGACTGCGCTCGACATTCGCCACGTCAACGTGAGCGATGAGGCGCAGGTCAAGGACGATGCGCAATCTGGCGTAATGCTCACCATCCGTGAGCCTACCAAGGAGTTCCGGACGTTCACGTCGGACGAAGGTCGTCAGGAGCTGACTGAGGTCTTCGCGCTGTACCTGGCGGACTATGAAGAAAACGCGAAGATCATTCTGGACGGTCGATCCATCGATCCCGCATCGGCCATTGCTGGTCGCAAGAACTTCAACTTGGACGACGTTGTGATCGACGGCAAGGAGCACTGGGTGCGTTTGCATGTCGTCGAATGGAAGGCCGCCGGCAACCGCGCGCTGTACCTTTGCAACCAGCAACGTTTCCCGCTTGTGCAGGTGGACCGTCGCTTCCACATCGGCAACTTCACGTTCTCTGGCTACCTGTACTCGCCGTATTTCGACCTCGCGCAGAAGGAGGGGACGGTCGATCTCGCGGAAATGCAGACCGCAGTCGTTGACGCCATCACGCAGGCGCAGCAAACGATCAAGGATCACTTCCGTACCCGAGCGGCGGAGCAGGCGAGAACGGTCGTGGAGGAGTGGAAGGATGAAGAGGTCTATCCGTTCGCGGGCGACCCGGTGTCGCCGGTCGAAAAGGTAGAACGTCAGGTGTTCGACATCGTGGCCGTAAACGTGGCGCGGCACCTGCCGGACTTCAGCGCGACGCAAAGCAAGAACAAGGCGTTTCAACTTCGGATGCTGCGCCAGGCGATCGAGCGTAGCCCGGAAGACTTGCAGGTCATCTTGGACGAGGTGCTTCGACTGCCGAAACGGCAACAGGAAGAACTGGCGCAACTCCTGCGCGACACGACGCTCTCTTCGATCATCGGGGCCGCGAAGGTGGTCTCGGACCGCTTGAAGTTTCTCAACGGTTTGGAGGCCGTGCTCTTCGACCCAGAGCCCAAAAAGCGCCTGAAAGAGCGATCGCAGTTGCATCGCATCATCGCTCAGAACTGCTGGCTCTTTGGCGAAGAATTCAGCCTGTCGGTGGACGACCAGTCGCTGACCCAGGTTCTGATCGAGCACAAGAAGATACTGGATCCGAAGATCGTTATCGACGAACCAGTGAAGCACATTTCGCAGACGCGGGGCATCGTGGATCTGATGCTTTCGAGGGCGACGAAACAGCACCGGGCGAACCGTTTGTCGCACCTCGTCGTCGAACTAAAAGCGCCAAAGGTGCCCATCGGTTCGGACGAGGTGACGCAGATTCAGGGCTACGCGTTTTCAGTGATGGCGGACCCGCGCTTCTCCAAAGTCGGGGTGACGTGGAACTTTTGGGCGATCAGCGACGAACTCCGACCCTATACCGAGCACTTGGTGAAGGACGAGAGCGGTCTGATTCTGGAAAAGCCGAACGTCAACATCTACGCGAAGACGTGGGCGCAGGTGCTCGACGAAAACCGCGCACGGTTGAAGTTCTTCCAGGACCATCTTGACGTACAGGTTGATCGCGACGCGTCGCTCAAATACCTGCAACAGCGCTACGCAGCTTACCTCGAAGGCGTGTTCGAGGTTGAAGATTCGGACGCGGAAACGGAGGTAGACGCTGCGCGGGAAGCCGACGCAGCGTCTGCCTGAGCTTTTGTCGCTTAGTGATTCGTCACCGGGGCCGTTGGGCTGCGCGGAGACCAGCACGTCATCGCTCTTCGCGCGAACCTGTGCACCCGAACAGGCAGGTCTACCGGTTCACCTCCCAGCAATGGCGCGCCATCCCCGAACAGTGGGAAGTCGCCGGGCGGGCGTAGGGCAGTGACCCCGCGGGACACCCAGACCGGGAAAGGTGGGCCTCACCCCGAACGGCGCCAGGGGCTGGGGGGCTTCTGACCTAGCCTGCCCGTTACAACAGCGCGCAAGTAGACCGCATGAGTGTAGGTGATCAATGCCACTCGCGATCATTTCTTGCCTTGGGTCTGGTCCTCGATGAAGCAGATCGACGACCACATCGAAACGATGCGATGCCAGATCTTCCCGTCAAAGACGAGTGCCCCTTACTGACGGTCGAGTTTGACGCGAGGAGCACGCGAGTTCGTGCGTCCAGCGCCGTCTAGTAGGCTACAATTGCATGCAGTAGCCATGTGTTGTCGCGCGCGGTTCCTAGTTCCACTAGAGCGTTAAAGCCGGGTTGGCAATCGAACCAGAGTGTTCCCGAAATTTGGGGGCATATTTGGGGGCATGGAAGAAACTGAATATTTCAGAAATCCTTGTGTGGCGGGGCAGTGCTGGATGAATTCAATTCCTGCAGCCGCACCAAACACTAGTTTCAAGTAGTATCCGGAAGTCCAAAAACCCGCGTCCAGCCTAGCGCTGACGCGGGTTTTTTGTTTCCGGAAGTCCCGAGTGAGACCGGGGCATCTCCGAAATTTGGGTGTAAGATTTTGGCTCAGGGTCATCTGCATTAAGCCACATAACCGGATCAGCCGCGCCAATCTTTTTCGATCCGACTAATGGCGTCGCAGGGATTTCCTTTTTCGAACCACCATACAGCCGCGAGAGCATAATTGCTTCACCGCTCAGCGTTACGATATCGCCTTGTGTCGCCGTCGATTGTGCCAAAATGGATGCATAAGTAGCAGCACCGGGCGAATCGCTGACCGCAGGTGTTGCCATTTGTTTGGCCGTGCGGCTATTTTTCGTCGTCGTCAAAAGGTTCGAATTGATTTCCATGGAAAACCCCGCGTCGTGAAATCGAAACGCTACGCCGATTTCTCAAGCAGGGCGCGTACTCATCAATACGAATAGTTGTAGGTCACAGATTCAGTGCCTGCGGGATTCAGAGTCGTGCTAGGCCGTCCGCTCGGATGATGCCTAATCGCAAAGGAAGAACCGTTACCGAATGGCAGATTATTGAAATCCTTAAGACTAACGCTAGTCCCCGGAACGATTTCATTGTGACAATAGTTCGATTGCGACGTGTACGGCGGCAAATAGCAAACAGAAACGATATCGTTCGCTGCACCGATATACGACGTGGTTTGAACATCGATGCTAGTCAGTTTTTTGTTTGCGGTCAGCAGCGAACCCGGAAAATCCGAACCGCTCAGCCCGAAATATGTACCGGCCGCAAAACCGGCACCAGTCGAAAAAATGAGCGCTTGCGGTGGCGTCGTCGTTTTCTGAATTGAAGTGGTGCCAGCATAGGCGCCGACGACAGCCGACGACAGCAGAGCCGCCAAAACGCATTTCTTCGTGATTTGTTGCATAGTGATTTTCTCAATAATTGGACAGGGATGATGTGCGACGAACCAAACATGTATTCGTCTGATGAATTATCGGTGCCGTTGAGAAAATCTGTAGGGTTTGGAGAATTTTTTTCATCATCATCGACGCGGGCAAGAACGCCAGTAAGCACGAAAATTGGATCGCCCTCGCAGCATGCTGGCGTCCGCACTGTCAGCAATCTAGACTCCCCGTGTCGGCTGTCTCTTCTTTCTTCTACAACCAAAACGGGGGCCTTGCAGGCAACGTGTTTCAACCCTGCTCTTGCGACGTCCTTGTAGAACGAATTCTTATCTAATACTTTGATTCCACGAGATTCTTCGAGGATTTTTAATCATCAGGTGGAGGGTTCGAGTCCTGAAGCCACAATATTGAACGAAGGGCCGGGAGGTTTTCCTCCCGGCCCTTTGTCGTTTCAACTCCCCAAGGCGACACACGTGACGCCGGCCGCATGGCAAACCTGCTTCGGGATACGGCATACGGCATGCGGGATTTCCTTCACGGTCCGGCGCCGCGCATTCGCCCGATTGCCGTGCATCGCTAAGCGATGCCGTTGCGTTGCAGCCAGTCTCGAAGGCAGTACTTGCATACCGATATCCCGCTGTCGAGCAGGTTGAAGCTGCGGTCGCCCGATTCCATTCGATAGATGCCTGTAGAAAGATCGATATCCGGTCCCAGCGCACGAAGAAGGAAGGCTTCGTCGAACCAGAAATTGTTTTCTGCTTTCGGGGAAGTCACGACTACATTGATTACCCGACCGTGCGGCACCGCGTCACGCTGATCGATCAAGGCTGCCATGGCGGGCGATGTGCGCGAACCGAACGTAATCCCGTGGATGTCGCACTTGACGAGCGGGCCGTCCACCGTCGCATTGTCGGCGACGATCGCCGTGTCGAACGCGCGTGACACAGGCGTCGGCGAGTGCGGTTGTTCGCCTGAACGTACGAGCAGTTCATCCAGGCAATCCGGGCAAACGTGCACGCACGCCCGGTCGAGCAACGCGAACTTCCGCAACTCGGTGACATGCTCGACGCCGTCGACATGGTTGGCGGTGACCGCATGCTCGTCCAGATCCGCGCGCGTCATCCATACGACGTGGCTGCGTTTGGGCCGATCCAGCGATACCCGCACCAATTCATCGGGCTCGAATTGTCCCCGCTCGCGAATCCGGTCGTCGATGCGTTTCGCCGCCACGGTGAATGGCCGGACGCCGTGCCTGGCGCACAACGTTGGAGACCTCATCTGTCGTTACCTCGTCATCGATTACTTCACACGTGGACCGACGCCATGCCGGTTGAGGTATGCCCACGCACGCTTGCCCTTCGCCGGAACGTCGGCTCCCCCGGCGTTGAGCACGTCCAACACGTGCGTCATGCAGCTGTTGTTGGACACGTCATAGGCACCGTCTGGGTCGTCCCGAGTGGTGCGCACCTTGTCGCGCTGGTGTTTCTGTGCGGCACTGACGTCCGGTATGTCGAAGGTCGCGCTGTTGACCGGTTCGGCGGACTCGACACCACTGACGCGTGCGATCCAGGTTTCGTCACCCGAAGTTTTCTGTTCGGTATGCATGCTGCCGGTACCGGCGATGGTCTTGACGGTGTAATGCCCGGAACGGCCGCCAATATGGTTGTACCAGTAGATCACGCATTTGCCTTTCGCCAGCCCGAGCGGGTCGATGTAGGCGACGGGATTCGGCGCATATTGATACGTATTCACCCCGCCCTGCAGTGCGATGGGGTCTTCGCTGATGAAGCGCCCGAGCTGCGGATCATAGTACCGGAGACGGTTGTAATGCAGCCCGGTTTCATCGTCGAACTGCTGTCCCTGAAATCGCAGCGGGTTGCGGGGTGTCACACCGGCCGCCTGCGACGCGCGCGCGATCACCTCCTGTGCGTGACCTCAGGCTCGATAGGAGGCTTCCCATACGACTTCGCCGGCTTCGTCCGTTAGCATTAACGGTGTGCCGATCTGGTCGCAGTGATAGTAAAACACGCTGGCGTCGCCTTCGCGGTGAGGATGACGCTGCAGCGAGTCGCTTTCCGGCTCGTATCGATCGGTATCGTCGTGCGTTGGCGTGGGCATCCCGATGGCCGAACTGGAGAGGAACTGGACGAGTGGCACCGACGTCCCCGGTTCATACACGTAGTGCGTGCTGCGATTGCCGTCGGTCTCGTATGCGAGCTGGTCGCCTTCCCAGCCGAACCGTCGGCGTCGGCCGGCCAGGCCTCCCGCCGCTGTTGTGCTCCTGTCTTGTCCTGGGCGGGCCAGCGCCGGGCTGGCTGCACGCGAGTCGGTGGCGGCTCGAGTACCGTCCGGCCTCGTCGGGCCTGCGCGTGCGCCTGCCTGGCGACGCGAGCCTGCTCGTCACGCTGATGCTGACGTTCGTCGCCGAAACCTGTATCCATTACGCGGTCGCCGTGCACGCGCCGTGGGCGGCGACGAGCGGTTTCGTGACGCTGTCGTTCGCGGTGTGGGGCGTACTGATCGGGATGGCGCTCGGGCGCGCGGTGAACGTGGTCGTGCCTCGCGCCATTTCATTCGAAAGTATGATCGACACCGGTTCGAACCGGATCGCGGACGATCGGGAGACAGGGGCCATGCCGAGTCCCCATGAATTCTCGATGCTGGTGTGCGTTGCACGTTGCACGTTGCACGTGCGCCGGACGGCGTCGATCCGTCGAATCCGGCGCCGTACAGGTCAAGAAGCGGCCGCTCGACGGTACGCAGATGCGCATGAACGCCGTGGCCGCGCGCCCTGCGCCGACACCGGTCGGCCAGATGCTGCTGGCGCGCTTCGACGAAGCGGCTTGAGGGATAGCGTCACGCCTTCATCGTGACGAAGGGCGTGACGCGTTGCGGCGCCGGGCCGCTTACTGCGCGACCGGTACGGTCACGTCGCTGCCGAACCAGTGCATCGAGATCTTCTTCAGCGTGCCGTCCTTGCGCAGCGAATCGAGCGCGTCGTTGATCGCCTTCTCGAACTTCGGGTTGCCCTTGCGGAACGGGATCGCCATTTCCTGCTTGCCGCCGTTCAGCACCGCGCCCGCGCGCAGCGGCAGGTTCGACGTCTTGATCATGTACGGCAGCATCAGGCGGTCGTCGAGCGTCGCCTCGATCCGGCCCGCGGCGAGGTCGCGCAGCTTCTCCGGTGCGCCCGGATACGTCTGCACCTCGATGCCCGGCACGGTGCGCGCCATCTGGTCGTAGTTGGTGCCGAGCGTCACGCCGAGCTTCTTGCCCTTGAAATCGTCGAGCGACTTGAAGTTGCGCGTGTCGTCCTTGCGCTGGATCAGCTGTGCGGCCGAGTACGTGTACGGCTGGCTGAAGTCGAGCGCTTCCTTGCGCTGCGGCGTGACCGTGACCTGGTTGACGATCACGTCGAACTTGCCGGCCTGCAGACCCGCGATGATGCCGCTCCATTCGGTCGGGACGAACTGGGTCTTCACGCCGAGCTTGCCGGCGACTGCGTTCGCGACGTCGACATCGAAACCCTCGAGCTGGCCCGACGTGCCGCGCGAATTGAACGGCGGGTAGGTGCCTTCGAGGCCGACGCGCAGCACGCCGGCTTTCTTGACCGAGTCGAGCAGGTCGTCCGCATGCGCGGCGACGGCCGTGAAGCCGAGGGCCGACGCGAGCAGCAGGCCGGACAGCAGGAACTTCGAACGTTTCATTACAGATCTCCAGGGTTCAGCGTGGTGTGGGTTGAGCGCCGCGCGCCGTCGGGCGCGGCGGCCGCAATACCGACACGTAGACACTACTCGCAACCGCGCCGCGCCGGAAGTCGAATTGGCCCTGATTGCAATCGATTTCATCGGAGTGGCCGGATCGCGCGCGTTGCAACGGGGGCCGGTTCATGGGCGAACGCGAATTTGTCTGTAAAATCGCGCCGGCGAAGTTGAATGCTCGCGCCATCCGAGGGCGCGTCAAAAAGAACAAAGGCCGTTCATGAACATGCAGAACACAATCGCCGCATTGCGCGGCGGATTGCTTCAGCAGGACCGGTTGCTGAAGCTCGATACGCCGTTGGGAGAGAACGTCCTGACCGTGCAGCGGGCGGTCGGCTGCTCGCGCATCGGGCGCGCGTACGAATTCACGCTCGACGTGCTGTCGACCGATAGCGATGTGGAACTTAAAAAGCTGATTGCGCAGCCGATCACGCTTTGGATCCAGCAGGGCGATCTCGGTTACCGGCCGATCAGCGGGTATGTGCATACCGCGCGCCGGCTCGGCGCCGACGGCGGGCTCGCGACCTATCAGCTCACGTTCGCCGATTTCACCCACTTCCTGAAGTTCCGTCGCGATCAGCGGCTCTGGAACGATACGACCGTCGACCAGATCATCAGCGACGTGCTGAACCAGCATCCGCAGGCGCAGGGGCGCTTCCGCTTCGCGTTGACGAAGCCGCTGCCGAACCGCTCGTACACGCGACAGCACGACACCGACTGGCATTTCGTGCATCGGCTGATGGAGAGCGAAGGGCTTTACTGCACATGGCAGCAGGCCGACGACGGCAAGTCGCATACGCTCGTCATCACCGACAACCTGCAGGCGTTCGCGCCGCTGTCGCCGGAAACCGTGCGCTTTTACCGCGGCGGCGCGGCCAGCGAAGCGGACGCGTTCACGCAATGGTCGGGCACGCGCACGCTGCAGAGCGTGGCCCGCACGACACGCACGTTCGACTACAAGCATCCCTCGCAGCCGTCGAACCCGAAAGGCACGTCGCTGCCGACGATGGGCGGACAGGGCGAGCTGCCGGATCAGCTCGAAGTCTACGAATACACCGGCGCCTATACGTATCTCGACCAGCCGCGTGGCGACCATCTGACGAAGGTGCGGATGGAGGAGTGGGAGTCGCAGGCGAAGCGGTTTCGTGCCGCGGGCGGTGTGCGCGCGATCGACGCCGGGCGGCGCTTCACGCTGGCCGATCATCCGGAGCACGATCGCGATCCGGCCGATCAGCGCGAGTTCGTCGCGATCGAGGTGGCGTGGTGGATCGAGAACAACCTGCCTGTCGCGGGCGACCGTGCTGATTTCCCGTACAGCCTGCGCGAAGCGCTGACGCAGGCGCAGGACGGCTATGGCGCCGATCCCGCGTTTCGCGTGCCGCACGACGACGGATCGACGGGCTTCTATCTGGTTGAAGTCGAGGCGCAACGCGTGAGCGTGCCTTACCGCAGCCCGTTCGAACACCGCAAGCCCGAGATGCATCTCGAAACGGCGATCGTCGTCGGGCCGCAGGGCGAAGAGGTTTATACCGATGCGCTGAACCGGATTCGCGTGCAGTTCGTGTGGGATCGCCTGAACCCGGGCAACGAGAACGCGTCGTGCTGGGTGCGCGTGGTGCAGTCGGATACCGGCGGCGGCTACGGCGGCGTGCACGTGCCGCGCATCGGCGAGGAAGTGCTGATCGACTACGTCGGCGGCGACTGCGACCGGCCATTGGCAGTCGGGCGCGTGTACAACGGCGCGAACCAGCCGCAGTGGCATACCGACGGGATCCTGTCCGGGTATCGATCGAAGGAGTATTCGGGCAGCGGCTACAACCAGCTCGTGATGGACGACGCGACCGGGCAGAACCGCGTGCAGCTGATGAGCAGCAGCGCGAACAGCCTGCTGCATCTCGGCTACATCATCGATCACAACGCCAATTCACGCGGGGCGTATCTCGGCAGCGGCTTCGACCTGCGCTCGGATGCTTACGGCGCGGTGCGGGCCAGCCAGGGCCTGTACGTGACGACGCATCCGAAGGCGGCGAACAGCCAGCCGCTCGACGTGAAGGAGGCGCAGCAGCAACTGGTGACGGGCGAGAGCCTCGTCGAGGCGATGTCGGAGGTGAGCGAGCAGCACCAGGCGGAAAGCCTGAAGGATGCGCAGGACACGATGCGCGCGTTCACGGACGCGACGCAGGACAGTGCATCGGGCCGCGCGTCGGGCGGACGCACGGCAGGCGGCGGCACGGGCAGCGCGAACGCGTTCAAGGAGCCGGTGATGCTGTTCGGCAGCCCGTCGGGGATCGGAATGTCGACGCAGCAGTCGGTGCATGTGGTCGCGAACGATCACGTGAACGTGGCGAGCGGGCAGAGCGTGCACGTTGCGGCAGGCAAGTCGCTGCTGGCGAGCATCGGACAGAAGCTGAGCCTGTTCGCGCAGAACGCGGGGATGAAGCTGTTCGCGGGCAAGGGCAAGGTGGAGATCCAGGCGCAGTCGGACAACATCGAGGTGACCGCGCAGAAGGCGGTGAAGGTGGTGTCGGCGACGGGGCAGATCGAGATCGCGGCCGATCAGGGGATCCTGCTGACGAGCGGCGGCGGCTATATCCGGATCCAGGGCGGAAACATCGAGATTCACACGCCGGGCGCCGTGGATGTGAAGGGTGCGTCGCACACGTTCGCCGGGCCGGCGAGCATGGGGTACCCGCTGCCGAGCCCGCGGCCGGATCAGCCGGGGCAACTGGAGTTGCTGCACCAGTACGGGAACGGCCAGCCGGTGAAGGGCGGTCTGTTCTCGGTGTTCGATGCGAACGGCGGACTGTTGAAGAAAGGCGCGCTCGACAACAACGGGCACATGATCGTGAGCGGCCTGCCGCCCGGGGCGGTGCAGGTGAAGTTCGGGGAGGACTCGCGCTCGCAGGACCAGACGTCGAGCCGGTTCGATGTGGCGCCGTGGCCGGCCAATCCGGCGCCGGCGGCCGACGCCGCGGAAACCGCACAGGCACAGCTCGGCTCGTTTCTGCCGGCGGCGGGCGGTGCGGCGGGGGCGCTGACGGGCCTGGCCGGTGCGGCGACGCAAGGCGGCGCGGCACTGGCGAAGGCCGCCGTTGGCCAAGGCATGGGCATGGCCCGGCAGGCGCTGGGCGGCATGCTGCCGGCCGGTGCGTCGAATGCGCTGGGCGCGGCGCAGGCGGTCGCGGGGCTGGCGGGCTCGGCGTCGCAAGGCGGAGCCGCCCTGGCGAAGGCAGTGGCCGGCCAGGGCCTGGGTATCGCGCAGCAGGCAGCGGGCAACGTGCTGCCGGCGGGGGCGCAGGCGGCGCTGTCGCAGGCGGGGCAATTGAGTGCCGCCGCCCGGCAGGTCGGCGATCTGGCGCAGTCGGCGCGCAGCGCCGCGGCCGCACTGAAATTGAGCTGAGCGTCGCCCCTTTCAAATATTCGAGAACAGAAAAATCATGACCGCTGCGGGCGTCCTTCAACCCAAACCTACCGATGTGTTCGTGTCTCCGATCATGAAGATCACGGAGGCCGACGTTCAGGCCGGTATCGATGTATTCGACAAGTGGCTGATCAAGGTCAGCGGCGGTGTCGTCAACGTCAATCGGCTGAAAACCGTCGCGGAGAACGTGCCGGTCCTGGCGAATATCTTCGCGGCAGTCGATGCGGTGCTCGATATCAAGGAGATGATCGAGCGCGGCAGCCAGTCGATCAACCTGTTCGATTGGGTCAACCTCGGCCTCGATCTGATCGGCGTCGTGCCGTTGCCGCCGGCCACGGCCGAGCTTCGGCTCGGCGCGCGCCCGGTGTTGAAGCTGATTCGGCAGAAGATCGTCGAGAGCGGCAAGGCAGCCGGCGAGGCTGCGGTGATGGTGCTGCGCGATTCGATCATCTCGGCGATCGTCGCGAACGTGCAGGAGCGTTACGCGGGCGAGATCGAGAAATTCCTGAAGGTGATACGCGACGGGCTGAAGGAGCTGCTCGACCACTGCGCCAGGTTCATCGGCGACCTGATGAAGGCGATCGCCGACGTATTCGCGCACGCGGCGGGAAAGAAGTATGAGGTCGGGCACAACGTGACGTCGGCCGGAACGCACTTGAAGGGCGTCGGCGCCGCGATCGTCGCGTACGACGGCAGAAAGGTTCTCGACAACATCGGCGGTTTCTTCTCGGACGTCCGCAAGGTCGAGGCGAAGGTCGTCGTCAACGCGGCGACCTCGGCTGCCGACCTGATCGACTCGAATTCGACGAAGAAGCTGCAGCTTTTCGCGGACGATATCTACAAGCGGATTCCGACGGTCCAGAAGTGCATTCGCGAGCTGGACGGGAACGATGCCGGCAAGCTCGGCTGGATCATCACGATCGGCGAAGACGGCATGCGGAGCTGGCGCAAGCGCAATCCGAAACCGCAGACGACCGGGATTCAGGAGCACGGGACGGCGAAGGTCCATGAAAAGCGGGCGGAGCAGCGTACCGATAGCTTGCAGAAGACGGCCGAGGCGGAGCATCCGGGGCCGAATTGCTGTCGCGTGCATTTTCCTGTCAAGACGCCGCCGGCCGCCACCGGGCATTCGATCGGATTCGCACTCGGCGACGAACAGGTCAACCATGAGGATTTCACGATCGAGGGGCCGTTGCCGATTGCCTGGCAGCGTACCTATCGATCGTTCTTCGACGCGAACGATGCGCATGGCGAATTGGGCGCCCGCTGGATTACGCCGTATACGACCCGCTTCGATATCGCAGCGGAAAAACTCGTCTATCACGATGCCGTCGGACGAAGCATCGAATACCCGTTGCTCGGCGTCGGAAGTGCGCACGACGATCTTTCCGAGGGACAAACGCTATTGCGGCTGGACGAGCAGTGGCTGACGGTGACGCGCGGGCATGCGCTGCTCGAAGCGTACGAGCGTCACGGCAACGCGTTTCGTCTCGCATTCGTCAAGGATCGCGCCGGCAATCAGTTGACGCTCGATTACGATGCCGAGGGACGGTTGCGTCGACTGATTGCACCGCACGCGCAGGTTGCGTTCCGACACGACTCGCGGGGGCGAATCGTGGGCGCTGCGCATCATGGCGCGCAAGGCGAGTACGTCGGCACACTCGCGCACTACGAGTACGACGACGGGAATGATCTGATCGGAGCGACGGATCGCTACGGCAATCGTCGCGAGTATCGCTATCGGCACCACCTCGTGACGCGATACACCGATCGCACCGGTCGAGGCGTGAACCTCGAGTGGAACGGCGACGGGCCGAAGGCAAAGTGCTTCCGCGAATACGCCGACGACGGTAGCGACGAGGTCCGTCTCGCATGGCATCCGGATTTCCGGATGGTCAGCGTGACCGACGCGCTTGGCAATGTCACGCATCACTACTACGACAGCAAGGGCTATTCGTTCCGTGTGATTCACCCGGACGGCAGCGAAGAGTGGATGTATCGGGACGCGAACGACATGCTCGTCCAGTACATTCACCGCGACGGCACCGTCGAGCATATGGGATACGATGCGCGCGGCAACCTCGTGCGCCATCAACGTGCCGACGGCAGCGTGATCGAGATGGCGTACGACCCGAAGGACCAGCTCGTTCGCGTGACCGACCCGCTTGGCCACCCGTGGCTGCGCGAATACGACGACGCGGGAAACACGGTGGCGGAAGTCGATCCGCTCGGGCACAAGACCGAGTATGCCTATGACGGGCGCGGGCTGCTTACCCGGATCAAGGATGCGAAGGGCGGCACGAAAGCGCTGAAGTACGACGACGTCGGCCAGCTGATCAGCTATACCGATTGCTCGGGGAAGACGTCGCAGTGGACGTATGACGCCCAGGGGCGCCTCTCGGAGACGAAGGATGCAGCGGGCGGCGTGACCGCATACCGTTATGGCGAGAATGGCCAGTTGATCGAGGTCATGTCGCCGGCCGGCCGCGAGCAAATGCGCTACGACGCGGAAGGGCGCCTGCTGACACAAATCGATCCGCTGAACCGCAACACACGTTACGGCTATGACGCGAGCGGTCGCGTCAGCAGCCGGACCGATGCGTTGGGGCAATCGCTGTCGTACCGCTACGACCGGCTCGGGCGGCTCGTTGCGTTGACCGATCCGAATCACGCGAACTACACGTTCCATTACGACGCAACAGGCCGATTGATCGAGGAGATCGATTTCGACGGGAAGGTCACGCGCTATGCGTATGACGAGGCGAGCAGCCGTCTCGAGTCGGTCGACGAGGCCGGGCAGGTCATGACGATGTCCCACGACCGCGGCGGACGGCTTCAAGGCCGCTCGGCCGGTGAGGACGCGGAGCGCTTCACGTACGATCCGTTGGGCCGATTGATCGAAGCGAGCAACCGGTACAGCCGGGTTCAGCGCTTCTTCGATCCGGTCGGCAATCTGGTGCGCGAGCATCACGCGTACGACCTGTTCGGCACGCGCCGGAGTTTCGTGTGGCATCACCAGTACGATGAAACGGGTAACCGGATCGGAACGGTCAGGCCCGACGGTCATGCGGTCGGCTGGCTCACGTACGGCTCCGGACACGTTCACGGGATGATGCTGGACGGCAAGGAACTCGTGCAGATCGAGCGTGACGATCTGCATCGCGAGACGTCGCGGACGTTGCCGAGCAGGATCGATCAGCGCACGGTGTACGATCAGGCGGGGCGGCTGGCACGGCGCACCGTACAGCGTGCGAACGCGCCTGCACCGCTGGCGGAGCGCCGCTATCGTTACGATGCGGCTGGCCAGCTCGTGCAGATTGAGGACAATCGCAGGGGGCTGACGGACTATCGCTACGATCCGGTCGGTCGGTTGCTCGAGTCGATCGGAGCGGCTGGCAAGGAACGGTTCGGGTTCGATCCGGCGAGCAATATCATCGACCCGGTGCGCGTTGACGTGCCCCGCAAGGAGAGCCGGCCGAGCCCGGTGCGATCGGAGAGTACGTTGCCCCCGGAAGTGCCCAAGGTGCTGGGCAATTTGCTGAAGCAATATGCGGGGCAGCATTTTGTGTACGACGCGCGGGGCAATCTCGTCCACCGCAGATCGCCGGCGGGCGAGCAGCGCTATGAGTGGAATGCGTTCAATCGGCTGACGGCAGCGACGGTGGAGGAGGTTGGCCGCCGGAGCGAGTCGCGGTACTTCTACGATGCGTTGGGTCGTCGCATTGCGAAAGAGGTGAACGGCGAGCGCACGGTGTTCGGTTGGGATGGCGATACGCTGGCGTATGAGAGCGGGGAGCAAGGCAGTGCGCATTACCTGTACGAGGCGGGGTCGTTCGTGCCGCTGGCGCAGTATGTCGGTGCGGCGGTAGGAGGTGTCGAGACGCCGTCACGCGGGGATGTCGATCGCTATGCGCCGGAAGACGATCCGCTGCAAAGGTTGCCGGAACGGGTTGGTGACGCACACGCGTTTTATTACCACTGCGACCAGATCGGCACACCGCAATTGCTGACTGACGATGATGGCGAGGTGGTGTGGGAGGCGTCGTATCAAGCGTGGGGAGAAGCGCGGGAGGTGATCGCGCGGGCGTCGAAGGCAGCGGGGATCGTGCCGAGGAATCCGTTGCGGTTCCAGGGGCAGCAGGTTGATGAGGAGACGGGGCTACACTACAACCGGTATCGGTACTACGATCCGGGTAGTGGGCGGTTCGTTAGCAAGGACCCGATTGGGCTGGCGGGTGGGATCAACGTCTATCAATATGTACCCGCGCCAACCGGATGGATCGATCCGGTTGGGCTGGCACGCATCCCGGCCTCAGTCAAACAGAAGGTTGCTCAGGAGAATAAAGACTTCTTTGGAACGGAAAAGTGCGAGTGCTGTGGCACCGACGTCATTCCTGGCCAAAAGAGTCAACGCGGTGTCACACCTCCGGCGAACGAACGTCAGTTCGATCACGTCGAACCCGACTCGCTGGGCGGGGCGAACAACGAAAAAAACACCCAACTGCTATGCCGTAAGTGCAATCGCGGCTTCTCCAATAAGCTGAAGGAAAATTTTAAGCAACTCAACCGTTTGGGGCGCAACCCATGCGGAAATGAATAGGATCATCATGGCAGGCTTCGCAAAAATCGTGTTTCGTCTGAAGACTGATGCTGACGGATATCCGCCCGTTGGCTTCGAATCACTGTGGGGAGGGGCTCTTGGCGAGAATTCCTACGTGATCGACAACGTGCCTTACTACATATGTGGGGTGAGCAAAGGTGACACGGTCGTGACCGAGGAGATTGACGGCGAACTTGTTGCCGCTGGAGTAGTTGCTCGGGGGGGGCACTCGACCCTCCGGGTATTTGCGGAGGATGATACAACCAGAAAGGCAATTGTCCAGAGCCTCACGCAACTTGGAGCACAATGCTCGGTAACTGACGGGTTATCGCTCTTTGCAGTTGACATCGCTTCTGATGTCGAATTTCAGAGAATCGATGCCTTCTTGGCTTCGCAATGCGATGGTGAGCACGTTGCCTATGAGGATGCGTGCCTGCAGCACACGGGAATAGACAGCATACGAATGGATGAGTGTGCGTCGCTGGCGACGGTACCATTGCGGCTCAATTAGCGCGGGCAATTCCGTTGGCTGAGAGACGGTCTTACACTATAACCGGCATCGGTACTACGATCCAAACTCGGGTCGGTTCATCAGCAAAGACCCGATCGGGTTGGTGGGTGGACTGAATGGGTATCAATACGCGCCCAAGCATCACGCTTACGACCTGTTCGGCGCGAGCCGGAGTTTCGTGTGGCATCACCAGTACGACGAAATCGGCAACCGCATCAGAACAGTCCGGCCTGACGGCCATGCCGTCGACTGGCTCACGTACGGCTCCGGGCACGTCCACGGGATGATGCTGGACGGCAAGGAACTCGTTCAGATCGAGCGTGACGATCTGCATCGGGAGACATTGCGTACCCTGCCGAGCAAGATCGATCAACGCACTGCATACGATCGTGCCGGGAGGTTGGCGCAACGCACGGTACAGCGTGCGAATGCACCTGCGCCGCTGGCGGAGCGCCGGTACCGTTACGACGCAGCCGGCCAACTCGTGCAGATTGAAGACAATCGCAGAGGCTTGACCGACTATCGCTACGATCCGGTCGGTCGGTTGCTCGAATCGATCGGTCCGGCGGGCAAGGAGCGGTTCGCATTCGATCCGGCGAGCAATATCATCGATCCGGCACGTGTTGAACCGCCTCGCACGGAGAGCCGGCCGAGTCCGGTACGTGCGGAGAGTACGTTGCCTGCGGAAGTGCCCAAGATGTTGGGCAATTTGTTGAAGCAATATGCCGGAGAGCATTTCACGTACGACGCGCGGGGCAATCTCGTCCACCGCAGATCGCCGGTTGGAGAGCAACGTTACGAGTGGAACGCGTTCAATCGGCTGACTGCAGCGACGGTTGATGAGGTCGCTCGCCGGAGCGAGTCGCGGTACTACTACGATGCGCTGGGGTGTCGCATTGCGAAAGAGGTGAACGGCGAGCGCACGGTGTTCGGGTGGGATGGCGATACGCTGGCGTATGAGAGCGCGGGGCAAGGCAGCACGCACTACCTCTACGAAGCTGGCTCGTTCGTGCCGATGGTGCAGTACGTGAGTGCGCAGGTAGAAGGGTTCGAAACGCCGTCACGCAGTGCGGCCGATCGTTATGTACCGGAAGACGATCCGTTGCAGCGGTTGCCGGAACGGGTTGGTGATGCGCATGCGTTCTATTACCACTGCGACCAGATCGGTACGCCGCAGTTGCTGACGGATGATGAAGGCGATGTGGTGTGGGAGGCGACGTACCGGGCGTGGGGCGAAGCGCGGGAGGTGATTGCGCGGGTGTCGAAGGTTGCGGGGATCGTGCCGCGGAGTTCGCTGCGGTTCCAGGGGCAGCAGGTTGATGAGGATACGGGCCTGCACTACAACCGGCATCGGTACTATGATCCGAGCAGTGGGCGGTTCGTGTCGAAGGACCCGATCGGGCTGGCAGGTGGGCTGAACGGGTATCAATACGCGCCCAATCCGGTAAGCTGGGTTGATCCACTGGGGCTATCAGGCAACTCGCTTCCCGGGTCATCAAGTGTCAATCGGATCGGTGGTAATGCAATCGATAATCTTCGTTTGAAAGAGCCAGAAAAGAAGCTCAATCCTCCGGGGATTTCGGGCCTGCATAGCTGTTGTCCGTACGATGCAGCCCATCAGATGAGGAGTGCCTTTCCGAAGGCAACAGGCTTGCTGAAGTCAACTGAAACCGTAGCATCAGGCACGGCAGATGCCGTCCGAAGTGCTGGGTTTGATGTAATTGAAGATCCGACGAACAAATTTCCAAATCACGCTCGAATCGTTCATCCTGATGGTGCGGACGGCTTTAATGATGAAAAGCTTAAGGGACTTTTCGAAGCACTTGGATCAACTACACGGTGTCCACGATGATGGAGTTCTACTTGATGGATCACGGCGGAGATTTAGCGGGAGAGGTCACGGTGAGTTCCTCGAAGGAGGCGCTCATGCTAGGAGGCTTTACGCCCGTACCGCGCTTCTGCCTGTATGAACAACTATTCCGGGAGTTCGAGCAAGCAGCGAACGATCAGCTTTTTGTAGAGATAGATCGGTTGGAACACGAGATCGCCGCACTAGGCTTTTATCTGGTTGGCCCATTTCCTCAAGATGATCGACTTGAAATCGAGGATTTGCAGATCATGGGAAATGACGTGAGCTTTCGACTGAGGTAATGAACGACAAGGGCCGCTTATGCGGCCCTTGTCGTTTCTGGGCAAGATGTTCGAACGTGGTCCGGAAATCGACCAATGCGCGGTTACCCGTTTCTCCCCTGATCGGGGAGAAACGCAGCGGCGGCTGCCAGTCTGTCGGCGGCTAGAAAAGCCGTTCCGCGACCACCCGGCGCGCGCCGTCGTTGAGGTGCATTTGCTGAATTCCGGCGATCGCACGACGCAGCCAGGTATCGGAAATTGCACGATGTTCGTCGTTCGTGTTGGCCAGCGCCGCCGACGACAATTGCCGAATTCCGGCGCTGGCCGTCGCGCTGCCGTCGACGTAGTTTGCGGTGGAAATATCGTGTTGGTCCAAAACTGGCCAGCTCGTGCAGATTGAGGGCAATCGCAGGGGGCTGACGGACTATCGCTACGATCCGGTCGGTCGGTTGCTCGAGTCGATCGGAGCGGCTGGCAAGGAACGGTTCGGGTTCGATCCGGCGAGCAATATCGTCGACCCGGTGAGTGGAATGCGTTCAATCGGCTGACGGCAGCGACGGCAGCGACGGTGGAGGAGGTTGGCCGCCGGAGCGAGTCGCGGTACTTCTACGATGCGTTGGGTCGTCGCATTGCGAAAGAGGTGAACGGCGAGCGCACGGTGTTCGGTTGGGATGGCGAAACGCTGGCGTATGAGAGCGGGGAGCAAGGCAGCGCGCATTACCTGTACGAGGCGGGGTCGTTCGTGCCGCTGGCGCAGTATGTCGGTGCGGCGGTAGGAGGTGTCGAGACGCCGTCACGCGGGGATGTCGATCGCTATGCGCCGGAAGACGATCCGCTGCAAAGGATGCCGGAACGGGTTGGTGACGCGCACGCGTTTTATTACCACTGCGACCAGATCGGCACACCGCAATTGCTGACTGACGATGATGGCGAGGTGGTGTGGGAGGCGTCGTATCGGGCATGGGGAGAAGCGCGGGAGGTGATCGCGCGGGCGTCGAAGGCAGCGGGGGTCGTGCCGAGGAATCCGTTGCGGTTCCAGGGGCAGCAGGTTGATGAGGAGACGGGGCTGCACTATAACCGGTACAGATACTACGATCCGAACAGTGGCCGGTTTATTAGTAAGGATCCCATTGGGCTGGTCGGTGGCGTGAATCCGTTCCAGTACGCGCCCAATCCGATATCGTGGATCGATCCATTGGGATTGCACTGCATTCTGGCCGATACCGATCTTGTCTGTCGCGGTGGGGCATGTACTGCCGAAAGTTTTCAAACGGGAAGCGG
>NZ_JPGL01000090.1 GCF_000732615.1 Burkholderia paludis
TGCGGGAAGCGCGCGGCGGGGTCGCCGCGCGCCTGGGTCAGATCGCGATCAGATCGTCGTATGCAGGTGCAGATACAGTCCGGCCGCCGCGGCGCCGCCGAGCAGCGGGCCGACGACGGGCACCCATGCGTAGCGCCAGTCGCTGTCGCGCTTGCCGGGGATCGGCAGCAGCGCGTGCATGATGCGCGGCGACAGGTCGCGTGCGGGGCTCATCGCATAGCCGGTCGCGCCGCCGAGCGAGATGCCGATGCCGAGCACGAGCAGGCCGACGGGCAGCGCGTCGAGCGCGCCGAGGCCGACCTGCGGCGCCGCGAGATACAGCACGCCGAGGATCAGCACGAACGTGCAGATCGCTTCGGTCAGCAGGTTGTGCGTGACGCTGCGGATCGCGGGCGCCGTGCAGAACACGGCGAGCTTCAGGTCCGGATTGACTTCCTTGGCGAAGTGCTGGCGATACGCGAGCCACACCAGCAGCGAGCCGGCCATCCCGCCGAGCATCTGCGCGAGGATGTAGCCGCCGACTTTCGACCACGCGAACTTGCCGGCGAGCGCGAGGCTGATCGTGACGACCGGGTTCAGGTGCGCGCCGCTGAACGGCGCGGTCACGTAGACGGCGACGAATACGGCCATCGCCCAGCCCCACACGATCACGATCAGGTCCGCGCCGTTGCCCTTGGTCTTGGCGAGCAGCACGTTCGCGACCGCGCCGTTGCCGAGCAGCATGAGGATGGCGGCGCCGATGAATTCTGCAATATAAGGTGACATGGTTGTCTCTCGTATGTCACGGCGGACTCGCGCATCGCGCGGTCCGCCGGTGTTGTTGTATTGCGTCCGGGGTTCCGGTGGTTACTGGGTGTCGTCGGCCCACGCCTTCGCGGCGCGGACCGCACGCTGCCAGCCGGCCATGCAGCGCTCGACCTGGTCCTTCGGCATCGACGGCGAGAAGCGGCGATCGAGCTGCCACTGGTTGCGCACTTCGTCGAGATTCTTCCAGTAGCCGATCGCGAGACCCGCGAGGTAGGCCGCGCCGAGCGCGGTCGTCTCGGTGATCTGCGGCCGCACCGCGTCGACGCCGAGCAGGTCGGCCTGGAACTGCATCAGCAGGTCGTTCGCGCTCGCGCCGCCGTCGACGCGCAGCTCGCCGATGCTGATGCCCGAATCGGCTTCCATCGCGGCCAGCACGTCGAGCGACTGGTAGGCGATCGAATCGAGCGCCGCGCGGGCGAGGTGCGCGGAGGTCGTGCCGCGCGTGACGCCGAACACCGAGCCGCGCGCCCGCGCGTTCCAGTGCGGTGCGCCGAGGCCGGCGAACGCGGGCACGAGATAGACGCCGTCGGTATGCGGCACGCTTGCCGCGAGCGCCTCGATCTCGGCGGCCGACTTGATGATGCCGACCCCGTCGCGCAACCACTGCACGACCGCGCCCGCGATGAAGATGCTGCCTTCCAGCGCGTACTGCACGTTGTCGCCGATCTGCCATGCGATCGTCGTGACGAGGTTGTTCTTCGACTCGATCGGCTTGTCGCCGGTGTTCATCATCAGGAAGCAGCCGGTGCCGTAGGTGTTCTTCACCATGCCCGACTGCGTGCACATCTGGCCGAACAGCGCTGCCTGCTGGTCGCCGGCGATGCCCGCGAGCGGGATCTTCGACGCGAATACGGTGGTCTTCGTGTGGCCGTAGATTTCCGACGACGCCTTCACTTCCGGCAGCATGCTGCGCGGGATGTCGAGCAGCTCGAGCAGTTCGCTGTCCCACTCGCGCGTATGGATGTTGAACAGCATCGTGCGCGATGCATTCGTCACGTCGGTCACGTGCAGTTCGTGCTTCGTGAAGTTCCACACGAGCCAGCTGTCGACGGTGCCGAACGCGAGCTTGCCCTGACGCGCCTTGTCGCGCGCGCCGGGGACGTTGTCGAGGATCCAGCGGATCTTCGTCCCGGAGAAGTACGAGTCGATCGGCAGGCCGGTCTTCGCGCGCACCTTCGCCTCGAGCCCCTGCGCCTTCAGCGAATCGCAGAAATCGGCCGTGCGGCGATCCTGCCAGACGATCGCGTTGTAGACGGGCTGGCCCGTCTCGCGATCCCAGACGATCGTCGTCTCGCGCTGGTTGGTGATGCCGATCGCGGCGATCGACGTGCCGTTCAGGCCCGTGCGGGTGACGGCTTCTGCGGCGACGCCGGCTTGCGTCGACCAGATTTCCTGCGGGTCGTGCTCGACCCAGCCGGGTTGCGGGTAGATCTGTTCGAATTCCTTCTGGGCGATCGATACGATATTGCCCTGGCGATCGAACAGCATCGCGCGGGAACTCGTGGTGCCCTGGTCAAGCGCGAGGATGTACTGGTCCTGCATGTCTCTCATCTCCATCCGTGGATTGGCTTAGTTGTGATGCGCGCCGCATGTGGGGCGGCGCGTCGGTGAGTCAACGTCGGTACGGCAACTGCAACTGCATTCGGGTCAGGCGTGCGGCGCGTGCGCGGCGGCGAACCACGCGTCGACCGCGGCGGTCACGGCGTCGAGCGTACCCGGCGCGACGTGCAGGCCGAGCTTCGAGCGGCGCCACAGCACGTCCTGCGCGCAGGTCGCCCATTCGGCGTCGCGCAGGTAGCGCAGTTCGGCGTCGTGGATGCCCGGCGCGATTTCCGCGCCGAGATCGGCGAGCGACTTCGCGCCGTCGATCACGCGCTCCGCGCGCGTGCCGTAGGCGCGCGCATAGCGGCGCGCGAGTGCGGCCGGCAGCCACGGGTGGCGTTTCGCGAATGCGCCGGCGAACCCGTCGAATTTCGCGTTCGCGATGTCGCCGCCGGGCAGCGGCACGCCCGCCGTCCAGGTCTTCGCGTCGCGGCCGAGCGCACGGCACAGCATGTCGCCGGCTTCTTCGGCAAGCTTGCGGAACGTCGTGATCTTGCCGCCGAAGACCGACAGCAGCGGGGCGCCCGCGCCGTCGTCCATCTCGAGGCGATAGTCGCGCGTGACGGCCGATGCGTTCGCCGCGTTCTCGTCCTCGAGCAGCGGGCGCACGCCCGAATAGGTCCAGTGCACGTCGGCCGGCGAGATCTTGCGCTTGAAGTAGCGGTTGATCGAGTCGCACAGGTACTGCGTCTCGTCGCGATCGATCGCGACCTTCGCGGGATCGTTCGTGTATTCGACGTCGGTCGTGCCGATCAGCGTGAAGTCGTGCTCGTACGGAATCGCGAAGATGATCCGCTTGTCCGGGTTCTGGAAGATGTACGCGTGATCGTGATCGAACAGGCGGCGCGTGATGATGTGGCTGCCCTTCACGAGCCGCACGCTGTGATGGGCGCCGCGGCCGAGCGCACCGTGCAGCACCTCGCCGACCCACGGGCCGGCCGCGTTCGCGATCGCGCGCGCATGCACGACGCGGATCGAACCGTCGGCGTGCTGCAGCCGCGCCTCCCACTCGTCGCCGCGGCGTTCGGCGGAGACGAGCTTCGTGCGCGTCAGGATCTCGGCGCCGCGCTCCTTCGCATCCATCGCGTTCAGCACGACGAGGCGGGCGTCGTCGACCCAGCCGTCCGAGTACACGAAGCCGCGCTTGATCGAGTCGATCAGCGGCGCGCCGGCCGCATGGCGGCGCATGTCGATGCCGCGCGAGCCGGGCAGCAGTTCGCGTTTCGCAAGGTGGTCGTAGAGGAACAGGCCGATGCGGATCAGCCAGGCCGGCCGCAGGTTCGGCATGTGCGGCATCACGAAACGCAGCGGCCACATGATGTGCGGCGCCGCGCGCAGCAGCGTCTCGCGCTCCTGCAGCGCCTTGCGCACGAGTCCGAACTCGTTGTATTCGAGATAGCGCAGGCCGCCGTGAATCAGCTTCGTGCTGGACGACGACGTGTGCGACGCGAGGTCGTCCTGCTCGCAGAGCATGACCGACAGGCCGCGGCCGGCCGCATCGCGCGCGATCCCCGCGCCATTGATGCCGCCGCCGACGACGAGCAGATCGTAGCGATTCGGTTGGGTCACCTGCTGTCCTTATCGTCTGATGGAAGTTGGCGAACACGAAATGTTCGGATTCGAAATTTAACGAACGGAATCGAAAAAGTAAAGTTCGAAAAAGCGGGGCCAGTAGCGCGCGGCACGATCCCGGACGATACTGGCGGAATCGACCGTTTCGCGAGGTGAATCATGCGTATTGGGATGTGGGCCGGCGTGTGCGCCGTCCTTCTGGCCGGGTGCAGCGCCGGCGTGCCGCCGCTCGCCGGCAACTGGCGGGCGCCGTCGTTCGTCGACCTGCAGACGTCGTGCGGCGGCACGCTGCGCGACTGGGGCGCGGACGCGCAGCCGGTGTACTCGACGCTGTACGACGCGTACGTGGCGAAACGGTATCGCGGGCTGTCCGACGCGAACTATTGTGCGTTCGTAAACGAACTTTCGACGCGCTATGCGGCGCCCGACGCGGCGTCGCGCGCCGGCTGGATCGCGTATTTCAACGGCGCGCGCGCGCAGGCCGTGAGCTGGCGGGCGGCGGTCGATCCGACGCTGCGCGGCGGCTGACGCGGGCCCCGGCGGGCCGGCAGGACAAGCGGAGGCAGCCGCGCGGCCCGGAATCCGGGCGGCACGGCCGAGTCAGTCCGGAACCGGCGAGGCGTTACGAATAGCGGAATTTGATGGATCGCAGCGCGGCGTCGCCGGTTTCGGTCACGCAGTATTTGCGCCCCGATCCGAGCCCTTCCAGGCGAACGAGCTGCTGTTCGAGCAGTGCGTCGATCTCGTCCCGATCCATGTTGGTTTGATCGGGCGCGTCCTTCACAAGCAATAGCGTGGCGAATTCATGCGGACTCAGCATCGTTCTCTCCATGGCGACCAGTCAGCCCGCGCCGCCGGCGCGAAGGCCGGTGCGCGATACCCGTGGGGGTATGGCTTGGGGGGAAAAGCTGCATTCGCCGGCCGTGCTGTTCGTCCGCGCCCTGGCACAGGCGGAACGGCCGAACGGGCCGGGGAACTGGAGTCTAGTCGAGCGCACGGGCAACGACAAATCGTGCCCCGTTAATTTTCCGATTGACAGCCGGGCCGCGTGCAAGCGGTCCAGCCGCGCCGCCAACTTCTTGATTTCACTTGAGGTTTTGGGTGCGCCGCAGCATCGGCGGCGTCATTCCGCGACGTATACCTGGGTGCCGGCGGCCGCCACCGTGTCGGCCATCTCGGGCGGCAGCGGCTTGTCGGTGAACAGCGCGTGCACCTGGCTCAGGTGCCCCTGGCGCACCAGCGCGGGACGGCCGACCTTCGAATGGTCGGTCACGAGGTAGACCGTGCGCGCATGCTGCATGATCGCCTCGGCGACGCGTACCTCGCGCGTGTCGAAATCGCGCAGCGTGCCGTCGGCCTCGATCGCCGACGTGCCGATGATCGCGTAGTCGACCTTGAACTGGCGGATGAAGTCGATCGCGAGTTCGCCGACGATGCCCTTGTCCCACGGGCGGACGATGCCGCCGGTGATCAGCACCTCGCAGTCGGGGTAGCCGCTCATCATCGAGGCGACGTTCAGGTTGTTCGTGATCACGTGCAGCCCGTGGTGGCGGTTCAGCGCACGCGCGACTTCCTCGGTGGTCGTGCCGAGGTTGATGAACAGCGACGCCTGGTCGGGGATGTGCGACGCCGCGAGCGCCGCGATGCGCCGCTTCTCGTCGTGGAACATCCGCTGGCGCGCCGTGTACGACACGTTCTCCGAACTGGTCGGCAGGCTTGCGCCGCCGTGATAGCGGCGCAGCAGGTTGAGGTCGGCGAGCCAGTTCACGTCGCGGCGGATCGTCTGCGGCGTCACCGCGAAGTGCGCGGCGAGATCGTCGACGGTCACGAAGCCGTCGCGCTGCACCCATTCGAGCAATTCCTGCTGGCGCGCGTTGAGGGTGAGGCGGGGATCTCGGGTCATGGCTCGATGGTCGTGTCGTGAGACGGAGCGGGTATTGTAAGGGCGGTAACGGCGTTCGGCCGGCCTCGCCGGTTCGGCCGCCCGGTATTCATGCGAAAACCGCATGGATTCATTTAATAAATGAACTTGTGCGATCTTGTCGGTCGCGCTGCAATGGCGGATTGTCCGCGCATGCGGGCGCGCGTCCGGCGCGTTCATTCAGCTTTCGACGAGGTGGAACCGATGACTGGCTTCAACTGGCACAACCCGTATCCGACGACCCGCATTCCGGTGTTCGCGCGCAATGTCGTGTCGACGTCGCACCCGCTCGCCGCGCAGGCCGGGCTGCGGATGCTGTGGAAGGGCGGCAACGCGGTCGATGCCGCGCTGGCGGCAGCCGCCGCGATCACGGTCGTCGAACCCGTGTCGTGCGGGCTGGGCGGCGACGCGTTCGCGCTCGTGTGGGACGGCGAGCGTCTGTCCGGGCTGAACGCGTCGGGCGGCGCGCCGGCCGCATGGAATCCCGACTATTTCCGCAAGCGCCACGGCACGGATGCGCACGGCATCGCGAACAAGCCGAAGCGCGGCTGGGACACCGTCACCGTGCCGGGCGTGATCGCGGGCTGGGAGGCGCTGCATGCGAAGTTCGGATCCTTGCCGTTCGCCGACCTGCTCGAGCCGGCGATCGAGATCGCGGAGCGCGGCTATGCGGTGCCGCCGATCGTCGCGCACAAGTGGGCCGCCGCCGTGCCCGAGCTGCAGGGGCTGCCGGGTTTCGCGGAGACCTTCATGCCGCGCGGCCGTGCGCCGCAGGTCGGCGAACGCGTGTGCCTGCCCGGTCATGTGCAGACGCTGCGCGCGCTCGCGAAGGACGGCGCCCGCGCGTTCTACGAGGGCGCGCTCGCCGAGCGCATCGTCGCGTTCGCGCGCGACGGCGGCGGCGCGATGACCGCGGCGGACCTTCACGCCTACCGGCCGGAATGGGTCGAGCCGATCGGCAGGCGCTTCGGCCGTCACACGGTGCACGAGATGCCGCCGAGCGGGCAGGGCATCGCCGCGCTGATCGCGCTCGGAATCGCCGAGCATGCGGGCGTGACCGACTGGCCGCTCGATTCGGTCGAATCGCAGCACCTGCAGATCGAGGCGATGAAGCTCGCGTTCGCCGACGTCTACCGTTACGTGGCCGATCCGCGCGCGATGGACGTCACGCCCGCGGCGATGCTCGACGACGGCTATCTCGCCGAACGCGCGAAGCAGATCGATCCCGCGCGCGCGACGCACTTCGGCCCCGGCCGGCCGCATTCGGGCGGCACGGTCTACCTGACGGCGGCCGACGAGCGCGGGATGATGGTGAGCTTCATCCAGTCGAACTACATGGGCTTCGGCTCGGGGCTCGTCGTGCCCGGCACCGGCATCGCGCTGCAGAACCGCGGCCACGGCTTCTCGATGGACCCGGCGTCGCCGAACGTCGTCGCGGGCGGCAAGCGGCCGTTCCACACGATCATCCCGGCATTCGTCACCGAGGAGGTCGACGGCCGCACCGAGGCCGTGATGAGCTTCGGCGTGATGGGCGGCGACATGCAGCCGCAAGGCCACCTGCAGACCATCGTGCGGATGCTCGGCCATGGGCAGCAACCGCAGGCCGCCTGCGATGCGCCGCGCTGGAAGGTCAACCGCGACTTCACGCTCGACGTCGAGGCGACGATGAATCGCGCGACCGTCGACGCGCTTGCCGCACGCGGCCATGCGATCAAGTCGATCGACGATCCTTACATGGATTTCGGTTCGGGGCAGTTCATCTGGCGTCTCGACCGGGACGATCGCGAGCGCGGCTACGTGGCCGCGAGCGACAGCCGGCGCGACGGTCTGGCGGCCGGCTTCTGACGGCGCGCCGCGGCCGGTCGCGCGGTTCGCTATTGCGTGCGTTTCACGGGCGGCCGGGTGGCCGCCCGTTTCGTTTGGCGCGGCCGAAATCGCGGAGCCGGCGAAAGCGGTTCGAAGGACTCATCTAACGAACGGCAACAGACGCCGTGGAACTGCGCCTGTCGGGTATGGTCAGTGCTCTGGAGCACGAACCGCAAAGTCCGGCTAAGATGCCGGGATGGTTCGGCCGGACCGATTCACTATATAAACGAAGCAGAACGCCGCCTGCGGGACGGCTCGCGCCTGTGCCGAAGGCATGGGCCGGCCCCCGCGCGACGACTGGGAGCGCACCACCATGGACACGAAAACCACGCATGTCATGCCGTGGCGAATCGAGGACATCGACCTGAACCGGATCGATCGTCAGCGTGCCGCCGCGAACGAGGATCTGTTGCTGCTGTTGTGCGCGTCGTCGTTCATCGAAAGCGGCTCGGATCTCTACACGAGCAATCTGAGCCAGTTCTTCAACGACGATCCGGAAGTCTCCGCATGGCTCAACAATGCATGGGAGCACGAAGAATTGCAGCATGGCCGCGCGCTGAAGGCGTACATCGCGCACGTGTGGCCCGAGTTCGACTGGGATACCGCCTTCGCGAATTTCTTCGCCGAGTATTCGAAGACCTGCTCGGTCGAGGCGTTCGAAAAGACCCGTGCGCTCGAGATGGTCGCACGCTGCGTGGTCGAGACCGGCACGGCCACGCTCTATCGCGCGATCAACGAATGCTCCGACGAGCCCGTGCTGAAGGAAATCACCGACAACATCCGCTCGGACGAAGTGCGTCATTACAAGCACTTCTTCAAGTTCTTCAAGAAGTACAACCAGCTCGAAGGCAACGGCCGGCTCGCGGTGCTCGGCGCGCTGATGCGCCGGGTGATGGAAATCAAGAACGAGGACTCGGAGATCGCGTTGCGCCACGTGTTCGCCGTCCGCTATCCGGATCGCATCGGCGACAGCCAGTACAACCGCGAGCGCGCCGCGCGCATCAATTCGCTCGTGCGCCGCAACCTGTCGGCCGACATGTGCGTGAAGATGCTGCTCAAGCCGCTCGACCTGCCCGCGAAGATCCAGCCGGGCTTGCACTATCCGCTCACGAAGATCACGCGGCACGTGTTCCTGCGCTGATCGCCGCGGCGCGGCCGGCCGCGCGCATGCCGCGGCGGCTTCGTCCGCTTTTCACCCGGGCCACGCCATCATGACCGATACCCATCGCCACGCACTCGAACAATGGACGTTCGACGCGTGGCCGCCGGCCGTCGTGTCGTGCTTCGACGGCACCGCGCTCGAGCGTCATGCCGACCTCGCCGCATCGCTGATCGTCGCGACCGACGACGGGCAGTTGCGCACGACGCTGCTCGGCGTCGGCGAGATCTATGCGCACGACGCGCGCACGCTGCTGCTGGCGCTATGGCCGCAGTCGCGCGCGGCGCGCGCGATCGCGCAACGGCGTACGGCCGCGTTGACGCTCGTCGCGGACGGCGCGTTCCTGCAGGCGCAACTGAAGATGGCGCCGCTCGAAGGCGATTTCGGCGGGCTGGCCGGATTCGCCGCGACGATCGCGCACGGCGATGCGCAGCGGGTCGGCTATGCGCGTCTCGCGACCGGCGTCACGTTCACGCTGGAAGGGGACCGCGCCGCGGTGCTCGCACGCTGGCAGCGCCAGGTCGAGCACCTGCGGCGCGCGGCCGCGCGGCTTCAGTGACCGCGCTGGCCGCTGCGCGACGAACGGTTGCGGTTCGGGTGCGCGGCGTTGCCGTTCGCCGGGCGCGCAGCGTTGCCGCCGGCGCCGCCTTGCGTGCGTGGCTTCGCGGCTTTCTGCTGCGCAGCCTTCGGTTGCGCGTTGCCGTTGCGCTTCGCAGCCGGTTGGCCTGACCCGCCCGCGCGCGGCTGGCGATTGCCGCCGCCACCACCACCACCACCGCCGCCGCCGCTGCGCGGCTGCTGGCCGCGACGCTGCTGGATCGGCTCCGGCTTCACGTTCGGATCGGGTTCGAAGCCCGCGATCACTTCCTGCGGGATCTCGCGCTTGATCAGCCGCTCGATGTCGCGCAGCAGCTGCTTCTCGTCGACGCACACGAGCGACACGGCTTCGCCGGTCGCGCCCGCGCGGCCCGTGCGGCCGATCCGGTGCACGTAGTCTTCCGGCACGTTCGGCAGGTCGAAGTTGACGACGTGCGGCAACTGGTCGATGTCGATCCCGCGCGCGGCGATATCGGTCGCGACGAGCACCTGCAGCGTGCTGTTCTTGAACTCCGCCAGCGCGCGCGTGCGGGCCGACTGGCTCTTGTTGCCGTGGATCGCCATCGCGCTGATGCCGTCCTTCGTCAACTGTTCGGCGAGCCGGTTCGCGCCGTGCTTGGTGCGCGTGAACACGAGCACCTGGAACCAGTTGTGTTCGCGGATCAGATGCGTGAGCAGTTCGCGCTTGCGGTCGCGGTCGACCGGGTGGATCTTCTGCGCGACGCTTTCGGCCGTCGTGTTGCGGCGTGCGACCTCGATCAGCGCGGGCGAATCGAGCAGGCTGTCGGCGAGCGCCTTGATTTCATCGGAGAAGGTGGCCGAGAACAGCAGGTTCTGGCGCTGTGGCGGCAGCTTCGCGAGCACGCGCTTGATGTCGTGGATGAAGCCCATGTCGAGCATCCGGTCGGCTTCGTCGAGCACGAGGATGTCGAGATCCGACAGGTCGATCGTTTTCTGCTGCATGTGATCGAGCAGGCGGCCCGGCGTGGCGACGACGATGTCGACGCCGCGCTTGAGCGCGTCGATCTGCGGATTGATGCTGACGCCGCCGAACATCACCGCCGAGCGCAGCTTCAGGTATTTGCTGTACGCGCGCACGCTTTCCTCGACCTGTGCGGCGAGCTCGCGCGTCGGCGTGAGGATCAGCGCGCGCACCGCGCGCTTCGCGCCGCGATGTTCGCTGTAGAACGTGTGCAGGCGCTGCAGGATCGGCAGCGTGAAGCCGGCGGTCTTGCCGGTGCCCGTCTGCGCGCCGGCGAGCAGGTCGCCACCGCCGAGGACGGCCGGGATCGCCTGTTGCTGGATCGGGGTCGGCGACGTGTAGCCGAGCTCGTTGACCGCCTTGACCAGCGGTTCGGCCAAGCCGAGAGATTCAAAAGACATAGATACCACTCTTCAGTTTTATGATCAGCGACGTCTCGCGCGGCCCGCGCGGGAGGTGACATCGCAAAATGCAAAAGGGCGCGGCCGCGGTTTCCCGCAGCCGCGCCCCGTTTGTGTTCGCCGCTTCTTAGTCGAGCGGCGCGGAACGCAGATCGCTCACCTGTTGCGGCGAGATCGGCGTACCGTTGTTACCCCACGACATCCGGATATACGTGACAACCGCCGCCACTTCCTGGTTCGACAGCGACTGTGCGAACGGCGGCATCCCGTACGGACGCGGATTCTTGAACGTGCTCGGCGGATAGCCGCCATTCAGCACCATGCGGATCGGGTTGACCGCCGATTCCATCATGATCGAGTGGTTGCCCGCGAGCGGCGGATAGGACGGCGGCTTGCCCGCGCCGCTTTCGGCGTGGCAGGTCGCGCAGTTGTCCGCGTAGATCTTCTTGCCCTGGTCGAACAGCGCGTTGCCGAACTGCTTCGACGGCTCGTACTGCATGTTCTTCGGCGCTTCAGCCTTCTGCGGGATCGACTTCAGGTACGTCGACATCGCGCGCGTATCTTCGTCGCTCATGTACTGCAGGCTGTTGTGCACGACGTCGGCCATCGGGCCGAACACCGCGCCCTTGTTCGACACGCCGGCCTGCAGCAGGTCGGACAGCTCCTGCACGTGCCAGTCGCCGAGGCCGAGTTCCTTGTCGTTCGTCAGCGACGGCGCATACCAGTTCTGCAGCGGGATCAGGCCGCCCGCGAACGCTGCCGAGCTGACCGGGCCGCCCATCATGTTGATCGACGTGTGGCACATCGAGCAGTGGCCGAGGCCTTCGACGAGGTACGCGCCGCGGTTCCATTCGACCGACTTGGTCGGATCCGGCTTGTATTCGCCTTCCTTGAAGAACAGCGTGCGCCAGCCGATCAGCAGGTTGCGGTTGTTGAACGGGAACTTCAGTTCATGCGGACGGCTCGGCACCGACACCGGCGCGACCGAGCGCAGGTACGCGTAGATCGCGTCCGAATCGGCGCGCGTGACCTTCGTGTAGCTTGCGAACGGGAAACCCGGGTAGAGCAGGCTGCCGTCCTTCGAACGGCCGGTGTGCATCGCGCGGTAGAAGTCGTCCGACGTCCACTTGCCGATGCCGTCCTTGTCGTCCGGCGTGATGTTCGGCGTGTACATCGTGCCGAACGGCGTCGCCATCGGCAGGCCGCCCGCGAACGACTTGCCGCCGCGCACGGTGTGGCACGCGATACAGTCGCCGACGCGCGCGAGATATTCGCCCTTCTTGATCAGCGCCGCCTGGTCGGCCGGCGTGGCCGCGACGGCGGAAGCGCCGTGCAGCGTGTCGTTGCCCGGCCACAGGACCGGCACGAGAGCGGCAGCCGCGACGATCGCGACGGCCGAGAGTGCAAACAGGGACTTGCGTTTCATTGTGTCTGTCTCCCTTGCCTTATTGCGGTTCGCTGCCGCAGGCGAGCGGAGTCTTCATCGAACGCGCCGGAGCCGGCACGGGGTTGGCGGGCGCCGGTTGCGCGGCGAGCCATGCGGTCACGGCCGTCACGTCTTCATCGGAAAGCTTCGCTGCGACGTCGTGCATGCAATCGGGCGCCTTCGCGTGGCGGTTGCCCGAGCGCCATGCACCGATCTGCGCGCTCAGGTAATCGGCGTGCAGGCCGACCAGGCCCGGGATCGCCGGCTGCATGCCGGTCAGCGTCGCGCCGTGGCAGGCCACGCAGGCCGGCAGCTTGCGGGACGGGTCGCCTTGCGTGACGAGCTGCTTGCCGCGCGCGAGCGTCGCGGCCGGCAGCGTCGGCTTCGCCGGCGTCGGGTACGGCGGGCGTTCGGCCGAGAAGTGCTCCGCCATCTCGCGCAGGTAGTCGTCGCTGAGGTACGTCAGCAGGTAGTTCATCGGCGGGTACTTGCGCCGGCCGTCGCGGAAGTTGACGAGCTGGTTGTACAGGTACTCGGCCGGCTTGCCGGCAAGCCGCGGGAAGTAGTCGTTGTCCGTGCCTTGGCCATGGACGCCGTGGCAGGCCGTACAGCCGCGCACGCGCTCGGCCATGGTATCGGGTGCCTTGAGCGGCGCCTGCTGGGCGTGCGCTTGCTCCGTGGGCTTGGTCTGCGCTTGGGCAGCGCTCATAAGGCCCGCGCCGCCGATCATGAGAACGGCGAGCAGCGGACGGAAGAGGCGTCTTGAAGACACACGAGACTCCATGTTTATTCGACGGGGACCTGTCCGGGCTACGGTCGGCTCGGCGCATGACGGCAAGGCAGCCGGGCTGCTGCGACGCGGCATTCTATCATCGATGGGTAATGACGGCTATTTGACAAAAGGACATCGGTTCCTGCTGGTTTGCGACTTGCGACAATTTGACGCGCCCTGTGTCGCGGCCGTGTGAACCGGCGTGCGTTTTCACCATCGAAGACCGTACACTCGCGGGTCGCGCGGCGCCGCCTCCGCCGCAGGTCCAGTCGTTTCCCCCGTTTCCGGATTCATCGATGACGTTTTCTACCGTGCCGTTGCCCGCTTCATGCCGTCCGTCCCGTCGCCGCCGCGCTGCCGGCCTGCCGTTGCCGGGAGGGTGCGCGCGATGAAGTTCGACAGCTTGTGGATCGGTCAGGTCGCGCTTGCGGCACTGATGGACGCCGCGTTCGCGATGGCGGTCGGCTCGGCGCTGCTCAAGGCGTGGCTCGGCAAGGACGGCGCGCGGCCGGCCGTCGCGCCGTCGCATCCCGCGTGGCTGCGCGCGCAACATTCGCTGGTCGCGGCGGCGCTGGCGCTCGTGCTCGCGGATCTCGGCTGGCTGCTCTACGAGGCCGCGGCGATGAGCGGCGCGGGGCTCGGCGGCGGGTTCGCCGCGATCCCCGTCATGCTGATGCAGACGCACACGGGCTTCGCATGGAGCGTCGCGTTCGGCGGCGCCGTGGTGCTCGCGCTCGTCGCACTGGCGAAGCCGGACGGTCCCGTCGAGCACGCGTTGCTGTGGCTCGCGGTAATCGTGATCGCGGGCGGCAAGGCCTCGCTCGGCCATGCGGCCGATACGGGCGCGCTGTCGGCGGCGGTCGGCGTGCAGACGCTGCACCTGCTCGCGACGGCCGTATGGGGCGGCCTCGTGCTCGCGGGCGGGCTCGCGGTGCTGCCGGTGCTGGGTGCGTCGGTCGCGCGCGGCGCGCTGATCCGGATCGCCCAGCACCTGTCGCGCACGTCGGTCGTCGCGCTCGTCTTCGTGCTCGGCACCGGCGTGCTCAATGCGTTGCGCGGGCTCGGCGGCTCGCTTGCGCCGCTCGACGGCAGTACGTGGGGGCGCGTGTTGCTGCTGAAGCTGCTGCTGGTCGCGCTCGCGCTCGTGCTCGGCGGCCTGAACCGCTTCTCGGCGCTGCCGCGCCTGCGCCGCACCGCGTCGACCGAGGATGCGCACACGTTCCGCAACATCCTGCATCTCGAGGCGCTGATGATGATCGGCGTGTTCGTCGCGGCCGCCGTGCTGTCGTTCACCGTGCCGGGGTTCGCGGCGCTCGGCTGACGGCGGGATGCGCGCGCCGCGACGCCGGGCGGCCGACGCGCGCCCGGCAGGCACCGGGCGGCGCGCCGCGCAGGCGGGAACGGCAGGCTGTCGCGCGGGCGTTCCCGAATCGATGCATGCCGCGCATGCCGCGCGGGCCGCGGCCGCGCGCGATGCGCATCGCGCTCACCACTCGGCGACGCTGCCGTCCGAGTGGCGCCACACCGGGTTGCGCCAGCGGTGGCCCGTCTTCGCCATCTCGCGCACCCGCTCCTCGTTGACGTCGATACCGAGCCCCGGGCCCTGCGGGATCGCGACGAAACCGTCCTCGTAGCGAAACACCTCGGGGTTGCGCAGGTAGTCGAGCAGGTCGTTGCCCTGGTTGTAGTGGATGCCGAGGCTCTGTTCCTGGATGAACGCGTTGTAGCTGACCGCATCGAGCTGCAGGCACGCGGCGAGCGCGATCGGGCCGAGCGGGCAGTGCAGCGCGAGCGCGACGTCGTAGCTTTCCGCGAGCGTGGCGATCTTGCGGCACTCGGTGATGCCGCCCGCGTGCGACGCGTCGGGCTGGATGATGTCCACGTAGCCGCCCGCGAGGATGTGCTTGAAGTCCCAGCGCGAGTACAGCCGTTCGCCGAGCGCGATCGGCGTGTCGGTCTGGTTGACGATGTCGCGCAGCGCCTCGGCGTTTTCCGACAGCACCGGCTCCTCGATGAACATCAGCCTGTACGGGTCGAGCTCCTTCGCGAGCACCTTCGCCATCGGCTTGTGCACGCGGCCGTGGAAGTCCACGCCGATCCCGACGTGCGGGCCCACCGCGTCGCGCACGGCCGCGACGTTCGCGATCACCTGCTCGACCTTGTCGTAGGTGTCGACGATCTGCAGTTCCTCGGAGCCGTTCATCTTCACGGCCTTGAAGCCGCGCTCGACGACCGCGCGTGCGTTGTTCGCGACGTCGCTCGGCCGGTCACCGCCGATCCACGAATACACCTTGATGCGATCGCGCACCTGGCCGCCGAGCAGCGCATGCACGGGCACGCCGTGATGCTTGCCCTTGATGTCCCACAGCGCCTGGTCGACGCCCGCGATCGCGCTCATCGTGATCGGGCCGCCGCGGTAGAAGCCGGCGCGGTACATCACCTGCCAGTGATCCTCGATCAGCAGCGGATCGCGGCCGACGAGGTAGTCGGCCAGTTCCTGCACGGCGGCCTCGACCGTGTGCGCGCGACCTTCGACGATCGGCTCGCCCCAGCCGACGATGCCTTCGTCGGTTTCAATCTTGAGGAACAGCCAGCGCGGCGGGACGACGAAGGTTTCGAGGCGGGTGATTTTCATGACGCGAGTCTCCAGGATTGACCGGCGCGGGCGCTCGGTCGCGTGCTTTCGCGGTTATCCTAGCGTAGCCCGTTAAAAAATAGTATTAATAGCATTATTGTGCAGATAGTGGGCACGCCGGCATGCCGGCTCAACGGAGAACGATCATTCAACGCGACCTGCATGGACAGACGGCGTTCCAGCTGGCGACGGCGATCCTGCGCGGCGACTATCCGCCCGAATCGCTGTTGCCGAGAGAACCCGACCTGATGGAGATGTACGGCGTGAGCCGCACGGTGATGCGCGAGGCGCTGCGCACGCTCACGTCGAAGGGGCTCGTCGAGTCGCGGCCCAAGGTCGGCACGCGGGTACGGCCGCGCCGCGCGTGGAATCTGCTCGACGCCGACCTGCTCGACTGGTACGCGCGTGTCGCGCCGCCGCTCGCGTTCGCGCTCAAGCTGCAGGAGATGCGCGAGATGATCGAGCCGTACGCGGCCGCGCTTGCCGCGCGCGCGCATACGCCGGAAACCCTCGGCGCGATCGACGGCGCGGCGCGCGCGATGGCCGCCGCGCGCAACGTCGACGAATGGGTGCGCGCCGACCTGCGCTTTCACCTGGGCGTGCTCGAGGCCGGCGGCAACGAGCTGCTGGTGCCGCTCGGCGCGCTGATCGACCGCACGCTCGAAGCGCAACTGCATCTGAATGCGCGCCGCGCGGATGTCTACAATGCGTCGCTTGCCGAGCACGTGGCCGTGGGCGACGCGATCCGCGCGCGCGACGAAGACGGCGCGCGCCGCGCGATGGCGGCCCTGCTGGCGGTGACGCGCGCGCGGATCGAGATGTCGTGACGCGGCGGAACGCCGTCAGGCGTTCGCGCAGCCCCCCGGCTTGCGGATCCGTTCCTTCGATGCCGGGTATTTCGCGAGCAGGCTCGCCGGCCGCCGGGGCCGTACGACCAGGTCGCCTCCGCAGTTCGGGCAGCGGCCTTTCAGCACGTCGTCGGCGCAGCTCGCACAGAACGTGCACTCGAACGTACAGATGCGGGCCTCCGTCGAATCGGGCGGCAGGTCCTTGTCGCAGCATTCGCAGCCGGGGCGCAGTTCGAGCATGACGGTTTTCCTCGGTCGGGGGAGGGGCGGGCGCCGCCGGATATCGCACGCGGCGCAGGCGAGCGCTACTGTACGCGTTCGGGCGGCCCCGGCCAACGGTGTTTCGCCCGGATGCCGCCGTATTTGAACGGGCATCGCGTGTGCGCGCGCTGCGGGAATCGTCCGAGTGGCGGCGACGTCGATCCGAACGGTGCGGCGATGTCCGCGAGCGACGTACGTCGCATCGAGGATATCGGCTTCGATACGTTGCCCGACATGCACACCGGCGGCCGCTCGCACCGAACGGCGCATCGCCGCGCGAACGGATGCACGGCGATCAGGACGGTTGCGCCGAAGCCGCCTCCGGCTGCGGCGCAGGGTCTGCCGCGTGCGTGCGGGCCTCGGCCGGGCGTTCGATCAGCGGCGCCAGCGCCGGCGCCATGGATTTCAGCAACTGCACGGCCATCGCGCTCGTGAAGTCGTAGCGCGCGGCATACGGTTCGTGCGCGGTTGCCGTCAGGACCCCGAAGAACCGGTCGCCGAGCACGAACACGAACGTGCCGCTGCGGTTCACCTTGCGCGATTCGATCAGCCGCGCGCCGCGTGCATAGACGTTGAAGCGCTGGTCGCCCGTACCCGTCTTGCCGTACACGTCGAGCGTCTTGCCGTCGGGCAGCGTGAACCCGCCCGCGAGGCGGCGCGCGGTGCCGTCGAGCACGACGTCGCGCAGCAGCGTGTGCGCCACGTTGACGATTTCCGGCGACAGCATCGGCTGCGGTTGCGGGGCCGCACGCACGAAGCGCGTTTCGTACGGCGTGCCCTTCGCGAAATCGAGCCGCGTGATCGTTTCGGTCGGCGCCTTCTGGCCGCCGTTCGCGATCAGGCCGATCAGTTTCGCGAGGGCGTCGGGCTGGTCGCCCGATGCGCCGATCGCGGCCGCATAGGAGGGCGTGACTTCCGCGAACGGGTAGCCGAGCGCGCGCCACGACTTCGTGATCTCCGCGTATGCGCGCAGCTCGACCATGCGGCGGATGCGGCGGTCCTGGGTCGCGTGATAGCGCGTCTTGTACAGCCACGAGTACGTGTAGAAACGCACGTCGCGGCTGTCGCGCTGGACGTCGGCAAGCGACGCGCCCGGGTGCGCGCGCAGGTAGTTGAGCGTCCACAGCGCGAGCGGGTGCACGCTCGCGATATAGCCGCGGTCGTTGAGGTTGAAGCGGTCGATCGCGTATTTCGCGTAGAGCGCGGCGAGATCGTCGTCGGACAGCGTCGCGGCCGGCGTGCCTTTCAGCTGCGCACGCATCTGCGCGTCGAACCAGGCGAGCGATTCGTTCGGCGCGACGCTGCGCAGCACCGTCGCGATCTTCGGCGGCGACTTGCGCACGTCGCGCAGCATCAGCGCGAGCGCGTCGTCGGGCGCCTTGTCCGCATAGCGCGTGTAATAGCGCTTCACGTAGACCTGGCTTTCGCCGTCGACGAACTGCTGCAGATAGCGGCGGCGCTGCTCGGGATCGCCGAGCCACGACGACGACGGGCCGGCCGCCTCCAGCGTCTCGTAGTGGACGATGTCGCGCATCAGCCGGACGAACACCAGGTTGACCGAATGCTCGAACGCCGTGTGCAGCGTCATGATGCGGCCGTTGTCCGATTTTTCGAAGTTCGAGAACACCTGCGCGCCGCCGCCCGTGTAGAACACGTCGGGGCTTGCCGAATACTTGCGTTCGACGGCCGCGTCGAGCATCGCCTGCAGCGAGCGGTCGTTCGTGTGCGACAGGTAGTCGAGCGCCCAGCGCGACAGCCCGTCGAGCGGGTCGGGCTTCACGCGCGCAAGCTCCGCGTTCGACAGGTTCGCATAGCGCGCATGCAGGTCGGAGACGATCTGCAGGTACGTGATCAGCGTGCGCAGTTTCGCGGTCGAGCCGAGGTTGATGCGGCCGCCGCGATTGACGTCGAACGGTTCGTTCACGCTGTCGGTCTGCACGCGCAGCAGGTTCGCGCCGTTGCGGCGCTCGTACAGCGTGAAGCTGTACGTGAGGTGCGACGGGTCGTCCTGCGGCGCGAGCATCTCGAACCCGTACAGGCCGGCCGCCTGCGCGCCGTCGCGCGTCGACGCCTGCGCGAGCCGTTCGGCGACCGCCTGCTGCACGCCGTTGTCGAGCGTGCTGGTGGCCTGCAGGTCGAGCTGGTCGAGCTGGTACAGGTCGCCGATGCCGAGCGCCGCCAGCAGCGATGCGCGCGCGGACGTCACGGCCTTGCGCGACACGAACGACTGCACGTGCGCGGCGGCTGGCGGCGCGCTGCGCTCGATCTGCGCGGCGAGCGCGGCGTCGCGCAGCGCGGGCGAGATCACGCCGCCGTTCGACAGCAACCGCAGGTAGCTGTCGGTCAGCCGCTGCAGCGCCGGATAGCCGCGATTGAGGAAGTACGACGGTGCGCGCTGCGCGATGATCAGCGACAGCACTTCGCGGAACGTCCTGCCCTGTTCGTCGACGTTGTCGCCGGTCGTCGGCGCGGACAGGATGCGGTTCACGTCGTCGAGGTTGCGGCCGTACCAGGCGGCCAGGCCGTCGCCGATGCCGGTGATTTCGCCGATGTGCGGCCGCGCGGCGAGCGGCACCGAGTTCAGGTAGCGCACGACGATGGTGCGGCGCGCGGCCATCGTCTGCGGGCCGTTCAGGTACGCGCGGACCGACGCGGACGCGATCTGCCGCAGTTTCTCGGGCGGCGTCGCGGTACGGCCCTCGGGCGAATGGCGGAACTTCTCGATCTGCGTCGCGAGCGTGCTGCCGCCCGGGCGCGCCTGGTGGCGGTTGACCACGTGCAGCGCCTGGTCGGCGAGCGCGCGGCTGAAACGCCCCCAGTCGATCGCCGGGTTGCGGTTCGGTTCGTTCCCGTCGAGCAGGTAGCGATCCTCGATGAACAGCAGCGAATCGGCGACCACGTGCGGCACGGCGTCGAAATCGGCATAGACCCGCTGCGGGAACACGGTCGAGAACAGCGGCGCGCCGGTCGAGTCGAACAGCATCAGGCCGGCCTGGTCCTTCTCGTCGAACGGGAGGAACAGCCCGCGCTCGCCCAGCGACAGCATCCGCTGCGAATCGCGGGCCTGCCTGCCGACGACGAAGCCGCGCGCGAGCAACCGTTCCTGGAATGCCGGAATCATCGCGTAGCCGAGGCGCTGGTCGTACGGGCCGTTCGCGGGGAAGCGGATGTGGTCGCTCGGGCCCGTCTCGACCGTGTAGCCGACGTCGCGCGTGAGTTCCGACAGGTAGTGCGCCTGCAGCCGGGACGTCTCGATCTCGCTCTGCACGAGGCGAGCGACGATCGCGACCGCGATCAGCAGTGCGGCGAGCACAGACCACTTGACCCACGTCCAGACCGATACGGGACCGGTCACGCGCGGCAGGATACGATTCAGCGGCCGATTCATGGCGGCGTCTCCCTGAAGGCGCGGGCTCCGGCCGCACCCCATTAAGGATTAGTGTAGTCCTCCGCAGCGGGCTGCCAAGGGCGTTCACTACCGAGATGCGCCGATGCAACGTGCGTGCCCGCGATGCGTGGCAACCGGCGTTGCCGGACGGTGGTGCCGGGCCGTCGCGCCGCGACGCTGGCGTGCGCCGCGCCGGGGCATTCGCGGAGGGTGTGGCGGCGGTCAGCCCCGGCGGCCGGGCATGCGGACGATGCACCGGTTCCGTGCGGCGCGGCGGGACGGCAATTCGGGCCGGAACCCGACGATGAAATCACGGCAGGCGGGCAGCGGCGGTACGGGTTTCCGCGATAGCCGCGCGCGCCGGCCGCGGGTAGGATCGTCGGATGTGCGGCGCCTTTCCGATTTCGCCGGGAGTCTCATGCCGATCCATCCCGTCGCGCTTGTTTGTACGGCGATCCTCGGGCTGTTGCTGTTCGGGCTCGGGCTCGTCGTGTCCGTCACGCGCTTCCGGCACGCCATCTCGGCGGGGTGTGCGTCCGATCCGGCGAACGGGTTGTACAAGATCGTGCGCGCGCACGGCAACACGGCCGAATACGCGCCGTTCCTCGCGGTGCTGTTTCTCTATTTCGGCGCCCACGATCCGTCGCGCGCGATCCTGGCGCTGATCGTCGCGGCGACCGTGTGCCGCTGCCTGCTCGTGATCGGATTGCTCGCGTGGCCGACGATGGCCCGGCCGAACCCCGTGCGTTTTGTCGGCGCGCTCGGTACGTATCTGTGCGGCGCCGCGCTGTGTCTCGCGCTGTTCGCGTGAGCGGCGGCACGCCGTCCGGGGCGGCTGCGCCGCGCGCCGCTATCGTCGCGGCAGCTTCGCGCGATCGTGCCGGCATGACGTACCACCGGGTCGCCACCGGGCCCGGCTCCTTTCCGGCGAGGTGTACCCCCGTACCCGAGCGCTGTCCATCCGCACGCACCGGGTATCGATTCGGCCGGGCGTCCGGCGGTCGAATCGACCAACGGGCAGGGTGCATCGGCGAACGATCGCCAGTCTGAGGCGTGGAGCGGCATCCGGCGCACGTTCTGACGAGGGCGGCGCTCGGCGGGTGGCGGCCGTGAGCGGTGATATGCTCGCGGGACGCCCGCGACCGACGGGCGGATTCCGATTGCCTGCGCCCGGCCGCGCCGCCGTGTCGCGCGGCATTTTCGAGGGAAGAATCGACATCATGAGCCGCAAATTCATTCTGAAGGGCGACACGACCGACCACGGCGGCGTCGTGCTCGACGGGATCGCCAACTCGTCGTTCGACGGACGCGAACTCGCGTATCTCGGCGCGCCCGTGTTCTGCGCGGCGTGCAAGTCGCCGGGCGTGATCGTGTCGGACGGCGGCGAGCGGACGATGACCGTCATGGGCAAGGTCGTCGCGCTCGAACACGATCTGTGCCAGTGCCTGTGCTCGCCGCAACCGAAGCTGATCGCGTCGCAGGCCACGGGCACGATCGCGAGTTGAACGCCGCCGCGCGGATTCCGTTTTCATCCGCGCGCCGGCGTCTTCCATCAGATGCTGCCTTCGGTCTCGATCACGAGGATGCGCGCTTCGCCGAGCGGATGTGCGACGTGCTCCGCGCCGGCCGTGGCGTGGAAGATGTCGCCCGTTTCGAGCACCGTCGCATGCTCGACGCCCGCTTCGCGGTAGCGCATCTCGACGCGTCCGTCGAGCACCGCGAGCACTTCCTCGTCTTCGTTGACGTGCCACCGATACGGCTGGTCGGTCCAGTGCAGGCGCACCGTGATGCCGTTCAGGGTCGCGATCAGGTGCGCGTCCCACGCGCGTTCTGCGGTGAATGTCTTGCTGCGGATGATGCTCATCGATCGGTTCTCCGGCGCGAATGCGCGTCGTTCTCCAGTTTCCCGGCCCTTGTACCGGTGCCCGCCTTTACTGCGCCATCGCGCGCAGCGCCTGTTCGATCGTCTGCTTGCGCCTGGCGAAGCCGGCCGCCGAGCGCTCGGTGACACGCTGTACGACCGCGGCCGGCGCGGTGTCGGGCGAACCGGCGTTGAACGGCGGCGCGGGCGCGTATTCGAGCTGCAGCTGAATGGCCTGTGCCGCCTCGTCGCCGGCCAGTTCCGCGGCGATCGTCAGCGCGAAATCGATGCCGGCCGTGACGCCGCCGCCCGTGATCAGGTTGCCGTCGCGCACGACGCGTTCGCGCACCGGCACGGCGCCCAGCGGTTCGAGCAGCGAGTGGAACGCCCAGTGGGTCGTCGCGCGCCGCCCGCGCAGCAGGCCGGCCACGCCGAGCAACAGCGCGCCCGTGCAGACCGACGTCACGTAGCGCGCGGCGGCCGCGCGCTGCTGCACGAACGCGATTGCTTCGGCATCGAGCAGCAGGTCGTTGATCCCGATCCCGCCGGGAACGCAGATCACGTCGAGCGGCGGACAGTCGTCGAACGTGCAGGTCGGCGCGAGCACGAGGCCGCTGCTCGACGCGACGGCGTCGCGCGATTTCCAGACCAGATGGACAGCTGCGTCGGGCAGCGACGAGAGCACGTCGTGCGGGCCGGTGAGATCGAGTTGCTGGACGCCCGGAAACACGAGAAGGCCGATATGCAGGGTCATGCGAGGACTCCGATTGGAAGGGAGGCGAGCCGTTGCCGGCACGGGATGGACAGATCGATTCTAGGCGCGTAGTGTTTGGCGAAATTGCCATATCACCCACGTTTTCAGCCAATCGCCATGCCTGCCGCCCCGCGTTCGATCCTGGTCCTCGCGTTCCCCCGTGCGCAGCTGCTCGACGTGTCGGGGCCGCTGCAGGTGTTTGCGTCCGTCAACGAGCTCGCGCTGGAGCGCGGCCTGCCCGCGCCGTATGCGCCGCGCGTCATCGCGGTCGAGGCGGGCCCGGTCGAGACGTCGTCGGGCCTCGTCGTGATGGCCGAGTCGCTGCGCGCGGCCGCGCGCCACCCCGATACGCTGATCGTCGCCGGCGGCAAGGGCGTGCATGCGGCGTCGAAGGATGCGCGGCTCGTGAGCTGGGTGCGCCGGCAGGCGGCGCGCACGCGGCGCGTGGCGTCGGTCTGCACCGGCGCGTTCCTGCTCGCGGAGGCCGGCCTGCTCGACGGGCGGCGCGCGGTCACGCACTGGGCGCGCTGCGACGAATTCGCCGCGCGCTTTCCGAACGTGCGCGTCGAATCCGATCCGATCTTCATTCGCGAAGGCGCGTTGTGGACGTCGGCCGGCGTGACGGCCGGCATCGATCTCGCGCTTGCGCTGGTCGAGGAGGATCTCGGGCGGGACGTTGCGCTCGACGTCGCGCGCGAACTCGTCGTGTTCCTGAAGCGGCCGGGCGGACAGGCGCAGTTCAGCGCCATGCTGTCGATGCAGCGCACCGACGACCGGTTCGGCGAGCTGCATGCGTGGATGGCCGAGCACCTGACGGCCGACCTGTCGGTGCCGGCGCTGGCCGAGCGGGTGCGCATGAGCGAGCGCAGCTTCGTGCGCCACTATCGCGCGGGAACCGGCCGCACGCCCGCCCGCGCGGTCGAGCAGATCCGCGTCGAGGCCGCGCAGCGCCTGCTCGGCGAAACGGCCTGGCCGGTCAAGCGGATCGCCGCGCGATGCGGATTCGGTTCGGAGGAGACGCTGCGGCGCAGTTTCGTGCGTGTGCTCGGCGTGTCGCCGCAGGGGTATCGCGAACGCTTCGTGCGATAGCGGACGCGACACGGCCGCCGTCCGCAACGAACAGGATGCCTGCCGCGTGGATCTGGACGAAACCGGATCGTTTTCCCGTGCGACATGCCGAGACTATTCGGGATGGGAGAACAATCGCTGGGGGCTTGTGCCGCGCCTGCCGCGCGCTCTATGCTGTTCCGTTGGCGATTCGAAGGGAGAGCAGCATGGACCGAATCCAGGCAATGGAAGTCTTCACCCGCGTGGTCGATGCGAACAGCTTCACGCGCGCGGCCGACACGCTGGCGATGCCGCGCGCGTCGGTGACGACCATCATCCAGAATCTCGAGGCGCTGCTCGGCGTGCGCCTGATGCACCGGACGACGCGCCGGCTGTCGCTGACGCCGGAAGGCGCCGCGTACTACGAGCATTGCATGAAGATCATCGCCGAGATCGCGGAGGCCGACGCGAGTTTCCAGACCGGCAACCGCAAGCCGAGCGGCGTGCTGCGCGTCCACATGCCGAGTTCGCTCGGGCGGCGCATCGTGTTGCCGTCGCTGTCGATCTTCCGGCAACGCTATCCGGACATCACGCTCGAGCTGGGCCTTTCCGATCGCTACGTGGACCCGGTCGAGGAGGGTATCGACTGCATGATCCGGGTCGGGCCGCTCGAGGATTCGTCGATGGTCGCGCGGCGCATCGGGATGCTGAAGCGCGTGACCTGCGCGTCGCCCGACTACCTCGCGCGTCACGGCGAGCCGCACGAGATTGCCGATCTCGCCGAGCATCATGCGGTGAGTTTCCGGTCGAGCCACGGCGCGCGGGCTATTCCGTGGGTGTTCATGATCGACGGCAAGCCGTTCGAGGTGCGGATGAACGGGAGCGTCACGGTCAACGATTCGGATGCCTACGTGACGTGCGGGCTCGAAGGGTTCGGGATGATCCAGCCGACGCTGTTCATGGTGCTGCCGAACCTGCTCGACGGCTCGCTGGTCGAGGTTTTGCCGGACTGCAATCCGAAACCGAAGCCGATCTCGATCGTCTATCCGCATAACCGGCATCTGTCGCAGAAGGTGCGCGTGTTCGCCGACTGGATCGCGGAGGTGTTCGAGTCGACGCCGTCGCTCGAAGGCGGGGAGAACTGGCGCGGGAGGGTGGGCGCGCAGGCGGCGACGCTGCAGAGAGGCACGGTGCCCGCGTGACTTCCTCTTCCGGGCCGTTTGCTGGTCGGTGCGGGGCGGTTGAACCCCTGACAAAGCCGACAGTTATCTTGTGATCGACCGATTCGTTAAATTCGCGCGGCGACTCTCCGCCTCCGGAGGCGCGCCGCGGCGAGGATGGCTGCGGCCGGAAGAATGACTCACGATCACCTTGGGGAACAATGTCGAAGTTCATGACGATCATCCGGCGCCTTGCGTGCCTGGCGTGTGCGCTCGCGCTCGGCGCGTGCTCGACCGATTGCGGCAATCTCCTTGCCGGCAGTCATTCAACGTCGTGCGATCTTGCGTGGGGCGCGGCGATCGTGGCGCTGGCGCCCGTGGCCCTGGTATCCGGCGCAATCGACGATCACCGGCAAAATGCGCGCGACGAGGAAACCTGGAAGCGCTGGAAGGCAGGCGATCCGCCGGTCGTTGCGCAATGCGTGGTGGACTGCCAGTTGCCGTTGCACGTGACGCAGTCCGACTCGGGCGAGGTCGAGCAGCTTTTCGCACGCAGCCTCGACCAGATCATCGCGTGGTGGGGCGAACACCCGACGCCCGGCCAACTTCCGGTCGTGGCGGTGGCCTACAAATTCAAGGGGCAGCGCCTGATGCAGTCGGACCCTGCCGCGGCCGAGGCATTCCTGCGCAAGGCGGCCGTCATGGTCGCGGAGCCGGAAATGGCCGAAGGCCTCAAGTCGGACTATTTTCCGGTCGGCGTCGTATTGAACAACCAGCGGTACTACGAGAAGGCGGCGCAGCAGATTCAGGAGAGCCTGATGGTGTTGCGGTTCAAAAAGGACGGCGCGGGCGCGGACGATTTCAGGTGTCAGCCTGTTGCGGCGTGGCCGCCGAGTTATCCGGTGAAGCTGGACGACGCTTGCAATGACGCGTATCGGAGGCTTTATGACCCGGGGTTCAAGACGCTTTCTTACACCTATCGGCGGGTTGATGGCGTCTATGAGCCGGAGTTGCAGAAATAGCATGTGGCTTTCGGCGGGCTGCCTTGACGCGGAAGGTTTGCATGTGGCGGCGGTCGTTCCGGATTTGCAGGCGCGGGAGCAATGGACGACAGGGCGTGTCAGCGGAGCATTCGCGTTGCCTTGTTTCGCTTCCTGCGAAGCAGGGCGGTAGCGAAGTCGGTAGAGGTGGCGCGAGCGGGTGCCAGAGGCGCGGCCCGTGAAGGGAAAATTTCTACATCACACGGCGCACTGAAAAAAGCTGCCGTTCCGAAAGGGGCGGCGGCTTTTTTCATTTTGGATGCCGTCTATGGCTACAAGGCTGCCGATGTTACCGTTGCAGTGGACAGCCTGAACGTCGACAGGAACCAGAGCTCGATCTGATTGACCGGTCTCGCGTGCAGCGGTGTGAAGTCGAAGTTAAACCGCTTGCCGTGCCGCGCGTTGAATGCCAGCCAGGCAGCCTGAGCGCGACGTGTATTGAGGTGTCCCCAGACTACGCGCACCTGTTTGTCCAGAAATGCAGCAGCCACGCGCGTCATGAAGGTGACCAGATCGTCTTGGGTATGCCGGCGCGGCACTCTGCCAGCACCTGTCCGGTATGCGCATTGAGCGGGGCAATCAACGGTTAGGTGCTGTGGCGGATATATGCGGGTTTGCAACGACGCAGTCATCCCTGCACGGGTGAGCGTCCCGGGTGCTTGTGCTCAACCACCTTAATGCCGGTCTTCTCGTCGATACTGAGCACCGCCGTGTTTCGTGGCGCCTTGCAGTACAGCCTGCAAATCACGTTGACCTTCTCGCAGAAGGCTGGATCGGGACTGTGCTGCCAGTTATGGATCTGGCACGGGCGCACGTTGCCGGCTTGCGGAATACGCTGCACATGGTTGCATGTTGATCTGCTCGACGACGCTGCGTTTCACAGCGCGCGCCGCAATCCCTTCAAGGGGCGGCGTAAACCGCCCCTCAGGTTCTGTGCTTCACAGGCCAGCTCAATCAACTGCAGTCGCGCTTCGTGCGTAATGCGTGGTGGACGGCCACTGCGCTTACCTTCACGAATGCCTTGGATACCTTGCCGGGCAATGCGCTTGCGCCACAGGCAGACCGTCTATACGGAGACCCCCGGTTCCCTCGCGATCACCATATTGGAGTGGCCCTCATCAGCCCATAACGCGATGCGTGCGTGCATCACATCTCGCTGTGCGGCCGCTTTACGCCCGATCAGCGAGAGCGGTTCCTGTCGTTTTTTATTCGCCAGCTTTACTGGTGTTGCTTGGTGGCCTCAATTCATCTTTCCGTGATGGTCGAGGTGGATTTTTATTAAAGTTATTTTCTTGATGTTATTCATCGATAAAGTCGAGGTGATGTGATGAAAAGTGTGTGAGAAATTAAAATTAATCAAATAAATAAATTTATTGCTTATTGGTGGATATTTTTTGGAATCAAATGTTAATCGATTTTTTTGAAATATCAAATATCGTAAAATCGTACTCGTCTGATAGATCTTGCAGCGCCTTCTGGTGTAGTTTTTTGCGAAAACCGTCTTTCATCAATCGAGATGGGCGAATCTGTGCAGACACGCGAAGCGTCAACACGATGAAGTGAATCGAGGCGCTGCTCTTGCTGAGACGAGGAATTCATGTACTTACCCACGCAGTCCCGTGTCGTGTCGATCAAGGGTATGGCGTTGCCAGAGGTCGCTGGAGACGCGATTCTCCTGCCGATCAAGCTTCGGGGTAACGAAGCGCTCGGCGAGCTTTCCGAATTCACGCTGGAACTCAAGACCTTGAGCATGCCGACGCTGCCCGTCTATGCGGCGCGCGAACGGATCCAGGCGGACAAGCTGATTGGCACCGAACTGACCATCTCGATTGAATTCGACGGAAAAGGCACGTTCGTTCCCGGTGTGCCCGGCGGCGCGGGGTTGGGTAATCTGGGTGCGGGCAAGCG